>CAZOXY010000062.1:12421-20803 GCA_964583955.1 uncultured Chloracidobacterium sp. | reverse complement strand
GCCGAACGATGCGAAAGGGCTGAAGACATCTGTCGGACGGAATATCCGCCGTTCGTCGAGATAAACGAGAACCATCATTCGCTCTGCCATTTTGCAAAAGAGGTGTTTGACGGGCAATAGACAATAGGACGCATGAGACATATGCGTCCCATACGACCTATATGTTCCATTTATTTAGGCAATGACCAATAACGATCTTATAAAACTGGAAGACCTGAAAGTCCACTATCGCTTGAGCGGGGGCGGCATCGGTTCGTTGTTATCCAGCGTGATGCGCGGCTTTCGAGGAAGCACCGGCTCTTTTGATGGGATTGATGATCAGGAGGTCTCAAAGAGATCCGGTGCAAGGGTCGTCAAGGCCGTTGACGGCGTTTCGCTGGATATAAAAAAGGGCGAAACGCTTGGCCTCGTTGGCGAATCGGGCTGTGGAAAATCGACGCTCGGCAAGGCGATCCTTCGCCTGACCGAACCGACCGGCGGCAAGGTTTTCTATAACGGCAAAGACCTCGCCCATCTGCCGCAATCCGCGATGCGCGACCAGCGCCGCCATCTGCAGATGATCTTTCAGGACCCGTAT
Source organism: uncultured Chloracidobacterium sp. (assembly GCA_964583955.1). GTDB lineage: Bacteria > Acidobacteriota > Blastocatellia > Pyrinomonadales > Pyrinomonadaceae > OLB17. The sequence continues at coordinate 20,226 of CAZOXY010000062.1, read as the reverse complement.
GCGTCGCTCAATCCGCGAATGAACGTCGGCCAGATCATCGGCGAGCCGATACGGACGTTCGGCCTGGCAAATGGCCGCAACGTAGATCAGATGGTACAGGAACTGATGGAAACGGTCGGCATGAGCCGACGTTTCGTGAAACGCTATCCGCACGAATTTTCAGGCGGCCAGCGTCAGCGCATCGGCATTGCCCGCGCGCTGGCGGTCGATCCGGAGTTTATCGTTGCTGACGAGCCTATTTCCGCGCTCGATGTTTCCATACAGGCACAGATAATGAACCTGATGGAAAAATTGCAGGCCGAAAAGAACCTGACCTATCTTTTCATCTCTCACGACCTTCGCGCCGTCCGTCATCTGTCCGACCGTGTGGCCGTTATGTATCTCGGTAAAATAGTGGAACTTGCTCCGGGCAAGGACATCTATGACAGTCCGCTGATGCCATATACCCAGGCGCTCATATCGGCAGTTCCCGTTCCCGATCCTGAGGTTGAGGCAAAACGCGACCGCATCATTCTTCAGGGCGATGTTCCGTCGCCTATCGATCCGCCCGCCGGATGCCATTTCCATACGCGATGCCAGTACGCCATCGACGAATGCCGCCGCACCGTTCCGCAGTTGGTGCAGATAAAACCGGCCCACAGCGCGGCGTGCATCCGCATCTCGCCGGAGCATCCGAACATCGTCGCAAACGCCGAAGCGGGCCTCGGAGCCGTCGGCTTGGAATGAAATAGAACTTAAAGGATGATAAAACGACCGAGCGGACGATGGAAGATCATCCTGCGCGGTCGTTTTGTATCATAGTAGCCAGGGTCTAAAAGCCTGAACGGGCGGTTGACGAGCTTTCGCGTGCGGAGGCATTGTCACGAAGTGCCTTTACGCGGTCGTGGGTTGCCAGTATCGCGGAATACTGTGACTGCACCGTTTGCTGAATATAAGCCGGAAGTTCCTGCTCCAGCACGGTCTGGTATTCTGATTTTGCCACGTCTTCGCTGCGTTCGCATTCGTTGTAGATCGCCGCTTCGTCATCGCCGGTTATCGCCGCCTTCAGGTTCATCCAGCCGCGGTGGAGCGATGCCGAAAGGCTTCCGGCATTTTCCGGATCGCCGCCCAGCGTTCGCACAATGTCCTGCAGGTCGCCGACAAAATCCGCCCGCTGCTGTGAATACTGATAAAACTCTGTTTTGATATCCGCGTTCTTTATCCCTTCGGCGGCTTGTTTGAAGCCCTCCTGGCCGTCGCGGCAGGTCTCTATCAGGCCGTTCAGCGAACTGATCAGTTCTTCATTCTGATTCAGCGGATCGCGGATGAGTTCCGGCGCGTAATCGGGCGGCTGGGGCGTTGCTATCGGCATTCCAAATTCGTTCATGTTGTTCATCATAATACTGTGTCCTCCTTTGGCTCCCTCCGCTTCTGGCACGGTCGGGCCGTTTTCTGCCATTATCTTCAATCAATAGCCGTGCCAATGCATTTCAGGCTGTAAACACGGGCGTTTCAGGATTTGTTCCGTCGGCGGCATTGCAAACATATCGGACATCCGCAAGCAGAACTGTCGCGCTTTCGGACACATTTTGAAATGCCGTTAGATCGTCTTTTTTCGCTTTTCAGAAAGGTGATCGGCGCGGGCAAAGGACGTTTGGACTTTTTTATGAAAGTGGCCGATGATTAGATATATAAAGCAACTATGCCAAAAATGCGTTCGCCCCGAATATGTTCCCCTGCATATTTCACGGCATAGGCGCAGGTAACGCGTTTGCAAAAATGAAACTGCCCAGGCCCACAAAACCCAGATTTTTGGATACCGTTGCGGAAGAGAACGGGATCGCCGTCGTTGTTTTGGATAAAGAGGGCCGCGAGGTCTTCACCGCCAACAACAATTCCATTTGCTCTCTGCTTTACTCCTCGCCGCAGACGAGCGCCGATTGTGCCGAATACTGCGGCCGGGCGTTTGAAATGACAGCATCCTCAGACAAGCCGGTGGTATATGAATGTCACGCCGGACTGGCGTGTCACGCGGTTCCTGTTGAGGACCGGGGCAGCCGGTTCGTAGCCATTGTCGGCAGGACGTTCGTCCGTTCAAGCCGCTATCGTGAAGCTACGGAAAAGGCCATTTCGGGAGAGTGGAGCGTGTTTCCGCCGACCGAATTTTTTGGCAACGTCCTTTTTACCGGCTCGTCCGAGCCGATGAAAAAAGCCGCGGCAAAACTCGAGCGCTTTGCCCCAAAGGAAAAGGAAGCATCGCCGGAACCGGCCGAAGAAAAGGCCCAAACCGAAACACAGGATGAGGTAAAAGAGCCGTCGGTGCGGGAAAGAACTTCCGAACAGCCCGATGCCGGGGCGATAACCGAACTGATAGATAAATTTAACCGCGAGGCCGCAAACAGGCCGTCCGTTCCGGCCCCGTCAAGACAGCAGTTAAAAAGACGGCCGGAAGAGATCTCCGCCATGCGGTCGCTGATAGGACAGTTGATGCGGATGGATCATCACGAGGCCGCGACGGCAATTTTGGAACATCTCTCACGATTTTACGGAGCCGCGTCAGCCGCGTGGCTCGAATCGCGTGACGGCGTGTTTGCAAGCGTTTCAGGCACGGGCGAATTGGCGGAAAAACAGGTTCGCGCCGATCTTCGCGGGCTTCGGCACATCGGCGAAAGCGATGCCGAACACATCCTCGAACTCAATCCGAAAAGCTCCGCCGGCAAACAGGGTGTTTCCGGGCCGCTTCTCTTTTTTCCGGTCGTCATCGGCGGCGAGATAAAGGCCGCAGTCGGCATTCACGGCACGGGCGAGGCCAAGCTTGACCGCGCCGCGATAACGCGGTTCGTCAAGGCCGTCGGGCCAAAAATGGAGATACTTCGCTTGAGAGAGATCGTATCCGCCCGCGATTCGCTTGCCCGAAACCTCAAGGAATTCAACGAAAGCCTGCAAAGAATAGACTCTGCCGATTTCTGGAACCAGATAACAAGGGTTTCCGCCGGACTGCTCGGAGCCGAAAGGGCGTCGATACTTGTAAAGGACGAGGACACGGGAACGCTCTCGGCCAGGGCCTTTATCGGAGCGCCGATAGACATCACGCGTGTTGACGACATTGGCGCGAGGGTCGCAAAAAGAGCTTTTGACGGCGGTGAGCCGCTGGTCGTGACAGATATTGATCTCTCACGCTTTGACCGCTCGCCCGAAGAACGCCGTTACCGAACAGGTTCGTTCCTGAGCTTTCCGATCTCCATCGGCGACCGCAATCTGGCTGTTCTGAACTTTACCGACAGGGTCGGCGGCCCGGTGTTCGGCGAAAGCGATGTTGAACTGCTCAAGGCAATTGCTCCGCAGCTTGCCGTCGCGCTTGACCGAAAGGCACTGAAAATAAGGGCCGGCGAGCTGGAAAAACGCTCTATCACGGATTCTCTGACGGGCCTGATGAATCGCGGATACATAGAAGAACGTCTGGTCGAGGAAATGAACAGCGCGAGCCGTCACCGCTTTCCGATATGCCTTTTGATGATAGACGTTGACAATTTCAAGCAGTATAACGATACTTACGGGCATCCGGCAGGTGACACGGCACTTGTGCTGGTCGCAAGCGTTCTAAAGGACACGCTGCGTGCCGCCGACGTTGCGGCCCGTTATGGCGGCGAGGAATTTGCCGTTCTTTTGCCGCAAACCGCCGTCGAAGAAGGGAAAGCGATAGCCGAACGCCTGCGCCAGCGGATAGAACGCACCGAGTTTCCCAAAAGACGCGTGACCATCAGCATCGGGCTGGCGGCTTACTCGAACGAATTTGCGGAGCCAAAGGACTGGATAACAGCGGCGGACATGGCGCTTTACGAGGCGAAAGGGCTTGGCCGAAATATCGTGCAGAATTACGAGGATCTGGGAAGATCTTTTAAAGAAAAGATCCACTGACCATTACGACCATTACATGGGGGAAAGCAAACATAAACGCATCCTTGCGGGCCGGGACGCGGAAAGCTTCGTCGGCAGAACGGAGGAGCTTGGCCGCATCCTTGCTGATGCTCGCGGCGAAGGTTCCGCCGGGATATTGCTGAGATACGCTCCGCGAACCGGAGCGACCGAGCTTTTGCGTCAGGCTTATGACCGGCTTTTTGCCGAGAACGGCCCGGCGCCGGTGTATTTTTCCATGCGTGCGGGTGAAACGTCGGTTGAGGCCGCGCGGCGGTTCGCCCATGAATTTCTGACACAGACGGTCGCTCATCGCAGGTCGGACAGCGGCATTTTGTTTTCCGCTTTGACGCTGCCCGAACTTATCGACCGTGTAAATCCCGCAGACCTCGAATTCTTTGAGTCTCAGTCAAAATGGCTTGCCGATGCACCGCACGATCAGCAGCTTTTTGTTCGTCGATGCCTTTCTCTTCCTCTTGCCGCAAGCGCCGTCGGGATCAGGTCTTACGTGCTTTTTGACGATCTTCATCTGGCTGATGTCATGCCGGACGGCCATCTTGTGACGAATGCTTTCAGGGAGATCGCCCGCGGCGGCCGTTTCCCGTTCTGCATGGCCGCTTATCGCCGCTCACGTGCTTTCGCGGGCGAAGCGGCAGAAACGCTTCATCTGGCAAGCCTGTCAAAAGAGGAAACACTGTCAGTTATCGAAACATTCGCCGCATCACGGCATGTTCGCCTGTCTGAATCTGTTCGCGACCTGATGTATCTGCGGACAAAAGGCGACCTTGTATTCATCAGAGGGCTGATGGACGAAGCCGTCGCGGCGGCGATGCCGCTGGAAAGCTATCACGACCTGGGAAATGTGTTTTCAGCATCGGTGTTCGGCGGAACGATAGCTGAGATCTATGACCGGATATTTCGCCTTGCTTGCGGCAGCCCCGCGATCGAAAAAGGCGTCATCCGCCTGCTGCTCGATTCCATGGAAGGCACGGGTTCGCCTCTGTCATTTGATATATGGCAGAAAAAGCTCGGCATTCAGGCAAGCGAGGTTGAAGCTCTGCTTGGCAGGCTGAATGTCGAGGAGGTCGTGCGTTCGGGTTCGCGGCGTGTCGATGTCATTGAACGGGATTCCTGTCTGGCGGATCACCTGACGGTGCGGAACAGCCTGGAGGCCGAGGGAAAAAGGCGGGCGGCCGTTTTTGGGTCATTCCTGTCTGATTTTCTGGTCAATGCTCCAAAGGTGATGGAACGCGAATATCGCCGGGCGTCGGCAATCGGCCTCAGAGACCTTCTTTCGCGGTTCGAGAACAGGTCGGTCCCGGCGGCCCTTTTCGATTATGAGGCGTATCGCATTCAGTACAAAGGGCTTGCTCCGCGCGAAGCCGAACAGAACCTGCGGGCGGACGAGAATCTGCTGACGCTGCCGCGAATAGTCTTTTCCGCTCACACTGACGCATTCTACAATGCCATCGGGCTGATCACAGAAAGCGAGCGGTCTGCCGTTGCCGTCGGATTCGAGACGGGCGAAGCAGGTTTGGAAGAGCCTGTCGCGTGGATCGCCGCCGAGATCGAATCAAAACTCGAGGCCTCAGCCGAGCTTGCCGAATTTTGGTGCGACAGGCTGGAAATGGCTGCCGAGATGTGCGGTTTTGAGCATTTCAAGCTCTGGCTCGTCGCTCCCGAAGGGTTTGACGAGGCCGCAATGAGCATCCTCCGCGAGCGTTCGTGCCTCTCTTCCAGCCGCCGCCAGGTCGAATTCCTGCGTAAAAGGCTTGTTCAGACCGAAACGCCCAACACCGCGCTTGAGGAATACGAAATAGTGATACCAATGGGCGAGGATTCTGAAATGGTCGCCGCTCACGCCCTTGAGGACATAGCAAAACGCCATGATTTCGGCACAAAGGAGATCAATCAGATCAAGACCGCCTTGGTCGAGGCTTGTATAAATGCCGCCGAACACAGCCACAGCCTTGACCGCCGCATCCATCAGAAATTTGTTGTCGGGCCTGATTACATAACCATCACGGTGTCCAATCGCGGCATTCGCCTGATAGACAACCGCAATCCCGAACCGCCTTCCAATGAAGGCCGACGCGGCTGGGGCCTGAAGCTTATGCGTCAGCTAATGGATGAGGTGCGTATCGAACAGGTTGATGACGGCACGCGTATTTCCATGACCAAATATCTTTCGCGCAAAAAGGCCGCCTGATACGACAAAAATCTTGCCTTTTTGGTCAAATTCGAGTATCACTTCAAAAGACCGCAGAGGTAACGAAGATGAAAAGAATGCTCACGGCGGCCGCTCTCTGCTCCGCACTTCTGGTCATTGGGCTGTGGACGCTTATTCCTGTAAGTTCCGCACAGCGTGACCTTTTTGCCAAACAAAACGTGGTCGATGCCCTGCTCGCATTGCCCGCTCCGCCGCCGATCCATCCTGATTCCCCGGTGCGCGGCAGCGACAGGTCGCCCGAATTCTTCGATCCAGACAAACCTCCGCCTGACAATGCTCCGATCAGCGATCTGCTCGATTATTGGGAAAGAATGGGACGGACCGCCGCCGATCTTTATTACGGCCCCGTGCCGTCCGATCACGTAAGGAATAGGATAAGGGCAGAGATCGAAAAGGATCCGCGCAACATCGGGAAATTCTTCAATCTCTTTCGCGGCGACGCTTCCGGTACGCGTTTCGTCAGGGACATGTATGCAAAACTCGGTGATGAAGAGCAGAACGCTGACGTGAAACGGTCTGTAAAAGACTGGCTGCTGTACAACAGCCCGTATTTTGCCGATGAACTGGAAAGACGCTCGCGTCAGGTTGCCGATCAGGGTGAATACGTGAGCAATCATGAAGATCTGATAGCCCTTGCCCGTTACGATTGGGACCGAGGCTCACCGATCATCAACCGTCTTTATTCAGACCGCTCACAGCCCGTTTCCCGCATTGCCGCACTGTGGGCGCTGTATCGCAGGGCGAATGATTCCGGTTCGCCCGGCGACATTGATCGTTATCGCGGGGAATTGATGGAGATCGTCGAGGACAAAAATGCGACGAACGCGATGCGCGATCTGGCGTTTGACGCTCTCAACGCGGAAAAGGAATGGAGCGGCATGGACGACTGGTATCTTTCGCTTTTGGCGGACGAGACGCTCGAAGACCTTCAGGTCAACGGCAGTTCCTTCACGGGCCTGACGACCATCATAAATCGCTCGCCGGTGTCGCGGTTCAAGGACAGGATGATCGAACTGGCCGCAAGCGATAACAAGACGATCCGCAATGCCGCCGCCCGCAACCTGCTGGTGCTGCTTGCCAGAGAAAAGGACGAAAAGATCGTCAAAGCGCTTCTGCTATGGCTCTCCGATCCTGACTGGGCAAAGGAACTGGGCGGTGCAAGCCGCGGCCGTATCGTCGAGGCTTTGTCATCAATGAAAATGCCTGACGCCGTTCCGGGACTGATCTCGATAATGAATGAAAAAGAACGGCCGCGTTCTCACGATGAGTTAACGGATCGCATCGTTGGTGTTCCAGGATCGGCAGCGAATGCCGCCGCAAATGCGGCAACCACGGCGGCAAATGTCGTCGTAAATGACTCGTATATAGCAAGGGACACGATCAATACGAATGCCGCCGTGCGGAGCGGAGTCGGAGAGGATTATTATCCGCACCGTTACAGCGCCATCAGGGCGTTGGCAAAACAGGGTGACGGACGAGCAGCTCCGGCGTTGCGGGCGGTTCTGCCGCAGGTGGACGGATATCAGCGTTCTATGGTCGTCGCGGCACTGCTTGCTTCCGGCGGCTACAGCATTGCGGAACAGGTCGATGCTCTTGAACACTCCGCCAGGGCAAGTTTTGTTGCCGAGGAGGAGATGAGGCGGCAGGTGGAGACGATCGCCGCCGAACTTGGCATTGATCT
>CAZOXY010000062.1:9803-12411 GCA_964583955.1 uncultured Chloracidobacterium sp. | reverse complement strand
CAATATCACCGACGCGAACAGCATTTCTCCTGAGATGCGGCGGCGTTTTGGAGAACGGATGATCAGCCGTTCAGCAAATTACGCTGCAAATGCCGCAAACACGGCACCCGGCATGGGCGATCCTCGCGAGATGTTGGGACAGGCCGTGGCCCAGATCGAGGAACCGGGCGAACTGCTCGTGCAGGGAGTGATAAACAGGATCGAGGCACTGGACAGCAAGGAACCGCAGGTCGCCGGCGTCCTCAGAGGACTTATCAACCGCTGGAATTCGCCCGCCGTTTTTGCCTTGATGCTGCGAGATGTAAAGAACGGCCGGGCGGATATAGCGGCGGTTTTAAAACTTCTTTCACAGCGGCAAAAGGTGGCCGAGGATCAGATGGCGGGCATCTTTGAACTTCGGTCGGGTGTTCCGTCGGCTCGCGGCCTTTACGGATGCCTTGTTGAAGACCCGGCGGCTGTTACTGAGGCAGTTGGCAAGGGCGGCGAAGAGGCGGCGACGGCTCTTGCCTGTTCCAGGCTGCTTAGGATACCGCTGGATGTTAAGACGGCAGCGGTGGGTTTGGATGGAAATGACAAACGCCTTGCTACTGCTGCCGAATTGTATCTTGAAAGTGAGGATTCGCCCACCGCCCGTCAGATCATTCTTTCTCGCGATCCGGGCAAGGCGAAAATACTCGGAGCAAAATATTTTTTCCCCGGAGAACAGGGATTCTCGTATGTGGTAAGTCCCATGAGCGAGATCTTTGAAAGCGTCGGGGCATTGTGGTCTGCTGGGCCGCGCGGAAATGAGTACATTTACGGAGAGTATCCGGAATATTCGAAGCGGGAATGGCGTCCGACCGACGAAAAACTCAGCCGGGAAGTCCTCGAAGATAAAGAACTTCTCGGCATCTATTCCTACCGAAACTATCTGATACGGATATTCGCGGATAAGGTCATGTTCAGCGTTCAGGATGACGATGCCCGGTTCAAGGAAAGGGAATTGTCAGCGTCCGAATTTGACGAACTGAGGACACATCTTCGCGATCACAACGTTGATCAGCTGCCGCCGTTCCTGTCATGCGAGCCGTATTCGGGGTGCGACACGAGAGATCTGGTCATGGTGGGCAAAGCGGGCGGACGGCGCGTTTTTGCCGAAGCAAGGCAGTTTCCCGAATTTTTTAGCGAACTGGATCGTATATTTGACGACATGGCAGGGCATCCGATGCGGCTGAGGTATGCCGCAAGCACATCGGTCCCGGGCCTGCAGGTGCTTTATGGCGGCGATGAACAACGTGTCATCTCAGCCTGGAGCGACGGCAGCGAGGTCAAGGCCCTGGTCTATGACATGGACAAGGTCAGCGAAGCCGAGAAAAACCTCAACCTATACTATCATGGCTATGGTTACGGCATGGATGAAGAGGATGAAGATGACGGCGAAGATGTGGATGAGGAGGAAATGATCGCGGCCCGAAAACGGTCTGAGGCGGATTATTACCGTGTTGTTGCGGAAAGTTTTTCGTGGTACGGCCTTGCCGAAGGAAGGCTCCAACCGTCCGCTCCGCCCGCCGCCGTGCAGTTTCCGCAGCCTGTCGATATCTTTCCCGTTTTTCCCGAAATGAGCGCGTGGCGGGGAAAATTCGGCGCGACCGAGATCAGAGCGGATGAAGAAGGGCTTTACCGCATAGCCCAGGGCCAGTTGACCCGCCTCAAGGAAGGTTCATATCACGGCCCAGTCATTTCCGCCAACGGTCGATGGGTCGTTGTGAACAAATTTGAGGCAGGCGAAGGCATGATGCTCGTTCGTATCGACATGGCAAACGGGCGCGAATATCCGATAGTCATTGATGAGGATTCTTACGAAAACTATGAGGCCGTGTGCTATATACCCGCAGTTGACCGTTTTCTGTTAAGGGAAATAAGTTTTACCTATATGCCTGACGCGGGCGGGCGCATCGAGCGCGAGGTCATTGGGGCAGCCGACGGAGGCCGGGAAAGCCGATACGTGCTCCTGACCCCGAACACCGGTGAGATAAGACAGCCGCCCGGCGATGTCGGCCCGCTGGCTCAACAGGCTTTCAGGCCGCTGCAGCAGGCGGAACAGCCGCACGAATTTTGGGCGGCAATGCCCGATGCCAAAAATGACCAGACAGTCGTCGGGATATATGATTCCAAAATATTCGGCTTCAAACCGGTTACGGCCATCAAGGGCATTCGGTTCAACAGCATGGAAATGTGGGTTGACCGCTCAGGCGGGCGTGTTCTTTTTGCTTATAAAGGGCATCTGCTCTCGGCCCCGCTGCCCAAATGAAACGCTCGGTGGCGGTTGCTTTTTTTTGCGATAAAAGGTTAAATAATTGTTTGTCCTTTTGGACAAAAGGTGTCCGTACCGGACCCCCCCCATCCTTGGCCGAGAGGAGGTGAGACAAAAAATGGCTTATATTACAGTAAACAACAATGAATCGATAGAGAGCGCACTTAGACGCTTTAAGCGCAAGGTTATCAGCGAAGAGATCATCAAAGATCTTAAAAAGCATGCTCACTTCATTCCGCCGGGACAGAAGGCAAAGCTAAAATCTGCCAATGCACGAAAACGTAATCGCAGACGTTTTCGTCAACAGCGCCCGAC
>CAZOXY010000062.1:0-9793 GCA_964583955.1 uncultured Chloracidobacterium sp. | reverse complement strand
GCACGCAAGCGCAACAGACGCCGGTTCAGACAGCAGCGTCCGATGAATTCATCCTCGTCGTCGTCCTCACGCCCGATGGGCGGCGGTCAGGGCCGATAGGCGGTTGATAGATGTATTGGAGCGAAAAAGTGAACAATGCTGACAGGCTTTCACTTTTTCGCTCTTTTGTTTTATTTATAAATGTTTCGTAAACGAAGGTCAGACAAACCCGTCATCCTGATTACCAATGATGACGGCATCCATTCCGAAGGCATCGCCGCGCTCGAAGCGTCGCTGAAACTGATCGGCGATGTCTATGTTGTCGCTCCCGAATCAGAGATGAGCGGCGCGTCACACAGCCTCACGCTCGCACGTCCGCTTCGCATCCGCCAGATAGACGAACGTCATTGGACCGTTGACGGAACGCCGACCGATTGCGTTACGCTTGCCCTCAATCGGATACTCGCGCCTGACATCAGGCCGGATATTTGCGCTTCGGGCATCAATCACGGGGCCAACCTCGGCGATGACGCGAGTTACTCGGGAACGGTTGCCGGAGCAATGGAAGCGACGATACTGGGCGTGCCGGGCGTGGCTTTCAGCCTGATCGGCGAGGACGGCAACGGCTATGACTTTTCGCATTCGGCCCGCATCGCCCGCGAGGTCACGATGAAGGCATACACCGAAGGGCTGCCGAGCGGCACATTGCTGAACGTAAATGTCGCGCCCGGCGAACCCAAAGGCGTCAAGGTCACGCGGCAGGGCGTAAAATCCGCACGTCCCGTAATAAGCGAGCATATAGACCCGCGCGGAAAGCTGTATTATTGGATAGGCGAAGAGCGAAACGGGTTCAAGGCGGAAGGCGGGACCGATTTTGAGGCAACACATGATGGGTATGTCTCTGTGACGCCGATGCGTGCCGACCTGACCAATTATCTTGTGCTGGACGAACTCCGAGGCTGGGAATCACATTGAACGGAACGGCTCCAATACGAAACAGGCCTGACGGCTTTGAGATACCTCGCGGCAGAATGGCCGCGCACCTGCGCGATCATTACGGCGTCCGCGATGAACGCGTTCTTGCGGCGATGAATGCCGTGGCGCGTCACCTGTTCGTGCCTGACGCTCTCCGTTCGCAGGCTTACAAGGACAACGCGTTGCCGATAGCGGGCGGCCAAACCATATCACAGCCGTTCATCGTTGCCCGCATGACCGAACTTCTGGAATTGAAGGGAAGGGAACGTGTTTTGGAGATCGGCACCGGAACAGGCTATCAAACGGCTGTTCTCGCACTGCTGGCGCGGAAAGTTTATACCGTTGAACGTATAGAGTCTTTAGCGGCCGAGGCCAGGGAAAGGCTGATGGGTATGGGATATCGAAATATCTCATACAAGGCAGCCGACGGCACGGAAGGCTGGCAGATATACGCTCCGTTCGATGCGATACTTGTTGCCGCCGGCGGCCCGGATGTGCCGGAACCGCTTCTTGATCAGCTTGAGGTCGGCGGGCGCATGGTCTTGCCTGTCGGCAATGACCGCACTTCTCAGAGGCTAGTCAGGGTCACAAGGGAAGAGAACGGGTTCAAACGGGAAGACTGCGGGCCGTGTTCGTTCGTTCCTTTGATAGGTCAGCACGGATGGGATTAGAATAAATGGAATCATTGATCGAGTTTTTATATTGGGCCAAGGAATTTCTGAATCCGAAGGTAATGATCGACACGATGCTCGACAAACTGGGCATCTATGTCTATTTCGGCCTGTTCTTTATCATTTTCGCCGAAACCGGCCTCGCGTTCGGATTTTTTCTTCCCGGCGATTCGCTGCTGGTCGTTGCGGGGCTTTTTGCCGCCGCCGGAAAGCTTGACCTGACGGTAATGCTCATATCACTGTTTATCGCGGCGGTTTTGGGCGACACGGTCGGTTATTATTCGGGGCGAAAAATGGGCAGAACCCTCTTTACACGGCCCAAATCACGCTTTTTCAACCCGAATCACATCAAAAAAGCCCACGCTTTTTACGAAAAACACGGCGGCAAAACGATCATCATCGCCCGATTCGTCCCGATCATCAGGACGTTCGCTCCCATAGTTGCCGGACCGGCCGAGATGACCTATCGCAATTTTATTGTTTACAACCTTGTCGGCGGTTTTGTTTGGATCTTCAGCATGCTGCTGGCGGGATATTTTCTGGGCGGATTGGTGGAGCAGTTCGTGCGGAGCGTTTTCGGCATCGAGGGCTTCCTGCTTGAAGACCACATAGACAAGGTCGTGATCGTGGTCATTACGCTGTCGCTGCTGCCGATCATCATTGAATACATAAAGGCCCGGCGTGAAAAGAAGCGGGAACTTTTGCTGGAAAGTGCCGCCGCCTCCGAAACACCGGCCGATCCGGTTTGACTTCGGCCGTTTCGTAACCTAAACTCAAATACTTGTTATCGGGGCGTGGCTCAGCCTGGTAGAGCGCACCGTTCGGGACGGTGAGGTCGGAGGTTCAAATCCTCTCGCCCCGACCATTAAAGTAAAAAAGTGAAAAAGGGCAAAGGTGAAAAAGTTTCTTCACCAATGCCCTTTTAACTTTTCCACCCTTTCACTTTTTTACCTTTCCTCTTTTCCCATTTTCCACTCTTTCCCCTTTGATTCGCTTTCTACTCCGATTCAAACCCTGAAGCTTTTAGAACAAATTCCGGCACCATCGGTTCATCGGGCAGAAGATTCTCTTTACCGCGTTCCAACGCCCAGCGGTGAAGCCACGAAATGCCGCTGCGTCCGGTGAAATTATCGGGCAGCCGATAGGCTTCGTCTTTCAGAGCAGTTTCCAGATCGACGAAACCGTAGCCGCGTTTCCTTAGCATTTTTGCAAGATCGTCAAAATAGTCTGAGTTGATAAAGTTTGCGTGGATCAGAAGTGTTTGGCTGACCTCGCGGTCAAAGAGCTTGACCGATTGGCGTTCCCAATATTCCAGCTTTGCTTGCATATAAGGAACGTATGCCTCGCCGATCTGCTTCATCAGCTTTTTATCGCCTTTATCATAAGCAAGGTCATACGCCCGAGAAAATATGTAATCTCCGTTGTCGTGAGTGACCGGTGCGATGGTGTAGCCACGATCCGCCAGAAATTCACCGAACGCGGATTTTATCTCGATCGTCATTCCGGTATGCAGATAAGGATGGCGAAAATACCGCATCTTTTTGCCATGCGCAGCAAGCAGTTCTTTGGTTATTGTCTCACCTTTCAACAGGTCTTCCTGATAATCCTTAAGCTCGATGGCGTTCAGGCTGCGGTGCGAAAAAGTGTGATTCCCAAGCTCAAGCCCGGCGTCCAGCCACATTTTCAACAGCGCTATTTGAGCCTCGTCCCGTTCACTGTCCTTATAGAGCTTGTTCTCGTTCACAAAACCTATCGCCGGAACCTTTGCCTTCCTGATATGCCCAAGCAGATTTTTTGTTATTGTTTGCCGGTTCTTCAGGTCGCCTCGGGTCGAGACCACGGGCAGATCATCGATGGTAATGGCTATTGTTCGGGACGGTGTTTGGCCCGGGCAGAGAGTCGGAGTCAGAACGATCAAAAATAAGATCAGGAACTTCATATTTTTAGTGCCGAATATGAGAGTTTATTAAACCTCTCCATGAAAGCTCTTCGCAGTTTAACCATTTATAGAGTATGTTCCGAAATGGTGCAATGCAAAACCACGGCTAATCATGTTTCTGAACTGTCTTAGGTTTCAACTCCCACAGCACGTTTACGATCACCCAGCGGCCGTTATATTTTGCCATGTGCATATAGTCTATCCAGCCGGACATAACGGCTTTGACGCTGGCGGCATTCTCAAAAACATCGAGAATTATCACGTCCTTTTGCCGCTTTTCCTTTGGTGTGTCTTTGCCGTAGCCGCGGCGTGTGCCTTGCACCAAACCCATCGCGCTCATTTGATCCAGACGGCTCTGTCCCTTGTCATTTGTTTGGACTATGCGTTTTGCCAGATCTGGATGCAGCGCGCGTTCCATTCGCTCGGCATTGCCTTCATACCAGCTTTCGACATAATCCAAAGCGGTTTGCCTTATTGCGGCCAGATCATCCGCCGAAACCGTATTTTGCCGTGCGCCTTCTTTTGGATCGGGCAGGTCGCTGTAACTGTCAACGTGAAACCGCCAATCGCCGTCTTTCAGCCGCAGGGCGACAACATTGAATTTTCCCCGGCTTGTGCGTTCTTCGCCGCTTGGTGATCTGTTTTTGAGCATGTAAATACCGACATCATAAGCCAGATCGCCCGAAACGCGACGGTCGAGTATCCGAAACGAGATCGAAAGGTTTCCGCCGGAATTTTTTACCGCGCCGAAAAAGCCCTTGAAGCTGGCTAATATCTTGTCCCGCCCGCGTGTCACCTCATTTCCCGGCGACAGATAAAAGGCATCTTCGGTGTAAAGGTTCGCTACGGCTTCCGGGGCGAGCTTTCGATAGCCCTCGCTGAATCGCTTATAAATGTCGTCGATCTCCCGATGCGGTGTCAGGCCTTTTTCCAAGGTCAAACTCCCGTCCAGCTGTCCAAAAGCGGATGAACCGAAAACAAACAATGTACAAAATAATATTGCTAAAACTGATCTCATAAACATACCTTCTCCTTGAGAATCAATTTAGAATATTTTTGTCGCCAACAATACTATTTTGTGATGTGCGGTCGAATTTTTGGGAAATGCGGTGGTTTATGAACCACATAGAAACATAGATCACATAGGAAGAAATGCAAAAACTATGTGTCCTATGTTCCTATGTGGTTAAAATTTCGTCGAGGTTCTTGCGGTAACGGCGGCTGGAAGTGATCTTTGTATCACCCTTCAAAACGATCTCAAATTCGCCGTTAAAAAGCGGGTGAAGCTCTTTGATCTGGTCTATTCTAATAATTGCCGAGCGGCGGATACGGACAAAGACTTTCGGATCGAGCTTTTGCTCCATTGCCTTCATTGTTTCGCGTAAAAGATACGCCTTTCCATTGGCGTGCAGCTTGATGTAATTCCCCTCAGAAGTAACGCGGTCAAGTTCTTCCACATTTACAAACAATATCCTGCCATTCTGCTTGATCGAAAACCGTTTGGGGAAAACGGGCCTTTGACTTTCCGTAATGACTGTATCTTCATTTAATGGATCGGTCGAATTATCGCTGCCGTTTTGTAATTCGGGAGCATTGCTTTCTATCGGGACATCAATGACCGCGACGGGATGCTGGTTAACTGGCTTGAGGTAGTTCCACAGGAAAACAACGCCGATCATACCAAAATATACCAACACGCTGGCGTGAATTTCAGCGACAACAAGCGCAAGATACCCGGTCATAAAACCGTCCTGAGACCGGCCGCTGAAAAATTGGAATGCGGAAAAAATACCCAGTGCGGCAAGCGAGAAAATAACCGAGGCCGGAATATGGGTCAACAGCGACAAATGCCAGGTTTGCCTGCTAAACGGAAAACGCCGGGCCAAAAACAGGATCACCGGTGTAACCATCGCCCATGAATAACCGCACACAAGCCAGACGGCCAGATGATGCCGGAAGTCGGCGTCATTTCCAAAATAAACACGTCGCAGATAGCTCTGGCTTGCAAAGAACAAAGCAAAAAGTGTCCAACCGATAAGGACAAACGATACGTTCCAAAACGTTTGATTGCTGATCTTTGCCTGAATGTTCATCTGACAAGTTCTATTCTACCTGATACGTAGCCACGCTTGTCGGTGTTTCGTAACAGCGAACCTTGTGAACCCTTACGCGGTCATCGCCGACACGGCTGTTAAGGTACTCGACAAAATAACGGGCGATGTTCTCCGCCGAAGGGTTCAGCTCATCGTCAAAAGGCGGCAGTTCATTCAGGTTGCGGTGGTCAAGGTATTTTACTATCTCGTCCGCCGCTTTTTTCAGGTCGCCAAAATCTATCAGCAGCCCGATGTTGTTCAATTCCTCACCACGGGCGTAAATTTCCACCTTATAATTGTGGCCGTGCAGATTCTCACACTTTCCCTTATAGCCGCGCAGCTGATGGGCCGAGGAGAAATCACGCTCTATCATTACTTCAAAAAAAGAAGACATATTTTATGCAATATATCACGGCAAAGGCCGCAAGATCATTCCTGTGATCTGAGGCCGCGTAATGTTGTCTCGTCTATCGAGCGCAGGTGAACGTCCCGCTGCGGGAACGGCAGTTCGATGCCCGCTTCATTCAGCGAATCGTATATATCCGTGACCATTTCGCTTCGCAGGCTGACAACCCTATCAGGGTCCTCTACCCAAACCCGCAATTCAAAATCTATGCTGTTATCGCCAAGATTGGAAAAAAACACCTTTGGCCCCGGCTCGGCGAGAATATCCTCTTTTGTCGAGGCGACCTTATGCAGAATCTCCATGACCTGCTTCGGATCGGAGCCATATGCTACACCGACCACAATGTCTATTCTCCGCCTGGTGTCGGAAAGCGTCCAGTTCACGACCTGCTCGGAAACCAGCATGCTGTTCGGTACGATCACGTCCGAACCGTCGGCTTTTCGCAAAACGCTTGCGCGGAGGCCGATCTCTTTCAGGGAACCAACCTGATCTTTTATCTGGATGGTGTCGCCGACCTTTATCGGCCGTTCAAACAAAAGGATCAGGCCCGATACAAAATTATTGATTATTGTCTGCAACCCAAATCCTATGCCCACGCCGATGGCCCCCGCGACAATGGCAAACTTTGTGAAATCAACACCAAGCGCGCCGACCGCGATGAGAAAACCGATGACGATGACCGCGTAATGCAGCGTTGTCGAGATAGCATAGGACGCTCCTGTTCCGACCGACCATCGCGGGTACAGTTCTTCTCTCAGTACAAACTGCAAAAACCGCGAGATCATGACGGCGATCCATAGCGTGATAATAAAAACGGCGACATCTCCTATTGAGAGATCGACAGAACCGATGGGAACCGACCACGATGTCAGGGCGATGAGCTGCCCAAAGATGTATTGCCGCACCGCGAAAAGATTCAGCACTATCAGTATCCACATCGCAACGGCAAGCCAGCGGATAAAGCGAAAGAACGCTTCCCTGATGACCGGGCGATTGTTCCTGACGACCGGAATCAGCGACAGCGGCCGCATTCTGAGGGCAAAGACCGCCATTCCCTGAAAGATGCGGACCGAGGCGTAAATGACCAGCGCGGCATAGGAACTGGCCAAGATACCGTTGCCGACAAGGTTCGCCAGATTGACATAGCCGACAAGCTGAGCAAAAAAGGCGCATCCGAAAACGCCGATGATGAACGGTATCGCCTTTTTCAGTGATTCGACGGTGCGGCTGTGGCCGGCCTCAACGCTCGCTGCAAAACTCCGGCTTCTCAGCACCCATATCAGGAACAGAACCGCGGCGGCCATCTCCGCCAGAAATAGAAGCCGTCCCACAACCGAATGATCGGGAAACACGTCGCGTATCCGATCAATAAAGAAGAAGACGACCATCGCGTTCAGCAGCAGATGGAAGGAACGGCTGACCAGTTGCCGCAAGAGGACGACGGCCGGAACCAGTCCGGCCAGCCCGATCAGGGAGCGCAGCAACGGCGGTGCCTGCGGATAGAGCCACGCGGACAGAACTATCGATATGACGAGAGCCGTGACCACAGGCTCGGCAAATACCTGGCCGGCGGCCTCCAGTTTCGGCTCGGCCTTTACATGCGGGCGGATAAAGCTTCTCGCCCAAAACAGAAGCCCCGTGACAACCAGAAAAAGAAGGCCGTGTATCAAAAAACGGTCGGTTCGGGCGGCGGCATAGGTTCTTAATTCGGAGGTTTGCGTGGAGAATGAAGCGCCGGCTTCCCTATTGTCACCGGTCACGGACGAAGTATCCAGAACCGACCATATCGGCTGGTTGTCCCTAAGAAAGATGCCTGAAAACACGCGTCCGCGTTCCGACGATGTGTCAGCAAGCGATGCGTTCACACGCGATTCGAGGCTCGTCACGCGTGATTGGAGGGCAAGCAGCCGATTTTGATTTTCCTCGGCCTGCTGAATGGTGGCCTTTATATCCGCAATTACCTCATTGATCTTTTCCAGCACTTCTTCCGGCACCGAATCAATGGACACCTGGATTTCCGTCTGGTTCGGCGGCGCCGTTCCCTTAAGAGAAGCTAGTGTTCTGTTCCATGTGTCGGCCATGCGGGCCAGTTCGGCAAGTTCCTTTTCTCTCGCCGATGAGCGGTCGCGCAGCGTCCGGGTCCATCTGGCAAGTGTCTGAGAAAAAGGCCCCCAATCCTGTTCCACCGACCTGAGGTCATCCAGGGACGGATTTTCTGACAATGCACGCCGTGCTTCAGTCTCGCGTGTGTCGATGTCCTGACGCAGGGCGGGCAGCCCGTTTTCGATGGGAACGACTGCCGCCGTGTCCTCCAGCGACGATCGTATATTTTTTAGCCGGGCCGTTGCCGCCTCAGCCTCTGACAGCACTGAGGCCACAGGGATCGGCGTGGGCGTAGGCATTGGAGACGGTGCGGTGTTCGCGTCGGTATTTGCCGCCGGATCGGCCTGTGCCGCCGCTCCGACAAATAAAAGCACCATCAGAAGCAAGACCGTCACCGGTTTGCGGTTAAACAGAGACGCTGCGATCCTTCGATAATTTGACCATTTCAGAAACATCTATGTTCCCTATTATATGACAGGGTGCTGGATTTGCCGCAATATGAAGGAAATACTATTGGAATGATGAACGAGCGAAACCGCCAATGAAAGCTCCTATTTCCAAAGATCGTCCTCATCGTACTCAATGTTGTGATCGTCAAGGAACCGGCGGAATTCATCCTTGTAGGAAAGTGTTTTGTGTATCTCTTTTTGACGGTGAATAATATCTTTTACGACCTCGTCCTCCGAACGGCTGACTGTCACGGCCGCATAGCTTTCCTGCCATTCAAATTCCGGACACCATTTGCGGATGAACTTGGCGCTATGCTCTTTTACACGATCAATGATGTGGTCGGGAGTGCGGTCACGGGCATTCACATAAAGAATATGCACATGCTCGGCGTCGCCGCCTATGGCCAAAGCCGGCGAATAAGATTCGTCATATAGTATTTTTGATATTTTATCGTAAAGAAAAGGCTCTATATCAGGGGTGATAAGAGGGAGCTGGCATTTTGTCGAAAAGACCGCGTTTATCAGAATAGTGCCAACTGTAACCGGAGTTCCGATCATTCGCTTTCGTGCTGTTTCAGGTAAAGCTTCCCTTCGTAATCATTTATTCCAATGACCATCCGGTCAAGCCAACCCAAGCGCCCAAGAATATTACGTCCAATGCCTTCCTCAGAAATGAAATATATTGTTGAGTCGAACTCAAAACCCTGTACTGCCAGTGTTAAAGTGTGTCCGAATGTCAGGAAGTTTCCCGTAACGGTGCTTACCAGTAATGGTTGTCCTGTCTCAACTTCGATGCCCAGCTCCTGAGCAACATGCCGCGTAAAGATACAATGCGAAGATCCTGTATCGATCTTAGCGGGAGCCTGAACCGCCACACTTCCCAGCTTTAATTCAACGGTCATGGAAATTCCCGGAAGTCCCGGATCGTACGCCACCGATCTGTCAAAAGAAATGTCGAATGTCATAACCATCCGCCGCAATATGCCTCTTCGCCCTCAGCCAGAATATAATGGAACAAATAACCTTTCGTGTCTTTCACTCCTTTCGCTTTTGCGGCAAAATGAGCGTCTCTGATCGTGCGTCCCGTTGCTATCAGCTTACCGTCCTTGAGAACAACATATTGTGCCGGATAAAGATGTGAGTTTTCCTTTATCCAAACAGTATTTGGATGTAGGACA
>CAZOXY010000061.1:0-21922 GCA_964583955.1 uncultured Chloracidobacterium sp. | reverse complement strand
CATTTCTCGATAATCGGGAAAGCACAGCTTTCCCGCAAATAGACGGGCAAAGCCCGATTTTGACTCAGGCTCTAAAACTGAAGGCAACTTAAAAAACTTTTCAAACAGTTCTTGGTACCTTTCTATTTCTCCTTTGCTATCAGCCGGTCGCCTTCGGGTTCGGCGGAGCTGCCGTCACGGTTCGGGAGAATGAAATCGGTCTGCGTGACCGTCTTTACCGTCGGATCGGGTTCGAGTACCGCCGATAGCACATCGCTTACACGCGTTGCTGTAATTATTTCAAGTTCGGAGCGGACATCCGCCGGTATCTCGGAAATATCAAATTCATTCTGTGCCGGAAGCACTATGCGGCGGATGCCCGCCCGATGCGCCGCCAGCACCTTTTCCTTGATTCCGCCAACCGGAAAGACAAGTCCCGAAAGAGTTATCTCGCCCGTCATCGACGTATCGGAACGCACCTTTCGGCCGCTGTAAAGCGAGGCAAGGGCCGACGCCATCGTGACCCCGGCGCTTGGGCCGTCCTTTGGTATCGCGCCGGCGGGAACGTGCAGGTGAACGCCGTTCGCTTTAATGTCATCGGGGTTGATGCCAAATTCATCCGCGTGTGACCACAGATAGCTGCGGGCGGCCTGTGCCGATTCCTTCATCACGTCGCCAAGCTGTCCGGTCAGGGTCAGCCCGCTGCCGCCGGGCAGCAGCGTCGCCTCAATGAACAATATCTCGCCGCCCATTTCGGTCCAGGCCATTCCGGTCGCAACTCCGGCGGGCATCTCTCGGCGGGCCTCTTCGGGATGAAAACGCGGCGGGCCGAGGTATTCGACAACATCCTTTGTGTCGATAACAAAATTTTCCGTTGCTCCTTCCGCAACCTTGAGCGCAACCTTTCGGGCAAGGTTTCCGACGGTCCGTTCAAGCTGGCGAACGCCCGCCTCACGTGTGTATCGCGTTGAAAGCAGATTGACCGCCGCATCGGTTATCGTGAACCGTTCCGGCTGCAGGCCGTTCTCGGTTATCTGTCTAGGTATCAGGTATTGTTTGGCGATGTTCAGCTTTTCGCGGTCGCTGTAACCCGCTATGGTGATGATCTCCATACGGTCGCGGAGCGGCATCGGGATCGGCCCGAGCGAATTTGCCGTTGCGATAAAGAACACCTTTGAAAGATCGAACGGCAGATCGATATAGTTGTCGCGAAACGTGTTGTTCTGTGCCGGATCGAGTATCTCAAGCAGTGCCGACGCCGGATCGCCGCGATAATCGTTGCCGAGCTTGTCTATCTCATCCAGCATCATCAGCGGATTGTTGACGCTGACGCGCCTCAGCGCCTGTATTATCCGGCCCGGCATCGCACCGATATAGGTTCGGCGGTGGCCGCGAAGCTCGGCCTCATCACGCATACCGCCAAGCGACATCCGCTCAAATTCACGGCCTAGAGCGCGGGCTATCGAACGTCCGAGCGATGTTTTACCGACTCCCGGCGGGCCGACAAAAAGCATGATCGGGCTTTTGGAATCAGGGCGAAGTTTTACGACGGCGAGCGATTCGAGAATGCGTTCCTTTACGTCCTCAAGCCCGTAATGGTCTTCATCGAGGATCTCTCGGGCCTCATTTAGGTCAAGGCGTTCCTCGCTCGACTTTCGCCATGGAAGTTCGAGAATGTATTCGAGATATGTGCGGATGACGTGAAAATCCGGCGCTGATTGCGGCAAAGCTTCCATCCGCTTTAGCTCACGCTCGGCCTCTTTCCTTACGTCATCGGGCAGATCGGCGGTTTCCAGACGTTCGCGAAGCTGTTGGGCCTCGGCCTTTTCTCCGCTTTCCTCGCCTTCGCCAAGCTCTTTCTGGATCGCCCGCAACTGCTGCCGCAGAATGTAGTCACGCTGCGATTTGTCCATTTCGGTCTGCGCCTCGCTGGCGATCTTTGTGCGGATCTGCATTATCTCCAGTTCGCGGGCCAGGGCGCCGTGCGTCATGGCAAGGAGCGTATCGACCGTATCGGCCTCGAGCATTCGCTGTTCGGTGTCGTTGCCCAGTTCCAGAACGGACGCCAGAAAATATGACAACTGAACCGGGTCCTGCTGGGTCATCACCGCCATGCGTATCTCCGGCGGAACCTGCGGAAGCATTGCCAGTGCCTGCTGCACCATTGCCTGAATGTTGCGTTTCAGAGCCTCGATCTCTTCCTCATCGACCCTTTCAAGTTCGGGCAGCTTTTCTACCTTTGCCCTCAGATACGGCTGGTCGTGTATCCATTCCTCGACACGGAATCTTTCCAGGCCCTGCACGATAAGCTGCATCAGGCCGTCGTTCCGCATCATCCGCTTTACGCTGACGATGGTCCCGGTCTTATAAAGATCGTCATATTTGGCGTCGTCGCCGGTTATGCCTTCCGTTTTGGTGGTTATGCACCCGAGCAGTTTCTCCTCGGTGGACAGGGCCGATTCCACAGCTTTGGTCGAACGTTCGCGGCCGACCGCAAGCGGCACGACCGTAAAGGGAAACAAAGTCGTATTTTGCAGCGGAAGTATGCCTATTTCCAGCGTTTGCGGTATATCGACCTCTGTCACCATTGTCGGATTTTGTAATGTCTCATCTGCCATAACGTGGTATTAATTTGATGCAAACTTTTGACCGAGCGAAGTACTGATAAGCATTTTTATCAAAAGATGCATTTTCTGTCCGGCAGCTAGCTGCCATGTTGTGTGGAAAGGCTTGCCTTTCCAGCAGGTTCTTTATTTTGATCTTGCGGCTTGCCGCCGATCAGCCTGATCGCGGGCAAGCCCGGTGATCTTTTAACCGGCTCCGGCGAAACGAGTTTCGCCGCACAACTTAGCGGCAAGCCGCAAAAAATCCTACGCCACATCCCCTTTTCGGAGCCTGCGTATGAGAAGGCGGTTCTCGAACCTTAACTAAGGCCTGAATCTTTTTCTGGTCTCTTCGTTGTGCTTCTCCACTCGCTCTGCAAATATTTTACTTTCACTCATGTTGCGCACTTCAAACCTGCTATTGCCTTGGTAGCTTGCGATTATCAGGTAATCCCCGCAGTTTAACTGCGCTTGTGATCTTTCTATGGTCCAATTGTCAACGCCCGGCAGGTTAAGTGATTCGGACACCTTTTCGGCAAACTGTTTTGAGTCTTTCCAATTTGTCCACTGGTAATAAACCGTAAAGCTGAGTACCCTTTCATCAAGAAACTCAAATCCGTACGCTACAATGTCCTCAAACCTTTTTCCCGGTTCTGTATCTTTTTTTTGCGGACGCAGGGAGATGCTTTCAAAACCTAAATGCCGCCTATATGAATCGCGGCTTTCCCGTTGTCGCAATTTTTCCTTTTCTTCTTCATCCGAGGCAAAAATGTTCAGGATATCCTCTATTTTCATCCCTACCTTTATCCCTCGCGATTCTATCTTTTCGACCGTTTGATTTGTGCAAAGCGCCTTGTCCGAAGCGTCGCTTTGGGAAAAGGAATAGCCTGCAAAAATTGTCAGAAACGCCAAAGTACCGCTTATCAGTTTCATTTATGCTCCTCCTTTGATCCTAAGTTGTCTCAGCTTTTCTGAGCCTGAGTATAAGCAGGCCGTTCTCGAACATGTGGTCTATCTGCACACCTTCTATCGACGCAGGAAATTTCAGCGTTTTTTCAAAGCGGCTGTACGTTATCTCCATCTGATGATAGGACGCGCCGGCAACGCAAGAGCGGTCACGGCGACAGCCTGCGATATAAAGAACGTTTCCGTGAACCTCGATCTCGACATCCTCAGCCGCAACGCCCGCAAGCTCTACCTTGACGACCCAGCCTTCCGGTGTTTGATAGACATCCGCCGCCGGAAACCATAAACGACCCGAAGGCTTCGCCCCTTTTGACGAACCAAGAAACTGAAAATGCCTGTTAAATGCCTTGGCCATACAGATTAGATTAGCGATAGTACCCTTTGGGGGCAAATACTGAATATCGGACGTTCTTTTGCCTGGAACGCACTGACACAGATAACTTTTTGTAATCCGGAGTGGTTAAAACCGCAGGCGCGAATCCTATTCTGTACTCCGCGTTTGACCTCATTAAAATTATGCCCAGGGCAGCTGCAATGCTCTCTTCATCTTGGACTGGAAAATACTGGCCACCACCGGATTCAATCAGTGGATCAAGTACTCTGTAATAATTCGACGTACGAACCATTCGCGCATTTTCTAAAGAAGCGCCCCGGTTACTAGCTGTTGTGCTTATATATATTGGGTCTACCTGAAAGGTGACCAACCCACTGTATTTTTGAGATCTGTCTTTTAGATCATTTTGGGTGTTTGAACTGCGGGATGTTTCTTGACCGTCTGAAATTATGATCAGGTTCTGCCTTTCGAACTTTGAAGTTTCCACTATTTCTAAGCTCTTTTCCACCGCTGTAACTAAACTGGTCGTTGTAAACTCATTTGGAAACTCTATGCTGTCTAGAACCTGAAATAAGCTCTGCTTGTCCTGAGTGGGATGGCTTAACACGGCAACATCCTTAGCAAAAAGCACAATGAAGTACTCATTTTCAGGATGTGCGGACTCAATGAATTTTCTGATATTGTCTTTTACTGTCTCGAGATAAGCGGCAGCCTTGGCTGAGTTGTTTTTGTCCTTCATTGAGCTGGAGACATCCAATAAAAACCCAAAGGTCATCGCCCCTTGTTCAACCGAAAATGACGTGATCTCATACTCTTTTCTTTTGCTTTTTACAGTAAAATCCGCCGCGTCCAACGATGGGTCAAATTTCACCCCTTTTCTGTCCAAAACGGATACTCGCAAATAAACAGTATCATCTTGACCACCATTGGATCTGTCATTACCGGATAAAACATCTGTTTGCGCTCCCACAGCATATAGTAAGTTCAATACTAGATAAAGAATGAAAATTGATCTTGTCATGATATCAAAGACTCCTACTTTGTTGCTGTAGTATTGTTAGCCCTGATCGCGTTTCCAAAAAGCCACCCCGGTTGAAATATCTTCAAGCGTTTCGGCGATCTCGCGTTGGTCTTCGGTCTCCAGAGCGATGTCCGCCATTGCGATAATGCCCGCAAGCCTGCCGTCCTCATCCACCACCGGAACCCGCCGTATCTGTCTGTCGCCCATCAGGCGAATGGCCTCAAAAACAAAAGCGTCGGGCCGAACGGAGAATATCTCTGTGGTCATCACCTCTGAAACCGGCGTGTCGGGCGATTTCCCGTCGGCTACGGCGCGGACGACGATGTCGCGGTCGGTTATTATCCCGATCAGCCTTTCGCCGTCAACTATCGGGACGCTGCCCACGTCGCCGTCGCGCATCATTGTGGACACGGCGTTCAGCGGGTCGGCGGCGGACGCTGTTCTGACCGCCGCGGTCATTATTTCGCGGCACCGCCTTCGGGCCTTTTCACCACTGTCGGTTGTGTTCTGTGCCATTTCTTATATTTTGTTGGACTTCGGCGTATAAAGCAAGCCCCTTCCTGCCGCTGCCCTGTTGAACACACGGCACATGATATGTGACCATCAGATAAAAGGATGGGAAAGACAAGAACGAACAAAAGAAAACCAAGGACGCAGGGACGCGTCATAACCGTCGGACACGAGGCATCGGTGCCGCCCGGCAGAGGCGCCACGGTCAAGCTAAAGGACGGCTCGGAAGTGGCGTTGTATAACGTGGACGGAAAGTTTTACGCGATAGAGAATTTTTGCCCTCACAAAGGCTATCCGCTTGCCGATTCGCCCCTGACCGGCCCGGTAGTCGAATGCGAATTTCACCATTGGCGTTTTGATGTCCGCACAGGCGAATGCTTTACCAAACCGTCCTGCCCCGTCACGACCTACAAGGTCGAGGTAGAGAACGGCTGGATCAAACTTGAGCTATAGGCGGAAAAGGTGCCAACAAACATCGCCGTCCCCAATTCTTTGAGCGTTAAGGATCTAGCCTCCCGGAGAATACCTTTTCCAAGCCAATATATTCGCATCTGAACTGCCAATGAACTCGCTGAGACCCTTCTCAACAAATTTGCCCGTTCTCGGTTCCATCACTTCTACAAATTGAAGCGAACTGTCATAACCGCATATGACATTCAGGTGATTTCCCATCACGACCCCGTCATAGTAGCCGATGATGATAGGGCCATTCGTTCCCAGCACGGTATCTATCATTTCTCCCTGAGGGGCAGGTGATTCCATTACATTCATTGTGAATCTCGGCTGTCCTAACAGGCTCAACAGCTCGTGTTTTTCCAAAACACCATAATCCTTGTGGCTTTTTTTGAGAATGCCTCCCGTGGTGCTGTCACTGGAATACATTGCTTTTATATCCGCTTCTTTTCTCAGTGCCGATTGCGAATAGACCGTTGAGAAACCCATTGCCTTCTGCCACCATTCCAAACATGCCGCCCAACAGCTGTTTCTGTGAACCTGCTTTATCGGCCTTATCTTCTTATATTTATTATCTACAAATCCCATTTTTAATATTCTCCGATGATCGCTCCTATTGGAAAAATTACCTGTACTAGTCCATAGGACGCTCTCCCGCTGAAAATTTGCACAAAAAAGAGGCGGCATTTCTGCCGCCTTGCTGCGAACGGGTCAGGTAAAAGACCTAGAACCTCAATGTTACCTTTTGTCCATCCAATACAAGATCGGAGGTCGTAAGCGAATTCAATCGGCTGCCGGAGTATCTGACCTCTATCTTGCCGCTGGCGTCAGCATCGCCGGAATTGGCGACGGTTATTTCCAGAACGCCGTCGCTGTACGAGGTCAGCTTTCCGTCAAACGAGATCGTTCCGTTGTGTCGCGTAAGCGCGACGGCCGCCGAGCCGTCCTCGCTGACCGTCACGCGGCCGCTGACGACAACATCGGTCGATCTGCCTTCGATCTGCATTGAACCGATCCCAAATTTTGAAAGGTTCAGCGAATGGCCTGTAACTGCCGTTGGCCCGTCCTGTGCGGGGACAAGAACAAGTTCGACGTTCCGTGTGGTGTTTCCGGTCAAAGTTACGCGGCGGCCTTCGGGCGTGTTGAAGCGGAGGCTGCCGTTCGAGCGTATCTCCGCGCGGAGTTCGTAATTTCTGCCCTGCCGTATGTCGCGCCGGTCATAATCAAGCTGAAACGCGATCGGCACCTGGCGGCTGCCAGTATTGACCGTCGTTTCGGCAAGAGTCTCTCCGTCAGGATCGGACGAATCGACAAGGCGTACCGTCACTTCCGAATTGCGTTCCAGAGCGATTCGCTGGCGGTACGTCACGGTGCCGTTTATCACCGAATCGCGGTTCTGTCCCGTTTGCCCGCGACCGCCCGCCGCGACCAATGTAATATCAACGTTTCGCGGATTTCCCTGCGTCAGGACAGGATGGCTAGTATCGGTCGTGAACAGCAGGCGGTCGCCGTCGTATATCTCCGCGCGTACGGCGTAGCGGTTTCGCTCGCGTATCCGACGCTGGTCGTAAACCAGCTCGAACGAGATCGGGACCTGTTTGCCCGCCGTTTCAATACGCTGTTCGGCAATGGTGTCCGCCGCCGCATCCGCACGCGAAACGTCAAGCAGCTTTACCGTCAACACGGCGTTTCGCGGCAAGGCCGTTCGCTGGCGATATGTGACCGTGCCGGTTATGACGTTGTCCTGCGTCGTAATGCCGCCGTCGTCCCGACAATTGTCGCTGGTTGAAACATCAGTCGCTCTCAAAACCCCGCGAACACCGCTCGTCAGTTCATAAGAGACCAGGCTTGTCCGCGAAGGACAGCAGAGAGCATCGTTCGCGCCGTAACGCGCAAATTCGACCGTGAGTTCGTCCGGTGTGTAAAGACTGATCCGTCCGATGGCCCCGTCCGTTCGCGAATCGGTCGGCACCGGAGCAAGCGTTCCGGCAAAACGTGTTCCGACAAAAACAAAACCGTTATATTGATTTGGCCTGCACATGCCGTCAACGCTTGCCATGGCCGTGACGATCGTTACCTGGCCGTGAACATACGCCGGGCCGAAAAGATGCCAGCCTCTGGCCGTCACGGCCCTGTCGGCCGCGCTCGCTGCGGTTCGTATCTGTGAGCGGCATTGGGCCGTGGTCGGCAGGTCGCCCGCGGCGCGCGGTGCCGTCGGCACTGTCGCTGTTCGATTCCAATTCGTGGTCAACGGCCGGTCAAGCCACGACGTCTGCCCAAATGCCGCAACTGATGTGAATAGCATGGTTAAAGCAAGTATTAAAGATCTGTTCCTCATATAGTTCCCTCCAACAAAGCGTAAAAGCAAAAAAACCGAAACAGGTTCGGCAACAGTTGTTTAGATGTAAATATCTTATCACCTGCGCAGGGCTTTCGTGATGAAATAATTTAAGGCCGGTTTTACAGTTGGCGGTTGGCGGTTGGCTGCAAGCGGTTTTTACTTGAGGAAATGCCCTTACTTCGTGCGAGCTTCCGCAACCTGGCATGAAAGAGAAGGTCATCCGTTATCGCCAATGGCGTCAACGGGACAGGCCATTAAGGATTCTTTGCAGAGTTCAAGCTCTTCCGGCGTTTCGGGCTGTTTGTAAACGTAGGAATATTCCTTGTTGTCGTTGCGTTTGAAATTTGCGGGGGCTGTGTCGCGGCAGACATCGCAATCTATGCACATCTTGTCAACATAAAAACTGCCCGACGTATTGTCGGGTAGTTTATTGTTTAATTCTGCCATTTAATGAATTATTACTTCACAATCTTTGCAGATCAGGCTTACATCCAATCTCATTCTAGTGTCAGGCATCTGATATTCTTCAATCTTAAAAGGCTCAAACGGTTTAAGAGAAAAAAATAATGAAAAAATTCCGGCTTCCATTACAAGTTTGTAAGTACCGTCCGCGTTAGAGGTTGTTTCAAAAGTCTTTCCATCTTTGCTCTTGGCATGGATTCGTACCTGCGGTATGACAGCTCCGAACTCGTCGATAATGATTCCCTCTAGTGTTCCTTTATTCGTTGACTGTGCGCTCACACAAATGGTGAATACGAAAAGCAGAAATGCGTAAAATAGTAGTTTCATAATACCCGGATGCTATCGCCTCTCCGTCATTGAGATCATCCGTTCGAGGGCGATGTTGGCGTAATGCTTTGTATCACCGTCAACGATGATCTCGTTCACAACGTTGCCGTCGGCAAGATTTTCAAGCGCCCATGCTAGGTTTTGCGGAGCTATGCGGTACATTGTGGCGCACATGCACAGGTCGGGGGCCAGCAGGTGTATCTCCTTATCAGGAAAACGTTGGGCAAGCCGATTGACCAGATTTACCTCGGTCCCGATGGCCCACTTTGAACCGCTTGGCGATTCCTCGACCGTTTTGATGATAAAGCTGGTCGAACCGTTCAGATCGCTTTTCTGCACGACCTCGTACGTGCATTCGGGATGAACCAGCACCTTAACGCCGGGAACCTGTTCGCGGATCTTGTCCACGTGCCAGTCCTTAAAGCGGCCGTGTACGGAACAGTGTCCGCGCCACAATATCAATTTGGCGTCAAGAAGCTGTTCGGGCGTGTTGCCGCCAAACTCTTCGTGCGGATTCCAGACGACCATCTTGTCCAGCGGTATGCCGAACTTCGCACCCGTGTTGCGGCCAAGATGCTGGTCGGGAAAGAAGAACATCTTGTCGTATTCCTTCAGATAAACGTCAAAAAGCGGAACGGCGTTTGATGATGTGCAGACAACGCCTTCGTTGCGGCCGCAAAAAGCTTTGATCGCGGCGGTGGAGTTCATATAGGTTATCGGCGCCACGCGCGAATTGAGAACACCTATCTCACGAAGCTGTTCCCACGCGTCCTCGACCTGATCGATGTTTGCCATGTCCGCCATCGAACATCCTGCGCCTAAGTCGGGCAATATCACCTGCTGTCCCTCGCGGCCGAGAACGTATGCCGATTCGGCCATAAAATGAACGCCGCAAAAGACGATGTAATCTGCGTCGGCCTTTGCGGCCATCACGGAAAGCTGGTAAGAATCGCCTTGAAGGTCGGCGTGACGGATAACATCATCACGCTGATAATGGTGGCCGAGGATAACAACTCTCTTGCCAAGCGCCTCGCGAGCGGATTCGACGCGTTCGACGATCTCCGCCTCCGGCATCACCAGATAATCCTCAAGCATCCGTACATCTTCTAAAACGGCCGTCATACCCAAATCATTGCGCTTTTACAGGGCGGAAAGCAAGCCATACGGACCGGAGCAGCAACCGTCTTGCCTGGCGTGCCGCTTCAGTCAGATCTTTCCGGTGAGTTTTTCAATTATAAGAATTATGCCGTAGCAAAGGCCGGAAATAAGGGCGGCCATCGGTATCGTCAATACCCACGCCCAGACGATGCGGCCGGCAACGCCCCATTTGACGGCCGAAAGGCGCTTTGCGCTTCCGACGCCGACAATGGCCCCGGTAATGGTATGCGTGGTAGAAACGGGAATGCCCGCTATGGTAGCTCCGAATAACGTCGCCGCGCCGGCCGTTTCGGCACAGAATCCGCCTACGGGCTGTAGTTTTGCGATCTTCGTTCCCATTGTTTTAACGATCCGCCAGCCGCCCGAAAGTGTCCCGAGAGCGATCGCTAAATGTGCCGCCAAGATGACCGGAAGCGGCGGTTCGGGCAGTTTTCCGCCGGGGTCCATTGTCAAAAATCCGCCGGAAACAAGAACGATGGTTATGATGCCCATTGTTTTTTGCGCGTCGTTGCCGCCGTGGCCGAGCGAATAAGCCGCCGCCGAAAAAAGCTGTCCGATGCGAAATCCGCGATCGACCTTTTTGATCGAGACGCGGCGAAATATCCAATAGACCGCGATCATCATCGCAAAACCGAGGATCATTCCCAAAAGCGGCGACAGGATGATAAAGGCAATGGTCTTTATCCAGCCTTCGGCCTTTAGGACGGTTTCCATTCCAAAAAATCCGAAATGCCACACGTAGGAAGAAAGAGCGGCTCCGGCATAGGCTCCGACCAGAGCGTGAGAGCTTGATGTCGGCAGGCCGAGATACCACGTGATCAGGTTCCACACGACCGCCCCCAGAACGGCGGCCAGCAGAACAAGAAGCTGGTCGTTGCCGGGAATGACCGTGATATCGACCATATCGCCGCCGATGGTCTTGGCGACTGCCGTCCCAAAAACGATAAAGGCGACAAAATTGAAGAACGCCGCCCAGGCAACCGCAACGCCGGGCGACAACACCCTCGTCGCCACGACCGTTGCTATCGAATTTGCGGCGTCGTGAAAACCGTTGATGTAATCAAAAACAAGCGCTACAAAGATTATGAATATGACCAGGCTGAGGGCCGCGTACTGTCCTTCCATAAAAAAGTTGGCTGCCGCCGGTTAGTTGTGTTTCAACACAATGCTTTCAATGATATTTGCCGCACCTTCGCAGAGGTCGGTCGCGCTTTCCAGTATCTCGTAAAGCTCCTTGTACTTGATGACCTCAAGCGCGTCGGTCGATCGTTGGAACAGCTCTGCTATCGCGCGAAAATATACGTCGTCAGCCTCATTTTCCAAACGGTGGATCTCAACGATATATGAGGTTATCCCGTTCGGCTTACTGAGCATCGATACGGCTCCGTGTACCTGCCATGACTGTTTATGTATCACCTCGGCAAGCTGGCGGATATGATCGTTCGAGTTTTGTATGTCATACATCACCATTGCCCGAGCTCCGGCATCTATGTAATCGCAGATGTCGTCCAGGGCGACAGAGAGCGTGTAGATATCTTCGCGGTCAAAGGGTGTGATAAATGACTTGTTGAGCTTGGTGGTTATCTTGTGCATCAGGTCGTCACAGGCGTGTTCGACCTCCTTTATCCGCTTGATGTAAAGCATCCGGTCGCCGTTGTCATCGTTGACCATCTCCGCGAGTATCTTTGCCGCCTCCTGTATCTTGGAGGTCATTTGGGTGAAGTAGAGAAAGTATTCATCCTCACGGGGCAAGAAGCTAAAAGCCATTTTTCCGTATCTCCGGTTATGTTAAATAAGTGTTAAATGAATACCTAAATATAAACGACAGCCCGATGCGGTGTCTATTGTGACGAAGAAAAAAATCACTGACGACCAGTAAGGCCGTGAGAAAAGGGCAAGATGCCATTATGGCCCCGAGAAAAACCATCTGCGAAAATTTTTCTTAGGAAAGGTTCGATTTGATCGTGATGTCGGAAAAGCGGTGTGAAAAACCTTCGTTTCAACCTTTCACCGTCAGGTATCAGAACAGGCCGACGGCATTCTCGACAAGATGGCCCCTATAACATCTTTCTTGCGATCTTTATCGTAACCCACCAGGATCTCGTGCTACAGTAAGCTTTGGAATGTTGGTGGAGCTAGGTTTTTCCATTTAGATAGACACTACCTTCGGAACTATAAGGTACTTACCGTGACTTTCGGAGTTGAAATGTGTAACAAGCTGGAAAAATTGAGAAATGAGAAAACGATGAGAATACCGCGCCCGGCAAAATCATTGCTCTTAATTTTGATTGTTAGCGGTACAGCCGCCGCAGGAAAGTTTCGTGACAGTGAGGTGGCATATCCGGCCAATAACTCTAAACCAGCGCAGTCAGAGAAATGTTCGCTGAACTCGGATGTTCGTTACGACCGCGATCAAATACTAGGCGAACTCGCGACAATTCTTGACGATCTGTTTCCGGACTACAAATCATTCGAGAAATATAGAAAAGATTTTTTTGTCCAGGATCTCACGGATATTTCCAATAATTACAGGGTCGGTAAGAAAAACTGTATCAATTTCATCAATGAACACATTTACTACTTTGCTCCTATAAGTTTTGAAAAGGCGGCTCCCCATATTGCGATACTGCAAAATGGCGATCTTAAGGTCTTTAAGAATATTGATTGCCGTAATAGCGGCGACAAACTCAGCGATGTAGTCAAATACCTCGATACCAATCTGAAGCCTTCGTCGAACAAGAAAGATATCTTAACGCGGGTCGCCAATTACCGCCGCTATGGATTCTATATGATGTTTGACGGCCCTAACGAATATTGCAGTTCATATGACCGACCTATCCCTCGCATTCCGACGGAAGAAGATCTAAGAACCGTGGGAGGCTTAGAGAAATTTGCCGCAACTCTGCATTCTTCGATCCGTAAGGCAGGGCAAAAATTCTATCCTGGCTTTTTTGTAGAGAGAGGACTGGCAAACGGCTTTTTTGTTTATGACCTGACAGACCCTACAAACAAGCAAACCTCGTTACTAGAAAGTGTCTCGCTTTTGAAAGGACATGTTTATCATTTTGCCGCAATTGATCTGCCATGGTCATTTAGTTTTATCGCCGTCGCCGGTGAGAGTGAGAGCGACACCAAGATATTCAGGGCTATCAACTGTAAAAGCCGGGGAGATAAATTGTCGGATGTTCTAGACGATCTTTCAACCAATCTCCCGGATACGGCCGAAAAAAAGAACATCCTCGATCGCGTAAAGAATTACAGATCATACGGTGTCTATGCGGCTTTCGATGGACGTTCCGAGCCAAGATGCAACGATTATGCCGAAATGAAACCTTAAATAGCAGTTTCTGAGGTCGCCCTATGCGGCAGCACTAAGCCGGCCTGTTTAGGTCCTTATTATCCTAAGCCCATCACCCTTTATCGATATATTCTGGCAGAATCTTTGCTAAGTAAATTCGCTATACTTAGCAAGGTTCCAGAGTTTGCTAAGTATAGCGAATCTATTTAGCAGCATTATCAAAAGGCAGTGGGTCGATATTCACCCTATTTGCTGTGCTTTATGAACGCGGCTTCGGTCAGATAGACGTTCAGTTCGCAGATATCCGTTACGTAATCGCCGATGCGTTCAAGGTGTTTTGCGACGAACAGCAGATGGGCGGCCCCGGTTGTAATGGACGGGTCTTCTATCATCATCTCCAGCAGTATGTTGAACACACGTTTATACGCGGCGTCTATCTCCTTGTCGCGTTTGATAACCTCACGCGAGGTTTGAGCATCTTCGGAGGTAAAGGCATCCAGTGCCGCACGGAGCATTTCCGCTGCGGTCTGTGCCATCATCGGAAATTCGATATAATTCCTAAGCTGCGGTTCGGTGTTTATCACCAGAGCTGCGTTGGCGATATTCGAAGCGTGATCGGCGATCCGCTCCAGGATCGGCGTTATTTTTGCGACAGAGATAACGAACCGCAGATCGTGTGCGGCCGGCTGCTGCAACGCAAGTATCTCTATGCTCATGCGGTCTATCTCCAGTTCCATCTGGTCGATGACCCGGTCCTCGTCCAAAACCTTTTGCGCCAGTTGGCTGTCGCGTTCCACAAGCGATTGCATCGCGCGGTTAAGGGCCGCCTCGGTCGCTCCTCCAAGCAGCAGGATCTTATCCCGCAGGAGGTCCAATTGTTGATCGATGATTCTGCGTTCCATTTTCAGTACCCAAGTCTGTAAAGACTAACACAAATGCAATAAATAAAGGACTTTTTTGCCGTTTTCTACCCAAATCTGCCGGTTATGTAATCTTCGGTCAGCTTTTCGTCCGGATTGGTGAACATCTTCTGCGTCGGGTTAAATTCGACCAGTTTTCCAAGCATGAAAAATGCCGTCCGGTCAGAAACGCGGGCCGCCTGCTGCATGTTGTGCGTGACGATGACGATGGTGTAATCGCGTTTCAGTTCCACGACAAGTTCTTCTATCTTTTGCGTCGCTATCGGGTCGAGCGCCGACGCAGGTTCGTCCATCAATATCACTTCGGGCTGAACCGCCAACGCTCTTGCAATGCAAAGCCGCTGCTGCTGGCCGCCCGAAAGCCCAAAAGCGGATGCGCTCAGCCTGTCCTTTACCTCATCCCACAACGCGGCGTTTCTCAGGGCCTGCTCGACACGTTCCTCCATGTCGGCCTTGTTTGAATGAATGCCGTTGATGCGAATGCCGTACGCCACGTTCTCAAATATCGATTTAGGGAACGGATTCGATTTTTGAAACACCATCCCGACCTTTCTTCTCAACGCCACAACGTCCGTTCCCGGCGCATAGATATTCCTGCCGTCTATGACTACGGAGCCATTCACGCGGGCAATGGCTATCGTGTCGTTCATCCGGTTCAGCGTGCGCAGAAAAGTTGACTTGCCGCAGCCCGATGGCCCTATGAATGCTATGACCTCACGTTCCGGTATCTCGATGGAGATATCATGCAGCGCCTGATTGCTGCCGTAAAAGAAGTCCAGATTTTTTACGCTTATTTTGCTTTGCATTCTATTAAAATGGTCTTTGGTCTTCGGACTCTGGCCTTAGCAAAAAACAAAGACCGAAGACCAAAAGCCGAAGTCCACATTCCTAATACCTCTTTCTTGTAACGACCCTGACCACGATATTTATCACCAGTATCAATGCGACCAGAAGCAGCGTCGCCGCCCATGCCATAGCGTGTTCTACCTCGAATGGGCCGGTCGCGTAGTTGTATATCTGCACCGTCAGCGACGACATCGGCTGATCAAGATAATAGTTGTAAAAACGGCTGTTCAATGCCGTAAAGAGCAGCGGTGCCGTCTCTCCCGTAACGCGGGCGATCGCCAGCATCGCTCCCGTCGCTATGCCTGACGCGGCCGCCGGCAGAATGATGTTCCACGTAACGCGCCATTGCGGAGCGCCTAGCGCCAAGGCGCCTTCACGCATCGAGTTTGGCACAAGGCTGATCATCTCTTCGGTCGTGCGGGCAACTATCGGGATCATTATGATCGCCAGCGCCAGCCCGCCCGCAAAGCCCGATTGCCGCCCCATCGGCAAAACGACCAGCGTGTAAACAAATATGCCGATAATTATCGACGGAACGCCGATGAGCGTGTCGGCAACGAACCTGACCGTGCTGCCGAACCAGTTCCTGCCAAACTCCGCCAAATAGACCCCGGCCGCAATGCCGACCGGCAAACCGAGAAATGCCGCCAACAGCGTCATGATGGCCGAACCGAGTATCGAGTTGCCGATGCCGCCGCCTTCGCCGACAGGTTTTGGCGTATCGGTCAAAAATTCGATGCTCAGCGAAGAGATGCCGCGAACGCCGATGTACCCGAGTATCGCCACCAGCACAGCTATCGCAAAAACCGCGCAGACGGCCGTCAGGCTGGTCATTATCATGTTGACCACCCGCCGCCGGTCGATGCTGCCTATCGTCTTTGTCATCAAATAAAGTACCGCCGTATAAGTTTCGGCATCATTCCAAGTTCTTTTTCCCTGTCCCCCGTGTCCGGTTTTTTCTCATACAAAACCACGAAGAATACGGAATTGAATATCATGCGTGTTTAGCGCTGTTAGTTTTGCGCGCCACGCTCATTATCAAAAGCTTTGCAAATGCGTTTACCACAAACGTCACCAGAAAAAGCACCAGCCCGATCTCTATCAGCGCGCTCATGTATATCTCATCGGTCGCCTCGGCAAAATTGGCGGCAAGCAGCGACGCGATGGTATTTGCCGGTTCAAAAAGCGACGCGGCTATCTGCGGCGAATTGCCTATCACCATCGTCACCGCCATCGTTTCGCCGACCGCTCGGCCCAGGCCCAGAACGACAGCTCCGGCAATGCCGGACGCCGCGTTGCCCAGCACGATCAATGTCGTTTCCCATTTGGTCGCGCCGAGCGCAAGCGCCGCTTCACGCTGTGTATGCGGAACCGCCTCAAGCACATCACGCACGACCGCCGTTATGATCGGCGTTATCATCAGCGCCAAAATGATCCCGGCCGTCAACATTCCTATGCCCGTTATGCGTCCCTGAAATAGCGGCAAAAAGCCGAGATACGTTTGCAGGAACGGGCCGATGTATTCGCGGATCAGCGGGGCCAGAACGAATATTCCCCACAGCCCGTAAACGACCGACGGTATCGCCGCTAGCAGCTCGACCATAAAGGCGATCGGCCGTGCGAGCTTTTTCGGGGCCTGTTCGACCAGGAAGATCGCTATCCCGAGCGATATCGGGATCGAAAGTATCAGAGCTATGACCGATGACGTGACCGTACCGAAAATGAACGGCAGCGCGCCGAACTCTTCCTGAGCGGGCTTCCATTCGCGTCCGAATAGGAACCCGATGCCGAAACGTTCAATGCTCGGCACCGCGCTTTGATACATAACGGCTATCACTGCCGCGACGATCAGAACGATCGAAAGGGCGGCAGCAAACACAATGGCCTGAAAGACCTTATCTCCTGTGGTTCCGGTATTTGCCAATGTGTGATCTTATCGCCTCAGCGGCTTGCCTCCGCTGGTTATTGAATCTATCTTGACCGCGACCTTTTCCATTACCTCTTTAGGCAGCGGGGCATAATGCAGGTCTTCGACATACTTCTCGCCATCCGTAACCGCCCAAAAGAGAAAATCAACCAGAGCCTTGCCGCGTGTTTCGTCTGGCAGTTCCTGATAAACGAGGATGTAGGTGTAGCTTGCTATCGGGTACGAGCCGGTTCCGTCCGCATTGGTGATCTGCGCTCTCAGGTCGTCCGGCATTGCCGCGGCCGAACCCGCCGCCGCTTCTGAGACGGATTCGAGCGAGGCTTCGACAAATTCACCCGCCTTATTTTTCACTTTTGCCGCCGGCAGGTTGTTCGCCTTGGCGAATGTCAGTTCGACATAGCCTATCGAATTCGGCGTCTGCTTTACCTGTCCCATCACACCGTCGTTTCCCTTGGCCCCGACGCCGACGCCCGTGATCCAGCTTGGCTGTTTGTTCGTACCGACCTTTTCGGCCCATTCCGCATTGGTCTTTGTCAGAAAATCGGTGAAAACTGCCGACGTGCCGCTCGAATCAGCGCGATAGACCGGCAATATTTCCGCGTCCGGGAACATTATGTCCGGATTGTCCGCTTTCAGGCGTTCGTCGCTCCAGCGTTTTATATTGCCAAGATAAATATCCGCTATGACCTGCGGCGAGAGCTTGATGGACTGTGTCACGCCCTCAAGGTTATAGGTCAGCACGACCGCGCCCAGCACCGTCGGTATATGCAGTATCGGAGTTCCGGCCTCGGCCATTGTTTCATCGCTCATCGGGTCGTCCGACGCCCCGAAATCAGATGTTTTTGAAAGCAGTGCCTTTTGTCCGGCTCCCGATCCTGTCGATTGATAATCGATCCTGACATTTGGCCTTATCTTGCCAAATTCGCTCACCCATTTGTCGTAAATGGGTTTGGGAAAACTTGCTCCGGTTCCCTGAAGCCTGACGGTTCCGCCGCCGCCCGCACCGCCGCCTTCGCCGAACTTTTGCCCGCTGCACGCGATCATCACCGCAGCCAATGTGAGCAATGCGAAAACCGAAGTGATCCCTGATGTCTTAAAAATTCTCATTTTAACTTTCATTGATCGGCGGTGTCCGCTGCTTTATTCGTCTTCCGTCCGCAAATGAACTATGCGTCTATGTTTGCACACCACGCCCTATCAAGTGTTTAAATTATACTTAAATAAAATTGTCCGTCTTTATTTTCCCCGAAAGAGTTAACATTTGGTTAACATCAAGGTAACATCGGTTTCATAACCTTGTTTTCATCAAACAACGCCAAAGCCCCGTGCTGATGTCATATCGGCGGGGCAGAGGTTTGGAGGGATACCAAGATCATGGACCTGATGAACGATCTGAGCAACGACCTGGCATTTGCATTTCTGGTCGAACGCAAAAACGAGGGCGACCTTACTTCACGTGATGTAAGAGAACTCATAGACCGCATCAAACATGCCCTTTCGCCAGTCGAAACAACTGAGCGAAAAAAGGCGGTGAACGATCACGCGCCTTATTCACGATTGGATCATTAAGGCCCTCTATTTCCTTCGATATGTCATTTTCTGGCCGTTCGGCTCCGGCCGAATACCTGCGCCAGGCTGTGTAAAATATTGTCAACCGACATCGGCCCGGCCATTTTTTCGCAAACCCCGCCCGGCCAAAAGGTCATCCTACACTTGTTGTCTGGTATTCTCCCCAATGTGTTAAAATACAGACCATCTTTTATAACTGAACATTTTTTGTCTTTTAGAGACCTTACGGGAGGAACCGTTTATGAGAACTCGACAATTCAAAACAGCGATATTTGCCGCTTCGATGATCTGGACAATGGCATTTGCCCCGATGGCGGCGTATGCACAGACCAAGGTCAGTCTTCCAAAAAATAAATACAAGGTGGAGGATGACGTCAAACTCGGGCGCGACGCTTCGGCACAGGTAGATCAGCAATTTCCGCTTGTCAACGACAGACAGGTAGCGAGTTATATTGAGGACGTGGGAGCAAGGCTGGTCGCGGCGATCCCGCAGCAGTTTCGCCAATCGCAGTTTCAATACAGCTTTAAGGTCGTAAATGCCAGCGATATCAACGCTTTTGCCCTGCCGGGCGGGCCGATGTACGTAAATCGCGGCATGATCGAGGCCGCAAAAAATGAAGGCGAGATGGCGGGTGTGATGGCGCACGAGATAAGCCACGTTGCCCTTCGCCACGCAACGGCCCAGGCAACCGAAACGCAAAAGCTGCAGATCGGTTCAATTCTCGGCCAGATAGCCGGAGCGGTGATCGGCGGCGGGCTGGGACAGGTCATCGGCGCAGGCAGCCAGATAGGTTTTGGCGTCGGCGCACTGAAATACAGCCGCAAATATGAGACACAGGCCGACGTCCTCGGCGCTCAGATAATGGCAAACGCCGGTTACGATCCGCGCGACCTGGCAAATATGTTCCAGACCATTGCGGGACAAGGCGGCGGAGGCGGGCCGGAATGGCTCAGCAGCCACCCCGATCCGGGCAATCGTTTTCAGAATATAAATAATGAGGCCCGGTATCTTCGCGTTTCGTCCAACCCGATCAAGGTGACGGCCGGGTTTGAAAGCGCTCAGGCACGGCTCAGAAGAATGCCTGCGGCCAGGACCATGGCTCAGATCCAGCAGTCACAGCAATCACAGCAGCCGACGGAAAACCCGATGGCAGGCGGACGATATTCAAACAACGTTCCGGCCCCGTCCAGAAATCAAAAGGCATTTTCGGGCGGAAACTGGCTTCGCATGAACGTCCCCAGCAACTGGCGCGAATTCGGCAGCCAGTCAAGCGTGAGCTTTGCTCCGGAAGGAGCCTATGGCAATGACGGCATCACGCACGGACTGATGCTCGGCATCCATCGCGGCCAGAACAACAATCTTTCCCGCGATTCGCAGGAGTTGATAAACGGCCTGCTTCAGGCAAACACATATCTGCGACAGCAGGGCTCGGCCAGAAGCACACGGCTTGGCGGACGCTCGGCGATAATGACCACATTGTCGGGCCGCTCGCCGATCTATGGCGGAACCGAGATCGTCACGATCTATACGGCGCAGCTAAGAAGCGGCGAGACGTTCTATATGGCGACCGTAACGCCGCAGACGGACTCTTCGCGTTACAACACGGCCTTTCGCACCGCCATAAACTCCGTCAAGTTTAGCGATTAGCTTCGGGAATTCGCTAGAAACCAAACAAAGCAACCCCGCGTCCGATGTGGTTATTCGACGCGGGGTTTTTCGTGTCATCTATCAACTAATTGTCCCCGATCAGGCGATGCAGGCTTTTTCATTCTTTCTTTGCGGGCTTTGCGTCTAGGCGTAGAAACTGTTTTTCACACGCAAAGCCGCAATGCTCGCAAAGAGATCGCAAAGAAGAAAGAAAGAGACCATATCATATTTCCAACGCTCGATCTGGCTTTACACCTTGCCTTGTTCCGGTTCGGCGGGCCGCGAACGTATGGGAATAATAAGGATGATCGCCAACAGTGATATGGCGGCGCTGGTCAGGAACGCCGCCGCCGCACCGAATTGGTACCAGAGAAAACCGAACATCAGTGACGCCGGAAAGACCGTTATCCCGTATGCAAGATTGTAAAAGCCAAACGCGGTGCCGCGTTTTTCATCCCGGACCATGTCCGCGACCAGAGCTTTTTCGACCCCCTCGGTCAGGCCAAAATAAGCTCCGTAGATGATGAAAAGCATCCACGCCTGCCATGCCGACTCCACAAAGGCGAATCCAGCATAGACAAGAGCGTAAACCGCCCATCCGGTAATTATCATCGTCTTTCGGCCGATCTTGTCCGAAAGGTCGCCGCCCAAAAGCGAAAAGAACACCTTGCTGAAATGCAGCACCATCCACAAAAGCGGAAGCATTGCCGGCGCGATGCCCGCCTGTTCCGCTCGCAGCAATAAAAAGGCATCTGTCGAATTTGAAAGCGTGAACAGGGCAATGACGCCGAGAAACCGCAGGAAATTTCCGTCAAATTCCCGCAGCGAGAATTTTATGGGATCGTCCGATGAAATCGTCGCCGCCGGCCTTTCCTCATGAACAAAAAAGATCACCACAAAAAGCCCCAGCACGACCGGTATCGACGCAAATAAAAACACTTGCTGATATTCCTTTGCCGTAGGCTCCTCTGGGTTTGCCGCCAGAAATGTCAGCAGCAGGAACGCGATGACCGGCCCGACGACCGCGCCCAGATGATCGGCTGCCCGGTTAAAGCCGAATGCAAGGCCGCGCTTTTCATACGGCACGTCCGCCGCCAAAAGTGCGTCACGCGGCGCTCCGCGGATCCCCTTGCCAACGCGGTCCGCCGTCCTTACGAACAGCACCTGCGGCCATGTCGTGACAAAGGCAAGCAGCGGCCTTGCGACAGCGGCCAGCGAATAGCCCATAAAAACAGGCAGTTTGCGGCGGCTGAACCTGTCGCTCAAGTAACCGGAAAAAAGTTTAAGAATGCTGGCGGCGGATTCGGCAATTCCTTCGATCAAACCTATGGCAAACGGCGTCGCACCCAGG
This sequence comes from uncultured Chloracidobacterium sp., assembly GCA_964583955.1. Lineage (GTDB taxonomy): Bacteria > Acidobacteriota > Blastocatellia > Pyrinomonadales > Pyrinomonadaceae > OLB17. The sequence goes on along the minus strand of CAZOXY010000061.1, from coordinate 209 downwards.
CTGAGGAACAAAAATGCGGGCAAAAGCGGATAGATCATCTCGCTTGAGACGTCATTGAGAAAGCTGACGGCGCTGAGCGCAAAAACAGTCGGCGGCAAACCTTTGTACCGCTTCCAGAATTTCCAGCGAGCCTTTTTCTCTACAACTTCCATTTAAAACAAGGGTCATGACTAGATGAACGTACAATAATGTATGATAAATCTAGCAAT
>CAZOXY010000060.1:17675-22239 GCA_964583955.1 uncultured Chloracidobacterium sp. | reverse complement strand
CAGAACGATTCCTTTGTGACCGCCTTTTTGTAGCGATGTGAAAATTCCTTCGATGCCTTCGGGCGTTTAGCACCCGCCGTGGTCAGGCTGATCTGTGTCTCCGGCAGGTGAAAATTCCTTCGATGCCTTCGGGCGTTTAGCACATTTTCTGTCTCCTCTGTAATTGAAAATTTACACATGTGAAAATTCCTTCGATGCCTTCGGGCGTTTAGCACAGCATGCGACGTTTTACACGTCTAACCAATGGCTTTGTGAAAATTCCTTCGATGCCTTCGGGCGTTTAGCACATATTCAGTCAAAAGTGCTTGCGTTTGCGTTCGGGGGTGAAAATTCCTTCGATGCCTTCGGGCGTTTAGCACACAACTCGGTCGGGCGTCTCGTCTGTTCCGTCCTGGTGAAAATTCCTTCGATGCCTTCGGGCGTTTAGCACAGTAAGCGACGAAAAAGGATAGCTAATGTGGAGGCGTGAAAATTCCTTCGATGCCTTCGGGCGTTTAGCACATGAGGAGATCGCCGAGCTCGTCACGATCCGCCAAGTGAAAATTCCTTCGATGCCTTCGGGCGTTTAGCACTGATATTCTTTTCCGGCTCCGAGCAGGCCGTTAGAGTGAAAATTCCTTCGATGAGGTGGTCTAATGAAACGACACAGAAAAGTCTCTTATAATGGAGATATTATGAAGAGATATGACGAAGAGTTCAAGAGAGAGGTGGTGCGGCGGTATCGGGCGGGGCTGGTGCTGAGACTGGGGTGAACCAGCAGACGCTGTACAAGTGGAAGACGGAGTATGTGAGGACGTAAGAGGGCGAGGTTGACAAGGGGAAGCTGCTGATGCGGAAGGAGGTACGCGAGCTGAAGATGGAGGTAGAGATCCTAAAAAAGGCGGCGCTTATCTTCGGCAGAGGGGAATAGGGGAACGGGTAGAGCGGTACGGGTTCATCGAGCGAGCGAGAGGCAACTATCCGGTAAGGATAATGTGCCGGTTGTTGAAAGTGAGCCGTGAGGCGTATTATGCGTCGGCGGAGAGAAAGACGAAAACTAAGCAAGAGAGCGAACAGGAGTGCAGGGGGTTGTTACAATTTCCACTACAGTGCCTTTTGGATTTGTTGAAATTCACCAAAAATACCCATAAGTTCTTGAAAACATTGGAGCCGATGATAGGACTTGAACCTACGACCTGATGATTACAAATCAACTGCTCTACCAACTGAGCTACATCGGCAATGTGACAGCGTCCGCAATACAGTACGCGCAAATGCGTAATGGAGGGACAACCTACAGCGCCCATAATTGAGTATTAGGGGCAAGCGAAAATACTAGCAAAACGGTGCCGTTCAAGGCAAGTCGGGGTGGCATTGGGTAGCGAGCGGCAAGGTGTCAAGCAATTTGCGAAACTGGAATGTCGTGCATCCGAAATAAAGTGCAGTCAGTATTAGTGCAGGGCAAAACCGACAAGAGGTGTAGGCCAGAGTCCGTTAATCCCAGGTTCCGCATTAAAGAACCCCAAGGTTCAAAATGCAGGAGATCGGGCAGATCATATTAGTTTCTAACATCTCTAAAGACGGTATTGTAAGTCAAGTAAAAAAGAGACAAAGAAAGCCCACACTCGAAGTTTCCTTCAAGTAAAAGAGTTTTCGGATGGTTCTTTGACAAATAAAGATCGCTCACGGTATTCAATGGTTAAAGTTTGACGTGGCAGTCAAACGTGTCGAGCAGAGCACTCGCGGCCCGCTCATTCATCTCTTCGGGCATTAGAAGGAAGCTGTTATTAACAACCTTGTTTCCCATGATGTATGGATTCGCATTTCTTCGTTTTAAGGAAGAAAGTTGGCGTAGCCCTATCAGTTACGGTCATTTCAGACCATGTTAGAACCGGGCATTGCCAACTGTGCGACCACGCAGGTCGAACTCTTGTGCCGGGATGTTGTCCCTGAGCATTATGGCGAGTTTGACCAGAAGCTTTCTTGCGGCGGCGGTTTTGGCGACGGCCTTCGGTCTCTTCTTCGCGATCCGTTTGTAGAACGGCTTCAGCTTTGGATCGAACCGGGCCGCGACCATTGCCGCTTGTCCGAGGTGATGCCGAAGCAGTTGCGGACCCGCTTTCGTTATTCCTCTGAAACGCACCTTTCCGGCTGAGGAGTCCTCACGGGGGTCGAGGCCGGCGAACGATGCGACCGCCTTCGCGACATTCCGGAAACGGTCTATGTCTCCGAGAGAGTGAACGGTAACGAGTGCCGTCAAATATCCGACGCCTTTCTGCGTCTCGAGCAGTTGGGCCGACCGGTCCGTCTCGGCCTTCGCCTTGAGCCATTCTTCGAGCTTGCCGATCTGACGCTCAAGCTGCTCGATCAGTGAGAACAGATGCTCCCGCCTGATCGCATCAACCTCGCCCATCTCGACAGACTTGAGAACTTCCTGAAAAGACCTTGCACTCATTCTGCCTTTCGGCATTCCGACACTGTGTGCCAATGCCTGAAGCCGATTGTACACTTGCGTCCGCTGCCGGACCAGACTTTGCCGAAGCCCGATCATGTCGATCACCTCGCTGCTTTCCCTCGGTCTTCGCCAAATGGCCGGAAACTCGTCCCGCATCAGCAGTTCAAGGATCAATTCCGCGTCACGACGGTCGTTCTTGTGTCTTGATGTCGCCCGCTTCCTTATCAAGACCGGATTGCCCACAAGTAATTTATGTCCTGTTTCAAAGAGCATGTTCTCGAACCACACCGCCCTGGCCGAAGCCTCTATGCCGATCACCGCCGGCCCGGGAAGCGTCTCGTAAAACTCCCGCACCCTCGCAAGGTCATGCTTGAGATCAAACGTCCGAGTTTCCCCTGTTGACGTGTCGCACCAGCTTACCGTCTGCTGATGCGGATGAAAATCAACTCCGATGTATAATGTCATTACGGTTCCTCCTGACTTACGGAGCGATCTTTTTTGTCAACACTAAGTCTATCCCAATGTCGACGAGGAACCGTCTTTTATAACATCAGTTTGTAGTTGGTCAGTTTTTAGTTAACAGTTGAAAAACTAATAACTGTAACCTGCACAACTACTGACTGTTAGACCGGCTCCGGTTTTCGTCGCGGTGTTTCCGGTGCGTAATACTGGTTAATCGGATGTAGGGCCGAGAACAGTATTAAATAAAGGCATTTTAGAACCTAAAGGCATTTTGCAAGTAGAGATCGTCTGGTCGATAAGACATTCTTTGGCGGAATAAAAAATGATTTGAGGCATGGCCTTGTGTTAAGACAGGTTAAACATCGCAAAAATATCTTGACCATCAGTGAATTTGAAAGTTATAATTGATGACAGTGCTTTTTACGGCACAACCTATCCTATTTACTCGCCTGCGATACCAACTCGGTGGGTCCGGATCAAAGCATTTCAGCTTTTATAAAGTTAAGAAAAAAAGGAGAAAATTGTGAGCTTTACAAAGATCTTTAAAAAAGGCGTCACCGCTATCTCGGCCTTTGGAATTTCCTCTGTGCTGTTAGTTTCAGCCGCTGACGGACAGCAGATGTCGCATCGGCTTGATGTCGCGGCGGGAAACAACCTCTATTGTGCCGGTTTTGTACAAACATCGCCTATCGACACCAGCCGGACCGTTATCGGCGGTTTTAATGAGCAGGACGGTTTTCTCTACGGCGAAAATGACGAGCTTTACGTCAATGCCGGAGCCAATCGTGGTGTAAAAGAGGGCGACCTTATGTCGGTCGTGCGTCCTCGCGGACAGGTTAGCACGCGTTGGAGCAACAAGAACGGCCTCGGTTTCTATGTTCAGGAAGTAGGTGTTGTAGAGGTCGTCAGGGTCAAAACCGAATACTCAATTGTTCGGGCCAAAACGTCCTGCGACGTGTTCCTTTTAGGTGATCTCGTCCGCCCGTATCAAGAGCGGACAAGCCCCGAACATGCCAAGCGGGCCGAACTTGACCGCTTTGCCGATCCTACGGGAAAAGCCCGCGGACGGGTCTTTATGGCACGCGACAATCAGCAGATGGTCACGCGTGACCAGATCGTTTATGTTGACCTGGGAGCCGAAGACAACGTCAGGGCAGGCGACTATCTTACGTTCTATCGTCCGCTCGGTAAAGGAAATCTTTTTCACGGCCCGCCGGAATCAGCCAGCGCCCGCAGCTATGGTTACAGCAGCCTCACCTATCGCGGCGGCAAATTTTCAAACCAGACACCGCGTAAATCGGGCGACCAGGCTCGCGGCCGCGTCGTGACGACCCAGAAAGCAAAAGAAGGCCGTCCTGATATCCGTAAGGTCGTCGGTGAAGGAATGATCGTCAATGTAAAGGAAAGAACTGCGACGGTCGTCATAACCAGAACGGTTCAGGAGATCCATACCGGAGACTGGGTAGAGGTTCAGTAGCCTCTAACTTAGCGTTTTATTTTTGGCCGACGTCCAAACGGGCGTCGGCCTTTTCATTAAAAACCCAAATCACGCATTAGAAAATTTCAACGACAATAAGACCGGAAACCCGGGATCTTTTTTATTTTAATAACAGTTACCGGTTCTCAGTCGTTAGTTTCCAGTGTGGTCTTCAAACCGAATCCGGGTTA
>CAZOXY010000060.1:10554-17665 GCA_964583955.1 uncultured Chloracidobacterium sp. | reverse complement strand
CCAGAAGCTGTCTATTTTAATAACAGTTTCCAGTTTGATCTTTTGATGCCGAATCCGGGTTAGATCTCTTCTTTCTGTGCCTTGTTCCTGAAAAAATACGAAAGGTAGTCATACAAAGACCAGAGGGCCATTATCACAGCGACCCAAAGTCCGGCCCGCCCGACAAGATAGCCAAAAACCTTCCAATCGTTCGATGTCAGCGAAAATCCGGCAAGGTTGGCAAAAGCTGTCCGCACCTCTTCCACTTCCCAGAACGTCAAAAAAGGATAATCCAGGCCAAAATTGGAAACCGGCGGATTGCCGTTCGCCGCCGCTATCAGCAATGCAACTATGGCGACGCATTGCGCCCACATCTTTATCTTCCCGGACATCTGAGCCTGAATGATGATGCCTTCTGACGCGGCGACCGAACGCAGTCCGGTGACGATAAATTCACGTCCGAGGATTATCACTACCGCCCATGACGGCGCGAGGTGTTTTTCGACAAGTACGATAAGAGCCGCCGAGACAAGCAATTTATCGGCGATAGGGTCAAGAAATTTTCCAAGCGTTGAGACCTGATCTCTTTTTCGCGCAAGGTGTCCGTCAAGGATGTCCGTCAGGGCAGCGGCCAGAAAAATGATGATCGCCAGGGCGTATCCGCTTATGCCGAGCCATTTTTCGGCTACAGGTGTAAGCAGCGCCACGACCAGAAGCGGGACGATGAGTATCCTTGCAAGAGTCAGGTAATTCGGCAGATTCACGGCTATATGCGATCAAGAAAAGTTTAGGCTCTATATCGGCAAACTTCAAGGCGGCTTTCCATGTATAGGGCCGCAGCCGGTTTGGAACTCATTTTTCCGGTTGATCTGAGGCTTTTGCGGAGTCATGTATTTGTTTGCAATATGGGCGAAAAAAAATCTGTGACAAAATTGCTGACATGGTTGACAAGGATAAGAGAATATTATAATCTTCAGATATTGAAAACTTTCCGTAATAGGTAATTGTGGAAGATCTTCAATAAAAACTGGCATGAAGGATACAAAGAACATCAGCGGTACAGAGCTTCTCGGCGTGGTGTCAGTGTATTCCAACATCCTTATTAGCGCGATTATTATCCGTTTGGAAAAATGATGGCGCTCAGATTGTTTTGGGATCAGAAAGGCCATCATCGGAGCTAACGGTGATGGCCTTTCGACATTTTAGGGACAGTAGTATGAACCAGTCAGCAGTCGCAGCAGAACCGTCCGTCGTATTGAATGTTCTTCCACAGCCCGAAGAAGCTCCGACACAAAGCTGCCGGGGCGCGGAGATCCTTATCAAAGGGCTTATCGCCAACGGAGTGGACACGATATTTGGGCTGCCGGGCGGAGCGGTTTTGCACATATATGACGAACTTTGGCGATATCGCGAAGAGATAACTCATTATCTTGTCCGCCACGAACAGGGAGCCGTTCACGCCGCCGAAGGTTACGCCCGGGCAACGGGAAAGGTCGGCGTTGCTCTGGTCACATCAGGCCCCGGCGCGACAAACGCAGTCACGGGCATCGCGACCGCCTATATGGATTCGATCCCATTGGTCGTCATTACGGGCCAGGTTGCGACAGGCCTGATAGGAACGGACGCTTTTCAGGAAGTTGACACTTTCGGCATCACGCTGCCGGTCGTCAAACACAGCTATCTGGTGCGCCGGGTCGAAGACCTTGAGGACATCGTTAACGAAGCCTTTTTTATCGCGTCGTCGGGAAAGCCCGGCCCGGTTGTCATTGACATTCCAAAGGATGTAACCGCGCTAGTTGCCGAATATCGCGGTAACAATGACGGTTTTGTCGAATATCACGAATACCGTTCCGAACCCGACCGCTCTGTCATCGAGGATGTCGTCAAAAAGATCCTGGATGCGAAACAGCCGGTCTTTTATATAGGCGGCGGCGTGGTTTCCAGCGGAGCGTCAGACGAACTGATCTCGTTGGTGGAAAAGCTGAATGTCCCGGTCACGCCGACGCTCATGGGACTCGGCGGATTTCCGTCGGCACACGCAAACTGCCTTGGCATGTTGGGGATGCACGGGACCTATGCATCAAACCTTGCCGTGGCGGAATCAGACCTTCTGGTTGCCGTCGGGGTGCGTTTTGATGACCGCGTCACGGGCAGGCTGAACACTTTTGCACCGAATGCCGAGGTCATTCACATAGACATAGACGCGTCGGCCATGGGCAAACTGCGCAAGCCGCAGATACCTGTTGTTTCCGATGCCGCGGCAGCCTTGGCAGCGATCAATAGAAGACTTGAGGGCGAAAACCTTGACTCGGAACGCCTTGCTTTGTGGTGGAGGACGATCCGCGAATGGCAGTCAGCCGTTCCGCTGGGCTGTTCGGGATCGGAGGACGAAATAGACCCGCAGCGGTTGATAGAAACGCTTCACGAGGTGACGAACGGCGACGCTGTCATTGTAACCGATGTCGGCCAGCATCAGATGTGGGCAGCGCAATTCTATCCCTTCAAACGCAGCAGGCAATGCCTGACAAGCGGCGGTTTGGGAACTATGGGCTTTGGCCTGCCGGCGGCGATGGGAGCGCGGGTCGCTCTGCCAGATCAGATGGTCGTTGCGGTGGTGGGTGACGGCGGCTTTCAGATGACCAATCAGGAGATAATCACCGCGATCCAATATAACGTTCCGCTAAAGGTCGTGATAATGAACAACGGCTATCTCGGGATGGTGCGGCAATGGCAGGAGATGTTCTATGATCGGACCTATTCCGAGGTCGATCTGTCGATTTCGCCTGATTTTGTAAAGCTGGCAGAGGCATACGGAGCAAAGGGGCTGCGTGCAACAAAGCCGGAGGAACTTCGCTCTGTTCTGAAAGAAGGGCTGGAATACGACGGCGTCGCCATTATGGACATCGTTGTAAGAAAGGAAGAGAACGTTTTCCCGATAGTTCCGGCGGGCGGTGAGTCACGGAACATGATATTGAAGTAAACAGGGTGATTTATGCGGCATACGATCTCGATTCTATTGGCAAATGAGGCCGGTGAACTTTCGCGGATAGTAGGACTTTTTTCCGCGCGGGGTTATAACATCGAAACCCTTTCGGTCGGCAAGACGCATGACCCGAAATGGTCAAAAGCGACGGTCGTGACCGATGGCGACGATGCTACTGTCGAACAGATCGTCAAACAGTGTTCGCGCCTGGCTCGTGTCAAGGATGTGAGGCTTGTAACGACGCTTCCGCATATTGAGCGGGAAATGGCCCTTATAGATGTTTCGGTGTCGGCAGGCGCGGAAAGGCAGGAGGTGATGAACCTGGTCAAGATATTTCGGGCAAAGGTCGTTGATATATCGCACGACAAGATGGTTCTCGAAGCTTCAGGCACAAGGGACAAGGTTGACACGTTCATTGACATGCTAAGGCCGCTGACCGTGAACGAGGTGACGCGCAGCGGCTCGGTGGCGATAAACCGTTTGTCGGCGCTTGAAAGTTTTGATCTGGAAAGTCGAGCGGAGGCCGCAGCCGCATAACCGCCAACGCGAACCGATAAGACCTAATAAAAGAGGATAAGAGTAAATGAAGGTATTTTACGAAAAGGATGCAAACGACGGGCTTTTAAAGAGCAAAAGAATAGCCGTTATCGGCTACGGCTCTCAGGGACACGCCCACGCGAACAATTTGAAGGAATCGGGCCACGACGTGATCGTCGGCCTGCCGCAGGAAAGCCGTTCGTGGAAAAAGGCAGAGGACGCGGGACTTGAGGTCACGTTCACGACCGAAGCCGCCGAAAAAGCGGATGTGATAATGATGACGGTCCCTGACGAACTTGCGCCGGCGATCTATCGCAATGAGATCGCACCGGCGCTCAAAGCCGGGAAATACCTTGCGTTCGCTCACGGCTTCGGCATTCATTTCAAGAAGATCGAGCCGCCTGCCGACGTGAACGTTTTCATGGTGGCGCCGAAAGGGCCGGGACATCTTGTTCGCAGCGAATATGCGCGCGGGCGCGGCGTTCCGTGTCTGATGGCTATTCATCAGGATGTGACGGGCGACACCGCAGGAGTGGCTTTGGCATACGCATCGGCCATCGGCGGCGGGAAAGCGGGCATCATAGAAACAACGTTCAAGGAAGAGACCGAGACCGATCTTTTTGGTGAGCAGGCAGTTCTTTGCGGCGGCCTTACGGCATTGATAAAGGCTGGTTACGAGACCTTGACCGAGGCCGGTTATTCACCTGAGATGGCATATTTTGAATGTCTTCATGAAATGAAGCTGATCGTCGATCTTTTGTATGAGGGCGGCATAAGCAATATGCGGTATTCGATCTCCAATACGGCGGAATACGGCGACCTGACGCGCGGCTCACGCATCGTCACAGACGAGACAAAGGCCGAAATGAAAAAGATCCTCGGTGAGATACAGAGCGGACAGTTTGCTGATGAATGGATGGCGGAATGCGACGGCGGCAAGGAGAAATTCAAGGCTCTCGAGGCCGAAGGCGAAGGCCATCAGATCGAGGATGTGGGAAAACGCCTGCGTGCGATGATGCCGTGGCTGGCACAGGATAAATTGGTCGATGCAGCCAAGAACTGACGTTGGCGGTCGGACACTTTGTAGAAAAAACGGTTCAAGGAAGTAAAAAAAATGAAGGTTTACGATCTGGAGAAAACTGAGAACGAGCTGATCAGCCCGTCGTGTCGGGCAAGGTCGGTTCAGGGTGAGGCGGTCGCTCTGACACGCCTTGAGGTAAAAAAAGGCGAGGTGACATATAAGCGTTCGCCGGACAACGAGGAAATGATACTGGTCCTGAGCGGACAGTGGCTATTCCATCTGCCGGACGGCGATGTGCTGCTAAAGGGAAATCAGGTGCTTTGCATTCCTGCCGGCACGGAATATTCCTCGGAAGTTCTGGAAAACACCATCGCGATAGACATCTCACCAAGAGGACAGAAAGAGCCTTCATTCATTCCCAACATAATTATTAACAGCGACCCCGAACAGTCTCTTTGGGCGGTATAGCCGACCGGGAAGATAGTTCGGGAAATGCGGCGGCATCGGATCTGGTCATCCGGTGCCTTCGGCATCGCTGCGCGGCCAAACAGGAAAATATGGAAGCAGACATTACGGACATTAGACGCATTGACGAAATTATTCTCAGGGCCGGAACGAATAAGCCCGTTGTTCTGAGAAAACGGACAGAGTACAGAACATGACGGCGGTGAGTAACCGCCAATAGAGGAGAAAAAGCAATGTTGGCAGTTACACCGACGGAACCGTTTGTTCCGGTAAACATAATGGATAAGCCGCTCGGCGGAATGGAGGTTGGTTTTGCAGACGCAGGACGTGACATCATTGGGCTGGATGATATACTCACCGCCGCAGACAGGATCGCTCCTTATGTAAAACGCACGCCGACGCTGATAGACACTTTTCTGAGCGGCAGGTTTGGAACGAACCTTTATTTGAAACACGAAGAGCTTCAGCGGACATCCGCCTTTAAGGTGCGCGGAGCCTTTAATAAACTTTTATCGCTGAGCGTGGCGGAAAGAAAGGGCGGGGTGGTCGCGGTAAGCGCGGGAAATCATGCTCAGGCTGTTGCCTATGCCGCGAAAATGCTTGGGTTAAGAGCTGTGATATTGATGCCGGAAGGCACACCGTCCAACTATTTGAAAAAGACCAAAAGCTATGGCGCCGAGGTCAGGCTTTTTCCGGCCATAACTGATGCTTTCGCGGCGGCATCAGAATACGAAGCGGCCGGTTATGTGTATGTTCATCCGTTCGACGATGTCGAGGTCATAGCAGGCCAGGGGACCATCGGGCTGGAGATAGCCGAGGATGTTCCCGAAGTGACGGATGTCGTCGTCAGCATAGGCGGCGGCGGTTTATGCGGGGGTGTCGCGGCGGCATTAAAGGCGGTAAAACCTAGCGTCAAGGTCTGGGGCGTTGAAACCTCCGGTGCCGAGAGCATGGCGGTTTCGCTTGCTGCCGGACATATTGTTGAACTTGAGAAAGTTACATCCATCGCGCGGACGCTCGGAGCGCCGCGTGTGGGCGATCTCAATTACGCTCTGGCAGAGCGTTATCTGAACGGCGTCACGGTCGTAAATGACAGCGAGGCCGTGCGTGAGATGTTCTGCCTTTTGGAAAACGCGAAGGTGCTTACAGAACCGGCAACTGCCTGCACACTTGCGGCGGCCGAGCGGCTGAAGGATAATTTTGGCCCGGACAGCCATGTCGTGCTGATACTGTGCGGCGGGAACATCGGGCTTGAGGAGCTATTTGGATTGGGCGGAAATGGAAGATAATTACAGAAGCAAAGCCACGACAAAGGGTGTGGAGCGGACGCCAAACCGGGCAATGCTGCGGGCGGTCGGGTTTGAGGACGGCGATTTTGACAAACCGATCATCGGCATTGCCAACGGTTACAGCACCATAACTCCGTGCAACATGAGCCTTGGGCGGCTTGCGGACGCGGCCGTGGCCGAGGCGAAACGCGTCGGCATGATGCCGCAGGTTTTTGGCACCATCACGGTCAGCGACGGTATCTCCATGGGAACCGCCGGGATGAAGTATTCGCTTATTTCCCGCGAGGTGATAGCGGATTCGATAGAAACGGTGTGTCAGGGACAGCAGATGGACGGCCTGCTGGCGATAGGCGGCTGCGACAAGAATATGCCCGGAGCGATGATCGCGATAGCCCGCCTCAACATCCCGTCAATCTTCGTTTACGGCGGTACTATAAAGGCAGGACGTCTTAACGGTAAGGATCTTACGGTCGTAAGCGCCTTCGAGGCGGTCGGCGAATACCTTGCGGGCAAAATAGGCGATGAACAGCTCTCGGCAGTCGAGAAACATGCATGTCCGGGAGCCGGTTCCTGCGGCGGAATGTACACCGCCAACACGATGTCCTCCGCCATTGAGGCAATGGGCATGAGCCTTCCTTACTCCTCGACGATGGCCGCCGAGGACGACGAGAAAAGGGAAAGCTCAATCGCATCGGTCGAGGCTCTTCGCAATGCCGTCTCGAACCGTCTTTTGCCGAGGGACATAATAACCAGACGCTCGATCGAGAACGCGATAACCGTGGTGATGGCGACGGGCGGTTCGACAAATCCACGGTCTTTGCCGAAGATCTGTCGTGG
>CAZOXY010000060.1:0-10544 GCA_964583955.1 uncultured Chloracidobacterium sp. | reverse complement strand
CCAACGCCGCGCTGCACCTGCTTGCGATAGCTCATTCCGCCGGTGTTGAGCTGAAGATAGATGATTTTGAAACCATACGAAGACGCGTGCCGGTTTTGTGCGATCTGAAGCCTTCGGGACGGTTTGTGATGACCGACCTTCATCGGGCCGGCGGTGTGCCGATGGTCATGAAGATGCTGCTCGACAACGGCCTGCTTCACGGCGACTGCCTGACCATTACTGGAAAGACGGTGGAAGAGAATCTGGCAGACGTATCGGGCGAGCCTCTTGATCTTGAGGTCGTCCGAAGATTTAACGAACCGATCTATGCTGACGGACATCTTGCCATACTTCGCGGAAATCTGGCCGAGGAAGGCGCCGTCGCAAAGATCACCGGCATAAAAAGCCGCCGAATCACCGGTCCGGCCCGCGTTTTTGAATCCGAGGAAGATTGCATGGCCGCGATAATGAAACGTGAAATAAATGCCGGTGACGTCATCGTTATACGCTACGAAGGGCCGAAAGGCGGCCCTGGGATGCGCGAGATGCTTGCGCCGACATCTGCCATTATCGGCCTCGGACTTGGTGATTCTGTCGGGCTTATAACCGACGGCAGATTTTCTGGCGGCACGTATGGCATGGTCGTCGGCCACGTCGCGCCGGAAGCCGCCGTTGGCGGGAACATTGCCCTGCTTCGCGACGACGATATGATCACCATTGACGCCGATGAGCAGACATTGTCGGTTGATCTGTCCAATGCCGAACTTGACGAACGGCGAACGCGATGGACGCTTCCTGAAAGGCTGCGAAATGTGACCGGCGTCGCTGATAAATACAGAAAGCTTGTGTCGTCCAGTTCTCTCGGAGCAATAACAGACGGCCATTCCGAATAGGCCTTTAGGGCATTGGGTCACAGGTAAATGCTGTCTGGAGGGATCATGTGCCGAAAGTATGAGACATCTATATGTGTCCTATGCGGTTGACACTGTTTTAAACCACATAGAAAGATAGAGCACATAGTTTTTCAAGTAATTTTGGCAACTAACTGTTTCACATTTTGCCATACGCGCAACCGGAAACCGTTGTCAAAAACCGAAAATAAAAAATGCCCGCCGAGCGGATACTTTCCCGGCGGGCTTTTCAGCGGTGTTCAGCTTTTAGATAAAGCCCAGATCCGATGTCGTGAAGTTCTCAAGATTTGGGAACACGTTTGTCATCTGATCTTCCGGCAGGCCGAACCAGCGCGCCAGCGTTGCCGTGTATTGTTCGACCGACGTTGTCGGCACCCAGCGTCCGCGGGCGCCCGAACCGTTGTTGGTGTCGTCAGGCCCGGCTGTGCCGACCACAAGCGTTGGGAACGGCGTGCCGTTCGATGTGTTCATTCCGTAAAAATTGCCGCCGTTAACGGCCCCGCCGATCACGAACATGTGATTTCCCCAGCCATGATCGGTGCCAACGCTGCCACCGGTTCCTGCCGGAGTGAACGTGCGGTTAAAATCAGAAAGAGTGAATGTCGTAACGCTGTTTGAAACACCAAGTACGACCATCTCGTCATAAAACGCCCTCACGGCCTGGCTGTATTGCGACAAAAGATTTGTATGCTGGCCAAGCTGGCTGTTATGCGTGTCAAAACCGCCGATCTGACAATAAAAGACCTGCCTTGACACGCTAAGAGCGGAACGATTTTTTATCAACCTGGCGATCTGCTTCAACTGGCGTCCGATGCCCGTATTCGGAAATTCGACCGTGACCTCCTGTGTCGTTTGCAGGGCGCTGTTCGCCTGCATGGCAAGCTCCGTGATGCCGCTGGCTGCGGCAACGTATTCGGATTGAAGATCGACCGTACGAAGCTGATTGAACGCGTTCCTTCGGGCGACGGACGCCGTGCTTGTGCTAAAGCCGCTCGGGTTAAGCACGTTCGCAAGCGCGGTGTTTGCGTCATTTATTGCCATCGGGAGCGTGGTTTGGCCGGACGTGAAAAGCTGTGATCCCGCGATCGAGGTTATCATCGGTATCAGGCCCGACGGATTGTTTCCCGGCGTCATTCTGTCCGACAGCCGTCCGCCCCAACCCGTGTATGCCTGTGTGTCCGAGATGGCCGTGTGGCTTTGGCTCACCTGATCGGAATGTGAATAAAGCTGATACGGCTTTGGCTTTGTATTGTTCAGGTATTCGGCCTTTGTCATCGGGCGGACAAGCGTTCCGCAGTTTGTCACCACGGCAAATTTTTGCTGTGTCCACAGTTCGTGGATGCCGTTATTGATGCCGCCGGACACAGGGCCGAGCGCCGGATGCAGCCCGTATGTCAGCCCGCCCATTCGCGGGACAGATATTGGCAAAAGGCTTGCCTGCGACAGAGCCAGTCCCTGGCTTGAGCGGACCGAACTGTAATCCGCGTAGTTGCTCACCGAGCCATTGCTGTGGTTGGGAATGACCAGGTTGTTTCCGTCGTTGCCTCCTGCCCAATAGATGAGTACAAGTGCCTTGTAGCCATCGTCACCCGCGACCGGACGGAGTGAACGGCTTTCCGTCCGCTGTGCCAGGGCGCTCACCATTCCCATGTGCTGTATTTGGGTTGCCAATGCTCCCATGCTCAACGCACATGCCGATCTTTTTATAAAGTCACGTCTTGATCCTTTCATAATGTTCACCTTTGGATCTGGAATTGCGACGATGTCGCCACAAGATACATAGCCGCCTGCGCTCTGGCACGCGGATTTGAAGCGGAGACCGCCGTGAAAGCGGGCAAGATCAGCGCCCGCATCTGCGGAGACATTGTCTTATGCAAAAGCCGGTGGTCGAGTTCATCCAGCAGCCTGTTTCCGGTCGGGTCGGCCGCAGCCAGAGCCTCCATTTCCGAAAGGTCAATGGAGGTTCCAAGCGGACGCGTTGGAATGGAAAGGGACAGACGGCTGAACACAATTGTGTTGACCGCATTCGCTCTTGCAACGGCCGTTCCGGTCGTCATCAGCCCGAATTCCGGCCCCAACAGCGCCGTTCCAGGTATGACATAGTCGGGCGAATAGTAATTGAACACGGTCGGAGAGTTGAACGGATTTTGTCCCAACGGATTGGTCAGATTTGTGAGGACACCGTCGCTCTGTCGTGAAAGGTCGGCGGAACCGACATTGAATGCCTTGAGGATATTTGTCGTGAATTGGACCGGTTCACGCAGTTTTCCGTAAAACGGATCGGTCTTTACATCGCCTCTGGCTTCGGGGTCAAGCAATATCGCCTTTACGACCGCTTTGAGGTCGCCTCTGACACCCAAACCGTTATTATTGAAAACCGCCGAAACGCGTCCGACATACGCCGGTGTCGGGTCGCTTGTGACAAGATGCTGTATCAGGAGTTTGCTGACAAACGGAGCGACATTAGGATGATGAAAGATATTGTCCAGTGCCTGTTCCAGTTCGACATTGCCGTTCAGGTTCGGCGCTATTGTTTGATTGACGGCGTTCGGATAGGACAGCAGCGTCTTTGGCGTGACATCATGATTTCCCTGGGTCAGGATCATCGGATCTTTATAATTAACGATCCCCGGAGCCGAATGAGGACAGGTCTGATTGCAGAATGACCAGCCCGTAAAGACCTTTGTGAAATTCTCGACGTCCTCCTGATCATAGGTCGGCACCGGATCGCCGTTGCCGTCCAGCACAAGCGTTCCGTCCTGATTCAGCATGAACAGGCCGATGGTGAAAAGCTGCAATATCTCGCGGGCATAATTCTCGTTCGGACTCTGCCGGCGGCTTCGCGCCATGTCCAGATAGTTGCCCATGCCCGGATTCAGCGTCATGTCGCGCATCAGGTCGCGGTAATTTCCAAAGGCGTGCTGCGAAAGCAGCTTGTGATAGGCGATCATCCAGCTTGCCTGCTGTGTCGAACCCCCGGAACCCGATATGACCCAAACCTGCGAAAGCGCCCACGCGACCTTGTGCCTGAGCTGGGCATTGCCATAAAGGGCCTCTTTCATGAACCAGTTCTGGACCGGATACATCGTATAATAATAACGCCAACAATTATCACGTTCCGGGCCTATCGGATACATCCCGCATCCGATGGTAACGTTGGAGGAGTCGGTCGATTTTAGCTCAATGTCGGGATACGGATTGTCCGGCGACGGATACGGAGCGGAAAATTGTTCGGCAAGGTATGTCCTTAGGCCGATGCGCCTGAGCCGATGGTCAAGAGCCGGCGTCGCCCCGAATGTGGCCTGTTCGAGAAACCTGATCCTGTCGCCCGACCACCGATAGCCGTAAAGAGCCTCGCTGGTGCGTTCCTGTTTGGCCGGCCGTGTTGCCAGCGATCCCGGCGGTGTCGGATACGCTCCCAGGTCGTCCTTTATTTCCCCGCCGGTCTTGCCGTAACCAAGCTTGACCCTGTTGCTTGACATGCCGCGCCAAGTCAGCCGGAGCAGCACGTCCCCCTGAGCCGGAGCGTCCCAGTACCCGATGTCATCGCGGAGCCAAATAGTGACGGCATGAACGTTTCTCAAGTTTCGGGCCGGGCCTACACTCAGAACGGGAAAACGAAATATCCCGCCGTTTCGGTCCTCAGCATAAATCCGAACTGAATTTTGGCCTTCGTCATCGGCAAGTTCCAACCCGGCCGCATAAAGCGTTACCTTCGATCCGGGCGGAAATGCTTCTTCACGTCGCCGCTGATTGTCGCGCGACAGAATACCCGATCCTTCATCGGTCATTGCCCTTGTGGAATCGGCATGGCTTAGCAGCACCGGTTCCGGCGAATTTGGATCGGGATCTCCCTGAGAAAAGCCCGAAAGACAAAAAACAAGGGTAAAAATGAGAGCCGCGATATGTGGCCTCATTTGTCGGACAGCGCTCAAAATCATGCTTCAACCTCCGCAGCAGGCAATGGGATCTCCATCGGGTTAGCGAACTCTTCAGTTAAAAAAGGGAACTGCGTACGGGGGAAGTACGAGATGAATGTTTATCATTCACTAAACAATATAAACATAAATTGACAGGAATATTTCAAAATTTATTTCATCTTTGGCGGCGGTTCGTTTCTTGAACTAATATTGACATTCAAGACGTTTTTGCGGAAAGGGAATTAAAACATAGGGTATTTGGGAACGGCGAAATGAAGTATAACGCGAAAAAGAGTATATACAGGATCAATGTACCGGCAAATTTCAGCTTTCGGCACACTGTTGAAAGCCACGGATGGTACGATCTGGCACCCTTCAGATACGATCCTCCAAAACGAGAATTGGCTTATACATTCAGATCGGTGAATGGATCGCCCGGAACGGTGAGAATAAAGGAGGCGAAAGGAGCATTGTCACTGACCGTATTTGGCGAGGCCGCCCGCACGGAAGTTATTGCCGCCGTAAAACATATCCTGCGTCTGGACGAACCACTGGATGAGTTCTATTCCCTTATATCCAAAACGCCCGGCCTTGATTGGGCGGCGAACGTAAATGCGGGAAGGCTTTTGCGGTCGTCCACGGTCTATGAAGACCTCGTAAAATCGCTTTGCACCACAAACTGTTCGTGGGCTCTTACAAAAAAGATGGTTACAAACCTGGTGGAGATTTTGGGTGAGCCGTCTGCGGACGGTTCGCGGACATTTCCGACCGCCCCGGCAATGGCGGCCCAGCCGGAATCGTTCTACCGTGAAGAGATAAGGGCCGGATATCGCTCCGCGTATTTTGCAGAGATGGCCGATTCTATCGCTTCAGGCCGCGTCGATCCTGAAAAATGGCTTGACGCCGACATGCCCACAGCGGAGCTTAAGAAAGAGATAAAAAAGATCAAGGGAGTGGGTGATTACGCGGCAGAAAATCTTCTGAAACTGCTTGGAAGGTATGACGGTTTAGCTCTGGATTCCTGGCTGCGGAGCGGTTTTTATAAAAAGCACAACCGCGAACGCAAATGTGCCGACCGCAAAATAGAGAAGCACTATGCAAAGTTCGGAAAATGGCGCGGACTGGCGATATGGTGCGATATGACCGAATCCTGGTTTGACGAAAAATAAAAGGCCGCCATTTCTGACAGCCTTTCTTTCTTAACTCATGAACCTATCATTCGGTCATTTCTTGACCGGTTTCGGATCGACAACTTCCTTGACGTTCACAAGGCTCAGGCTGTTTACCGGAAAAGTCGAATTGACGAACTGAAGATGCAGCCGCATCCGTCCGTCATTCCCCGATTGTCGGTTGCAGACAACGGCCAGGCCGGAAAAATCGAATTGTTCGCAGATGAACTTGACGCTGTCGCCGACCTGTACTTCCAGAGATGAAAAAACTGCCGCGCCGCTTCGGCTGACGTTCTCGGTGACGGCTTTCGCACCGGTTCTCGACATTTTATCCTTATCCACCAGCGCCAGATAACATTCTATCGGCTGCCAGTAACGGGCATCTCGCCGATGCCTGAACTCATTTTTGACCGCTTCTACCTTCCAAAGCCCGTCGCCGGTCATGCCGGAAATGCGATAGTTTTGCGTCGGATCGTCATGATAGCCTGCCGGAGTGTTCTTGCCGATGAATGCAACGCCAACATGATAAGATTCCACATCGTCCTCTTCGGTCGTTATGGGCTGGCAATGCTGAACAAGCCCCCAAACGCGGTAAAACTCCTTGTCGTGGTCATAGCACCGCATCTCTGACGGAAGCGGGAGCATCAGCGATACCAGCGTGCCGGCTTTGCACTCCATCGGTACATAAAAGCCCGCTCCGGTGGCGGAAAAGCTGACAACGTCGGCAACTTCCTTCCAGCTTTCGCCGTCACTATCCTTACCCTTGACCACGGCGTTCATCGTTACCGCCGCCAGGTCCATGCTGTCATTTGGGATCTCTGTTAAAACTGACATTGAATCCTCCGAAAATCATTAAAACACATAATAAATACAACCAGATACAATTAAAATAAGATGATCGGCCTGCACCGCTTATTCGATGCCGGCAAGCGGGAAGAGATTGTCTATGAACTCAAGATGAAGCCGGACTATCCCGTCCGGGCCATTGTGTTTGCCGCGTACGATGGCGATGATGGTCAGGTTGTGCCTTTCGCTGGTTACGCGGATAAAAGAACCCGTTTCGGCGTTGAACGAAGTAAAGACAGAGGCTCCGCCGAGGCTGATGTTCTCCGTTACCGACACTTCGCTGGCGGCAACATCGCCGTTCTCGTCAAGTATTTCGAGAAGGAGCGATTCGGGAATGGCAAATCTAGTATGCTTTCTGAGGTAGGCGGGAAGATCGCTTTCGTCCGGATTTTCCGGAGCGTCAACCAGTTCCCACAGCCCGCTGTCAACACGTTCGGCAAGGTCAAAGAGCTTTGCCGGATTTTCGTTGAAACTCACGGGAGGTGTTTTACCGATGAATGCCACGCCGACCGCGTAACGCTGTGCTGCCGGATCATCGCCTTTTGGTATGCACCGGCGCACAAGGCCCCATACGCGGTATTGAGGCTCCAGAAAGTCATAGCATCTGAGCTGTCTGGGCATGGGAAGGCTGACATTTATCAGGCGGCCGCGCTTGACCGGCCTTGTCATTTCAAATCCGGCACCAAAGGCTGAAACGTCCTCAAGGCGCGTGACCTCGTTCCAGGTGAATTTGGAATCGACCCTGACCTCAATGCGGGTCGGCAGGGCAAGAGCAAAACGCTGTATGCGACGGTGGTCTTTGTCGGTCACAACTGTTGACATATATGAAGTTACGGGTTCGGGACAAGGTCATGGCCTTAGGTCTGGAACGCAATTTCGTGGAATGCGGCAAAGGCGCAAGATGCGACGAGAGGCAAGTTGCTAAACAGGCGATGTGCCTGTAAAATTAAGAATAGCATTAAGATAACTAAAATTCCAGCTTTTTTTGTCCCCGACTATCCGTCCTTTATAAACGGGAATGTCCAAAGGCAATTCGATATTTAAACACTAATGGACCCGAACATAGAAAGAAATCAGATAAACCTCGAAGACGAGATGCGCCGGTCGTATCTCGATTACGCAATGTCCGTTATCATCGGGCGAGCGTTGCCCGATGTCCGCGACGGACTCAAGCCCGTTCACCGAAGAATATTGTACGGAATGTACGAGGCCGGCAACACCGCCGGGAAGCCCTACAAGAAATCCGCCCGTGCCGTTGGCGATGTGATGGGAAAATATCACCCTCACGGCGATTCGGCGATATATGATTCCATCGTCCGCATGGCTCAGGATTTCTCGATGCGGTACACGCTCGTTGACGGCCAGGGCAACTTTGGTTCGATCGACGGCGACAACCCCGCCGCGATGCGTTATACCGAGGTTCGGCTTGAAAAGCTGACGAATGAGGTTTTGGCGGACATTGAAAAGGAAACTGTCGATTTCCAGCCAAACTATGACGAATCACTTACAGAACCGACGGTTCTGCCGACAAGGGTTCCGCTGCTCCTTGTGAACGGTTCGGAAGGCATCGCGGTCGGCATGGCGACAAAGATACCGCCGCACAACCTGACCGAGGTTTTGGATGCTGCCGTTGCCATACTCAATGACCCGATGATCTCCGTTGACGACCTTATCAAGATAGTTCCGGGGCCGGATTTTCCGACCGCCGGATTCATCTATGGCCGTGAAGAGATACACAGGGCATATCGCGAGGGCCGCGGTGTTATTCAGATAAGGGCAAAAGCGGGCATTGACCGCATCGGCCGCGGCGACCGCGAACGTGACGCCGTCGTTATCACCGAACTTCCATATCAGGTCAATAAAGCAAGGCTTATAGAAAAGATAGCCGAACTGGTCAACGAAAAACGCCTCGAAGGTATTTCAGAGATCAGGGACGAATCGAACCGCGAAGGCATCCGTGTCGTCATTGAGCTAAAGCGTGACGCGATACCGCAGGTCATTCTCAACAAGCTCTATAAACTGACGCCGCTGCAATCATCGTTCGGCATTATCAATATCGCCATCGTTGACGGCCAGCCAAAGCTTCTGACGCTAAAGCAGATGCTTGAGGCTTTTGTCGCCTTTCGCCGCGAGGTCGTAAAGCGAAGGACTGAATTCGACCTCCGAAAGGCACAGGCCCGCGCGCATGTTTTGGAAGGCTTGAATAAGGCCATTGACGCTCTTGATTACATCATTCCGCTCATTCGCAACGCCCGTTCGGTCGATGAGGCCAGACAGTGGCTTACCGCCAATTTTGCCACGCTTGACGAGGTCAAGAAATGGCGCGGCGTAACCGGCGGCAAAAGCGACGACGCTTTCCTTAAGGACCTGCGAAAGGTCATCGGCAGCCTTGAGTTTACCGAGATACAGGCGCAGGCGATCCTTGACCTTCAGCTTCGCCGCCTGTCGGCCCTCGAACGTCAAAAGATACTTGACGAATACGAGGCGATCATCAAATATATCGCCGAACTTGAGAATATTCTTGCCAATGAACCGGTCCTGCGGCAGGTCGTTACGGACGAACTGCTCGAAATAAGGAAAAATTTCGGCGATACTCGCCGCACAGCGATCATCGACGCCGGTGTCGAACTGACGATAGAGGATCTCATCGCGGACGAGGATGTTGCCATAACCGTGACAAACGCCGGTTATATCAAGCGGACGCCGGTTTCGACCTATCAGCGCCAGGGACGCGGCGGCAAGGGAAGGCTCGGGGCGACGGCCAAGAACGAGGATTTTGTCCAGCATCTTTTCATTGCCTCGACCCACGCTTATCTGATGATCTTCACTGATGACGGCCAGGTCTATAAGATAAAGGTACACGAGATACCCGAAGCGGCACCGGCCGCACGCGGAAAGGCGGTCGTCAATCTGGTGCAGCTTTCCAGCGAAAGAAAGCTGGTTGCCGTGATGCCTGTCCGCGATTTCAGCAAGGAAGTTTATCTGACAATGGTGACGAAAAAAGGCGTTATTAAAAAGACGGCTTTGTCCGATTATCAGAACATCCGCGTTACCGGCATCAATGCCATCAATATTGATGAAGGCGATGAGTTGCTGGATGTCATTCAGACCGACGGCGAAAAGCAGATATTCATAGCCACCCGCGACGGAATGGCCGTAAGGTTCAACGAATCCGATGTGCGTCCGATGGGACGCGTCGCCCGCGGCGTCCGCGGCGTAAACCTTCGTGAAGATGACTATGTCGTCTCGGTCTGTGCCGTTTCACAGGAAGGAACCGAAAAGATCCTCTCCATTTCGGAACAGGGCTTTGGCAAACAGACGCAGGTCAATAATTATCGCCTGACAAAACGCGGCGGCAAGGGCGTTATCAATATGAAGGCCACTGCCAAGACCGGAAAGGTCGTGGCGGCCTTCCCGGTGGATGACGACAGTGAGATCATGATAATCACCCAGCAGGCGAAGCTGATCCGGCTTGGTGTGGACAAGATCCGCGAAACCGGACGCTCCGCTCAAGGTGTAATGCTCATCCGCTGCGGCGATGACGATTGTGTGACCAGCGCATCGCTTCTCAAAGCCGAGGACGAGACCAATGAGCAGTAGGTAAAAACTCCAAAGTTGGCAGCAGCAAGGCCGCTAAAGGTTTATGAGACCTTTAGCGGCTTTCTTCCTGTTTTCGACACTGGGACACCCTGGGGGGTTAGAGGTGGAATAGGTTGGCG
>CAZOXY010000059.1:11367-22390 GCA_964583955.1 uncultured Chloracidobacterium sp. | reverse complement strand
GGCGGATCAGCGCCTTCAGACCGCTACGCGGAGAAATACGGAAAACAGGCTCAAAAAGCTAAGGAAAAGCTGCCTGTGATAAATATCTCTACCCGGATAAATGGTCACGGCTGCTTTTTGGGGCGGCAGTGTGTCAGATTCCATTCCCATTTGACGGTTGCTCCATCTGAATCCATATAACTTGTTTCGCCGATCAAATGCTCGCCGCCTGTATCGACATATCTGGTCGGATAATGTCCGTCTGTGAGAGTGGCCGACAGCGTGACGGCCCCGTCGCCGGTCTTGTCATAGCCGTCGTCATTGTCATAAGGACACGCGGTGGAGAGAACCTTCAAATAACTTCGGTCTTTTGATCTGATCGACGGCGTGCTGAACGAAAAGCCGAGACTGAACTCGTTCTCCCTGCCGTGAAAGCTGATATTGAAAGGAGCGGTGAACGAACCCTCGAAGTCACGTTTCGAACCGCTTTGCGAGGTATATGTTCCGTCGCAGCAATCGTCCGTTTGAGATCGGACAGGATTGTCAACAGTGCGATAACCGAACACGTCGTAAAATGCGTTCGGGTTGCTGCTTTTCGGTTCGCCTTCGGCCCTCGCGAGGAGCCGGACGGTGACCTCTTCGTGAATATTTACGGTCGGCGTCCATTTATCGCGTGTGTAGGTTACGGTGCCGCCCCAATTATCGTCGTCTGTGCAGGGTATCCAATCTTTTGCCGGCAGCGTGGCAATGACCCTTTTGAGCTGCATTTTGCCCATCATATCGGGAACCACGTCAATGATCATTTCGACGATGCCCAGAACGCCCGCACCTTTTAGGCCGAGAGAGGTAAAGAAAAGTTTTTGGATATCTTTTTCACCGTCCATTCTTTCAGTGGCGATGCTTATTCTGAACCTGAGCTTTTTCGGATCCTCGAAAACGGCCATTTTGGTAAGGTCTTTGCTTTGCCGCCATCCGTAAACTTTTACCTTGCTTTCGCCGTTCTGATCCGTCTTCTGCTTGTTGATGCCGTGAACATGATCATTCGGTTCGGGATCGACTATGAACGCGGCAGTGCCTGTTCTGTTAAAACCGCCTTTTTCCTCGATCGGCTCCCAACTGACCGGAAGGTCTATTAACGGCCCGTCATCAGCGGCCTGGATATCAAGCCCGGAGATGATCTTCAACGCCTTGCTGGCGCAGTTGACCATCTTCGATCCCGGAACCGATCTTTTGAATGAAGCGGTAAGTATCTTTTCGCCCTCGCCGTTTTGGGTGTTGGATTTGGTCCTGACATAAGGGAGCGGCTCGGGAACCTTTACATCGACCTTGATGCTGATATTTGCCAGGATCAGATTTACATACGCCCAGATCGTGTTGATCAGCTCGATCCTGCCTGCCGCATCCTTAAAAAGATCTTTGGGCAAAGGTATCTTCCGTTCGCTCCCCAAGAATGTTGCGACCTTTTTTCCTTTTCCGATATACCCTAACGTCTTGTCAACTTCCTCGATGAATTTGCACGGATCGATATCCTGAGCAAAGGATGCTTTTAAAAATACGGTTTCAGGCTGTTTTTGAAACAGCCTTTTGTCGGGATATCCAAACTGCATGAATTGCGCCGACTCCTCATAGGCATCGATCAGATCGCCCATGAACCTGCGTTCGATCAGCAGAAATTGAAGTGCACTGATCGGCGTTTCGGCGGAGACCAGAGGTTTGTTTCGTGATAATTCGAAGATCAGATTTGCGAGGAACCTGTTCTCGTGATCGCCTTTCGTCCGAGCGTTCTTAAGCTCCTCGAAAAGCCAATTCGGAAGGTCAAGGCCCTTCATCTGCGGGATTCCTTCGGCAAGGGCATTTCCGAATTTTGCCACTGAGGATGCCATTCCTACCTGTGACGAGCGGAGCATGCCGACGACCTCAAAATCGTAGAACGCCATGCCGTTGTAGCCCCAGCGTGGTGCGAAGAGTATCTTTTGATCTTTGTCGATGATATGAAAACCGGCGAACTGCAGAGCGCCGATCAATGCCGGGAGCGAGTTCTCATCATTTGCCAGGATCGTTTCTGCGGCGCTGCCCGCACTGTTCACGGCGGCAAAGACGTGGGCTTTCGGCAGCGTTCCTTTCTCGGCAAATTCGCCGAGCGGATCGTCAAGCGTTTTTGTTTCCGGTTTCGGAGCCGGCGGCGGGCCTTTTACGGTGCGCGGCCCTGTGCGTCGCTGCTGGGCGAAAGCAGAAGAAACGAAACTGAGGATCATCAGGAATAAAATGAGCTTTTTCATAATTCTAAAACCGTGTGTCAGAGAGGATTTAATTTTGTCCCGTTATCAAATGCAAATATGTGCTGGAATGTGGATTTTTTCTCGGGCTTTGCCCGTTTATTTGCGGGAAAGCTGTGCTTTCCCGATTCAGCCCTTGAACTACCATGCGGCTCCGCCGCCGCTTCAACTCGCATGAACACGGTGCTTTATATATCATCGGCGGCAAAGCCGCAGTAGTCATTGGCAATGCTTTTGGAAAAGCACAGCTTTTCCTCAAATAGAGCGGCAAGCCGCGTTTGACGGAGCGTTACTTGATCCTGCCGATCAGATCGCCGATCACCTGATCGATGGCTGCCTTTACGGCGTCTGTCGAGCTGCCGCTTACCTCAACATTTGCCGGAGATCTGGAAACGACCGTTTTTCCGTCACCGGCATAAAGTGTGACGACGATCTCGGCCTGCGATTTTCCGGCTTTTGCAAGGGCGTCAGTACCCGTCACTTTTCCGAAAAGTCCGCCGACCTTTGAAGCTCCCGATTCCTTGATTTTTTTGACCTCAACGCCGATGACGTTTGCGAAAGTTGTGGCCGTCAGGTCAGCCGCCGAGCCGATGACCGTTCCGTTATAGCCTGCGGAGTTGACCTTGTCCGCGATAAACTTACGTAGCGAGTCCTGATCGAGCTTTGATGCCGAACCGGAAAAATAATCGACGGCGATGCGTCGCTTTTCGTCCGGCCTGGTGCCGTCCTTGTAGAGAATGGTGTTGCCTGCGGCATCGACACCGGCGCGTGCCGTCATCAGGTCAGCGATCGAATCGACCTCGTAATAATCCTTCGGTATCTCGAACAATGCCTGATCGAGCGTTGCCTTTGAAAGATCAACGGTTTCCACGTGTGTGATACCTGTTTGCTTGCCGTCATTGTAATGCGTTGTCGTCCCTGTCAGCAAAAAGCCGGGGCTTGCAGCGCGTTTGACAATGAGCCTCGGAAAACAGCCTCCTTCATCGGGCTGAGGTGTTATCGGGCAGCTTTCAGATTCAAGCCACAGATGCACGAACCAGCCTTCCTGTACCATTTTTGTATTCATTCTTTCGATGCAGGAATCTGCCGAAGAAGTCATTTCGATCGTGAATTTTAGCCACCTTGCCTGCAGCCCGAACATTGTCTGCCGCTTGCCCGAATCCTCTATGAACGAATCTATGGTCAGCGTCCCTTTTCGTACGATCTGCACTTTTTTCCGCCGGGCGAGTTTATCGGCCGGGATGGCGTCCGGATCCAAATAGTCGATATAGAACGTGCGATTTGGGTCGCTCAGCATAAAGTTCTGCTTCACATCACAGGCAGAGATCATGGTCGGCATCGAATTTGCCATGCCGGGCATGTTGACGCCCATCGCCTTTGCTTCTTCCATGACTTTCGCGGTTTCCGGGTCGATGTCCATCCCCATCTCGATGCGCTGGCGGACGCCTTTGACGTATATTGTCTGTATCATTCCCGGCGTTCCCTTTGGGCCGTGCTTTTGTGAAAGTTTCCAGTCGGCAAATGCGGGTACGGCCAGCAGCAGTAAAATAAAAAGAGTGGTCAGTTTAATTCTCATGGCGTTCTATTTCCTTACAAATTTCCAAAAACATAGAGGGCGGAGCGGTATTGCTTTTGCCCCTTTTCCCACTACGCGACGAAAAGGCGGCAACCGGCTCATTTGTGATCGGGAAAGAGGCGTGGAGAGTTTTTTTATGAGGGTAAAGAAAACCGCCGGGCCTTGTTATCAAAAAAGCCCGGCGGAAAAAAGAAGCAGTTATGTTGGATATGCGTCAGGGAAGTGCCGTCAGGTCCAGGCCGGTCATCTCGTCATTTACCAGAACGGCACGTGTTACAAAAAGGTACTGTCTGTGAGTGGCCGTGAACAGATAGACCTGTCCGACCTCAACGGAATCAAATCGGAAATACCCGAATCCATTCGAGGTGACCCTTCGTGTGGCTCCGTTTGCGTCCACGAGCGTGACCCAGGCCTGTGCAATGGGCCTGCCGTCATTGGTAAGCACTTTACCGCTGAGTGAAATATGTGCCGCAGTCGGGGCGAATTCGGGATGCCAAAATCCGCCGAAAACACGATAGGTCCCTCCTGACGAGATGGTCCCGGCAGCAGCCTGGCCGATCGTTCCGGTCAACGAGTATTGGCCGCCGACGCTGGTTTCGCCGCCGCCGGCTATGACCGACTTCTCGATCTGGTAAACACCTCCGGATTGTGCATATACGGTCATGCCAAAAGCCGCCGTCAGCATCACAATGGAAAGAAGTTTTTTCATTTTTGTTGTCTCCTTGGGTCTGGGCCTTGCTGTTCCTCAACATTACAGGAAACCGGGCTTTTGAGTCAATGAATTTGTAATGTTTCCGGATCGAACTACGGTTCCGGGAATGGATCTTGTTTAAGGCCCTCTGTACTCAATACTATGCCTAATTGCCTGTTATTTCCCCTGGTCAAAAACTATTTGGAAATTTCCCGCTATTTTTTCGAGTTTGGCTATTGTTTTCGCAGTCTTGGACCATTTAGCCGAAGTCATACTAAGAGATAAATAGGTTGAATCCGGGATTGATAACGGAGCAATGAGTAACCATTCTCCTTTGCCATCATCACGTTTCTCAAATTTATATTCAGCGACTACTGTATCAGCCCAATCTCGTTCCCCCCCGATACTTGTGCGCGAAATGATGTTTTTGAACGTTATTGTCTTATCTGACACTATGTAATTACCGGTCCATGTATATATGGTCGTCCCCTCGATCACTGAAAAATAAAATGTTGCATCACCACGGAAAATATAAGTTCGGGTATCTATGTTCGATAACTTGTATTCCCATTGCCCGATCAATTTCGGGTCGATCTTTCCTGCCGAAGGCGGTGTGACCGACTTTCTGCCTGGTGCGGGAGTATTCTTTGCTGAACTGATCTCCACCAGGCCGTTATCGTCGAACCGGTACTTAGTTACGTCCAGTTTCAGGTATTGATCGCATAGCGATGCTGAAAGTTCCTTAAGGTCCGCCCGTGTCTTCGCATCGGCATTTTCTGCTCTCGCGGATATGAACATTCCAAGGGTCAGCAGATTTTCATATAGTTCCTGTTTGTCCCTGTCCGAAATACCGGCCAATTTGTCGCCGAAAGCCCCTCTCAGAGCATCCGTCAATGAATCGACCCCTTTTTGATTTACAGGTTTGCTCGTGTCCTGCAAATGGATGGCTACGGACGCAAAGAACGCCATTGCGGCGGCAGCGTCATCGCCGTATCCACGCGCCCGCTGGCTTCTTTCGTATTTAGATATTTCAGCTTCGAGAAAGGCTATCTGCCTTTGCTGCAATGCCCTGTCATTCGGTGTGATCTGGGCAACGATCTGCGGCATCGCTATCCGCGTACCCGTCGGCCTGAATGTTGTTGAGTAAACGGCCGCGGGCGGCGTTGTCGATGCGGAGCTTGCAGCTCTTCTGCCCGTCTGTGCATTCTGTGCTTCTTCGCTGTCCGGTGTACAAGTATTTTTTTCAATGGCGCTGACCATCTGAGCGTAGGACATATTATTTATCTGGGACGGAGTGCAGCCCATTTTTTCCAAAGTTGGCGCACGGGTAGCCCTAAGTTGGACGTCATTCCAAAAGGCGTGGTTGATCTGTGCGCTTAAAGGATTGTTCCATGTGCTGCCCATCCCGCCTGTGTATTGTGCGTTGGAATCAGCCGCAAACGCGGTCAGTATCAATGTGAATATGATCGTAAATTTTTTCATCTTTTTCTCCAGCGTCGCCTTTATGATAGATGGCCGCGACCTTTAGAAAACTAAAAAGCTTTAAGGAATTTATCGC
This sequence comes from uncultured Chloracidobacterium sp., assembly GCA_964583955.1. Classification (GTDB taxonomy): domain Bacteria; phylum Acidobacteriota; class Blastocatellia; order Pyrinomonadales; family Pyrinomonadaceae; genus OLB17. Next base: position 16,310 of record CAZOXY010000059.1, on the reverse strand, counting down.
CAGGCGCAGATCTTTGCCCGGCGATTTACCCAACAGGCTCCGTCGCGTGTTAGATCGCCAAGCGGAGTATGGGCATGATTTGCTCCTTTCTCTTCGTTCCAATAACCCGTTGCGCCGCTTTCATCAATTTGAACCTGGGCAAAATAGGTAAGTTTCCTGCCTGTATTTAATATCTGAAAAGAGCCGTCCTTTTCCATGGTAATTTTGCATCGTCCGGAAAGATAGGTCTTTCCGTCAACGACCAAAAGGCATCTACCGGTTTTCTGGCCGCTTGCCGAGGCGGCAGAGCCAATGAAAAACAAACAAAAGAACATCAATATCGATAATTTTAGATTCATATTTCTCCTTATTTTTCAGGGTTGATAGACAATGGCCGTCAGTTTCCATGTGCCGCCGGTCTTTTTGAAATGGTGGTCGCAGACGCATTTGCTGTATTCACCAAAAAGGCTGAATGAGCCGTCGGAATTGACCAGAAATGCCGCATCTTTGGGGAAATCGGCCGTGTCGAGTTTTACCTCTGAAAGGAACTGCTGTCTGCTGTATTTTTTCATGGTTTTCTCGCTCCCCTCAATAAACCTGGCCTCAAGCGGGAATTGGGTCATTTCCGCGGCGGCATTCTTGTCGCGGGCGGCAACGGCGCCGCTAAACTTTGTGTAAAAGCTCTGGAAATCGGCGTCAGTGGATGTCAGTTTGATCCACACCAGATCTTTCAACGCATAGAACAAATAACTGCCGGAATCGGGCCTGAACAGATAGCTGACGTCTCTTTCATTATCGAAAACCGCGATATAGCCTGATTTGAACTCGAACGCGGGCGGATTCGCATTTGAAAAGATCCCTGATCCGCCAAATAGTCCGCTAAAATCCTTTACGAACCGCGCCTTTGTGTAGGTCTCCGAGTCCTGTCCGTAGTCCCGCGCGAACGGGAATGCCGTCAGTGCGGCTGCGGCGTTCTTGTCGGGTCTTCCCATTGCCGAACTGAATTTTGTGTAAAACGTCCGGAACTTTGGCGGCGTCTGGTCTAGCGTCAGCCAACGCTGCGAATACCCGGCTACTGCGAAAAATAGGATAAGAAGTAATGTTCCTGTCTGTTTCATAATATTTCCCCCTCAAAACCAAACAATGTCCATTGCCCCCCGGCCTACGGTTCGGGGAATGACGGCGCGAGGCGAGTTACCGTGCCGTTGCCGCCGTTCGCTACCCACATATTCGTGCCGTCAAATGCAATGCCACTAGGGCCGCTGCCAACCGGATAAGTGCCGATAACGGAACCGTTGCTTGTCCGCAGCTTTGTGACATTGTTGCTGTTGAAATTCGTGACCCATATATGCGTGCCGTCAAAAGCAACGCCCATGGGGGCGGAGCCAACCGGATAAGTGCCGACAAGGGAGCCGTCACTTGCCCGCAGTGTTGTAACATTGCCACTGCCGCTGTTAGCGACCCAGATATACGTGCCGTCAAAAGCAATGCTCGGTGGAAGGCTGCCAACCGGATAAGTGCCGACAAGGGAGCCATCGCTTGCCCGCAGCTTTGTGACATTCCCGCTGAGGTAGTTCACGACCCAGATATTTGTGCCGTCAAAGGCTATACCCCGTGGGTTGCTGCCAACCGGATATGTGCCGACAAGAGAGCCGTCGCTTGCCCGCAGTTTTGTGACATTGTTGCTGCTGCCCTGGTTCGCGACCCAGATATGCGTGCCGTCAAAAGCAATACCATTTGGGCTGTTGCCAACCGGATAAGTGCCGACAAAGGAGCCATCGCTTGCCCGCAGCTTTGTGACATTGTGGCTGCTGAAATTCGTGACCCAGATATTTGTGCCGTCAAAAGCAATGCCATTGGGACTGGTTCCAACGGAATATGTGCCGATAACGGAGCCATCGCTTGCCCTCAGTTTTGTAACAGTACCGTTGACGGCGTTGTTCACGACCCAGATATTTGTGCCGTCAAAAGCAAGGCCCCTGGGACTACTGCCGACGTTAGAGGTATTCTCGGGTTTGAGGATGTCCCAACGCCTCATCGCCAGCAGTTTTGCCTGCGAACTGTTCGGCAGGGTTTCGGGGGCGAGCTGTGTGGTGTTTATCGTCCCGGTGATGCTCGACGCCGGAAGATCGGTCAGCCCCGATCCGTTGCCGCTAAAGACGCCGCCGCTGGTGACATTGCCGGTAAAGGTCTTGTTGCCTGCGACAGACTGATCGGTCGAAAGATCGACGAAATTCTGCTCCGAACTTCCCGTGCCGCCTTTTTCTATCGGGATCACGCCGGTCAACTTGACGGGTGAAATGCTGTTGTTGACGATGTGTAGGTTCGTGATGCAGTTAGAGCAGTTGAGAAGATCGGCCTCTCTTGCGTTGTCGGCGATCTTTGCGTAGGGTGTCGAGCCGATCTGCTGGCGGGGCGTCAACTGCGTAAAATCGCGTTCACCGGCCGGGCTGACCTGGATGTCCAGATATGCGGTCTCATATCTTTGAAAAAGTCCGGTTTCGAACTCCAAATTCACGGTGAAAATGCCGTTCACCACCTGAACGCCCTCGACCGTCTGCTCGCCAAGCAGGTCGCCGCGTTCCGGTTCACTGTAGATCTGAACGATAAGATCATAGCTGCCGTTCGCGGCAGTTCCGCCGACCGTCAGCTTTCCCTGATAGCTGAACGGCGTCGCCGGAGCCATTAAGATCTCCTTTTGCCGCTCCTGAGTAAGGCCTGTAATTGTCAGGGCCATTGATATTAGCGTCAGAGTTAAAAACGTTCTTTTTATGCTTTTCATTATCGAAACCTCACAAGTTTGCAGATGACGGGTTGACAGGCGGATAAGGCCTTCAGGCCGCTACGCGGAGAAATAGGGGAAACAGGCTCAACAAAGTTAAAAATACCTGTGGTAAAATATCCCTGCGATGGCGACAGAGGTCACTCTTTTACTCAACGAACTCGGGAAGGACGGCAAAAGCAGCGACAGGGAAACGCTTGACCGCCTGTTGCCGCTTGTCTATAACGAGCTGCGGCGGCTTGCGGGCAGCTTTCTCAACCGCGAACATGCCGTGTCGATACAGACGACCGAACTCGTCCATGAGGCGTATTTCAAGCTCACGAACCAGCGTTCGGTGGACTGGGAAAATCGCGGCCAGTTCTTTGCCATCGCGGCGCAGGCTATGCGGCGGATATTGCTCGATGCCGCACGTTCCCGCAAAACCAATAAACGCAATGCCGAAAAGGTCTCGCTCGATGACACGCCGTCCATTCCGATCTCAATGGACACGCAGCTTCTTGACCTTGACGAAGCTCTGACCGAACTGGAATCCTTTGACCCCGATCAGGCCCGCGTCGTCGAACTCCGTTATTTTGGCGGCCTTACCATTGAGGAAACCGCCGAGGTTCTCAAGGTGTCACCGGCAACCGTCAAACGCGAATGGGCCACGGCCCGGGCATGGCTTTATGACCGAATAAAAAATAATGGTTGAGCCGATCCGGATAAAAAACTCGCGTATTGTACCGAGACAAAATGGACCCTGCGAAATGGAAACTAATTAAAAATGATCTTGCCGCGGCACTGGAATTAAACGGGGCCGAGCGGTTCAGATATGTCGAGGCACTGGATGATTCGATCCGGCCGGACGTTGAGCGCCTGATCGAGGCGGATTCTTCGGCGGCGGATTTTATCGAAGAACCGGCGATATTCGGCAGAGCGGAAATAACCCGTGAAACGGACCGCACGCCGGATCAGATAGACGGCTATCGCCTTTTGAAAACGCTTGGCTCCGGCGGCATGGGTACGGTTTATCTGGCCGAAAGGTCGGGCCGCGGCTTCGACCAGCAAGTGGCGCTGAAGATAATAAAACGCGGTATGGACACAAGCTCCATACTCAAGCGGTTTTTGATGGAGCGCCAGATCCTTGCCGACCTCGAACACCCGAACATCGCGCGAATGCTTGACGGCGGTTCCACAGAGGACGGTTTGCCGTATTTCGTGATGGAATATGTTGACGGGCAGGAGGTCAGGCGGTTCTGCAATGAGAACGGTTACGGCCTGTCACAGCGTTTGGAGCTTTTTAGAAAGATTTGCGGGGCCGTTTCTGAAGCTCACAGAAACCTTGTCGTCCATCGTGACCTGAAACCGACAAATATTCTTGTGACAAGGGAAGGCGAGCCGAAGCTGCTGGATTTCGGCATCGCAAAACTTCTTCTGCCTGACTGGAACGCCGACACCAACGAAGCGACTCTGACACAGTTTCGCGTCATGACGCCGGAATATGCGTCGCCGGAGCAGCTTGCCGGAAAGGCGACCTCGACCTCGACGGACGTTTACAGCCTCGGCGTTATCCTCTATGAACTGCTGACCGGCGAACGCCCCTTTAAAACTCAGGGCAAGGCACCGCAGGAACTGATCGACAGCATCCTTTCAAAGGAACCGCAGCGTCCTTCCGTGGCAGCTTTTACAAGGAATTCGCGGGCCGGTGATCAGACTCACAGCGACACTGCCCGAAAGACTGACGAGCAGGCAGACTTGGCTGTGCCGTCAGCCGTATTGGTCGATTCAAAACTGCTTCAGGGCGATCTTGACAACGTTGTCCTGAAAGCCCTGCACTCCGAGCAGGAAAGGCGATACCGTTCCGTTGAAGAATTTGCCGAGGACATACGCAGGTATCAGGACGGATTGCCGGTTACGGCTACAGCCGATTCGCGGGCCTATCGCTTTCAGAAGTTTGTCGCCCGCAACCGGTATGCTTTTTTCGCGTCGGTCGCCGGTGCGGTGCTGTTGGTAATGTTGTCCGCTTTTGCAGGCTGGCAGGCGATCAGGGCAAATAACGAAAGGGCAGCGGCCGAGCGGCGCTTCAATGAGCTTCGGGAGCTTGCAAACTATCTGATCTTTGACGCTCATGACCGGATAAGCGATCTGCCGGGAGCGACAGCCGCCCGAAAGGAACTTGTTGAAAAGGCGTTGATATACCTTG
>CAZOXY010000059.1:774-11357 GCA_964583955.1 uncultured Chloracidobacterium sp. | reverse complement strand
TTATTAAAGCTGAAACACTTTTATTACAGGGTAAATATGATGAAGCTCTGAAAAGTTTCGGACGCGCGATTGAACTTCGTGAAGGCCTGGCGGCGGAAACGGGAGATCATGCCGATATGTATGCTGCGGCGATGCTTCACAGCAAGGTGGTCAGAATATTGCAGGTCAGAAATGACACCGACACCGCCGAAGAGCATCTCCGCAAGGCCGAAGCGTTGATGAAAGATCTCTCCGCACAGGAACCGTCCAACGCTCTTTATCGCGTCACGCAGGCACGTTTTGCCTTTGAACTCGGTGATCTGCTGGCGGCAAAAACGGACGGGGATCTTGCCCTGGCAAGTGAGCAATACAGGAAGAGCATTGCCGTCTGTGAGCAGATAATTCCCAATGACGACACAACGGCAAGAGGGCCTGACGGGCTTTCGCTGTATGAAAAGGCCCTTTCGGTCAGGCAGTTCGCTCATCGGCGATTGGGACAGCAGGCCGAAGCGGAAACCGACAATGCCGCCGCTCTAGAACATTATCAAAAGGCCCTTGAATTAAGCGAAAAATTCCTTGAACGTTTCGATCCGCCGTCCGTTTCGGCTGAAATGGTGCTTGCCATTTCGCTTGGGAACGCGGGCCGGATGCAGGCCGCCAACGGTGACGGCAGCGAAGGGTTGAAAAAGGCCGAAAGGATGCTTGAGATATGTGAACGCGCGGTAAAAAACGATCCCAACAACAAGCTGGCCCAAAGTGAATTGGCCTCCGCTCATTTTTCCCTGGGATATGTCAGGCACAGGCAGGGCAGTTACGATGCGGCGGTCGAAAGTTATCGGCAAGCCATGGAAATACAGGAAAATGCGCGAACCGCAGATCCCGACAACGTTTATAATCTCGGCAGTCTGGTACAAACACTCAATTCGCTTGGGAGCCTGATGGAGGACATTGCAGGCCGCGCATCAGGACAGAATGCAAAGGACGAGTATCTTTCAAAAGCAAAAAAATATTACACACAGAGCCGGACGATCTTTACGGGCCTGAGAACCTCAGACAAACTGCCCGCGTATCTTAGCAAATTGTCCGAGCAGGCAGAACAGCGGCTTGTGGCCTTAAGATAGATAAAGACAAGATATCCAGCAGCTTATTTGTCGTGGCTGCCGGTCGTTCTGAATTATCATTTTAGTCTTATTTCGCTGGCGACAAACTCCGGTTTTGCCGTTTCCCCCGAACTGTCATTGAAGCAGGCCTTTGATCGTTACGATATTTTTCCTGATGTTCGATTTTTCGAATTCGGTCAGCGACGGCCATCTGACCATATCTTCCCACACCGCCAAACTTTCATATAGCCGTCCTACGTCGTAGAGATAGCCGCCTAATGCAGTAACATTGATAGTGCCGCCGTGCGGACGCTCATAATTTCTACCGCGCTCATACCAACGTATGGCTTGTTCTGTTCGATCCTGTTCCCTGTAAATAGCGGCGATGTTATGGCAAATGATGCCTTTGTCGCGGTCGGAGATGTCGGATGACAGCAATGCTTCAAAGCTGGCAATGGCCTCACTGTAATTTCCTGCCTGATGAAGCGATGCCGCCGCGTTCATGGCGTCGGTGTATTCAAGGAAGTCCATCGGTTCATTTCGCCCGTGTTAGTATTACGAGTTCCGGTTTCATTGCCTCAATGGAAACGTACCGAGCAACTTCTTCCGCCGCTTTTTTTAATGCATGCGTCTGCGGTGAATCGGGAGCGGAGACAACGACCGGCTTTCCCTGATCGCCGCCCTCGCGCACCTCAAGGCCCAGCGGTATTTGTCCGAGCATGTTCAGGCCGTATTCAGCCGCCAGCTTTTCACCGCCGCCCTTGCCGAAAATTTCATAGCGCGTTCCGGTGTCCGGGGCGATGAAATACGACATGTTTTCAACAACACCGAGGATCGGGATATTGACCGTTTCAAACATCTTCACGGCACGGCGGACATCCGCAAGCGAAACTTCCTGCGGCGTCGTCACCAGTACCGCGCCCTGCACCGGCACAAGCTGCGCCAGCGAAAGCTGGACGTCGCCTGTTCCCGGCGGCATATCAACTATCAGGTAATCCAGTTCGCCCCAATTCACATCGGTCAAAAACTGTCTGATAACGCCGTGCAGCATCGGGCCGCGAAGTATCATCGGTTTGTCCGGTGGAACCAAAACGGCCATCGAGATCATCTTTACGCCGTAAGCCTCGATCGGTTTTAGCTGGCCGTTCTCGATCTCCGGCTGATCGTAACCCGTCCCGAGCATCATCGGGATATTGGGGCCGTAAACGTCGGCGTCCATTATGCCGACCTTTGCGCCGTCCTGTGCCAGCGCTACCGCCAGATTTACCGCCACGGTCGATTTGCCGACGCCGCCCTTGCCGCTTGAAACGGCAATGATGTTCTTGACACCAGGAATGGCGACGTTATTCGCGATTCCGCGTCCCTGCGGAACCTCAGAATCCATTGTGATGTTCACCGACGACACGCCCTCAAGGCCGGAAACTATCTGCCGTGCCTGTTCCTGCATCTGGTCCTTGACCGGACACGCGGGCGTGGTCAAAACAATGCGGAACGATACGTCACCGTCATTGATGACGACATCGCGAACAAACCCCAGCGTGACAATGTCCTTTCGCAGATCGGGGTCGATGATCTGCTTCAGGGAATTAAGGATAATTACTTCTGATAATTGACTCATTAAATTATTCTGCCCTATGCGGCCAGTCGTTCTTTTATTCTCGTTATCTCTCTTTGGACGCTAGGCAGTTTTTTGCCGTGATTTTTTGCGGTTTCTATCCAAAGTTCAGTTACGACAGAGAGTTCGTCCAATGCCTCTTGCAAAGTTTCACCTTGTGCAAGGCAGCCTTTCAATGCCGGTACCTCCGCAACATAGCCACCTTCTTTGGATGGATAGATGACAAATGGATACTTAACACGTTTCATCATTTTGTTTCCTCTTCCAATATCTCTACCACTCTTTTCACAAAAACAGTTTTAACACTTTTTCCATGTTTGGGGATGATAAAGGTAACGTCTTCACGGACGAATACATGATGGCTTCCGGTAACACGACCAAGAGTGAAGCTTTCTCTTAATAAATAATAACGTCTCGATCTGAGCAAACGTTGCATTGTTCGGATTATTTTTGATCTTTTCGAACAGCTTCGTTCGTTGTGCCATATTAAGTAGTGTATGCCACTCAATTTCAAATGTCACCCGACAACCCTTCCAGAGTGGTTTGAATTGCTCTTATCTCATAGAATCTAAATAAATGGATATTGAAACATACAACCATATTCGCTCCGGTGGCTCGGGTTATATAGAGATGCCGCGAGGGCTGATAGCCGTTTGGGGAAAAGAGGCCGTGCAGTTCCTTGACGGCATGATAACCAACGATATGAAAACCCTCGAGGACGGACAGCAGATGCTTGCGGCTTTTCCCAATGCTCAGGGCCGCCTGTTGGCAGTCGTCCGCGTACTGCGGCAGGACGACAGATTCCTCATCGAGACCGAGGAGGCGACGCGGGAAAAGTTATTCCAAAATCTTTTCAGGTTCACATTTGCCGGGGATTTTTTTGTTGAGGATATTTCAAATCAGTTTTACATAACAACAATTTGGAACTCCAACGGTTTTACCTTCTCAGCTTTTAATAAACCCTATGACAGAAATGCGGGAAAGATAGTATATCGCGGTATCGAATGGCCAGCACTTCCATCAATAGGGGGTGGTGAAATTGATCTTTGGATTCCGGCAACGCAGATTCAGGAAGATTTCATTCAAGATTTTCATAATGAGTTCGGTGCTTTGAATATTTCAGATGATGTATATGAAGTGCTTCGTATCGAATCCGGCATTCCGCTTTACGGCATCGACATGGACGACACGACCATTGTTCCCGAACTCGGCCTCGATGATCTGATCTCATATAACAAAGGCTGTTACGTCGGCCAGGAGATCATCGCCCGCATACACTTTCGCGGCCACGTTGCAAAACGCCTGACCGGATTGATGTCAGAACCGGGAGCGACAGCGACCGGGTTCTCAGCCGGTGCTGAACTTACAACATCTGAAGGGAAGAACGCCGGACGCGTAACATCGGTAACATATTCACCAAAGCTCGACAAGACGATCGCGCTGGCTTATGTCCGCTACGACCATCTGGCGGAAGGAACGGAGTTAAAGGCTGGGGAAAGTGATGTAGTTGTAAGAAATTTCCCTTTTGTTGGATAGCTAAATAAGCTAGAATAAAGTGCATGCAAGTAGTTTCAGACCGAAAAGTTGAGCAGATATTCTCGATGCCGAAGGACGATTTCAGACTCGTTTTTCCCGAGCCGTTCTTTTATGTCGTGAAGACGTTCGGACGGAAGTTTACCGATCAGGAACTCAATGAGATAGACGCCGCCAATGAAGATCTGCGGATAGAAACAAATGCTGACGGAGATTTTGAGATAATGCCGCCACCTTTCCCTGATACGAGCCGAAAGAATACCGACGTTACTGGCCAACTTTGGGCTTGGGCCAAAAAAGACAAAAACGGTGTTTGCTTTGAATCTTCTGCCAAATTCACGCTGCCGAATGGTGCAAAACGAATGCCGGATGCCTCTTGGATACTGAAAGAGCGGTATTATGCTTTTTCTGAGGCGGAACGTGCCGGGAGTTTTACGCGGATCGCCCCGGATTTTGTTATCGAGCTAAGGTCAGTATCCGACCGTCTGCCTGTACTGAAACGGAAAATGAGTGAGTATATTGACAACGGCGTTCGCCTGGGCTGGTTGATCGACCCGCTCGAAAAGCGTGTCCATATCTATCGCAGCAACGGCACGGTCGAGGTGCTTGAAGCACCGGAAAATGTTTCGGGCGAGGATGTGCTGTTTGGATTTGAACTCGACCTATCGGAAATATTTTAAAAATTGAGAACATTCGTTTAGTAAATTAAAAGGTTCACGGCATTGTGAGCCTTTTTTCATTTTCGGATAGAATAACGTGAGATGAACGTAGCTCAGATAGACAAAAACGAACTGGACATCGACCTGCCTAATGCGAAACTGGCATATACGATAATTCGATCGCTGTTGGACGGGCATGAGGCATTGAGCGACCTTTTGGTTGTGATGGCGCATGCGCTTGATGAGGACACAACAAAAGCCCTGACCATGACCGCCGAATGGCAGAAGTATCTGGAATCGAAGAGAGAACTGGAGAACACAAAAACGCAGATCGAAAAGTTTACAGAAGAGCTAAAGGCGTTAGAATCACCAGACTTATGAGCATTTTAAATCAGGAAGACGAACTCAAGGTTTTTCCTTGCCCATCTTGTAAGAGGATAATTCCCTCTAATGTAGATACTTGTAAATACTGTAATTCGCCCATTTCAGAGGAAACAAAGCAGGCGGCGATCAAAACAGAAGAAGAGCAAAATCGAAATCATGACGTGGAATTTCATCGAAATATATGCATGATCGGCGTTGTGATCTTCATGGTTGGTGCCGGATTGCTTACGCTTAGCATTTTGAATTTATATGCTGGCCGCGGAGGATTCTTTATATGGTCGCCAATCATAGCGGTTTTCGGGTTGGGACAGACAATTTACGGGCTTCTGGGAATGCGGAAGGCTAAGCGACGATAAGATGTATGATCTCATTATAATCGGTGCGGGGCCGGCGGGCATATCGGCGGCGTATGAGGCCCAAAAAGCGGGGCTGAGTTATGTTGTTCTGGAAAAAGGGCTGATAGGGAATACGATATATAACTATCCGGTCGGGCTGACGGTTTTTTCTACGACCAATGAGCTGGAGTTCCGTGAGGGAGATCTGAAACCCGCCCGCGAAAAGCCTACGCGCGAGGAACTGCTCTCGTATTATGTCCGGTTTGTGCTGGATAACGGGTTGAATGTTCGGACGGAAGAGGCGGTCGAAAGCGTTACAGCCGCTTCAGCTGACGGTGTGATCCACTCCGATTCAATAACGAAAGAGAACCACTCGGCGGCTAAAGCCTTACCCCTCCCTGGTAAGGAGTGGAGCTTTGTTGTGAAAACGGATAAAGCGGAATACTCCGCGCGAAACGTCCTCTTTGCCATCGGCGCGATGGATCATCCGCGAAAGCTGAATGTTCCGGGCGAGGAACTGCCAAAGGTTCACGATCAATTTCGCGAAACCTATCCGTGGGTGAAGAAAAATGCACTGATCGTCGGCGGAGGCAATTCGGCGGGCGAGGCGGCGTTGTTTCTCGCTCAGGAAGGAGCGGAAACGACGCTGGCGATCTTTCGGGCGGATTGGGAAAACAATGATCCGAAACAGGGCTGCATAAAATATTGGGTAAAACAGCCGCTTGAAAAAGAACTAAACGAACATTGCCTTGATCTTTTCTTTCTTGGCAAGGTCATCGAGATACGCGAAAAAGAGGTCGAGCTTGAGAGCGAATCAGGCGAACGCGTTATTATCGAAAACGATGTGGTCTTTGTCCTGATCGGGTCGGACGCCGATCTGACGATGATAAGGTCGCTTGGCGTGGAGACGCGGTCAGGCAAATACGGCGACGTGCCGGTTTATGACCCGGAAACTTTTGCTACGAATGTTCCCGGCGTTTATGTCGCCGGACATTTTACCGAACATCGCCACATAAAAGGCGCGATAGACGCAGGGCCTGTTGTTATCCGGCATATTGCGGGACACAACGCCGCCTCCCATGCCCATAAGATCGGCGGCATAGCCGCGAGAAAATTAGGGGACAAGATTGGCGAAGCCGAGCTTCGCCGCAAATAGAACGGCAAAGCCGTCATTGTTTTGAGTTTTGCCGCGGGTTCTGAAGCTAGTGGCAATTCAGGCCAATAAAAAAGAGGCTGCTATGAACGACAGCCTCCTTTTGAATCAGTAGTGATTTCGCATCCCTATTTTTTCTCTTCCAGCTTGAGCATTTTGCCCTTTACAACTGCCGTTTCCGGCGGGTTGACCTCATAGGACGAAACGGTGAAAGCGTCCACTAACGTGTCATTTGAATAGGTCGTCCACTCATGCGGCAGCAGTACGCCGTTCACGCTTCTGAAATCACCAAGCCTCACCTGACGGTCCGTACCCTGTGCCGCATCGGCCACGCCTGTAAAGACCGCTTTGCCTTTTACGTCTATGTTCTCAATGTCGATCTCGCCGCCTTCCACCTTGCGGGCGATGACGGTCATGACCGCATTTTCGGTGTAGTTGATCGCGACCGGAAGGTTCGTGTAGCGGTCAAGATGCAGCCTGAAGCTCGAACCGCCAAGGTCGGCATCTATAATGTTGACATCAACACCGCCGACATTTCCTTCACCGGCAAATTTATAAGCGGCATCCATGCCCTTCGGCGGCGTCAGCAGCAGCATCAGGGCCAGTCGTGCCAGTTCGTTGCCTCTATTCGGGCTGGCTGCAGCGGCTGAGCGAACCTTTACGGCCTTTCCGTCAACCTGCATGGTGCCGTCCTCGCCAACGGTGTAGGCTGCGTCGCTGCCGTCTCTCTTTACCACTATGACCTTCTTCGCATGAGCAGCGCTGCCGTCGGCCGGTGCTAGCTTAACGACATTGTCCGCATCGTCAATAAATTCTCCGTTGACGATGACCTTTGTCGGAGCGACGGCCGTTTCACCGTTTTCGCGGGCAGTACGCACCACGACCCGCGTCTTGCCGGTTTCGGTACCTTCAATGACCCGCGTGTTACCGGACACCAGAGTTTCGCGCGTCGTTGCTGTGAATGCGCTTCCGGCCACGGTTTGCAGCTGTTTGTCGCCTATCGAAACACGGCGTGAAAGAATTCCCGAAAGCTGCATGACGATCTCGCTTTCGCCGCTTTCGGTTTTGGCGACACCGTCAATGTTGAATGTGTGAGTGGATGAGCCTTTTATCGAAAGTCCCCTGATCTCCTCAAGAGCGGCGTCACCGCCGATCGCTATCCTTGCCTGTTTTATCAGGGCAAGGGCCTTCTCATCCGATTTGAACTTTGCGCCGATGCCGTCCACTACGACACCCAGCCCGATAAAGAGCAGGGCCGCGCCAAATGCCGTTAATAGAAATTTTTTCATAGCTTTTCTCCAAATGAGTAAAATAAGATCGCCGAACCGGTACGTCACAACTATATCAGGAGGAATTTAAAGATCTTAGTCAAAAGAACCGGTTCGGCACGTTTATAATATTGGGGCAACACAGAGGGCAAGTGGTTAAGAAGACGCAAAGAATTTGTAAAGAATGTAAAATCCTGCAAAAAGCTATGGACAACAGACAAAATAGATAGAAAAATCAGAGTGAAGGTGACTTTTGCGATGAAACAGTCCTGGACAACCATAGCCATCACGATCTGCCTGTTGGGGCTGCTCACCGTTTTTGCCGGAACGCAGTATTACCTCTTGAACCAGAACGGCGAGGCAAGGCGCGATCAACTTCAGAGGCGTGTCGAAAGCGATACGGCCAGAATGGCGGACGAACTCGACCGCGATCTGCAATCGTTGTCGGTATCGCTTCAGGGGTACGCCGATCTGAGAAACGCGGACGAGGCCGGACAGTTCTCCGAACGCTTCTTTTCCTGGCGCGAAAGGTCGCCGTTTGCGGGCCTTGTCGAAAAGGTCGTGTTCCTGCCGGCAAAACCGGAGCAAACCTGCTTTGTCTATGACGTTGCGGCACGAAAGTTCGTTGAGGCCGAATATGACGGATCATTGAAGGATCTGCTGCAATTATTTGAAAAAGAAGATCCTTCATCACAGTTCAATGCTGAAAATCTGGTCATACGAGCAAAGACGATCAACCGCGAGGGACAGCCGGCACCGACGACCATTACGCGGACGCCCGAAGGCTTATCAACCTTTACAGTATTGCTAAAGGACCGGTTCAGCGGCGACCTGCTCGTTTTTCTGGACAGAAAGGAGATAACCGCCGGAATATTTCCCGCACTTAGCGAAAGATACTTTCCCGACCATGATTTCAACGTCGTTGTTTCGACAAAGGATAATAAGGAGCTTTTCTCGCTTGACGGGCCTGTGACCGAACCTGACGCCCAGTCACCGATCTTTGGCGTCATTCCGGCCGGGATCGCTTTCCTGTCAGCTCAGTCAACTGAGAATGGCGGCCCGACAAGGCGTTCAATACATGTCTCGACATCAAAGAACGTGGCCGTTACCAAACCTTTGATCGCACAAGGAGTGCCGTATCAGCCCACTGAATCCGACAAGGAAAGCAGGGAAAAGGAGTTTTCGGGCATTATGGAACTCCAAACGGGCGATATGAAGGTTCGCAGTACACAGGTACTCTCAACCTCCAGAGTGATGACGAAGATTGAGGAGCATTGGCAATTAAAGGTGCAGCACAAAAAGGGGTCCATTGCCGCTTTTGTCGGCGGCGAGACGAACAAAAGCCTCCTGTTTGGGCTGGCGATCTATCTGCTCATCGGCGCCAGCATCCTTGCCATTGTTCTATCGGCCGTCAGGGCCAAAAGATACGCACAGCGTCAGGTGGATTTTGTTTCCAGCGTCTCGCATGAATTCAGAACGCCGCTTTCGGTCATATATTCCGCCGGAGAGAATCTGGCGGACGGCGTTGCCGCTGATGCTGAACAGGTCCGGCGCTATGGCGATCTGGTCAAGAACGAAGGACGGAAGCTTTCCGGGATGGTCGAACAGATACTTGCTTTTGCCGGAGCGCGTAGCGGCGCCAGAAAATACAATTTTGCTTCGTGCGATATATCCGATGTTGTCGATGACGCGGTCAGTGAATGTTCGACGCTTTTGCGGGACAACGGTTTTGTTTTTGAATCTAATGTCGAGCCGGGGCTTCCGCCGATCACTGCCGACCGCGACGCTCTTTCAAGCGCGATACAGAATCTGATAGCGAACGCCGTTAAATACAGCAACGGCAACCGAGGCATCGAGCTTTCCGCCAGGCAAAAGGGCGATTCACTGATGATCGCCGTCAGCGATCATGGCATCGGCATCTCTTTAAAAGATATGAAGCATATCTTTGAACCTTTCTTCCGGTCGCGGCAGGTCGTTGATGCACAGATACACGGCAACGGACTCGGCCTGGCCCTTGTCCGCGATGTGGTGAAAGCTCACAAAGGTTCTGTTCAGGCGGAGAGCGAACTCGGCAAGGGAAGCAGATTCGTCATAAGTTTGCCGTTATGAGAATTCTTATCATCGAGGATGAAGAAGGCCTGATCATAACGCTGACCGACAGGCTGCGAAACGAGGGCTTTGACACCGTGTCCGCCTCTGATGGCGAGGCTGGATACAGGCTTGCGTGCGAGCAGAAATTCGATCTTATTCTTCTTGATGTGATGCTTCCGAAAAAGAACGGCTATGACGTTTGCCGCGACCTAAGAAAAGCGGGAAACTCGACGCCGATACTGATGCTGACGGCCAAGGGCGAAACGGTTGACAAGGTTGTCGGGCTAAAGCTGGGAGCGGACGATTATCTTACCAAGCCTTTTGAGGTGATCGAGCTGCTGGCACGGATCGAGGCCCTGCTCAGGCGTTCGCCCGCCGTATCAGCCGGGCAAATACCGGAAAAATTCTCGTTCGGCGCGGTCAATGTCGATAATCGTCGGGCGGAGGTCCTAAAGGACGGAAAACC
>CAZOXY010000059.1:0-764 GCA_964583955.1 uncultured Chloracidobacterium sp. | reverse complement strand
GATGTAATTCAAACTGCTGCAATTCCTTGTGGCGAATCAGGGCGAGGTTCATTCACGCGACAGGCTTTTGGACGAGGTTTGGGGCTATGACGCAATGCCTTCGACCAGAACGGTTGACGTCCACATAGCGTGGCTCAGGCAAAAGCTGGAGGAAAACCCGCGTCATCCGGTTTATATCAGAACCGTCCACGGCATCGGGTATATGTTTCAGGATCTTTGATCCCGCGGCAAAGCAGCATGAGCCGCGTCAAACGGCAGTGCCTTCGATCTCAAGCCTTTCCCGTCTGGCAACGTTCGTCGCGTAAGCCGCTTCCTCTACCTCGTGTGCGACCGCTTCACCGACACGTCTGTCAAAGACCGACGGGATGATGTAATCGGCGTGGAGTTCGTCTTCACCGATTATTCCGGCAATGGCGTTTGCCGCCGCCAGCTTCATTTCCTCATTTATCTGCGATGCGCGACAGTTCAAAGCACCCCGGAAAATACCGGGAAAGCACAATACGTTATTGATCTGGTTGGGATAATCGGAACGTCCGGTCGCCATAACGGCTACAAGGTCCATTGCCTCTTCCGGCATGATCTCCGGCACCGGATTCGCCATTGCGAAAACTATCGGGTCTTTCGCCATCGCCTTCAGGTCGTCACGGGTTATGACACCAGGTGCGGACAGGCCAAAGAAAACATCGGCTCCTTTTATCACGTCGTGGATGTTCCCCTTTTCCTTGTTGGGATTGGTGTTGCGCGCGTACCAATCCTTGACCCAG
>CAZOXY010000058.1:0-22924 GCA_964583955.1 uncultured Chloracidobacterium sp. | reverse complement strand
AAAAACCACAATATCTGGTATATATTTTCCTCACATATCAAACATATAGTTTTTCGTTTGTGCAGTACACCTGCTCGTCAAGGCCGCAATTTGCCGGGCGAAGCTCTACTTGGGGTCGAATGAAATGACTGTGCCGGTACGCTCGTGCCTTGCCGTTCTGACAGCGGCTGTCGTTATGGCCGCCACCTTTTGCTGGAATATATCCTTTGCTAATGTCGAAAGGCGAATGCCGTCCGAAACTTTGGGCCAGCGGCGGCATATTGATTCGCTGATCAAAGATCTGAACGAACGCCGTATATCCGGTGACAAGATCGGAAATGTTCGGGAAGTTCGGCTACCTCATTCATCGACGCGTATCGTTCTTTGGAAGGAGCGGAATAGCGATGGGGACGAGCGCGATCTTTACGCCATCGCTCTTCAGGACGGGAACGTTCGCCGCATTGCCCCATCATCCAATGTCATCAGGCTTAGGCACGCTCAATTCGATCCGCTTGCCGAAAGGCCGCGAATGCCGCATCTGACTGCGACATTTGCAAATGATACCGGATATGAAACATACATTGTTCAGTTCGTGTCACAGCCGATACAGGCATATCGTGATGAACTGGCACGGCACGGCGGCATTGTCAGCTTTTATGTTCATGACAACGCGTATCTGGTAAAAATGGATGGCCGCACGGCTGCGGCAGTCTCCGGGCTTCCCTTCGTTAGATGGTTAGGGCAATATGAACCCGTGTTCAAGCTGGAAGGCGAGATCCTGAACGGCCTGGCCGCCGGAACCGAAAGCGAAGGCCGGTTCAATATAATGCTGACCGAACGCGGTGAAAAAGCTCAGAGGCGTTTGGCAAAACGCATTGCTGAACTTGGCGGAACAGTCCACAAAACGAATCCGGCGGGCTTTCGACTTGAGGCGACGCTTACGCCGGAACTTCTTTTGGCGGCGGCAAACGACCCGGACGTGCTTTTTATTGACCGCTGGGCCGCGCCCGAAACGGACATGGATATCGTCCGTTCATCAGGCGGAGCAAACTATATTGAAAACACGTTCGGCTATCGCGGCGAAGGCGTTCGCGGTGAGGTAATGGACAACGGCCTGCGGCAAACGCATAACGATCTTCGCTCCGGCAATTTGCCGCTGATACATAATTCGCCGAACACGAACGAATCTACAAACCATGGCACATCCAGCTACGGCATCGTTTTCGGACGCGGCACGGTCAATATACAGGCTCGCGGAATGCTGCCTGAGGCTCAAGGTATTTTTGCCGATAATGATTTCCTTTCTGACCGCTATGCCCATACGGCACGGCTCGTCGCCGAACCGTACAACGCCGTATTTCAGTCGAACAGTTGGGGAACAAGCCCGAGCCAGTATTATAGGATCGTGTCAGCGGAGTTGGACGATATAGCGTTTTTACACGACATCCTGATCGTCCAATCGCAGAGCAACACCGGGACAAGAATGTCCAGGCCGGAGGCGTGGGCAAAGAATGTCGTTTCGGTCGGCGGCATTTATCATTACGGAACATCGGGTTTTGACGATGATCGCTGGAACGGCGGAGGAAGCCACGGCCCGGCCGCCGACGGAAGGATAAAGCCCGATCTTGCGCATTATTACGACGCGATATTTACCACCAGCAACGCGGGCAACACAAGCTACACGAACTTTACCGGAACAAGCGCCGCTGCGCCGATAACCGCCGGGCATTTTGGTATTTTTTATCAGATGTGGCACAACTCGCTTTTTGACAATCCGGCCGGTTCGACCGTTTTTGAAAGCCGCCCGCACATGACAACCGCCAGGGCGATGATGATAAACACCGCCGAGCAATGGGACATGACCTTGCCCGGCTCGGACATCCGCCGTGAGCATCAGGGTTTTGGCCGCGCCAGCCTGACGAATATATATGCCCTGAGCGAGAAAATGCTTGTGATAGACGAGACGGATGTGCTGACGGAATTTGAGACAAAAACATATTTTGTGCCTGTCGTTACCGGAATGACCGATCCGCTGAAGATAACGATGGTGTATGCCGACCCGATGGGAAACCCTGCGTCGCAGATCGCTACGGTCAACAACCTTGACCTGAAAGTAACGGCCCCGGACGGCAGCGTATATTGGGGCAACGCCGGACTCGGTATCGGCGGCGGAATGTGGTCGCAGCCGGGCGGCGAACCCAACTTGGTCGATACTGTCGAGAATGTGTTTATTGAAAACCCGATGGCCGGCGTTTGGCGAATAGAGGTGACGGCGACAGCGTTAAATCAGGACGCGAGAACCGAGACGCCTGATGTCATTGACGCCGATTTTGCGTTGGTTGCAAGCGGTATTGCCCGCGTTGTGCCGACAGCCGCAACGACCTCGATAACCGGACGCGTCGTCACGACCGGCGGCCATGGGATAAACCGTGCGACGCTTACGCTGACCGATGCCGAAGGAAGCATCAGACGTACGCTGTCCAATCCGTTTGGATATTTTCGTTTTGACGGCCTGCCCGTCGGCGGTTCGTATGTTCTGGAGACCTCGGCAAAGCAATATCGCTTTGAACCAAATTCGCGGTTCGTCATTGCTGACGGCGATATGGCCGAGATACACATCGTTGCCGCCGCTAACGTCATTGCAGCGCCCGAATGATCTGTTCGAGGCCGGCGCTGACATCGCTGCCCAGATGAACACGCAGAGCGCGGCGGCCGCGGTCGAGCAAAACCTGAAAATCGCCGCGAGCCTGTGCGGCCTTTACAATGCCAAAGGTGTATTTCTGTCCGGGAACGGCCAGATCGGCAGCATCGTCGGAAGTTATTTGCAGAAAAACGCCATTGTTCGCACCGCCTTTGTAGGCCTGTCCGGTCGAATGCAGAAATCGCGGCCCGAACCCGAGGCACGTCGCGGAAAGGCGTTTTTCCAGAACGTATTTTCTGACGGTTTGCAGGGCTTTTTCGTTCTCCTTGTTCATTTCAACATAGCCGAGCACGGCAAAATAATCGCCGTCCTCGACATTGGCAAAATGAGCGGAAAGCACCTCGGCAAGCTTCGGTTCATCCGTCATTTTCAACAGGCGTTTTCCATATTCATCGGACGAAAAAAGCGTGATGCCCCGCTCCTCAAAGAACGGAGTTTCCACCGGCAGCGAGCCGGTCTGTTCATATGCGTCCGTTATCTTTCGCGCCTCGATCTTTGCCGATTCGACATCGGGCTGATCGAACGGATCTATGCCCATTACCGCACCGGCAGCGGCGGTTGCAAATTCCCATCGGAAAAACTCGGCGCCGAGATCGTAAATTTCGTCCAGTTCAATGCGGATCACCGGATGTCCCGAAGCGAAAAGCGACGCCAGATCGACCGGATCGTTCGGCGTTCCGGCAAGCTTTATATAAACGAACACACGGTCGCTGCCATAGCTGACGGCCGGTTGGAGCGGTTCGCAGTCAACGGGAATGATCGCGACGCCGTTCTTGCCGGTGGATTCGGCGATGAGCTGTTCAAGCCACGCGCCGAGATCGTAAATTTCCGGCGATGTAAAGATGGTCAGCTTGTCGCGGCCGGCCGCGTGGCAAACGCCGAGGATCAGGCCGAGCAAGGCTCCGGGGTTTGCTGACGGATCGCTGTTTTTACATTCATCCGCCATCGCTTTTGCTCCCTGCAAAAGCCGCTCGACATCCAGCCCCATCGCGGCTGCGGCTGTCATTCCAAACGGTGACAAAGCCGAAAAACGCCCGCCGACGGTCGGGTCACCAAAAAGAATATGGCGAAAATTGTCAGCACGGGCAACCTGTTCCATCTTCGATCCGGGATCGGTAATGGCGACGAATTGCCTGCCCGCATTTTCTTTTCCAACCAGTTCGGAAACGCGTTCAAAAAAATACTGTTTGAAGCAATTTGGCTCCAGCGTAGAACCTGATTTGCTGGCTACGATAAAGAGCGTTTTCGCAAGGTCGAGTTTTTCCTCAACTGCCTTTACCTGTGCCGGTACGGTCGAATCCAGAATGTGAAAATTTTTAGCGCCGAATGTGATCGCCAGCACTTCGGGGCAAAGCGACGAACCGCCCATCCCCATCAACAGGATGTCAGTAAAACCGGCCCGCTCAATGTCAGCGCGCAGGTCAAGGTATTTTTCCATGCCGCCAAGTTCCCATTCGATAATGTCCAGCCAGCCGAGCCATTTGTCCTCATCAGAACCGGTCCAGACGGACGCATCTTTTTGCCAGATGCGGCCGATCTTACCGGTAGTTTGCCATGCGGCCAATTCGGTGTTCAGCGCCCGTTCGACAGGCTCAGGAAGAGAGTATGAGAAAGAATTTTCGGACATATTTTGATTGTCTTATGAATTTTATTTTCACGCAAAGCCGGAAACATGAGCAGCAGCGGGTGTGTAAATTTAACTGTGTGAGTTTATTTGATAAAATCGCGGACATGAAAAAAGCGTCATTTGCCGTGATCGTCCTGTGCCTGCTGTTCGTTTCTCACACAATGGCCCAAACCTGCGTTGAACAGGCGAAAGAGGTCAAACCGGACCTGCCGGACAGTGTTCGGCAGGAATATTCAATAAATCTGGAAAAGGCCGCACGCGATTATGCCGCCGAACCGACCGCCGACAACCTGATCTGGTACGCGCGGCGAAAAGGCTATCTGGGACATTACAAAGATGCGATAGAATCGCTGACCATCGGCATAGAAAAATTCCCGAACGATGCCAGAATGTACCGCCATCGCGGGCATCGCTTCATAACGCTGCGGTGTTTTGATGACGCGATAAAGGACTTTGAAAAAGCGGCGAAATTAATAAAAGGCAAGCCTGACGAGGTGGAACCGGACGGCCTGCCAAACGCGAAGAACATCCCGACAAGCACGCTGCAATCGAACATCTGGTATCACCTCGGACTTGCGTATTATCTGAAAGGTGAGCACAAAAAAGCCCTAAAAGCCTATGAACAATGTCAGAAGGTTTCTAAAAACAATGACATGAGCGTTGCCACGATCTATTGGCACTATATGACGCTGAGGCGAATGGGCAAAAGAAAGGACGCGGACAAACTACTAAACAAATTTGACACAGGGCTTGAGGTCATAGAGAACACGGACTATCTGAAGCTGCTGAAGCTAAACAAAGATGAAGTAAAACCCGAAGACCTGCTGGCAACGATCCGTGGCGACGCCGATTCTCTCGGTTCTGCATCACTCGGCTACGGCATCGGCAACTATTTTCTCTACAACGGAGACAAGGAAAAGGCGATGACCATTTTCAAAAAGATCACCGAAGGAAACCAATGGGCAAGCTTTGGGTATATCGCTGCAGAAGTTGAGTTAGAATCCCTGAAACGAGATATCTGAGATGTTATCAAGTCAGAGCTGCCATAATAAAAGGGCCATGATCGAGTAAGTCAGGTCCCTTGGCCTAACCAAAAGAAAAAGCTTATGAATGGATATTCTTTACTGTATAATCCATATTATGAACGTCGTGGAAACAATTCAAAAAAAGGTTGTTCAGTTGCCACCTCAAGCCCAGAGTGAGGTCTTGGATCTGATCGAAGAGATCGAGGAACGATATTATCTTGAAAATGAAAAAGAACATCCGCTCGCTAAGATCGCCAGGATGTCAAAAGATATGGGAGTGACCGATCTTGCTGAAAAACACGATCTGTATGCACATGGAAAATTGGAGGATTAGCCTGTGTCGGCAGATATTCTATTTTTAGACACAGCCTATATCTATGGGCTGATAAACATTCGAGATCAATGGCACCAAAGGTCGGTCGAATGGTCACACAAGGTCATCTCCGGAAAGTATTTACTTCTTACCACTGAATTCGTTCTGATCGAAATCGCCAACGGTCTTTCTTCTTTACAATTTAGACAAGACGCCGCCGATATAATTCAGGTCCTGCAAGACAATGACCATGTAAAGATCATTCCTGCCACATCCGGTTTATTCCAAAATGGCCTTGAGCTATTTCGTTCGAGAAATGACAAAACGTGGGGACTAACCGACTGTATATCATTTGTTGTAATGAAAGAGAATGGAGTAACAGATGTATTGACCACCGACAAACATTTTGAGCAAGCCGGGTTTAGAGTCTTGTTATTTGAGTGAGATGTCAGGCAGTCTTTAGTTATCTATTTGCCAACCACCCCAGCAGCAGTTCTTCCTGTTTATGAAACGCGTGTTCGGGCGTTTCGGTGTTTGTCATCGGCAGTTTGAAAAAGACCGAGAGTTGTTCCTGAATGCCGCCGGAGCCGCGTTGTTTCGCGAGGTCGAGACAGCGTGCGATCTCGATCGCGAGCGGTGCGGCGAGGATCGAATCCTTGCACAAAAAATTGACCTTTATCTGCATCGGCTGGCCGAGAAAACCGCGAATGTCGATGTTGTCCCATGCTTCTTTGTTGTCGCCGCGAGGCCGATAATAGCGGATATCGACGATGTGATCTTCGACGTCGTAGCCGAGAATGTCGTCCAGAACGCTGCTCTTTGTCTTTACCTTTGAGGCGAGCGAATCTTCGTTTGAAAGAGCGAGGCCGTCGCGGTTTCCCAAGATATTTGTCGAATACCAGCCATCTACACGAAGCGCACGGCTTTTCAGCGCCGGGGCAAGCACAGTTTTGATGAACGTTTGGCCGGTCTTGCCGTCCTTTCCGGCAATGGGGACGTTTTGCTTTTCGGCAAATTCGATGAGTGCCGGAATATCGGCGGCAACCGACGGTGTGAAGTTTCCGTACGGCACGCCCTCGGCGATGGCGGCGTATGCATAGAGCATCGCAGGCGAAATGTCAGGGGAATTTTCGTCCAATGACTGCTCGAAATCGGCAAGAGAATTGAATGCTTCGTTGCCTTCGGCGGCAAGCTTTTCGGTCGAGGCAAGGTTGATAACGACAACCGCGTCACAGCGCGAACGAAACTCGGCGATGTTTGCCCTCAGCTTTTCTATCGCGGCACGATGCGACGCCGCCGCTAGCTTGTTCTCCCCATCGATCAGCGACAAAAATCGCGGATCGCCAACGGCCGTCCACGGCTTTATCCCACGAAGCTCAGCCTCGATAGCTACGTGCTGTTTATATGTCAGAACCTCGTGATCCTCAGCCGCTTTGGCAAGGTTGTCGGCAAAAAGATCCCATCCGGCAAAAACGAGGTCGGCATAATCCACCAGGCCGTCTGCCGACGCATCCGCCAACGGCAAACCATCCGTGCCGATCAGCCCTTTTTTGAGCAGCTCCACACCCGCGGCCATGGTCGTTCCGACCGCTCCGCCGACGCCTACGACCGCGATGCCTAATTTACGTTTGTCCATAAAACGGATAATCTTACAACATCAAATGTCTTTTAACCATTATAGTGGCAAAAGTCTTATTCTCTTAGATCCGTCCTATGAATAAAATAAGGCGTCCGCAACGGACACCTCATCGTACTGTGGCGTTTGCGAGGCTCTTTAAAACAGGATATATCTGGCTTCCGTTACGGCAGGATCGACCTCAGATCGTATTGGCCGGAAATAATTTTCATACGGCCGTCTCATCGCGAACTCTATGACGATCTATCGTGGCCGCACCTCAGGCCGTCGCTGAACCGTCCTGCTGACGCCTATGTATCTGTTCTTTCACGGAAGTTTCTGAAACCCGGATACTTAAAGAAGAACTTATGCCGGGCTAGGTCTCACAATCATATGCCGGATCGCCGCACCACGAGCCGTCGGGCAACCAACCTGACCCGGGAGTAGATGCTGTCCCGGTCCCGGTGACCGGCAGTTGCACCTTGACCCATCTGTCCTTGCATCCTTTCAAGGGAAGGATGGCGTCAAAAAGTGAAATGTCGATCCTCGGGCTTGTTTCGCT
The DNA here is from genome assembly GCA_964583955.1 of uncultured Chloracidobacterium sp. Taxonomy (GTDB): domain Bacteria; phylum Acidobacteriota; class Blastocatellia; order Pyrinomonadales; family Pyrinomonadaceae; genus OLB17. The sequence continues at coordinate 15,102 of CAZOXY010000058.1, read as the reverse complement.
CGGGAGTTCGAAGACCCTATAGTACTGGCGTAATTCGGTAACTGCTAGATCTGATGCCAACGCCCATCCGACACCGGAAAATATCTTTTTTGAAGGAAGTCCCGAATCGTTTACCGATGTAACCTTCAACCATCCGTTGTCCGATCCGACGATGGAAAAAGTTGAACGTCCTGGGTCTTTCGGGATGACTTTTACGACCGGATGCTGTTTTCCGGGCCCGGACCTTAGTTCAACGACACTATCCGGATCAGTAACGAAAGCTATCATTTCGCATTTGATCTCGGCCTGGGCTTTTGCATAAGGAGTGAACAAAGCGAATGATACCACCAGCAAAAAACTTGAGCTAATAGTTGCCGATATATCGTGACGTTTCTTCATTCGACCTCAGAAATAACTATGGCCTGTATCCCGCAGCTTTCGTATGTCATCTCTAGCGAGTCTCCGTCTATTTGATCGGTAATAGCATTTTCGTGTTCATGGCCTTCCATGAATTTGAACGCAAACCAATAATGTGACAAGGTTCTGCCTGAGGTATTCGTCAAACGGATAGTAAGGCGACAGCCGGCCCTTTGCCGTACAACGTGATATTGCGCTCGAAGAATGCCCCTATGCTTTATATCCTCATACCTTATCGGATGATCTTTCCAGGCCTGATCATTTGTTTGACAGGCCGATGGCGTTATAAAGACCGTTGAAAGCCCAATGAATACAAGTGTATGAACTATAAGCGTTTTCATAAAAAACTCCCTGATATAATTTAGTCACAGTCTTCCCACGGACTACCGCAGAACGAGCCAAAAGGCAGCCATGCTTTTATCCCTTCGGTACCGCGCCGGGGAATAAGAACCCGTAACCAATCTTCTGAGCATCCCTGAACTAAGACCTCAAGCCCCGGACGAATGCTTCCAAGTTCCTCGGTCTCGGTGCGAGGGTTGCGGTAATACATTATGAGTTCATCCGCCGTTCCACGTGTTTTGACCGCAAGAAGCGGGGCATGAACCCAACCGGTTCCGGAAAACACCGTTTGCCTTTTAGAGCTCACTGCCCGCGAGATCTTCAGCCAGTCGCCCTTGGAACCCTTGAAAAAAACAAGGGTTCCTTTGGGGTCGCGAGGGATCGTTTTCAGGACAGAGTTTCCTATACCGTCCCCTGACCGAACATTGACTCCGCTGTTCGGGTCTGCCACGAAGGCCGCTATGTCACACTCGGTCTCACTCTGTGCTTTGACACATCCGACGCTAAGTAATATGGCAAGGGTGAACAGCCCAATGTATTTAGCACGTATCATAGGATTATTTGACGACCTCGCAAGGTTCTACGGTTATCCGCCCCCAATGCCTGTTCGCACTCTTGACGGTCCCCTTGAAAACACGTCCCTCACGTTTATCTTTCAGATCTTCAGGAGGCGTTCTATCGCGGGCGTCGCAGTGAACTACCAGTTCACGTTTCGGGTTTTCGACACGGATCGAAAAGTGTTCTCCGTCGGAAACCTTCGACGAGGAATGGCCGTTATAGGTGCCGGTGAACGTCACCTCTTTGCCGATCCATTCGTCCTCAGCTCCAAATACCGCATTGCGCAGTTCTTCTGCTTCGACAGGTTGATCCGGTTTGATGTCGGCCGGCCTCAGATCCGATCTGGGCACTTCCCGCGGAGTCGCGGCAGCCGCCGGACGGGATGTCTTTGCCGGAGTCGGGCTAGCCGCCGTCGTTGAATTTCGGGTGTCAACGGTTGCCGAACCGCCGCATCCTGCCGAAGCAGAAACCACTGCAAATAGTAACGAAAATAGAATGGTCTTATTTTTCATATATCTTGTTGGTTAAGCCTTTTTGCTTTGAATTCTCCTTTTACAAACTTGTCCTTATCGAGGACATCTATCTCTCCTTCGATCGCATCGTCATTGATGGATGTTAGCTTGATCTTGCCAGCGAAATCTTTTGTCTGAAGATTCTCGCCTCGATCGCGTCCGTTCTTCATATACGAGATGAACACATACGATATGCGCCCATATGGTTTCGGTTTATATTCATACTCCCCCTGCGGAGAAGCTTCCGGCCCCGAACCTTCCTCAGCCTCTATCTGGATCTCGATACGGACCTGTCCCTCAGAATCGATCCGGCGATAATCCTGGTTTCTTGGGTCGGTCAATCCGAGGTCGTAATTCGCTAGGTATATGCGATGGACGACGGCTGATTTCCGGTCTGCCTTATTCGTTATATCCGACTCCTTTAGGATCAGTCCGCGCCTGAATGAGGCAAACGCTGAATATGAAGGCCGGAAGGAAATCTCCTTTCCGTCAACTTTTACATAGATCTCTCGGTTGCTATCTGTATTAGATTCGTCATCGGTATCCTTTGTACAGCCCAAGGTCAAAAGTATCAGTCCGAAAAATAACGTCGTATATATGCGTTTCATAATCTAACTCAGAGGCACCGCTGAGAAGCTACCCTTGATCGACGAACTGTCGTCCTTCACGTCTATGGTTCCTTTCACGGTTTCGCCCTCAACCGAGGTAATCTTTACCAGTCCGCGAAGTTTTTTATAATCAAGCTCATTAGACACTTCTTTTCCATTGTCATAGTGAAAGATCGTCGCTCTGACGATCTTATTTTGGGGTTCCTCCCGCGGATCCTGATCAACATATTCTCCGGGCACTATTGGCTGCTTGCCGCTGGCCTTTTGCTTGAAGATTGCAACGTCGATTCTATATTGACCGTTTTCCTTGGCTTTTATGGCCGAATAGTCATAGGTTCCTTTTAGCTGAACCGGATAGTTAGTTATCTGAATCGAATGCCCACCGGAAGAGTTTGGTACCACATAAGCGGATACTGCTTCGAACGACTTTTCAGTTCCATTATGTTTTATGTTGATTCCACCGCTTGGAGTTAAACTGCATGCCAAGCATATTAGTGCAAAAAGAAACATCATTAGTAAGATCCTGGTCATTTATATCCTCCAAATTGGTCTAACGAACGGGCTCTAGCTGATCGCCAACGAGTTTGTACATTACCAAGCCCCTGAATTTTCCCTGTTTCCTAAGACTTTCAAATTCCGCCGCATCGAATATGACTGAACTAGTCTGCATAGGGCCGGGATAGCTCTTATATTTTTCAAAAACATAGAGTTTCTGCGTTTGGTCGTGGCAGTTTGCTACAGAGTTCACTTTGCGGCGAAACAGTTTGATGGTGTCCGGATAGCCGCACATCCGCAGATCGGCGAGTTTCAGGCCGGGCTTATTGTGATCCGGCACGACAACGACGTAGAACTGTGAGGCTTCGACCTTACGAAGAAGAACGAGTTTTCCGGACTCGGTCTTATATATCGAATGGCCTTGCGCCGTTTCTGTTAGAGAATCTATATTTTTCCACTTGTGGGCCGGATGGTCTAAGATCCTGAAAGCGATCACTTGGCATTCGGAGTTGTTGAATGAACGGAGAGACGCCACCTCGCTCATCTCATTGCTCCAAACCCTGAATACCTTGCTGACCGGCGGAGGAGCTTGGTCGCTTCCTGCTGTAACACAAGCGCGCATATCAGAGATGCTTTTTCCATTCATTCCGTCGCGTCCCATGTAGAGAAAATCGCTGTCAACGTATTGGCCTCTCTTGGAACCAGTTGTAGCCGGCTTGTCTGAACTTCTCTCATCACCTACCGGTGTTTCCGGTTTCGATTGCTCTTTTTTTCCCCTAGCCTTTTTTAGGACGTTGGTTATTTGAGCATCTGCGGCTGCACCGGCTGCCATCAATATTGCAAATGTCATTATTAAGGTTTTTATCTTCATTATTACTCTCCTATCGCAAGTATTTATCTATATTGTTTTGTGTGAAACTGAATGCCAGTAATGTCATCGACCAGTGTAAACGCATAATTATTGGTTGTGAATATATAAGCTCTATGACGCACTGTTAGGATATAGAACTCACCCACGCCTATATTTTCAAAAGTAAAATATCCAAACCCGTTTGTCAGGGCAGACCGTGACAAAGAGGCTCCATTTAAGGTAATGATTGCCCCGTTTATTCCTCTTCCTCTTGGTCCGATCACCCTGCCGCTGATAGACGCAACTGCGGAAGTCGGCACAAGCGGTTTCTGCGCCCAAAACCCGCTCTCCACTCGGTAAGAGCCGCCGCTCGATATTGTTCCGGCGATTGATTGTGCGGTCGTCACTAACCCCTCATAGTCTCCCCCGGTTCCGGCCATTCCGCCTCCTGCAATTGCCGCTTTGTTGATAGCATAAGGCCCACCGCTGGCGATCTGTGCCGGGACCGGGGTTTTCAGGAGAAACAGGGTGACAATAAAAAGATGCCAAGCATTATTTTTCATCTTTTTTTACTTGCTCCTTTGCAACAGCAGAACCTACGAATGCCTTGTATTCGCGGGAACGCACGACCTCAAGCAATTCGTTTATGATTGCTCGTTGTTCCTCGAGTTCCTTGCGTTGGCGTTCTATCTCAGCTTGTTGTTCTTTTACCGCATTAACCAGAACCAATGCTATACGGTCATATTTGACTCCTTCGGGGGTACCGCTCGAGTCGTAGTTGACTAAAAGCGGCTCGATTTCAGCAACTTCTTCAGCCCCCAGACCCAGATCGCCTGATTGATCTGTGATCCAGTCGAACGTGATCGGTTGAAGGCGGCGAACTATTTGCAGCCCTGAAAAGAAGGAAGCGATGTTAGTTTTATAACGTAGACTTGAGGAGCAGGTGGAGATCTGGTTGCTCGCATTTCGGCAAAGGGAGGTAGCGCCTGCGGTCCCGAGCTGGTTGACGGTGAGCGATCCGGGTACAAACACGCGATCGTCGCCGGACGCCCGCCCAAGTACAACTGCATTACTTACGCTAACATTCGCCCCTGAGCCAATCGCGGTAGCAAAAGAAAGGCCGCTTGAGGCGCTGGCGAATGCTCCCAAAAGCGTATTACTATTGCCGCCCATAGCCGAGTTTCCGGCTCCTGCTCCGATAAATGTGTTTCTGTTTCCGGATGAGACATTTCCTCCCGCATCCGTTCCAACATACGTATTGCTCGTACCCGTTGTGTTTCCATTGCCGGATCCTGATCCGACAGCAACATTATTTGATCCCTGGCTGCCGACCCCTGCTCCGCGCCCAAAATACGAGTTGTTGGAACCGGTCTGATTATGTGCCCCGGCGGTATGACCGAAGAAGGCATTTCCATTGCCGGAGGTGTTGTTCTGACCCGCGTTCATTCCAAAGAATGAATTAGAATCTCCGATGTTGTTTTGACTTCCCGCATTTGAACCGAAGAAGGAGTTATTTGAAGCGGTGTTTGAGGCTCCGGCTTCAGACCCAAATATGGAATTATTTGAACCTGTGGTAGAGAAGTTCCCGGCACGTTCACCGACAAAGGTGTTCCGGCTTCCTGTAGTATTTGACATACCGGCTTCTGCCCCAATGAAGGTGTTTCCCGAATTACGGTTGTTTCTTCCTGCTCTGTATCCAACGAATGTATTGCGGTGGCCAAGCGTTGCTGATTCGCCCGCCTCTGCACCGAAGAACGAGTTATTATCATAGCTAGTGCTTGCAAATCCGCTTCTGTAGCCGAAATAGGCATTGCCTGTCCCGATGCTTGAGAAACCGGCTTGAGCGCCAAAGAATGCGTTATTACTTGATGAAATGTTCGAATATCCCGCGAAACGGCCGAAGAACGAATTATTTCCGCCGGCGGTGTTGGATTCACCGGCCTGAACACCTGCAAACGTATTATTGCTGCCTGTAGTATTACCAAATCCGGCAGAGGCCCCAAAGAAGGAATTGAATAGACCGGAAGTATTTCCCGTTCCAGACGAGGCACCGAAGAAAGAGTTTCCCCCGCCCACGGTATTCGTGCCCGTGTTGAAGCCAACGAAAGTGTTGTCGGGAGCCATTAAAGCCATGGCGCGGAGACCATTTATGCGGTAGTGAGAAGCCGCATCGAATGCCGAGGCTTTTCCTACACCGCTTACATTAAAGCTCGACGCCGCCTGCTGGATCTCTGAGTTCTGAATATAATTTCCGCTTCCGGGATTTGGATCTCTGCTATCCATCATTCTCGGGTCCGAATCTTGAACGAATACCTCCGCAGGTATTCCGCCTAGGTTCTGTGCATTATCGGCGGTCACCGAATTCAATGCACGGATGGAGTAAGGCGAGCTGTTGATCCGCTGTTTCGGGGCCAGGAGCGTAAACTCGGCCTCCGCGCTCTTTTTCACGCTTATCTCCAGATAGCGGTCATCGCCGTTGAACACTGAACTCCCGAACTCAAGTTCAACCGTAAAAATACCGTTGGCCACGCTAACGTTCGGGCGGTCGATCGCTCCGGAAACCGGAACTCCTTCTGCGTCGTAAAGCTGCAAACGAAGATCAAAGGTACCTTCTGCGGGCAGGGAGCCGTCATAAAGACGTCCTTGGTACGTGAATGAAGTAGTTTGTGCACCGGTCACGGCCGTTACCGCAAATATCAAGGCAAGCGACAACAGGCATTTCAAAAGTTTCGGTTCTGTTATGTTCATCTCTCTCTTGTATCGATACTTTTTGTTCTGACCGGACCGGGAGCCTTTCATGGCCAGATATGCCCGCCGTGGAAAATAGATATAGTGTGCATATTGCTCATATACTGACATTGAGGAGACCCGATCCGGGTGTGGGTTCCCTTCAGATCGGGCGGCGACAATAATTGCACGATAAACATCCTTGTCTTAATATCTAAGCTACGGCGAATGCTTGTGTCCGGTGTCCGCCATGAACGCAAAGCTAGCAAGAGCAGAACCGCGGAATCTACCACCGAAGGCTCAAAAAAAAGTCAATTTTTTATCAACGCCTGTATGTTGTTGAAAAAACACAAGTTATTGAAGTTCGGCTCCTATACGATCGACCTCGCTGAGAGGACCTTATGGCGCGACGAAGAGCTTGTTCCTCTTGCACCTAAAGTAATGGAGACACTTTGCGTTCTCGTCGAAAACCACGGACGCCTGATGACCAAGGATGAGTTGTTCGCACGCATCTGGGGAGACACCTTCGTCGAAGAACGGAATCTAACGCAGAACATCTTCACTTTGAGGAAATCCTTGGGCGAAACTGACGATGGCGAAAAGCTGATCGAGACGGTTCCGCGCCGCGGCTATCGATTTGTCGCAAGAGTGCGTCCTGTCCCGGCCGATAATGAGAAGCCTGAGGCTCATCTGCTTCAACCGGGCCTCGCGGAAAAAGACAGCCTGCGTGAAGTTGAAAAGGAAAGTCCGTTAAGCAACTTCCCGGGCGAGGAGAATAAAAAAGAGCAGGGCCAAAAGGCGAACAAGAATGGGAATTATCGCAGGGCCACGGCGTATGCGGGTATCATCCTCGTCGTCGTCGCGGGCCTGGCGGTGCTGTGGAGTTGGCAGTTCCGCCTGTTCGGTGCCGGGAGTGCTCTTCCCGAACCTGTCGGTCAACGGGAGACTCTGGAGTTCGAGCGTATGACCGATTCCGGAAAGGTCTATTTCCCGACGATCTCGCCAAACAAGGAGTTTTTCGCTTACGTTCAGATAGACCGAAGAGGACACAGCATCGGCCTTCAGAATCTTGCCACGGGCAGCCGTACGATAGTGGTCGAACCCGGGGAACGTGAAATAAGTCGACCCAGATTTTCCGCAGATGGCAACTACTTGTTTTTTCGTCAGGACGAAGCTCCCGGGAAGCCGGGGATAATCTACCAAGTGCCGGTTCTTGGAGGAACACCGAGACAGATCGCTACGCAGGTCAGCAGTGACTTTTCATTATCACCAGACGGTCAGTGGCTGGCATTTTTTCGGATATTACCTAGATCCGAGGGACAAACACTGATCATTTGCCGCTCCTCGGACGGCGGAGGCGAAAGGATTCTGGCTACGCGCACAGGTAATAGTTCATTCGCCGTTTGGGGAAACTATCCGTCATGGTCGCCGGATGGCACTCACGTTTTCGCACGGCTTCGTGAAGAGCCGATGAGAAATAGGGACGGCGTTTCGGGAGACGGTTTTTGGCTTATTGATGTCAATGAGGGGAAATTCCTTCCCGTGAAAGTACCCGAATGGAACACATTTATTCAAGTTGAATGGATGCCGGACGGCAAAAGCCTCCTATTTCTGGCTCAGGAAAAGCCAAATGGCCCTTTTCAGATATGGCAGGTCTCATACCCAAGCGGGGAGGGACGCAAACTCACTAACGACCTGCATGACTATCGCTACATAAGCATCGCGCCCGACGGGGCATTTCTATTGGTGACGCTGGAACGTAGATTTTCGAATCTTTGGACCATTCCCGTCGAAGATACTTCCCGGCCGACACAACTTACATTTTCCTCGGAATTACTGCATGGCGATCAGGGCATCTCCTGGACGCCGGACGGGAAAGATCTGGTGTTCACGCTATTGGAGAACCATGTTGATGGGAACATCTGGACGATAAACACTGAAACCCACGAGCGGCGCCAACTCACATTTGATCAGGGAGCCGTAAATTGGTACCCGAGCGTAACACCCGATGGCAGGTCTATTATCTTTTCTTCAAACCGAGAAGGCGGTACGCACATATGGCAAATCGACATAGAGGGCAACAATCTCCGGCAGATCACAGAAGGCGACGGTGAGAGTTTCTCAAATATATCTGCGGACGGTAAATGGCTCGTGTATGCTTCACCGGCATGGGCTCCGGAAGCTTTATTGAAAAGGTCGCTGTTCAGCGATGAACCGACAACGAGATTTTCCGTGCGTGCGGGCGGATCAAGTTCCATCTCTCCTGATGGTAAACATCTGATAGTCAGCTATAAGACGGAAGATGAGTTCGGGCAACTTGTTTACCGCTACGGGCTAATGTCTTTTGCAGGGGATGATACACCGAAAGATCTGGGTTTCCATCCCTATAAGGGAGCTATCGCATGGAAGCCGGATAGTAGCGGCTTTTTCTATATTAAATATCTCGGAAAGAATTTAACCAATATTTGGTACTACGATCTAGTCTCAAAGACTCACCGAAAGATCGCGGACTTTAACGACAAAATACGAAGTCTTAGCCTCTCACCGGACGGATCTAGCCTTGCCACCGCCCGCGGAGAAGAGATAAGCAATGTTTTTAAGATAACAGGATTCTGACCTCATGGCCGCCCGTTCGGCTATGCCGACGGCAAAGCGACCCGGTCAGCAAGCAACAAGGTTTTTTATCCAGACCGTATAGCCAGACACCGCGTAAAAGGGCCAGGTCCGGGAAAAGGTTCGTATCTCGATAGGAATGCGTTTGTTGATTTTTGTGGCGTCCGAGGATCTTGAAGATCTCATGGATATTCAGAGAGTCACCCATTTGATATTTTAGCAGATCATCTTTCTTAACAGTTGCCGCATTGAAAGCCTATCTGCCGGAAACTTCGCTGACCGAACCGGAGCGAACTTCGTTGAGAATAGCATTCAGTGAGTTTTTCGATCGCCGGTTCTGCCCGGTCAGATAGCAGATGACCGGTTTCGCGTCGAGCCGGACCGGCAACATGAACGCAAACTTATCCCTTGCAGTTTCCTTGTCCGAACCCACCGGATGCAGCTGGAAGAAATCACCCGACAATACGACCTGAATCTCACCGATCGGAGTCGAATCCCGTTGACGGCCCCTTGATTGTTTCATCAAATTATCGGTTTATATTAACATAAATACATATGAAAAAACTCATTCGATCCGGACGCGTGGTGACGGCAGTTGATGATTATACGGCGGATATTTTGATCGAGGACGGAAAGATATCTGTTATTGGGCGGACGCTGGATATTGAAGCGGACAGGGTCATAGATGCAAGCGGAAAGCTGGTGATCCCGGGCGGTATAGACCCGCATACGCACATGGAAATGCCATTTGGCGGAACGCAGAGCGCGGACGATTTCTTTACGGGAACGCGAGCGGCGGCTTTTGGCGGGACAACAACGATCATAGATTTTGCCATTCAGGGAAAGGGCGAAACGCTGACACAGGGCGTTGATAACTGGCACGAGAAAGCTGACGGCAAGACCTGCATCGATTACGGATTTCATCTGATAACGACCGCGTTTGAGGACGGCGACGATGCGGAAATGTACCGCGTGATGGATTCGGGCATCACGAGCTTTAAATTGTTCATGGCGTATCCTGGTGTGTTTTTGGCGGATGACGCAACGATCTTTCGTGCGATGTCAGCAGCCGGCCAACGCGGCGGCCTCGTTTGCATGCACGCGGAGAACGGCATCGTCATTGACGAGATAATAAAAAGATTTTTGAAAGCAGGCCGAACGGCTCCAAAGTATCATGCGCTTTCGCGGCCTACGATCGCCGAGGCCGAAGGTGTTCACCGCGCCATCGCCATTGCCGAAATGGCCGAATCGCCTGTTTACATCGTGCATCTGTCGTCGGCGGACGCTCTGAACAAAGTTCGCGAGGCGCGCGACCGTGGCATAGCGGCTTTTGCCGAAACGTGTCCGCAATATCTGTTTCATTCGATAGAAGATCACGGCGACGATTGGGAAGGCGCCAAATACGTTTTCACGCCGCCGCTGCGCGAAAAGCACAACTGCGGCGAACTGTGGAAAGGCCTTAAAATGGACGACCTGCAGGTGATCTCGACCGATCATTGCCCGTTCTGTATGAAGGAGCAAAAGGAACTCGGACGCGGCGATTTTTCAAAGATACCGAACGGCGCTCCGGGTGTCGAAAATCGCATGGCGCTGATATATAATGGCGGCGTTGTCGAGAACCGCATCTCGCTCAATCGCTTTGTCGAACTGACATCCACCGCGGCAGCGAAGATGTTCGGGATGTTCCCGAAAAAAGGCACCATCGCCGTCGGTTCCGATGCCGACATCGTCATCTTCGACCCCGAAGGAGAAACAAAATTCGGCGTCGATCACGAACACATGAACGTAGATTACAGTTCATACGAAGGCTGGACCGTCAAAGGCAAGGTCGAAACAGTCCTTTCACGCGGCCGCGTAATAATAGAGAACGGCGAACACACCGGCAAAGCAGGCGACGGTGAGTTCATCAAACGCGGCGAATGTGTAAAGATATAACCCAAAATTCGCCACAGAGTTCACGGAGATAAATATGGGAATATTTGAGAGACTTTTTGGTGGGAAAACTTCGAATCAACCGTTTGATTTGGCTCCAACGGCTGAAATGATGGACGAGGAGAAGTTTTGGCAGATCGTCCAGTTGTCCGTTGCGGGATCTGGTGATAGCCAGGAAATACAAGAGAATATTTTGGTCAATGAACTCAGTCAACTTTCTCCTCAGGATATCATCGGCTTTCGCCTTCGCACTGATAAACTACTTTATGACACTTACAATTCCGATATGTGGTGTGCAGGATATGTGATGAACGGAGGCTGCTCGGATGATATGTTCGAGTACTTTCGCCTTTGGGTCATATCACGTGGCCGGAATGTTTACGAGGAGGCCAAACATGAACCAGATTCACTGATAGCCGTAGCCGATGTGGAAGTCCCCGAGAATATTTTTGACTTCGAATCATTTTGGTATGTAGCTCTGACTGCCTTCAAAAACAAAACAGGAAAAGAACTTTACGACTACATCGACTATGACAACTTCAAAACAAATGAAGGAAATTATCCGCAATTTGAGTTCACATGGGAAGAAGACGATCCGGAATCAATGCGGAAGATATGCCCCAAACTGTTTGAAAGGTTCTCCGAAAACATTATTTAATTGACAGTTAACGGTTATGGCTGTATTTTCTTATTGTAAGAATATCTTACAATATACTGCGTATGAAAGTTAAAGAAAAAAAGTTGGTGAATTACTACAGCACCATACGTTTGTCCGAAAAAGGACAGATGGTATTGCCGAAGGAATATCGGGATGAGATGCGTTTGGACGCCGGAAGTCCGATAGCGGCTCTGAGGCTTGGTAATGGATTGCTGCTACTGCCTGAGATGGAAAAATTTAATGCCTTGTGCAGCTCTATCGAGAGAACTCTGTTAAAAAATGATCTGACCGGCGATGATTTTTTGGACACCTTGGAAGACACGCGCAGCGAGCTTTTTGAAGAGATCTATCCGAACGCCGGTAAAAAAGGGCGGACAAGAAAAGGCTAGATGGCGAAGCAACCTAAATTGCTGCTGGACAGCAATGTCTTGACCGATGGTCTATTCAGCCGTTTTGGGTTGAGCAAAGCGGTACTCGCGCTGTGCGCCGCAAGAACGTGCAGAATGGTCCTTGCCGAATGGGTAAAGATCGAGGTTGAGAGAAATATATTGAAAAAGTCGGACGTCATGACCGATGAAGATGTTGAATTGCTTATCGAAGATTACCACGGTTTTCTGAAGCTGGCTCGACCGCTGAAAGTACCCTTGCCGGATGAAACAAGGGTTATCCAAAATCGAAGTTTAATTCGCCACTTTGCCGATGTTCCCGTGGTTTTGGCCGCCATGGACTCGCAGGCGGATTGGATAATAACCAAGAACAGGGATCATTTTACCGACAAAGTGGCATTAAAGATCGGGATCAGGATCGCATCGCCGGGTGAGTTTTTCAGGGAGATGATAGGCAGTTTTGGTGAATGATCGTTCGCTCACACGTCATGATCGAAAACGGCATACACACCGGAAAGGCAGGCGACGGACAATTCATCAAACGCGTTGAGTGTGTGAAAATCTAAAATGATCTACTCTGACATCGATCTATCAAAAAAACTCGAACGCACCGAAGCCAGAGCGAATGCTGATTTTATCGAAACCCGTGCGCGGCTTGATCCGGCGCACGGAGCGGCCTGGATAGAGGTCGGCGGGGCGTATGCGATGTTCGATGGTGTGGAATCACCGCTGACCCAAACATTCGGGCTTGGGATGTTCGAAGAAGCGACTGACGAGCATCTGGATGAACTCGAAGCCTTTTTTACGGAACGCGATGCACCGGTCTTTCACGAGGTCAGCCCGATGGCTGACCCGTCTGTCCTGGCTTTGCTTGGCGAACGCGGCTATCGCCCGATAGAACTGACAAACGTCATGTATCGCGAACTGAACGACAAGAGCGGGCCTTTGCGGTCAATGAACCCGAATATCGTCACCAGGAAAATAGATAATAGCGAATGTGATGTTTGGGCGGAAACAGCCGCTGCGGGATGGGCCACCGAACATGCCGGGCTTTACGATCTTATGCTGTCGATAGGCAGGATAACTTCACGAACCAAAGGCGGAAGCCCGTTTATCGCCGAACTTGAGGGCCGCCCAATAGCAGCCGGAGGATTCTGCATTTATGACGGCATCTGCATACTTGCGGGAGCGGCCACCATCCCCGAAGCCCGTCGACAAGGAGCTCAGAACGCCCTGCTGAACGCCAGATTGAGATTCGGTGCGGAAAAAGGCTGCAAATTGGCAATGATGTGCGCGCTGCCCGGCAGCCAGTCGCAGAAAAACGCTCAAAAAAATGGCTTCGATATTGCCTATACTCGTATAAAATGGCAGTTGGTGAGATAAGACACATATCTCAATCCGTATTCAGCCGGACAATTTTATGAAACGATCCCCTGAATGCGGCCGCGTAAGAATACAGAACGGCGAACACACCGGAAAGGCTGGCGACGGCGAGTTCATCAAACGCGTTGAGTGTATGAAGATATGGTAATTTGACCGCGTCGCATCACAACAAAATACTAATCACGATCTGCATCAACTATATGGTCATAAAACCTTTCATCCTTTTATGCGGAATACTGGTTATCCTGGCCGGTTCATTTTGTGTAGATGTCTTTGCCCAAACACCGCAAAATCCGTCGCCATCGACCGAAACGACACGGCCGCATCCGCGCATTGACCAAACAGAGGCCGCCGGACGCAGAGTGGAACTCACCTCGCTGAAAGGAGCGAGGCTTTTTGTGACGCCGCGTTTTCGGGCTGACAAGGCGGTTCCGTTAATAATTCATTTTCACGGCGCACCGTGGCTGATCGAACATCACATCGCAAAAAGCAAACCGAAGGCGGCGTTGATAACCGTTCAGCTTGGATCGGGTTCGCGCGTTTACGGCGAGCCTTTCCTGCGCGAGGAAACGTTCACCGAAATTGTCGCTGAGGCCGAACGCGAACTCGGTCTGAAGAAAGATTGGTCATCGATAACGCTGACCGGATTTTCCGCCGGTTATGGTTCGATCCGCGCGATAATGCGGCACCTGAAAAACTACGCACGTGTGGACAATGTGCTGCTGCTGGACGGTTTGCACGCGAGCTACGTTCCGGAAAACACGCCGTTCGCAAACGGCGGCGTGATAAAAGAAGACGATCTGGACATTTACGTTACGCTTGCGCGTGACGCCGCTGCCGGTAAAAAGAATTTTACGTTCACTCATTCAGAGATATTTCCCGGCACATTTGTCAGCACGACCGAGGCCGCAGACCATCTGATGACAAAGCTCGGCCTAAAGCGCAAACCCGTTCTTAAGACCGGCCCGCTCGGCATGCAGCAGTTGAGTATCGTCCGCAAAGGAGGCCTGAACATCATCGGATACGCAGGCAATACCGGCATAGACCACGGCGATCACCTGTATGCAATTCCCGCATGGTTCAAATTTCTGAATATCAGATAGTACGATAGTGATCTCTGCGAGCGGGCGAAGAGCACTTTTCAAACCGACAAAAGTGTGCAAATATCCAGATCAAACCAATTCTATCCGAGCCTTTGATATGAATCGAGGTTCAACGCGCGGGCGAGAACATGAGTTCCGAATCGATCATTACAAACGAATACGCTGAGTTTATTTCAGAGCTTAAGGCCGACATTGGGCGGACGCAGATCAAGGCGGCTCTCGCGGTCAATCGTGAACTGGTTTTGCTTTATTGGCGGATCGGCAACGGCATTTTGGCAAAACAGAAAGAACTTGGCTGGGGAGCAAAGGTCGTCCAGCAGATATCACTCGACCTGCGGCTGGAGTTTCCAGAGATGAAGGGTTTCTCGCCTCGCAACCTCAAGTATATGAGGGCTTTTGCTGAAAACTATCCTGACAACGAATTTGTGCAGCAAGCTGCTGCACAAATTCCCTGGTTCCACAATTGCGTCATTTTGGACAAGGTAAAAGACGCCCCGACACGCGAATTTTACATCCGCAAAACCATCGAAAACGGATGGAGC
>CAZOXY010000057.1:0-22989 GCA_964583955.1 uncultured Chloracidobacterium sp. | reverse complement strand
TTACTCGCTCCTTTTGAATATTTTCAAATATCACTGACTTATCTAGTCATGACCCAAAAACAATGAAGACCTTTAAAATATTTTCCGTTCTTCTCAGCATTCTCGCACTGTCAGCCGCCGCATTTGCTCAAACGGCTCCTCCAACGATAAAACGCACAACATATAAAACGGACCGGTTCGATTTTGGCGTTGGCGGAACGCTCTCGATAACAGGAGCTCCGCACGGTTCGATAACGGTGGAAGGCTGGACGAACCGCGAGGTCGAGATCTCAGCCGAGATCGAGGTCGAAGGCGCGACCGAAGCCGATATTGCGATACTTTCGCGTGTGACCGGATTTGTCCTTCAGGAATCAATGGGACGCATCGGCATAACGTCCGTTGGGGCAAATGACGGAAAGGCGATGCGAAGGATCGACAAAAAATTCCCAAAACATCTGATCGGCAAACCGTTCAGGATAAATTATGTCGTCAGGGTGCCGGGCTACACCGACCTTGACATAAACGGCGGCATCGGCGATCTGACAATTTCCGGTGTCGAAGGCGTGATGAAGATAAATTATCTGGACACGAACGCCCGCATCGGCCTGGTCGGCGGCGGCATTACGGCAGTTTTCGGCAAGGGCAATGTGGACATAACCATTCCGTCAAGAAGCTGGCGGGGACGTTTTGCCGATGTTCAGGTGGCGGAAGGCACGCTGAACCTGTTTTTGCCGAACGGCCTGAACTCTAATTTTGACGCGTCGATACTCAGAACCGGCAAGATCGAGAACAGCTTTGACGAACTCAAACCGCGCACCCGGCACGACAAGTTCACCGAAACCGTCATCGCCGCAAAATCAGGCTCCGGCACGATACCGCTGAAATTCACGGTCGGTGACGGCGAGATGCGTATTCGCCCAACTGTCAGCGGATCGTGACGGCATCCGGGATTTTCCTTAATTTCCAAGAAGTGGTAACGTATTGAGCGTTACCACTTTTTTATGACCATTAAATCAGATATTTGGCTTCGGCGGATGGCCGAAGAACAGGAAATGATCTCGCCCTTTTTGCCGGAACTGGTGCGCGAGGTGAACGGAAACAGGATAATCTCGGCCGGGGCGTCGAGCTACGGATATGACATGCGGCTGGCGGATGACGGCTTTCGTATATTCTCGTCCGTCCACGCCAAAGAGATCGACCCGAAGCGTTTTGACGAACAATTCTCGCTGATAGAGCCGCAAATGCACACGGCCGATGACGGAGCGAAATTCTATCTTTTGCCGCCGCATCATTACGGCCTGGGCGTAACGGTGGAGACCTTTAAAATGCCGCGAAACGTCACCGGCGTCGCGCTTGGCAAATCGACTTATGCGCGTGCCGGGCTGCTTGTAAATACGACGCCGCTCGAAGCAGGCTGGACCGGAAGGCTTGTCGTGGAAATAGCGAACCTCGCCAACCTGCCGCTCCGCGTATATGTCAACGAAGGCATCGGGCAAATACTGTTTTTTGAATCGGACGAGGACTGCTCCGTGAGCTACTCCGACCGCGGCGGAAAATATCAGGGCCAGACAGGGCTGACGTATGCAAAAGTATAGATGATCCCCGAAACTGTGACAGCCGAGCTTACGCATGTGTTTTGCAGCTTGCTGCCATGATGTGCGGAAAGGCTTGCCTTTCCGACCGCATACAAAAAGATCAGCGGCTATGCCGCCGATGTGAAGCAAAAGCCCGGTCGCTACCGCTCCCGGTTCTGACATTATGCCCTTACTTCGTCGGGCTTCCGCATTTAATGAGAAGCCAGACCACAGCCAGTGGTGGCCTTATGACACAAAAGATCCTGTTGACCTCTATTTGCTTACTTCTCTCAACCTCGGTCTTTATGCAATCAACATCCGAAAACGAACGCCCGCGTGCTCGTGACCTGGGCATCAGGATCGGCATTTTGCCGACGGGGCAAAATAACGCGATCACCGATGTTGCCGGTGTGGGTGTCGGGCAAACGACGGTAATTCGCGGCGACAATGTGCGGACAGGCGTTACTGCCATCTTGCCGCATAACGGAAATCTGTTTCGTGAAAAGGTTCCCGGAGCGGTGTTTGTCGGGAACGGTTTTGGCAAGCTGGCCGGTTCTACACAGGTGAACGAGCTTGGCGAGATAGAAACGCCGATCCTGCTGACCTCGACGCTCAGCGTGCCGCGTGTCGCAGATTTTCTGATGGACTACATACTCGCCCTGCCGGGCAATGAGAACGTGCGGTCGATAAATCCTCTGGTTGCCGAAACGAACGACGGCGGCTTGAACGACATTCGCGGACGGCACATCACGCGTGACGATGTTTTTAATGCGTTGAAAACCGCAACGCACGGTTCGATGGAGGAAGGTTCGGTCGGTGCCGGAACAGGCACGGTCGCCTTTGGTTGGAAGGGCGGCATAGGGACGGCTTCGAGGAGGCTGCCCGCGTCGCTCGGCGGATACACGCTCGGCGTGCTTGTGCAGTCAAATTTCGGCGGTGTTTTGATGATAAACGGCGTGCCGGTCGGTGAGGAGTTGGGACAATATTATTTGAAGAATGCTGTTTCGGCGGTGCAGGCAGGGATGCCTGCGCTCCAGTCCGCCGACGGGTCTATTATTATCGTTATCGCCACGGACGCACCGGTCGATCATCGACAGTTGATGCGGCTGGCGTCGCGGTCGATGGTCGGGCTTGGACGCACAGGCTCTTCGATGACCAACGGCAGCGGCGATTATGCGATCGCGTTTTCGACCGCAAACCGGATCGACGCTTCGCAAAATGTCCGCGAAATAAAGGTGCTTGGAAATGACGCGATGTCACCGCTCTTTCAGGCCGTCATCGAAGCCACTGAGGAAGCGATCATCAATTCCCTGCTCAAAGCAACGACCGTCACCGGCAACGGCCGCACCGTCGAGGCTCTGCCGATCGATAAGACAAAAGAGATACTGCGGAAATACGGAAAAGAAGTGAAGTAAAGATGAGGATAGCTGATAAAATTATTTGAAAAAACTATGTGTTCTATGTATCTATGTGGTTTTAAAAGCGGCAATAACCACATAGGAACATAGAACACATAGAGAACTGCCATACGTTCAATGAGTAACCACACTAAACTGTAGTGTCATCAAGCCCCGCGTCGTAGCTGACCGGTGTGGTGTCAACACCCGCGTCAAAACCCGTATCGACACCGCCCATGTCGTATCCGCCCGCGTCATAAGCGGTTCCGGCGTCATACGCCCCGCCGGTTTCAACAACCGATGACGGGTCGTGATCGTAACCGACCGAAGTCGGATCGGCCTGATCGGCATAAGCATCCGCCGACGCCTGATATTCGCCGGCGTGTGCGGCGCTGCTCTCCGCCGCGTCGAAATTGCCCTGTTCGGCATACCATTCGGCGTTATCGGCAAAATATTCCGCGTTCTTTTCGCCGTCAACCGCATTGCCGAGGTTGTACGCGTCCTGATCGGCCTGTCCCGTATGGTCTGCTCCGCCGGCGCGGTAATCGGCGTCGCTAATAGCGTAGCCGGCATTCAGAGCGTCTTCCTTCGCCGCCGCATAATCGCCCTCGGCGATATGCTCGGCCTGCTGTTTCTGATAATCCTCGGCAACTTCCTGCTTATATGCCGCCTGCTCCAGATCGTTGGCATCCGATGCTCCCAACATGCTCTGATCTCCCGCCTGCCACGCGGCTTCCTCGGCTTCGGCACGGGCCTCGGCTGCGGCGGCGTAGTCGCCCTTTGCAACAAATTCGTCCGCCTGTGCCTGAGCTTCGCGGGCGGCTTCGGCATGAGCCTGCTGCTCGGCTTCGGCGGCAGCATCTGACGCATCAACTGTAGAATAACCTGCATCCGTTCCGCTCGTGTCCGTCGCGCCAAATACCGGGTCCGATGCCGCGTCGTAAGAAGTATCGGCAACATATTCCTCACCCGCCGTGTCATCCGTTATCGGAAAACCATCGGCTCCGACGCTAAATTCCACCGAGTTAGTTGAGATCTCTTGCTCGGTCGGATAGCCTTCGGACGCCTCTTCCTGAAAGGCATAACTGTCAGCGGTTTCCGCCGGATCGCCCTCGCCATCCGTCAGGACCGTTTCAAACTCGCCGTCTCCGTCCGAATCAAGGTGGACCGTGTCGATAGTTCCGTCTCCATCGGTATCTTCGCCTATCGCATCTATCTGGCCGTCGCCGTCAGTGTCCACACCGATGACATCAAGCCGTCCATCGCCATCCGTATCCATGGCAACCGTATCGGCCACGCCGTCCCCGTCCGTATCGGAAACTATCGCATCCAGTTGCCCGTCACCGTCGGTGTCCACAGCCACGGCATCGACCTTTCCGTCACCGTCCATGTCACCGGCAACCATATCAACCTGTCCGTCACCGTCGGTGTCTAGCCCGACCGCGTCGGTGACGCCGTCGCCATCCAGATCGCCCTCGGTCTTTACTTCGGCGTCGATGCCCTCGTCAAAAAGCGCCTCGACGATCTCCTCGGCAAACGTTCCTTCATCTGCCCTTTCGGCGGTGATGTCAAAAGTGGTCTCGGAACCGTCCGGGGCCGTCTCAATGATGGTGGTCGTATCGTCAATCGCCATAGTTCATATTCTCCTGTAATTTTTTCGCGTCGGGCGCAGGCCTGGTATTTTTCTTTAGACGCGTGACCGTTCCGCATTTTGCATCGGGGCATCTGACCGGCAGTTCCGTCTTTCCGGCAAGAACATTTTTCGGAATGTGCATCGCGGTTCCGCAGCCCGAACATTTTATTCTCAACACGTCCTGATCTTTCTGATCGCCGGCCGGTTTTGGCGGTGACGCTTTGCGAATCGTGTCGCCGATGATCCGCAGATAATTTTGCAGCTCGGGGCTTTTTGCATATTGCGTGAGCAGCTTTAGTCTTGGGCCGATGTAGGGCGTTGACGTGACCGTCAATTCCGAAAGCCGGAGTATGTCGCCGTCATCAACGGCCTGCTGCTCCAGCCATGCGTCAATGTTCATCTGCCGGAACATCAGCGATGATTTCAGCGTCCAGGACAAAAGCACGCGTCGGGCTATCTCTTCACTGCCGACAGTCAGCAGTCCGGCGCGGTCGGCGGTTATTTCAGCCTGACGCGCCCATGCCAGCAGCGGCATCTCTATCGCTCCGCCGATCAACGCGGTCGGACTCATCAGCGCGTTAAAAATGCCGCCCGCCATAAATCCCCGCTGCGGGCCTTGTTCGCCAAGAAAAAATCGGATGACCGTTTTCCACAACGCATGGCCCGCCTTGCAGTGGCCAAGCTCTCGAGCGAGAAGAAAGAGCATATCGACGCCCTGAAAATTGCCCGCCATCGCCGAACCGATGACGACGAATGAATCGCGCTCGGTGCCGAAGGTCAGCATGTCCCACGGACGTTCGCCCGAAAGATAAACGTCCGGCATGTGCTGCATCCCGAGTATTCTTGCGGCCCGGACGGCCTGGCCGAAAACATGCGGAAGCTGCTTTTCGCCCAACCGAACTCCGTTGAACGTTACCTCTATCCAGCGGCGACCGACCTTTTCCGAGACCGCCTTGGCAGCGGCGTTGAGCGGCGTCATCGCTTTCAGAGCGGCCATCGCCTTTGCGTCGGCGGCCCATGCAAAAGCGGATGAATCGACCTGATAGCCCGGAACCAGCGGCCTGAGCCAGCGACATTCGGGACACATGACTCTCGCATCAGGCAGCCCGACGCCGTTTCCTCCGCACGCCCTGCACGAAGGCTGCTGAATATATGCGGCCTGCGGCGCTCCGACATAATTCTGCGGAACCGGCTGATGCATCTGCTGCTGATGCGGCTTCTGAGGATAGTGCGGCGGCGGAACATTTGGCAAAGGCTGAGCCGGAACCGGCGGACGCTGAAATCCGGCCGGTGGCTGCGGTTCGGGGGCAACAGTATTCACAGCAACGACCGCGACGCCGCAATAGATGCAGAACCGCGAACCGTTGACCGGCTGCTCATGGCCGTTTGCACAGCGTGGTTTAGTTTGTTCAGAACCTGACATCTTTCCAGCTTCTCTTTAGTAACCGTATGGGCTGGATGCGGACATTGCCGACAACAGCACCCAGAAAACATAGCCCACGCCGTGAAGCAGCGTAGCAACAATGCCGCCCCACAGGCCGACCATCGCCATCCATTTACTGTCGGCGGATTCGCGGCCGTTCTTGATCGCGTCCAGGGCCATCCATCCGACAATCGCCGCCGGAACTCCGGTAAACGGGCCGCAGCAGATAAAAGCGACTATCGCCAATATCATGGCGACCATCGCCTTTTGCCCGGAACCTGACGAACTCTGTGCGCCGGCAAGAGGTGCGTTGGCTCCGGCTTGCCATTGCGGCTGGGCTTGCTGTTGGCCGATAAAAGGCGGAGCCTCCGTCAGAGAAGCGGCGCAATTTAAACAGAATGCCGCGTTGGGCGGATTCATCTGATTACATTTGGGGCATGGACGTGTCATAAGTATTTGAACGCAAAAGGTTTTTTACGAAGATATCTTTGACCGTCCAAACTTCGGACAAAAAACACTCTCCGTATATTCAAGCGAAAAACCACCGATAAAGCGGTCATTAACTGGGTGATTCTGATAATATATCCTAACTTTTCAATTTATAGAAGAAAATATGCCCATTGTTTTGCATAAAAGCAACACCGCGGCCGAAAAAGCCCGCCGCGAGGATGAAAATAGGCCGGAATATCAATGATCCATATAGAAAATTACATCAACGGCGTGCTGACGGTGCCTGCATCGGGCGACTATCTGGAAAATGCCGAACCGGCGACCGGCGAAACTTTTTCGCTGATCCCGGATTCGGACGAACGTGATGTTCACGCGGCGACGGAGGCGGCGAAAGCGACGTTTCCTGTGTGGTCGGCAACACCGCCCGAGGAAAGATTCGCCGTTCTGATGCGGATTGTCGGGCTGATCGAACGCAATCTGGACGAACTTGCTGCCGCCGAATCAAAAGACAATGGCAAGCCCGTATCGCTTGCACGCACGTTGGATATTCCGCGAGCGGCGGCGAATTTTCGTTTCTACGCAACGGCCGCGATGCACGCGGCGAATGAATCTTACGAAACGCTTTTGCCCGGCGGCGGGCGTGCCGTTAATTACACGCTGCGTCAGCCGGTCGGTGTTGCCGGATGTGTCTCGCCGTGGAATTTGCCGCTTTATTTATTTACATGGAAGATCGCTCCCGCATTGGCAGCAGGCTGCACCGTCGTCGCCAAACCGAGCGAGGTCACGCCAATGACGGCATATCTTCTGTCAAAACTCTGCATCGAAGCAGGATTGCCGCCTGGTGTTTTGAACATCGTCCACGGCACCGGGCCAAAGGTCGGCTCAGCCATCGTTGCTCATAAAGACATCAAAGCCATTTCATTCACCGGCGGTACAAAAACCGGCGAAGAGATCGCACGTACGGCCGCACCGATGTTCAAAAAACTCTCGCTGGAACTCGGCGGCAAAAATCCGAACATCATTTTCGCCGATTGCGATTACGAAGAAATGCTGGCGACAACCGTCCGTTCGTCGTTTTCGAACCAAGGCGAGATATGCCTCTGCGGTTCGCGTATCTTCGTCGAAAGGCCGCTGTATGAAAGATTCAAAACGGATTTTGTCGCACGCGTCGCGGCGTTAAAGGTCGGCGATCCGCGTGACCCCGAAACCGATGTCGGCGCAATAGTTTCAAAACAACACTTCGACAAGATAATGTCGTACATCGCCCTCGCAAAGGCCGAAGGCGGAACGATATTGTGCGGCGGAGAAGCAGTCACCGCAGAGACGCAGAGAGACGAGGAAGATCTGGCTCTTCACTCGTCACTCATCACTCGTCACTCACACGGTTGGTTCATTGAGCCGACGGTCATCGAAGGCCTGCCGTTCGATTGCCGCACAAATCAGGAAGAGATATTCGGCCCGGTCGTGACGATAATGCCGTTCGACACGGAGGAAGAAGTTTTGGGTTACGCGAACAGCGTCCGCTACGGCCTGTCGGCAACGGTCTGGACCGAAAACCTTTCCCGCGCCCACCGGGTCTCGGCCTTATTGGAAAGCGGCATCGTCTGGGTAAACTGCTGGCTTTTGAGAGACCTCCGCACCCCCTTCGGCGGCGTAAAGATGAGCGGCATCGGCCGCGAAGGCGGCTTCGAGGCCTTGAGATTCTTCACAGAAGAAAAAAATGTTTGCATTAAACTATAACCTTTCTGCTAAAGTAAACTCTACGCAGACAGAATGCATCCTAAGGCTGGTAAATCCCATAAAAGTGAGGTCATGTCTATGCTTAAACGAATTTTCTTTCTATCATCGTTATTGTTGTTGGCCACTTCCTCGTTATTAGCCCAGACGATCGTCTTGCAACCTTCGAGGACCTATCGGCCGGCTTTTGTGGATTTTAATGATTACAAAGATCTTGTCTCTAAGGTTGAAAACCATCGTGTTCAACGCTTGATAGATCTTGATACATTTATCGAGATGAGCAAAGAAAAAGATGTGGTGATCCTGGATGCCAGGTCAGCATACCGATTTAGCCAGCGTCACGTTAAAGGAGCGGTCAACCTAAACTTTTCTGACTTCACTCAAGACAATTTGTCGCGTGTCGTGCCTAACACTAAAACGAAGATACTGATCTATTGCAACAATAATTTTGAAGGCGATCAGATAAATCTCGCCACTAAGATAGCAACTCTTCCGTTAGCTGGATCGAATGGTAGACAACTGAATATAATGCTTGCTCTAAATATCCCCACCTACATCAATCTGTATGGTTATGGCTACAGAAACATTTATGAACTTGACGAATTGGTCGATGTGAACGATCCGCGTATTAAATTCGATGGATTGGCGGTAAGGTAACAATTGCCGCGTCTCAGACGTCAGATGACCTTGCGCTTAGATCATTTCGCCAAAAACTATATATTTCGCCGCTCTGAGCGAACCGCTCGTGCCGCCAATTGATTTAGCATGGATTCTGCCGTCTTGGCATTATGGACGCGAAAGAAGCCCATCTCTTGCGTTTGCTTATCGCCGTCCGCATCTTTCCACGCATTTTGCGAAATGATAATGTCACCGGTCCCGTCACTGTGTTCACGACGGAAAATATCGGAAAGTTTCTCCGGTGTATAGGAACGGATCGTTTGTGATCTGCCGCCATCTATCGTGATCGCACGCCGGTCAGTAATTATATATGCTGTCCTGAGTGAATTGCGGTAGGTGAACAATGGCGATAGGAACATTCCGATCCCGATCAGGAAGAATGGAACGCCGAATAGCGGAAACAGATCTACGGGTGAATTGAATTGCGGTATCTTAAAGCCCGCTGCACCGGCTATCCAAAACATTGAAAATGCTGTCCACGGGATTGCAAATAGAAAGGTTGTGAGGGTTCTGCCGCTGAAAAACCTGGGTTTTGGAGCGCCGCTCCAGACGACCTTCTCGCCCGGCTCAAGCTCCCGCGTAACAACGCCTTGCAGCTTTGATGGTATGACCTGTACTGCTGGTTCGATCATTTATATGTGATCAGATGTCTGAGATGGTGAAACGGCAGAGATGTTAGCATTTCACGAGCATCGCGGTTGCCGCTTGCCTCCGCCGATTTGTTCGATATTGTGTTATGTTCAAACAGATTTTAATTAAGTTTCAAGTATTTTTGAATTACGTCCAAATCTGTTGGTCCGTCACCTGCTTTTAATCCTAATGCTGTAACAAGCAAAAGTTTATGTGATAGCTTTTCGCTGATATTATCGGTAACAATGCTGCCAAGCATAAAAATATGATCTCCTTTTACAAGCGTCAAGTATGTTTGTTTCTTGACATTACTTTTTGCACTTTTAGGAATTTCAATCTGCCACAACAATGCCTCGTCACCATTTGCAAAAGTCTGTGGAAAAGACTCGATTTTTAATTTTTCTTTATATTCACCTTCCAAAAACTTAACTTCCCAATCACGATGTGCTGATAAAATCGCTTTTGCATCATGTTTTTCTCGGTCTTTGAGAAAACTTTTGATGGCTGGTGTAACCACTTGTAGAAACATTCCATCAACATTAAATTGAATTTGCTCATCGGAAGTTTGACGAACATCAGTGCCTTCAATTTTTAACGTGTAATAATTACCCGGTTCGTTCCAAACCAACAGGTATCCACAGATTGTTTTGATTGCACCACTCGGAAGCTCTTCTTTTTCTTGTGCAAAAGTAACAAAACAAAAAAGTGGAATAAACGATAAAGTTAAAATAAGTTTCATTGAATTGAGCATATGTTTATTTTACAAGTAAGTGTCGAACCACTTATTAACAACGGATACCGTTGAGAATATACGTTAATCGGCGTATTATCAACAAAATAAAATCTGTACATATGATACGGGTCGTCTAAGCGAGCATCAGGTTGTGAGTGGAAGAACATTCCCTTTGGACCTGCCAAAAATATTATGAGAAACATATCCGCCTTATTCATTTTACTGCTCTTGTTGTCAGTTTCATCCTTTGCCCAGCAAAATCCGCCTTCGGAGTCGGCGATGGACCGGTTTTTGCGGTATGTGAAGATCGATACGCAGTCGGCTGAGGATGCGGATAAGGTGCCGAGTACGGAGAAGCAGCTTGTGCTGGCGCGGCTGCTTGAGAAGGAGCTGAAAGAGCTTGGCGTTGAGAATGTGCGGGTGAGCGAGTTTGGCATTGTGTATGGGATGGTGCCGGGAAATCTGGCTGATAACAGCAAGGTTCCGACAATAGGTTTTATTGCTCACATGGACACGTCGCCTGCTGTAAGCGGTGCTAATGTGAACGCGATCATCCATAAAAATTATCAGGGCGGCGACATCGTTTTGCCGAACGATAAAACGCAGGTCATAACGGTCGCGCAAAATCCTGACCTGAAAAATATGATCGGCGATGACATCATCACGGCTGACGGGACGACGCTTCTCGGAAGCGATGACAAATCGGGCGTTGCCGAGATAATGACGATGATCGACATTCTGCGGCAAAATCCTGAGATAAAACACGGCAATATCGCCATTGCGTTCACGCCGGACGAGGAAGTCGGCGGGCCGATGGACGAGTTTGATATCGAAGGCTGGGGAGCAAAGTTCGCCTACACGGTCGATGGCGAACAGCTCGGCGACATATCAAATGAAACGTGGTCGGCGCGAACCGCGACCGTTGTCTTTAACGGGCGTTCGACGCATCCCGGAACAGCAAAAGGCATTCTGATCAATTCGATGTACGCCGCAGGTGATTTCCTCGCGGAGTTTCGCGAGATGGTTCCGAATCGCCCCGAAACCACCGAGGGACGCGAAGGTTTTATTCATCCGTATTCCGCGTCGATGAACGAGGAAACATCGACGATCAAGATACTGCTCAGAGATTTTGATATAAACGGCCTCGCCGATCAGGAAGCAGCGGTCAGGAAGGTGATCGCACGCGTCCAGCCGAAATATCCCGACGTTAAGATCGACTATTCGAGCGAGTTGGGTTATCTGAATATGAAGGAAGTCCTGAAGGATTATCCGCAACTTACCGATCACGCCATCGAGGCCGCTAAACGCGCAGGCATCACCGCTGAGCTACGCCCGATACGCGGCGGCACCGACGGCTCCCGCCTGACGGCACGCGGGCTGCCGACGCCCAATCTTTTTACAGGCGGCCACAATTTTCACGGAAAGCTGGAGTGGAATTCAAGAAAAGGGCTTGAGAGATCTACCGAAACACTTGTGCATCTCGTTCAGATCTGGGCGGAAAAAAGCAACTGAGACCGTTAACTAAATAATTTGAAAAAGGCCGCAAACGTCAACAGTCTGCGGCCTTTTTGTATTTACCTATAAGCATCTTATCCGACAAATTCAATATCGACCTCGTGCGAAATGATGCCTGCCTCGACGCCCTCGCGCAAGAGGCGTCGGACGCCTTCGCGGCCGCGTTCTCCATAGTCGAGCGTCAGGTCGTTGACCCACATTGCAACAAAGCGGTCCGCCATTTCGGGAGCCATGTCGCGGGCAAACTGCATAGCGTACGCCAGAGCGTTCTCGCGGTTTTCCATCGAATACATTATGCTCCGGTGAAGATGTTTTGAGACCTGCTTCATCAGATCGGGGCCGAGGTCGCGCCTTATCGCATTGCCGCCCATCGGCAGCGGCAGGCCGGTGCGTTCGTGCCACCATTCGCCAAGGTCCAGCACCTTGTCCAGGCCAACCTGCTTGTAAAAAAGCTGGCCTTCATGGATAAGAAGCCCCGCGTCGGCACCGCCTTTTTTCACAAAATCGATTATTTCGTCAAACGGGACCACGACGTGTTCAAAATCCCGGTTATAAAGCCGCAATGCCAGATATGCGCTGGTCAATTCGCCCGGAACGGCTATTTTCATCGAACCGATCTCTTCGGGCTTGCGCGGGTCTTTTGAAACGACGATCGGGCCATACTTGTCGCCGATGCTCGCTCCGTGCGGGAGCAGAGCGTATTTGTCGGAAACATACGCATAGGCGTGGAACGAAATTGCCGTCACGTCATAAACGCCGTTCTTCGCATCTTCGTTGAGTGTCTGGATGTCCTTGAGCGTGTGCTCAAATTTCAATCCCTCGGTCTCCAGCTTATTCGTAGCAAGGCCGTAAAACATAAAGGCATCGTCCGAATCGGGCGAATGCGCAACGGTGATAATTCTTGGTTGTGTGGAACTTTCTGTTGATGAACTCATAGATCAAAACGCCTGAAAGATCTCAGAGCGCACAGTAATAAACTTTTGTGTCATACAAAACTTCAATTCTACCCTTTTCCTCGTGTTTGGCAAACAGCGCGGACAGGTCGACGATCATAGGCTGAAAAAGCGGGTCCGAACGGGTCGGCATATACGAGGACGACAGCGTGCGGCCTTTCAGTCCGTCAAGGTCCAGGCTTTGCCCGTTGCTGAAAACCGCTGTGTTAAAGTCCTGCTGAAAAAAATCGCGAATAAGGCCATCGGTTATCTTATCGTGACGAACTTCTCTGTAATCACGGCCATATTTTAAGATCAGATCCTCATATTCACGCAAAAACCCGGTCGTATCGGTTTGCCGCTCGTTCCATATCAGGGCCGCAAAACCGCCTTTTTTCAGAATGCGCTGAAATTCTTTTCTGGCCTCATCGGGCCGAAACCAGTGAAAGGCCTGTGCAGCGATGACAATGTCGGCAACGCCGTCCGGCAGCGTGGTCTTTTCGGCGGTGCCGTTGACGCTGTGAAATTTGGCAAAACCGGCAAGAAATTCTTCGGACGCAACGCGCATCGGGTCATTTGGTTCAATCGCGTAAACGGTGTTGCCGTTCTCAAGGAACATTTTTGCCGAAATGCCCGTTCCGCTGCCGATGTCCGCGACGACGCTATCGGGCGTAAGCGACATCTCATTCCGAAAAAGCCGCAAAACCTCCGGCGGATAGCCGGGACGATATTTCACATAATCCTCAACGCGGTTTGAAAAACGTTCGGTGGTGTTTGTCATCAAAAATGATTTTCTTTGAGAACATAGGACGAATACGACCTATGTGACCTATATGTCCTATATGGCTTTGAGATATTTGGAAGAAACCGACAACCCTGTTTTACCTCAGTCACCGGCGATGAAAAATATCATTTTCCATTGGCCGCGTTTCTTTTCAAAACCGGCGCGAAAACCTATCGGGCTGCGGACATACTCCGCCTTTACCCACCCGGCTTTTCCGCCAAGCGTTTTTATCTGATACCAATCGGCCTCTTCATCACCGGGTTTCAGTTTGTTGCCCGTCAAGGCAACAATGTTGTATGAAAGCCGCTCTATCACTTTGGCATCCATTGACGGCGCTTCGCGAAGATTTACGTTATTGCCAAAAATGATGTGGTGTTCAAAAAGGTCAAGATCAGGCGAATCAGGAAAATTGGAGTATGTATAAGGAGCGGCAAAGCCGCCAAGTTTGCGTCCTTCAACCTCATAAAATGCTCCGCCGTTCTTTATAACGCGTGCAAATTCATCCCAAAATTTTGAGGTTTTCTTTTCCGGCTCCCACATCCTCTTAAAGTCGGCAATACCTGCGTCGCCGCCGTAACTGAGTTCTATTTTAGGATCGAGAATGGAATAGATAAACTTTGCATCCTTTTTATCGACCGCCGCTATCAGCTTTTTTCGAAATGCAAGAAACGACGCGTCCTTTGCCGCTTCGTCAACCGGCTTCACGTAACGTTCCTGAGCAAAAACGGATGAGGCAAATAGGAACACCACACACAGAAATATTATTTTCTTCATAGAGAGATCGATCCTCGAAAAAAATACTACATGCTAGGAAACCTCATCGCCCGTCCATTGTGAACGGCGCGAATGGGGAATGTCGAACTGGTCCAAAATGCGGAAACACAGATGATCGACAAGCTCGCCTATTGTATCAGGACGGTGATAGAAGCCCGGACTTGCGGGAAGAATGAGCGCACCGGCATTTGAAAGCCGCAGCATATTCTCAAGATGTATGGAATTATAAGGCGATTCGCGAGGAACGATGACGAGTTTTCGACGTTCTTTAAGGCAAACATCGGCGGCGCGGTGAATAAGATTTGTCCCTGCACCTGAGGCGATCGCTCCGAGCGTTCCCATCGAACACGGCACTATTATCATCCCGCCCTGTTTGTTCGACCCCGACGAAGGTTTTGCCGCCAGGTTGTCCAGCCGCCACAGGCGTATCAGCCGCGATTCCGGGTCAAGGCCCAGCCAGTCGTTTATCTCGTGAACCGCCGGATCTTTCAGGTTAACGCCCATTTCGACCTGAGCCACCGTCACCGCCGAGCCGGACATTATCAGGTTTATCGTCTCGACCACGCCGCTCTCGGCCAGCAGCTGCAGCGTCTTGTGCGCATAAATGGTGCCGGATGCTCCGGTAATGGCGACTGTCAGTTCCATGAGTATGAGAATTTTATAACTTGCAGGGAGAAATGAAAAGAATCGGTCTGGTGATTCTGTGTATTAGTCAAGGCCACCTCTGACATTCGATAATTTAAATGACCGTTCCATTTCGCTGATCGATCTGACAACCGCCTCAAATGTTGTCTTAAATTCCCTCTTATCACGTACGGAAGCGGTCGCACTTATCCAGCCGCGTTCGAGGCTCTTCGTATCTATTGCACTGAGAACCGCAGGCAAGTTTTGAGGTAGTTCGGTAGAGCGATAAGAAAAGCACCGTTTCAGCGCCAGGCCCAAGATCTCCGGGTTTGCCTTTTGCAGAAAAGTAGCGAGATCATACACATCCTTGGATCGGGAGTTGATGTCGCCATGAGCGACCAAAGCATGCAGTTTCTGCGCGATCATGGTCTCGATGGGATAAACCGACCAGCTTAGATCTTCATTTGGTAAAAGTATGGACGGGGTTTCTATCATCAGCGGGCCGGGAGTGATCGGGTCGCCGATGCCCACATCGAAGTGTACGACACGAGCCTTCTTGATATTCTTGAGAATCTCTCCTATTCCGGCCCTGTAAACCTGCCGAATGCCGCCATATTCACCCTGAGTCGCAAGATCGACCCGACCTTCAAACCGAAACCAGACGCCGTCTTCAATATCCGATTCCGCTTTTTCTCTCACCCGTTCCAGTATCGTTCCGACATCTGCTTTAACAACGAGAGCATCGACATCAACCGTATATCGGAGAGAGTCGTAAACTCTTAAACCGACAAAACCACCCTTAAAAACAAGATGTCGATGAAGTTCGTCATCCGCGACCAATCTTGCAACCAGCCTTTCAAGCATGAATGCCGTCTCAAGATTCTGAAACGGCACGCCAAGCTGAAAACTCAGATCTATAAGTTTTTGGCGCACCGAACTGCCTTTGGCCTTTGTGGTCAAGGGGTTATGACCTCCAGGTATTTTTTAAGCACCGATTCCAACCCAAGCTCTTTGGCGGCCTGCGCCAGTTTAATTTCAGTCGTCTGTCTGTCGGCGAGGGCTTCTCTGGCAGCCTTTATCGCAGTTTTTTCTCCGATCTTCGTTATGAATTTGAGGCCCTCAAGTATCGCTCTCTCAACCGAAACGATCCTATAACCATTTTCATGGATGATCTCTCTATCGAGTCTCGTTTTTGTTCTGATAAGTCTATAGCCCTGAACCTTAGTTCTTTTCTCAGGTGGCACAAGCACCCAGATCTCTCCCGGAACTTGCTCGGCAAGATTGTAGTGGTAAAGTGCGGAAAGGCCGCCGATAACCGCTTCAGGGCCGAATTTAGCAAAAGCGATCTGAAAGCCCGTATCGCTATCCAGACTGGCTTCCGGGTGCAGGTAGATCCCTCTGCCTAGGCGCATGAGATCTTTCGCGGCGACGAGTCTTGAGATACTCTGCTGACTCAGCCCGATCTCTTTGCCTTGGCCGAGAGTAAAGATGCCCCGTTTTTTAATATTGGTTTCCTGCCGCTTGTCCACTATTAGATGATACGGTGAAAAGTGACATTTTTCAACTGGAAATGTCATTTTTCACCACGCATGAGGTTTGATCCCTTAGAGTCACTCTTCGCTATCAAAAAAATGTATTGCCTCAGATAAACCGTAAAGGTTAAACTGTGTTTAGCACGCGGCGGCGTCAGGACTGCCATTTCTTCATCAGGACACCCGATTTTTAAAGAGGTTAACATTATGCTCCCCGCAACGATCCGTACGATCGGTCTTTCATTGGCGATCTTGTTTTTGTGTCATCCGGCGTTTGCTCAAGACATCAACGCCCGAAATTACAACGAACGCTTTTTGCCTGCGGTGATGCAGCAGCTGATCGGAGCCCAAGGCACATATCAGGCAATCACCGGCGACGGAAATTTTGGAACGCTGGCGGAACTGCATGGATCAGGGCTGATAGACGCGGCATTGGCTTCAGGTCGCAAATACGGTTATGTATTTACGGTCGATGTCACCCCGGCAAACGCAGCGCAGGCGGCTGCTTTCACAATAACCGCGACGCCGGCAAAATACAGAAAGACCGGCATCAGGTCGTATTTCGCCGATACGAGCGGGACGATCCGCGCCGCCGACCTCGGCGGAAACCAGGCCGATCTTTCGACCCCGGCAATTGACGCATGTATCATTTGGGGAAATTCGGATAACGAACGTTGTATCAGGGGGACATTACGGCAGATACACAGCGTGCAGGCTCTCTTCCAAAGCTTCGACCCTTTGGGCAACTTTGGATCGCTTTCCCAATTAAAGGATGCCGGCCTGATAAATGATCAAACCGCGTTTGGAACACTTCGCGGTTACGTGATAACGCTTAACACCGTTCCCCGCTCCGCCGAGCAACCGCCGTCGTTCGCCATCTGGGCGGTTCCGACGGAGTACGGAACAACAGGCAGGCTTTCATTCTATATCGACCAGACCGGCGTTATCAGAGGCGCCGATCATAACGGCAAACCCGGCGGGCCTGATGATCCGACTGTAGAGAATTGATCTAGGGATTCAACAGTACAAGCAAACGGTCGGCCCATTCTGAACTGGAGTTTTTCAGCAGGTCGTATTGGGCGCGGGCCATGACGAGGTCGCCCTGTTTTATATAGGCTCGGCCGAGGTTGAACCTGGCGCGGTCAAAATCGGGATCGTATCCGACGGCGTTATTGAACGCGGCAAAGCTTTCGTCAAATTTTTCAAGCTCCAGATAAGCTTCGCCGAGCGAATTGAAGATCTTTGCTTCGGGTTTGTATGCCTTGAGCTGTTCAAACACCTCTGCTGCCGGTTCCCATTTCTTTTGTTTCAGATATGCGTCGCCGAGCTTTTCCATCGCCCCGACATGATCGGGTTTTGCCGCCATCGTCCGTCTGAAAGCAAGTATCGCCTCATCCGTGCGATCCAGCCGCTCCAGGCTGAGGCCGAGGCCGTATTGCGTTTCGGGGGCGTCGTCATTGAGTCTGATCGCCTGCTGATATGCCGTGACCGCTTCTTTATACTGCCCAAGTGCGTAGCTGGAAACACCGATGTTGACAAAGCTTGCCGACCAATCGGGCCGCAGTTTAGCGGCCTGCTGCGAGGCTTTCAGCGCCTCGGCGTGACGCCCCAGAACACCGTAACAATATCCGGCCTGATACCACGCCTCGGCATACGCCGGTTCCATCTGTGCGGCCTGTTCAAAATAGTTCAGCGCTCGGGCGAAATCATCACGCGAAAGCTGCGCGACACCTTGTGAATAGAACCGCTCGGCGGCGGCGCGGTTATTCTTTTGCGTTTCGGTTGACAGGTTTGCAAAGCTCTGGAGCTTTCCGACCTTCATTTGCAGAATGCGGTCGGAGGGAACCGCAAAATTAAGGCTTTGCCCCTCAGCCGCCTGAAGCGTGGCGACGCCAATGACCTGCCCGTACATATTCACGACCGGCGAGCCTGACGAACCGGATGAGATCGGGGCCGTTATCTGAATGATCGTCCCATAACCGGGAATTTCGCGAACGGCGGAAACGATGCCGTTTGAGACGCTGCCCTCAAGGCCGAACGGATTGCCGACCACGACGATGGATTCGCCCTCCTGCGGAACGTTTCGGACAATGGGAAGCGGAACGATCGAACCGGCGGGGACATCCACCTGCAAAAGTGCAAGGTCGCCTTCGCCGTCAACCGCCAGCACGCCTTTGACGATAAACTTTCTGCCATCAACCAGATGAACTTCAACACGGGTCGAGCGTTCGATGACGTGACGATTGGTTATCACACGGTCCCTGCCGATAAAAAATCCGCTGCCGCGAGAAACGGTGGCGCCGCGAGCGTCAAAGGTTTCTATCGCCACGGCGGACGGTTTTATGCGGCGAACCAACTCCGGCAAATAGTCCTGAGCCGACGCGGACAGAACAAAACCGGACGCAAGCGCCAGCATTAACACTAATTTTCCGCTTAGAGAGGTCATCGCTGATGATCGTATGGTCAACCGCGATTATAAGGGTTTCCGGCCCGTCAAACAAATATTTTTATGCGGCATTGGCCGATCTGCGATAGCCATGTCATGCCGTGCCGCTTGTTCGCAACATATTTTCTTTGAACCGGCGGCGGCAATAATGCTATAAAGAAGGTCTGATGAACAAAAAAATAGCAATTGGTTTTGACCACGCGGGCTTTGACGCAAAGGACGACGTTCTCTCGACGCTGAATGAACTAGGTGTGGATTATGAGGATTTTGGAACAACTTCCTTAGAATCGGTCGATTATCCCGATTATGCCCGCAAAGTAGCGGAGGCCGTCTCGGACGGCAAATACGATCAGGGCATACTCGTTTGCGGTTCGGGAACCGGAATGGCAATAGCCGCAAACAAGGTCAGAGGCGTAAGGGCCGCCGTGGCGTGGAATGCCGAGACCGCACGGCTCGCCCGCGAACACAACAACGCCAATGTGCTTGCCATCGGTTCGCGCACAACCCCGCAAGGCACAATTCCCGAGATCGTCCGTGCGTGGTTCGATGCCAATTTTGAAGGCGGCCGCCACGAACGCCGCGTGGAAAAGATAGGGCAGATAGAAAAAGACCTGACGGCCTCATCCTAAAGGCAAACACCGGATGATATCTCAAATACACATTCCCGTTTATCCGCTAAACCGGTTTTTTGAGATATTTTTCTATTATAAGGGCGCAAAGCTCTCACATTCGGTTGACCGTTTTCTGCCAAACGGCGACACCGAGATACTCATCGACTTTCAAGACCGCCCGCAGCATATCTACGACAACGACACGCTCAAGGAAATACAGGCGTGCCATCATGTCTGGGCCTCCGGCGTGAGGACGGAACCGATAACGATCCCTTCGGGAACGGACTCGGAAATGATGGTGCTGATGTTCAAGAAAGGAATGGCCGCGTCTTTCTTTCCCTTTCCGATGAACGAGATGGCAAATACGGTTCTTGACGCCGACCTCGTCTGGGGGCCTGATCTTGGCATCCTCAGGGAACAGATGCTCGGAACAGACAATATAGACGAGCGCTTTCGGATGGCCGAGGATCTTCTTCTGAGAAAATTCGCCTCAAAGCTCGACCTGAACCCGTGCGTTGCATACGCTGTCAATGAGATGCGGGCGCGGCCTGACCGCTTAAGCATTGCCCGAATGAATCAGGAAATAGGCTATTCACAGAAGCACTTTACGGATATGTTCAAGCGGCACGTCGGCATCACGCCCAAAGCATATTTGAAATTAATGCGGTTTCAAAAAGCTGTAAAAACCATCGATGCGGCTGAAAATCTCGATTGGGGAACGATCGCCATTGACTGCGGCTTTTACGACCAGGCGCATTTCATAAATGACTTCAAGCGTTTCTCAGGATTCACACCGGAGCGGTACGCAAAGATACACACGAATTATCAGAACTATATTCCTGTTGGCTAGAAGGAGACACTATGGAACATCTACAAGAAGAACTTAATTATAAGCTGGCAAAACGTGTAAAACGACTCGAGATCGCTCTCTTTTTCACGCTTGTCGGCCTGGGAATAATGACGACCGCCTTTGTTATTACCGAGCGGATGTGGCCGGCCCTAGCTCAGACTTCCGGCGTCTCCGATTCGCTGCGGGTGCGGGAAGTGGTGATCCTGGACAAAAATGGTATTGAGCGGGTTAGGATCGGCAGCGATCTGCCGGACGCCGTGATCGACGGAAAGCGCGTAAATAGGGGTGAAAAGGTATCGGGCATCATGCTGTATGACGCTACCGGCCAGGAACGCGGCGGCTATGTAACTTTCGAGCCATCGGGAAATATCGCGCTTACGCTGGACAGCAGAAAAAAGCAGACCGCACTGTTCGTGTCCGGGCCGGACGAAGGCTCCGCGCTTCAGTTATGGCATCAAAACGACCTGATCGAGTTCAGGTCAGACAGCGACGGAACGCGTTTGACCGCCGTAAAAGACGGCCAAGTGGTGATGCAGCAACCGGCCATCGACAAAATGAGGCCCGAAAGCTGTAAAGCGTACAAGGATGCCGCTCCTCGCGTCTCAGCCGAAGCTCTGATGCAGGCATGCAGGAAACGCTTTTCAGGCCCGGCGTGCAATACCTGCCTCACGCAAAAGAATTAGGTAAATTTTTTCCAATACAGCGGCATGGATTTGAAGCTAACCTCTTGCCGCTATGGAAAATTTTTACATCAACCATATTGCCGTTTTTGTCTGTGCCGTGATGAGTTTGGTTATCGGCGGCCTTTGGTGGTCTCCGCTGCTTTTTGCAAAGGCGTGGCAGCGTGAGAACGGTTTGACCGACGAGCAGCTTGCCAATGCGAATATGCCAAAGACATTCGGGCTGACGTTTTTGCTTGCGTGGATAATGTCTTACAATCTGGCGTTCTTTCTCGGAGTATCGGGCACGACTTGGCAATGGGGCATTGCCGCCGGGCTGTTGGCGGCGGTTTGGGTCGTGGCAATGTTTATCATCATCGCTCTGTTCGAGCAGCGTTCGTTTAAATACATGGCGATAAACTGCGGTTACATCGTTGTTTATTTTGCGGTGATCGGGTTTATTTTGGGGATATGGAGGTAAGAATGTGGAAAGGTGAAAAAGTGAAAGAGTGAAAAGGTGAAAAAGTATGATTGAACTCATGCTGAACCTTTTTCACTTTTCAACCTTTTCACCTTTTCACTTTGCGAAGCAATATGGCACAGAAAACATCGGGTGAGATCGAACAGGAATTTATCGACGGGCTAAAGGCTTTGACAGGAAAAGACCTTGCGGCGTGGATGAAGGCGATAGATGCAACCGGCATTTCCAAGCGCAATGACATCATCAAATGGCTGAAGGAAGACGGCGGATTCGGACACATGAACGCATCGCTGCTGGTCGGCATTCACGCGAACGGCGGCAAGCCGGTTTATGGCAGCACCGACACGCTGCTCAACAACCAGTTTGCAAAAGCCGCCGATATGCGGCCGCTTTATGAAGCGTTCATCACATTTGCCGCAAAGCATTTTCCGCAGTCGAGCATCGTGCCGAAAAAGACATACGTCTCCGTAGTGGACAACCGCGAATTTGCCGCCGTTAATATCAAGCCGAAAGAGCTTCGCATCGGCTTTGACCTCGGCGACCGGCCTTTCGATGAAAAAATAGAAAAAGCAAAGCTCACCGGCCCAATGCCGCGCATCTCACACATGTTTGTTCTGACGGACGCAAAGCAACTGGACAAGAGCATAGTGGACGTGATGAAGGAATCGCACGGGCGATGCCATTAGTGTCAGAACCACCTGCGTTAACAGGCGGCAAAGATAGTTTGAAAATTAGCAGACAGCCGTCGGCTGATAGCTGTCAGCTGTAATTCAAAATGCGTGATTCCTTTACCTGCAAGCTATTTCAGCGCTCGGCGCAGAAAAGCCACGAGCGGGTACATCTCTTTTGCGATCTTTGTCAGAGTCTTTGGAAAGTCGGCACTAATGACCACCTTGTCCGGGAATTCCGTGTATGCCATGAACTCTTTCAGCTTGAGATATTCGACGGCCTTGTGATCGGGGTCAAAGCCTTTTGGCGGTTTTACGAGGCGGTCGCCGTGGAGTTCGCCGAAGATATCCTTGTAGCTTTTTTTGTTGATGGTCTTTAGAAATTCGTCGGTGTTGTTGGCAATGGCGGTGCGTATTTTGAGCAGTTCCGGGCCGTCAGGGATGTGCTTTCCGCCGGCGATGAAGCTTTGGCCGGGCTGGATATGGAAATAATATCCGGGCTGCATCGACTTTCGCCCGCCGGGACTGATATATGCTCCGAGATTGGTCTTGTACGGGCTTTTGTCCTTTGAAAAGCGCACGTCGCGATAGATGCGAAACACGCACGTTTTCGGATCAAGGCCCGCAACGTCCGCATCAAATTTGCCGATGCTGCCGATCAGCGATCCGGTAAACGCAATGACGTTGTCCTGTGCCGCGTCAAAGGCCTTCTTGTTTGCCTGAAACCATTCGCGGTTGTTGTTCTTTTCAAGCTTTTTGAGGAGATCAAGTGTTTCTTTTGCCAGCATAATAACTGATATTTCACTCCGCCTTTTGGTTATTCCTTTTGGGTCATGACTAGATAAGTCAGTGATATTTGAAAATATTCAAAAGGATCGA
>CAZOXY010000056.1:18903-23836 GCA_964583955.1 uncultured Chloracidobacterium sp. | reverse complement strand
TTACTCGATCCTTTTGAATATTTTCAAATATCACTGACTTATCTAGTCATGACCCTAAAACAAAAACAGGCCAAAAGCCTGTCTTTAAGTTGTGAAATGCTTGTCCGGCCTGCCTGTCTATCGCTTTTTTGTGGCGGCGGGTTTTGTTTTTGAAGGCGTGGCGTCCTTCATCCAAAACCACCCAAGCGAAACAAGTCCGATCAGAACGGCGGCCATGATCGACGCGGCCAGGGCAAGGCGGAACGCCATCTTCACGCTCTTTCTTAGCATCCGAAACACGACATAGCCGACAAACAGGGCCGTCAAGGCTCCGATGCCGACCGTTGCCGCGATCACGCCGAGAAATGATGTTCCTGTCACTTCCATAAGATCGGGTCGCTCAGCGGCTTTGCTCCTCGGCCTCAGCCTGTTTTTCTATTGAGATCAGGTCTTCTTCCGTTAATTCCGCGCTTTCGGCGGGCAGAGAATACTCTTCGTTGACCCAGGCCCCAAAATCGATCAATCGGCACCTTTCTGAACAAAACGGCCGAAACTCATTCCCTTCATATTCGGCGGCGGTGCCGCAATTTGGACATTTTACAAGCATTTATAAGGCTCCTGACTGTAAGCCCAGATTATCACACGCGCGAGAACCAAAAAAGCTCCCGAAAAAATAAAAAAATTGAATCTTTCTGCCGTTAATGCGATTATTAGCTTGTTTAGGCTGCCCCCGGAAATGCCGAACATCCCGTTACGGATCTTCGTAATCTAAATCTGTTGGGGTTTGTGAAATTATGAGCGATTACAAGGAAAGATTCGACAAATGGCAGCGTGACGCCAAGGAAAAATTTGACGAGATAGACAAACGCATCGGCATCACCGACACCATCGGCGAAAGCGTCCGCATTGTGTCTGAAACTGCTCAAAAAGGCGCCGAAAAGGTCAAGGAAGAGGCCGAACGGACCGACATCGGAAAAAAAGCCGTCGAAACTGCTGAAGCCACCTTGAAAACCGCCGAAGCTGCCGCCAAAAAAGCGTGGGAAGCCAGCGAACCGCTCCGCGAAGCCGCCGAGGACGTGGGCGAATTTGCCGGTGATGTCGTAAAGGACGCCGGAAAGGCCGCCGGTGACGTTGTTGCCGGAGCCGGTGAAAAAGCCGGAGAGATATTTGACGAAACGCGTGAGACGGTCAGCCGGAACGCAAAACGCGTCTCTGATGTCATCAGTTTTGGAGCGGGCTGGACACGCGCTTTTGATTCGGCATATCGGACATTAAGCAATGCGTCCGGTTGGGTCGCGGAAAACCCGATGCGGGCGGCCGCGACAGGAGCGTCAATGGCCGTCGGTGCCGGACTTGGCGTGGTTTTTACAGGCATCAGTTCGCACTGGCTCTTTAATTCGGCACTGCCCGCGTGGTCGGTGAAAAAGATCGCCGAACAGTATGACGAGTACATCGCCCGCCGCGAGGAAAAGATCGCAAAAGGCCGGATGACCGAAGCCGAGGCCGAACGTGTCAAATTTGAACGCGACATGGCGGTTCAGATCGGCGCGCCGCTGCTTGGTGCTTTCTCATTCGCGTCCGGCGCGGTGATGATGACGAACGTCCTGAATCCGAAGACCGTCACCGGCGCACCGATAGACTGGATACTCGGCGGCAATCCGGTGCTCGAAGGTGTGTGGTTCTTTGGCAACGGAATGGTCTGTTTCAAGACAAGCTATGATTTTTTCATGATCGCGCTGAACGGACAGAAGGACGTGGAAAAAATGATCCGCGAGATAAAGGGACTTCTGCCCGAAACGGTCTCGTCTCAGCTTTGATCGCGGAGCGGCGGACCCGTACAGCGCTTCCGCCTGCTTGCCGATGATCGCTTAAACGGTCTATCTTAGAGAATATGAGGCTTGTTTT
Organism: uncultured Chloracidobacterium sp.; assembly: GCA_964583955.1. Taxonomy (GTDB): domain Bacteria; phylum Acidobacteriota; class Blastocatellia; order Pyrinomonadales; family Pyrinomonadaceae; genus OLB17. The sequence continues at coordinate 21,952 of CAZOXY010000056.1, read as the reverse complement.
CACCGCTTTTTTCACGGTGCTTTTAGTGTCCGCGACGGCCGTCGCCCAACCGGCGAACGGGTCACGGGATTCCGCTCCGCGCCCGTCAATTCCAAAAACGGTCTATCTGGATTCGGACGGAAACGAGATCTCAAATAACGAATTCGTTGATATTCGCATGGCGAACCCGAACTATCCTGACCGCACTCTGCAACGCATCAGGCCGGACGGAACCATTGAATTTCGCCTGCAAAAGATCGGGCAGGAAGGAATGCCCGTTCCCGATTTCACCGTCAGGACCGTTGACGGCAAGGAGATCTCTTACGAGCAGCTTCGCGGAAAGGTGGTCGTGATGAATTTCTGGTTCATCGGCTGTCCGATATGCCGGGCGATGACCCCGAACCTGAACGAATTTGCCGCCCGATATGCGGGCAGCAATGATGTGGTCTTTTTGGCGATGACCGGCGACCCGGCGGCGGATGTAAAAAAATATCTTGCCAACAACAAGTTTGATTATGCACAGGCAACAGATGCCCGCGACGTGCTGAAAACCTTTGCCATATCGGGTTATCCGAAAAACGTCGTGATAAGCAAAACCGGAGAGATAGTCTATTGGCGAACGACCATCAAGGCCTGGGACAAATTCGCATCCGTCGTTCAGGCGGAGCTTGATAAACAATAAACAATGGCGAAAAAGCCTATAGTTTCGATCATAATGGGCAGCAAGAGCGATTGGCCGACGATGGAGCATGCGTCGCTGATGCTGGACGATTTCGGAGTGCCGTACGAGACAAAGATCGTCTCAGCTCACCGCACGCCCGATCTGCTTTTTGAATTTGCAAAGTCTGCCGAGGAACGCGGCATTGAGGTGATAATCGCCGGAGCCGGCGGCGCGGCTCATTTGCCCGGAATGTGCGCCTCGCAAACCGTTCTGCCCGTGCTTGGCGTACCGGTCGAAAGCCGTGCGTTAAAAGGCCTTGATTCATTGCTATCGATCGCCCAGATGCCCGCCGGCGTCCCCGTCGGCACACTCGCCATCGGCGAAGCCGGAGCTAAAAACGCCGCACTCCTTGCTGTTGCGATACTGGCAAACTCGCGCCCCGAACTGCGTGAAAAGCTCCACGCCTTTCGCTCAAAACAAACCAAAACCGTGCTAAAATCCAAGTTGGAGACATGATATGGAAACTGTGCGAATCAATACTATAGTGCTGCCAAATGGCCGTGTCGTCCTAAACGATCTTCCGTTTGAGGATGGTAAACAAGTTGAGGTCATCATTTCGGACACCAACGGAAAACACACTGTGTCAGAAGATAATCCATTAAGAGGCGGCGTCCTCCGATATGATGACCCATTTGCACCGGCCGTTTCTGTAGAAGATTGGGAAGCTATCGGGTGATAATCCTTGATACTCATATTTGGGTTTGGTGGTCTGGCGAAGATACACACCTCGCGGACAAAGACTTCGATGTCATAGATTCGAAGCGGGCAGACGGTATTGGTATCAGCGCGATATCTTGTTGGGAGATCGCTCAATTGTGTGCAAAGAACAGACTGGCTCTTTCAAAACCGGCCCTTCAATGGATTGAACTTTCACTGGCAATGCCGAATGTTATTCTGTTGCCGCTATCTCCGAAGATCGCCGTCGACTCCTGTAATTTGCCAGGCGACTTTCATAAAGATCCGGCAGATCGCATAATTGTTGCCACGGCAAGGATGTATGATTGTGAACTGATCACTTATGACTCAAAAATTCTCGAATACGGCCATGTCAAACTTCTCCCTTGAATGAAACTGACACATCCAAATTCAACCATCGGCATATTCGGCAGCGGACAGCTTGGGCGGATGTTCGCCATTGAGGCGCGCAAGATGGGCTATCGCGTTCATACTTTCTCGCCGGACAGCGATACGCCGACCGGACAAGTTGCCGATGTGGAAACTGCCGCTCCTTACGACGACCTGGACGCCGTGAGAGAATTTGCCCGTTCGGTCGATGTCATCACGTTTGAATTTGAAAATGTCCCGTCATCAACTGTCGAGGCGGCGGCAAATTTTGTCGGAGTCTATCCAAAAGGCGAGATCCTGCATACAACCCAGAACCGCCTCCGCGAAAAAACTTTTCTCGCCGATAACGGTTTTCCCGTGACGCCGTTCCGGCACATCACGTCTCTGGAGGAGCTAAAAGCGGGTGTCGAATCTCTAGGAACGCCCGCGATCCTGAAAACCGCCGGTTTTGGTTATGACGGAAAAGGCCAGGCAAAGATAACGTCCCTCGACGATTTGGAAACAGCATTCGCCGCCATGAATGGCCTCGACGTCGTGCTTGAGGCGTTCGTTGATTTTGAGAAAGAGGTCTCGGTCGTTTGCGCTCGGGGACAGAACGGCGAATTTGCCCATTACGGCATTATCGAAAACGAACACAAGGACCATATTTTGGACGTTTCATTCGCTCCGGCCCTTGTTTCAGAAAAGGTTTGTGCCGAAGGCATCGAAATAGCAAGGAACATCGCTGAAAAATTTTCCTATGTCGGCACAATGTGCGTCGAGTTCTTTCTGACGGCGGACGACAAACTTCTGGTCAATGAGATAGCTCCGCGTCCGCACAATTCCGGCCATCTGACTTTCGGCCCGTGCGTGACCTCGCAATTTGAACAGCAGGTCCGCGCCGTTTGCGGCCTGCCGCTCGGCTCGACCGAATTTTACCGGCCAGCAGCCATGGTAAATCTCCTGGGCGACATCTGGACAAACGGCGAACCGAACTGGGCCGCCGCCCTGAAAGACCCCGATGTAAAGATACATCTTTACGGCAAGGCCGACCCGCGCCCCGGCAGGAAAATGGGGCATCTGACTGCTGTTGCTGAATCGGCCTTTGCGGCCATGCAGGCATCTCGTAAAGCCAGAACACTAATCTAAATTTTTTTGGAAGTTCTTTTACCTCTAATATATAATTCTCTAACTTTACAGTAACCCCGCTTATACACTATGAAAGTTGGATTTCTATTTTTGTTTATCTTGGCTGCCTGGGTTCACTCCATTCCTGGTCAGAGAATCAGTATTGATGAGACAGTC
>CAZOXY010000056.1:0-18893 GCA_964583955.1 uncultured Chloracidobacterium sp. | reverse complement strand
GAATCGTGAGCGAGGTCGAAATATGCTCAGCGACATAAAAAAAACACTCAAAGAGCATTATTACGACAAAAATTACCATGGCATTGATTTGGATACTAGATTTAAGGAAGCGGAAAAACGCATAAATACTTACGAATTCAATGCGCAGATATTTCGTGAGATCGCAATGCTCGTAATGGAATTCGACGACTCCCACACGCGGTTCATTCCGCCGTCACGGGCCAACAGGGTCGAATATGGTTTTACCCTCCAGATGATTGGGGACAAGTGTTTTGTTGTTCAGGTTAAAAATGGGAGTGATGCCGAAAAACAGGGAATCACTCCAGGAGATCAGATATTGAGCATAGGCACAGCTAAGGTTGTACCGACGCGCGATTCTCTTTGGAAAATAAATTACCTGATATATCAACTCGATCCTCGTGAATCCCTATTGGTGACACTTCGTGACATGAGCGGCATCGAAAGATCTGTCACTGTTGCAGCAAGCTTCAAAACACAAAACGAACGGCGAGAAGAGGCCGAGCGCAACAGAAAGAAAAGGCTTGAAGATCCCTACAAATGTATCCCGATCAACAACGGAGTGATAGCCTGCCGGCTGGAGAGTTTTTCGATCGAGCAAAAATATATTGATCGAATGATGGATGACGCCTCAAAACATCAAAAACTCATCCTTGATCTTAGAGGGAACCGCGGTGGTTATGTAAAAGTCATGCAACGGCTTATCGGATATTTCTTTGATAGGGAGATTCCGATAGGTACGATGGTCATGCGTAACAAATCCCTTGAAAGGAGCGCCAAACCAGTAAAAGGTAAAATTTTTAACGGAAATATCATCGTATTAACTGACAGCAATTCGGGTTCTGCTTCAGAGGTATTTGCCCGTGTTATGCAGATCCAAAAGCGTGGGACAATCGTTGGAGACGTAAGTGCCGGGGCGGTAATGACAAGCTATTTAATATCCATGACCAATGCTCGAGGTGTTCCCGGAATGGAGACGTTGTCGGGATTCGCTCTTAATGTCACGATCTCGGATCTAATAATGAGCGACGGTTCAAGACTGGAAAAAGTAGGAGTAATACCCGATCATCTAGTCGGCCCATCCCCAGCAGCCCTGTCAGGAAAGAACGATCCGGTGTTGGCATACTCCGCTTCGTTGTTTGGAGCTTCACTGTCATCAGAAAAAGCAGCGACCTTCAATTTTCGTATTAAGAATATAGAGGAGGATGCAGACAAAGAAGAAGACGGTGAAAATTAACTATTTTTCCATCCACTCCTAACAATTGGTTTTGCACTAACGTTTTTATCCGACTACCATTGCGGATATGGAGAAAAGTATATTTTTTACTAGGAATACTACTCGGCAACCTGTCTATCAGGAAATAACGCCCCAATTAAGATCTCTTACTGAAAATGAGCCGGACCTTGTCGCGAACCTTGCCAATATCGCGGCGGCGTTGAAAGAGGTATTCGGATTTTTCTGGGTCGGGTTTTATATACGAAAGGGCGGGCAGCTCGTGCTTGGGCCGTTTCAGGGGCCGGTCGCGTGTACCCGAATCGGACTTGATAAAGGCGTCTGCGGCCACGCATATACGACCAGAGAGACTGTGATCGTCCCCAATGTCGATGAATTTCCGGGCCACATTGCTTGCAGTTCCGCATCACGGTCAGAGATAGTTCTTCCGATATTTCTGCCTGACGGAGAGGTTTTCGGCGTTCTGGATGTGGACAGCGACGAGCTTTCAGACTTTTCCGAAATAGACGCGGCGGGGCTTGGGCAGATAGTAAATATCGTGGAAAACCTGCTGCGGAACGACGCTCTGTGACCTAACACGATACGGTTTTTTGCAGGCGAGAGATGATTTAAGGTCATATTATCGGATAGAATAATCATTTCGGCTTTTCTCACGCCGGTTTTAGTATTTCTGAACATATATGACACCTGTGGAACATCCGTTATGGGTTTGGCTGTTATTTTTTGGCATCGTGCTGAGCGCGTTGATAGTTGATATTGGCTTTGTCAATCGTCACGCCCATGTTCCCACACGAAAGGAAACATTTTCCTGGGCGGTCGTCTGGGTATCGCTCGCGCTTGGTTTCAATGTTTTTCTCTATTTTCAGGTAGGCAATCATTATCAGGACTGGGGCCTCGCCACCGAACAGGCAAAGCTTTTCCTGATGGGTTATCTGATAGAGCTTTCGCTGTCGGTAGATAACCTCTTTATCTTTCTTTTGATCTTTGGCTATTTCCGGGTTCCAAAGGAATATCAGCACCGAGTGCTTTTCTGGGGCATCATGGGCGCGCTCGTGATGCGCATGATAATGATATTTGCCGGAGCCGAACTGGTCGAAAGATTTCACTGGATCATCTATATCTTCGGTGCTTTCCTGATCTATACCGGCCTGAAGATGTTCGGCAGCACGGATGATGATTTCGACCCCGGCGACTCCGGAATAGTCCGTTTCACGACACGCTATGTGCCGATCATAAAAACTTATGAAGGGGACAAGTTCTTTGTAAGAAAGAACGGCGTGCTGACCGGAACGATGCTGTTCCTCGTGCTGGTGGTGGTCGAATTTACTGACCTTATATTCGCGGTCGATTCGATACCGGCAATCTTCGGCATTACCACGGACAGGTTCATCGTCTATACCTCAAATATATTCGCCATTCTCGGCCTCAGGACATTCTTCTTTTTGCTTGCCGATATTGCGGACCGTTTTCATTATCTGAAGGTCGGCCTGGCTTTCATCCTGACGTTCATCGGCGTTAAAATGCTTCTGCCGATGCTGGCGGGCGGTTATATAATGATCGCGGGTGAGTCCGGAGCGGTCGGCGACCTTGTCAGGCGTTTTCTTGCACACGAGTTCAAGGAGGAAGTGATAAACATTTCTCTTGGCGTGGTCGTCGCGGCGATAGTTTTATCGATCATAGCCTCGCTTCTTTTCCCGAGCCATAAGGAAGAAGCCGCTGCCGTCCCGGACGTTGAACCCGATGCCGGCGAAAAGGAATGACATTGCCCAATGAGCAATAATAACCAATACAGCAAATTCTACGTTGACTGGTGGCGCATCCGCAAAAGCACCATCATTGGTCTCATAGTGCTTGCTATTTTGCTTGTCGGGCTTTATTTCGGCGGTAAATGGGCCATTCAGAACGCGTGGTTCTCATCCGACGAGCTTGGCGATATTCCAAAAGATGCGGCACGAATAATCTCATTTGAGGGCGATGTTCGAATAACGCGGACATCCACGCGCGAGACCGTGGTCGTGACAAAGCAGATGTATGCGGCGGCCGGAGACACGATCCAGACACAGGCGGACGGACGCGCGACGATACAGATGATCGACGGATCCACCCTCACGATCCGGCCTAATACCCTGATCGTTATCCGGGATAATTCATCCATTTTCGGCGGCAGAAATGTTCGCGTCGCCCTCGACGACGGCCAACTGAACGTCCGCACGGACGACAACCCCGAAAACGGCCAAAATATCGTTGAGATGTACGATACCGAGGCCAAACTGCGTCCCTCGACCGATGCCAGCTTTAACGCCGACCAGCGGACGCGCGGCAGCGAGATCAGGATCAGCCGCGGAAGCGTTGAAACCACCGTCGGCGGTGAAAGCACGACGATAAGCGAAAATGAATTTGCGGCGATCAACAAGGGGCGAATATCCTCTCGTGAAAACCTGATAAACCCGCCGCGCACGGTTCTTCCGGCAAACGCCTCGCAGATAGTAGATAACAGCGGACGCGGTGTCGGCGTTTCATTCAGCTGGCAGCCGGACGAATCCGGCAGCATGGTCTCCTATCATCTTCAGGTCGCCCGAACCGCTTATTTCGGCTCTGATTCCATTCTGGTTGACCGTGCCGGCATATCTGGCCGGTCGTTTCGGCTGACGGCTTTGGTGCCGGGAACATACCATTGGCGGCTGAAAGGCACGGCGCGTTCGGGCCAAACCTCTGAATGGAGTGAACCTGCAAGGTTCAATGTCGTCCGCTCGACTTCCAGCGCGAACATAACCGTGTCAAACTGGAAGGTGGAACGTCTTGGCGGCAATGTTTTCCTTGTTTCGGGCCAGACACTGCCCGGACTGGTCATCAGATACCAGGGCCGCGAACTGTATGCCGGCAGCGACGGCACATTTACGTTTCAGGTCTCGACGCCGCAGTCCGAGCTTGCCATCGAAGCGGCAGACGACAGCGGCAATCGGGCAGGATTTGTCCTCTCTCTCCGCACGGCGCGTGTTGTGCGGCGGTTTTAACAGCAGGTTTTGTAACTGTGGGCTCGCATCATTCACACAGCCATTCTCACGATCACTCGCCTCGTTCCGGCAAAGGGCTGTTCAGGTTAAAGCTCGCGCTGGCGCTGACCTTCTGTTATATGCTGGCGGAGGCGGTCGGCGGCTGGCTTACCAATTCGCTCGCCCTGCTGGCAGACGCCGGCCACATGCTGACCGACGTTGCGGCGCTTACGCTGACGCTTTTCGCCTTCTGGTTCGCCAGGCGTCCGGCCACGTCCCGCAAGACATACGGTTACTACCGCATAGAGATACTTGCCGCTTTCATTAACGGCATCGCCCTTGTTCTTCTGTCGCTCTGGATAGTTTATGAAGCCGTTGAGCGCCTGCGCGAACCAAACGGCGTCCTCGGGCTGCAAATGACGCTGATAGCAACCGGCGGACTGGTGATAAACATCATCGCGGCGTGGCTGCTGCATTCCGAACATCAGCACAATCTGAACATGCGCGGCGCATGGCTGCACGTGATGGGCGACCTTCTCGGGTCTGTTGCGGCAATGATCGCAGGTATTTTGATAGTCGCTTTCGGCGCGATGTGGGCCGATCCGGCGTGCAGCATCCTTATCAGCCTGATAATCATTTACGGAGCGTGGCGGCTTATTCTGGATTCGGTCAATGTCCTTTTGGAAGGAACTCCGGCTCATATCGACGTCAGCGCCGTCACGTCGTCCATAATGAACACGTCTGGTGTGACCGGCGTTCACGACCTGCATATATGGACCATCTCATCAGGGATCGATGCCCTTTCGGCCCACATCACGCACGATGATTCTGTCACGCATCCCGACCTGTTGGCACACGTCAGAGTAAGGCTCCATGATGAGTTCGGCATTGACCACCTCACCATTCAGATAGAATCGGCGAACGAAAAGGCCGAGGCCCTTTACGTATGTGAGACCGGTACAAATTGTTTTGAGGTGACTGCCTCAGAACATTGAGCCTGCGTCCGGCTTACACCAGCGGCATGATCCAAACCCAACTGAAATATGGAAGGTCCGAAATACCGTTCACGTACGATCCTGAACGGTTTGTCGTTTTGGGCAATGATGGCGACGCGCCGGGCCTTGCTGACATAGACATCGGCAATGCGCTGGACATGCCTCTCGGCTCGCCCCTGATCGAGGAAATTGTCGGCCCGGACGAAACCGTTCTGATAGTGGTTCCCGATGCGACCCGCCAAACCGCCGCCGGACAGATCGTGAATCTTCTGGTTCGGCGTCTGATAGCGGCGGGGACACTGCCTTTCAATATAAGCATCATTTTTGCCACCGGCATTCACCGCGCCGTCACACCTCAGGAAAAAAGCGAGATACTTACTCCGTTCATTTTTCAAAGAATAAAGACGCTTGACCATTCGGCCAGAGATCTGGCACGCACGGTCCGCTGCGGCGAGACCTCCGGCGGAGTACCTCTGGAACTGAACCGCGCATTGCTCGAACACGACCACATTTTCACCATCGGCAGCATCGGCTTTCATTATTTTGCCGGCTTCACCGGCGGCAGAAAGCTCATCTGTCCCGGCCTTGCATCGGCGCGAACCATTTCTGCGACCCATCGCCTCGCGTTTGATCTTGACAAAAAGACACGCGCTGAGGGCTGCTCTCCCGGACGGCTTGCGGGAAATCCCGTTCATGAAGCATTTGTCGAAGCCGCATCAAAGGTAAATGTGTCTTTCTCGATAAATGCCATCGTAAACAAAGCCGGGGAGGCAGCGAAGATCTTTTGCGGCGACCCGATCATCGCTCATGAGGCCGCTTGTGAGCATTTTGCGTCAGCCAGAACATTTCCGATTCGTGAAAGATACGATGTGGTCATCGCGGATTGCGGCGGTTTTCCGTACGACATCAATGTCATACAGGCTCAGAAATCGCTCGATGCCGCCGCACGGCTGTGCAAACCCGGCGGAACACTCATTCTGGCTGCCGAATGCGCTGACGGCACCGGCAGAGATGACTTTCTGAAATGGTTCGATGCCGCCGACAGCCGTGAATTGGCGGACAGGCTTGCAGAGAGCTACCAGGTCAACGGCCAGACGGCATGGAACATTCTGCGGACAGCCGAAAGCTTTGACGTCCGCATCATCACCGAACTTGATGACGCAGCCTGCCGCAAAATGAGTCTCACCAGATTTGGATCTGCCGAAGATTCTTTGGCAGATGTCCCGCCCGACGCAAAAGGGGCCATCGTCCGTTCCGCATCGGGCAACCTGTTCCTTAATAGCGGACAAGAATAAAGGCCGCCTTTTCAGGCAGCCTCTTGTTGTCATTAAATATCATCGGTCGTTTAGCTCACGGCAAACGTCCTTGCCATCCTGTCGGCATTATGCCGCACGGAACGGAGCTTGTCCCTTAAGCCGGTAAACCGCAGAATATACACCGAATTGCCCGACCGGAGAAAATAGAAGCGGCCCGCCATTGGCCGTCCGGCACGGACAAATTCAAAATTGAAGACCGATCCGCTCAGCTTGCCTGAGATGCTTTCTTCCTTTCCCGCCACATAGCCCGGCATGAATTTGAGCTTTTGCTCCTCATCGCGAAGCACATCAGCCATCGGCACGGACGACGCGACGTTTATCTTGCGAACCTCAAGATGGGTATCCCTGCGGTCAACATAAACATACTCCACGTTCGCATTGGTTGCCGTGGGTTTTGCCGTCATCTTCCATCTTGCATCGGGTATCTCAAATGAGTATTCGACGTTCGGGTCGGAAAAGGTCGTCGTTTCCTGTGCCGCCGCCGGTATCACAAAAAGCATCACAAAAGCCGCCGCAATAACAGCTGACCGCACGGTTCGTATGTGGTTGAAGATCGGCATAATGTTTAAATAATAACTAAACGGACGTGAAAAATCGAATATAGGATGCTTTCAGCGCTTCTTATGTTGCACATATCCTCGCCCCTCTCGCACACACAGGCGGCAAGGCTCATTGAGCCTCAGATCCCGCTTGGAGATACTGGTAAGGGCGGAAGATCGCCGTTAAACCGTTAGTGACTGGATGAGTTTGGGCTATATCGTCCTGCCCATTGAGAAGAGTTTGACCAGGATCACGCCGGCAAAAAAGCCGCCGATATGCGCCGCATAAGCGACACCGCCGGTTCCAGACTCGGTCATAAAGCCAAGCAAAAGCTGATAGCCGATCCAGATGCCGACGGCGACAAAAGCCGGAACGGTCGTCAGAAAATTGAAGATGATCGCCCGCACTTTTCGCTGAGGAAAAAGCACCAGATAGCCGCCCATGACACCGGAGATCGCACCTGAGGCGCCAAGCATCGGGATGATCGAATCAGTATCCATCACGACCTGGGCAAGAGCCGCTAAAATGCCGCACGTCAGATAGAACAACACGAACCGCACGTGTCCCATCAGATTCTCAAGGTTATCGCCGAATATCCAGAGAAAAAGCATATTTCCGGCGATGTGGGCGATGCTGCCGTGCATGAACATCGAACTGATGAAGTTGAAATATACCGGAAGCGATGTCGGGTAATGCTGTATGGCGGCGGTCTGTCCGGCAGAATCGCGGATAACCTGCACTCCGGTTATATCGACGCCGGTTGTTATCTCCTGCGGCACCAGCGAATAGGCGTAGGAGAAAGCGTCATTGCCGCCAAGCTGCTGCAAAAAGACGAATACCAGCACGTTCAGCCCGATAAAAAGATAGTTCACGACCGGAACGATCTTTATGTCAGAATTATCATCGCCTATTGGGAACATAATGGATCTATGAACATGCCAGAACTTCGTCGGCCGCGAGTTTCAGGTCGGACAGGACTGTTGAGTTTACTACTTCACCCGATTTGAATATTTCTACATTCTGATAGATGCCCACGTTCGGCTCATGATGAATTTCGATCACATTGTCACGAAGATTCACGATCCATACTTCTTCAATACCGGCATTGGCATACATCGCCAGCTTTGTATCGCGGTCGTATTTCAGGCTCACATCCGAAACCTCAACGACAAGGATAGTTTCTTCCGGCCGCGGATGACGCTTGCCGTCATATCTGGTCAGATCGGCAAGAACAACGTCTGGCTCCGGCTCGTCATAATCGCTCAGATGAAGAGGGTTCTGTACGCAGACTCGAACACTGTCCGGCAAGGCCTTGACAAAACATCTGGCCAACAAATCAACAACCCAGGCATGTCGATCACCAATAGTCCTTTTCGGCACCATCTCCCCATCTATGATCTCAGCGCTCTCGTAGTCCTCGATCATCCCCATTTCGATCATCTTGTAATAATCGTCCACGGAGAATCGCAGGCGTCTCGGCTGCGGTTGAGGTGGTGCAACTGCGTCGGCTCTCATCATAGTGGAAATATTTTACTCCTAAAATTACCCAATTCCAACATCTTCCTTTACCTGCAAAAGCTCGTATCCCTCGCTGCGGGCAACGAACGTGGCGGCGGTTATGTCGCCGACGACATTGAGCGTCGTGCGGCACATATCGAGGATGCGGTCAACACCCAAAATGATGGCGATAAGCGCCGGGTCAATGCCGATCATCGCCAAAATGCCGATAATGAACGGTATAGAACCGCTCGGCACACCGGCCGTTCCGATACCGCCGAGAATTGCCATGTAAACCACCATCAACTGAAGCGTAAAGCTGAGATCGACACCGGCAAGCTGTGCCAGAAACAGCACGGTTATGCCCTCATAGAGAGCGGTGCCGTTCTGGTTAGCGGTGGCCCCGACCGTGAGCACAAAGCTGTTGATATGCTTTGGCACACCGAGATTCTCATGCGAGACGCGAAGAGCGGTCGGCAGCGTCGCGTTTGAAGACGATGTCGAGAATGCCGTGACGATCACCGTTCTGACACGCCGGAAGAAGTCTATCGGGTTGATCCGCGAAAGGAACCAGATCGACAGCGAATACACGCCGAAGAAATGGATCGACAGGCCCAAAAGCACAGCAAAGACGAACCACGCCAGCGACTGCAAAAGGTCAAGGCCAAACTGCGAGATGTTATTAAAGATCAGACATGCCACCGCATACGGCGCGAACTTCATTATCAGGTCAATGATCTTTGACGTAATTGCAAAAATGGCTTCCATCAGGCTCACGAACGGATCGGAAACCGTGGATGGCAGCAGCGTTATGGCAATGCCGGCAATAAGCGCAAAGAACATGATATGCAGCATGTTCGGATTGGCCCCGGAGATGGAGTTGAAAACATTGCTGGGAACTATCGTTTTGACGACAGACATCAGCGGGCTTTCCTGTGACGCCACTGCTCGACGGACGTCGGAGCTGAACCGCCGCGTGTCCGCGGCCGCTTTTTCGGCCACCTCGGCCAGAATATCGGTCCGCATGGCAACCTGGTCTGCCTCTTTCACAAAAGCGTCAGAGCGTTCAAGGAATGGCTTTGCGGCATCCAGCGACACCTTGGAATCCGCCGCGAATTTCCGAGCATCGCTGACAAATGCGTTGGAGCTGTTCGCAAACGCATCGGCCTGTTCCCTGCCCTGTTCGGTCACGTCGGCAATGGCGGCTATCTTGGCGGCCGTCTTGTCCGCGTTTCCGGCAAAGCTTTCCGCAGCTGCGGCGACCGAGATCGCGCTCTCGACACTGCTTCTGGCCCCGCCGCTGAATTTTTCCTTGAGCTGGGCCGCCACGCCCGGATCGATGCGTTCGCCGGGCCGGATCGTATTTGCAAGAACAAGCCCGATGATGACCGAGATTGCCGAAATGACCAGACAATAGCCAAATGATTTTAGGCCGATACGCCCAAGCTTGCGGATATCGCCGATGCCCGCTACCCCGACCACCAGCGATGAGAAAACAAGCGGGACTACGATCATCAACAGCAGATTCAGAAACAGCGTGCCTATCGGCTGTGTGAAGTTGCTCACAAGCCAGACTACGTTCGGGTCAGACCCGCCAAGCGTCCAGTTGGCCGCCAGCCCGCCGATAACACCGACCGCAAGGCCGATCAGTATCTTTGTATGCAGCGGCATGCCTTTTGGCTTGTCAGGCGTTTCGTCGTCAAGGTCCGTTGCAAGCTCGCGTTCGTAATCGTCTTCAGGAATTAGATCTTTATCGTTTTCGCTCATTTCTCTGGTTTCGCCCTTTTTTTCGGAGTGTTAAGTAGTGTAACTGCAATATTTGATCGTTCGGCAAGAAAAGCCACACGTCGAAAGACCCCGATCAAATACTTTGATTTTTGAGAGTTTAGCAGATAAAAGGTCATTTGAGTATTGCGGAAAGCAATTGTTCATTCTGAAAAAGTCCCGTAATATGGTTTCCAGTACACTTGTCGATCCCATATTCAGGAGGCCCTTCGTTGATGAAATATCTGATCTGTTTGATCTTCATTCAGCTCTTTGTTATGTCCTTTGCCGCTCAGGAACCGGCCAGAGATCCACAGGCCGAAGAACCTTTTTATCAGGAACTGCGAAAGATCGATCCGTCACTGGTGGAGAAATTTGCCGCCGCAACGGCTGCTTTGGATACAGGCAATTTTGCCGCAGCGGAACAAGGCTACTCCGAGATACTGGAGAAAGTTCCTGACTTTGAAGCTGCTCTGCGTCGCCGTGGTTACGCACTCACTTCCTTGGGGCGGCGGGAAGAAGGACTTGAGCTTACGGGGCGAGCATTGGAACTCAACAGATCGGTAGACAACCTTGTCGGACATGCATCGAATTTGGTAAGAACGGATGATCCGCGATCCGCTCCGTCTCCGGCGGATCTCAGAGAAGTTGAAAACTTGTCAAGAGAAGCCTGGGGGAAAAGCGAATTTACGGAAGAATCGGCAGCCGTACTCTTGGCCGAATCACTGCTGATGAGCGAAAAGCTGGAAAGTTTTGAAAGCCATGCGGAAGACTTTCACCGCAAGATGCCTGACAGCCCGGCCGCAGCTTACTATAACGCTCTCGCGATGGCAAACAGAGGCGACTTTTCCGCCGCCGAGGCTGAACTGAACATGCTTAAGGAAAAAGGCGTTCCGGCGGAAAGCATAGATCCGCTGCTGGTCGCCATCAGCGCCGCCCGTGACGAATCGTATTTCGGCTTGGGCAGGTTCTTCAAATACGGCTACATCATTAGCGGCATTCTCGCATTGTGGGCACTGGGACTGGCAGTTCTCTTCATTCTTGGGGCTTGGCTGTCCTCAAAAACGCTGGTTTCCATCGAAAATTCCGATCCGAACGACATATCCGGAAAAGCTCAGGCAGGATTGAAGGGAATGTATCGCAAAGTGATCTCAATTGCGGGACTTTATTATTATCTTTCGCAGCCCGTTGTCATCTTTTTGCTCATTTTCTCTGTTGTCGCCCTCTTTATCTTTTTTATGTGGCTGGGCCGTATTCCGATAAAGCTCCTCGCGGTCGTCGGTATTGTCGCGATCATTGCCATTTTCTATATGATCAAATCGCTGCTGATAAGAGTTAAGCCTGAGGATCCCGGTCGCTCCCTTCAGGAATCAGAAGCTCCAATGCTTTGGCAGCTCGTGCGCGACGTTGCTACAACCATCAATACCCGTCCGGTTAATGAGATACGTTTGACACAGGGCACAGACCTCGCCGTTTATGAAAGAGGGAGCTTTCGCGAAAAAATGTCTGACAGCGCCGAACGCATTCTTATCCTCGGGACAGGGGTTTTGAACGGATTTGACCAGAATGCCTTCCGGGCCGTTCTGGCTCATGAATACGGACATTTTTCAAATCGTGACACGGCTGGCGGCGATATTGCATTTCGAGTTAATTCTGATATTATGCGGGCCGCTGAATCGATGGTTGCAAGCGATACAGCAACATTCTATAACGTCGGGTTCCAGTTTCTTAGGCTGTTCCATTTTCTTTTTCGCAGGATAACGCACGGAGCGACCAGGCTTCAGGAAGTCCTGGCGGACAGGGTTGCCGCTTACCATTTTGGAGCCGACGCATTCAAGGAAGGACTTGACCACGTAGTTCGCCGCGAATTGGAATTCAACGTCGTGGCAGACACTGAGATCAATGCGGCCCTTGCCGCAGGGAGGCCCGTTAACAACATTTATGATCTGCATGTAAGTGATGATGCGAAAATAAAAGAGATAGATGAGGCATTCGCCGAGATTGTCAACCGCCCGACCACGAACGATGACACGCACCCAAGCCCTAAAGATCGCTATCGGTATCTGGAAGGAATACAACCCAAAACGCTGGAAAAACTGAACGGTTCGGTTTGGGATCTGTTTTCTGACAGGAACGCTGTCATCGCGGAAATGAACTCTGTTGTAGAGGCGTTCATTCGCCCATCGTATGAGCAGGAAAGCTCAACTCTCGGCATTTAACACACAAGCACCTCGCTGTTTTGCCTTGGTGCTGAATGTTTTTACAATAAAACAAAGAACGAAGGCGGTACGGCCCGCTTTTATTCACAGTTATGACAGGTCTCCGATATTTTGATGTTCGAATCCATACATTTTGAATCAGCAGGCAGAAAGACAACGTCTGCATCCAGTCTTGAGGTAATACAGGCCCTTCGCGATATAGTCGGCGAGGGGAATGTCATTGTCGATCCGGAAAAGGTCGAGCCTTATGGTGCCGACGCGGTAAAGGAAAAATTTCCGCCGGAAGCGGTCGTATTTCCCGAAACGACCGCTGAGATGGTAGCGATAATCAAGCTTGCGAACGAGCATCTTTTTCCGATAACGGCGCGCGGCGGCGGCGTGGGCTACACGGGCGGAGCCGTTCCCATCGACGGCGGAATAGTTATCGGCACCGATCGGATGAAAAAGATCATTGAGATAAACGCCGATGACCTTTACATCACATGCCAGCCCGGCCTGACGACCTATGAGGTGCAGCAGGCGGCCGCCGAACTGGGCCTAATGTTCGCTCCCGACCCGGCAAGCTATAAGGAAAGCTACATCGGCGGCAACATCGCCGAGAATGCGGGCGGAATGCGAACGCCAAAATACGGCGTGACGAAACATCATGTTCTGGGGCTGGAGGTTGTGACCGGCACGGGCGAGGTGATCCGCACGGGCGGCAAAACGGTAAAGAACGTCGTCGGATTTGACCTGACCGGTCTGATGAACGGCAGTGAGGGAATGCTCGGCATCATCACCGAAGCCACATTGAAACTGCTCCCGATGCCCGAAGCGACATCAACTGTAAGGGCAAATTTCACATCAATGGAAGCCGCCTGCAAGGTGCTGACAAAATTCACGCCGCACGGAATTTTGCCGATGGCGATGGAGGTCCTTGACAAATTTTGCGTCGCGGCCGTTGAGGAAAATTTTGCGTTCGGCCTCTCACCAGAAGCCGAGGCGATCATTCTGGTCGCCGTGGACGGTTCGCGCGAAGAAGTGGAACGGCAGGCAAAACTGGTCGAGCAGATAATCCTCGAAAACGGCGGTTTTGACGTGCTCCGCGCTCGTTCGGCCGAAGAGGAGAACAAACTCTGGGACGTTCGCCGCGCCATCTCGCCGAGCTTGATGAAATACGGCACGCTGAAGATAAACGAGGACGTTGTCGTTCCGCGTTCACGTGTGCCTGAGCTTGTCGCCCGCATCGAGGAGATCGGCAAAAAACACAACACCTTCGTCGCCAATTTCGGCCACGCCGGCGACGGCAACATCCATGTAAATTTCGTCATCGACCGCGACGATCCCGAACAGATCGCCCGCGCCCGCCTGTGCGTCGCCGAAACATTTCGCCTCTCTGTGAACTTAGGCGGCACCATCTCCGGCGAACACGGCATCGGCTACGTCAAAGCCGCCTATATGGACTACGCCGTTGACCCCGCGACCCTAGAAATAATGAAAAACATCAAACGCGTCTTCGACCCCAACGGCATCCTCAATCCGGGGAAGATGTTTGTATGAGACTGAGACTAAAAATGTTACAATTCCGAAAGGACGATTTGGTCTGAGGTGTAGAAATGACATCGGCCGATGTACTAAAAGAGATTCAAAAACTGCCGCTCGACCAGGCTCGCAAGATCGCCGACCGGTTGAATGATTATTTGCGCGGGCATGGAGAAATTCTGGCCGCAAGTGGAGACCTCGAAAAAAAAGAGGACGAGTTTGAGCGGTATCTGTATTCAAAAGGGGTTGCCAGCCACGTAGCGACTCGTGACGAGACGGATGAGGAATTTGACTCTTTTGAATTGATCGATGTCGAAGGTGAACCGCTCTCTGAGACCATTATCCGGGAACGCCGCTGATGCCCGCCTATTTTTTTGAAAGCAGCGCTTTTGTCAAACGTTTTGCACCTGAGCTTGGCAGCAAATTCGTACTCGGTTTGCTGCGCCCATCCGAATACAACCGTTTCTACGCCGCGCGTATTACCGAAGTCGAAGTTTGCGCCGCAATAAGCAGAAAGCGGATAGGCGGAACCATCTCATCGGATAAAGCAGCAAAGGCTGTCAAGCGTTTAAGACGGGACTTCATGAGACGCTTCACCCATATCGCGTTGAATGAAAATGTAATAGCTGATGCCATCCGACTCACCGAAATCTATGGCCTGCGCGGCTATGATGCTGTTCAATTGTCATCTGCTTTGGAAGCAAATCGTGAAAGAGCCGGTCACGGATTGTCCCCGCTGACGCTGGTCTCGGCTGATGATGCTCTAAACAATGCAGCAAAAGCAGAAGGGCTAACCATTGAGAATCCAAACAATTATCCTTGACCGCCCAACCCTCGAAATAATGAAAAACATAAAACGCGTCTTCGACCCAAACGGCATCCTCAATCCCGGGAAAATGTTTGTTTAGGCAAGAACAGTTAGTCTTAATTCCATATTCCTTGCAAAATTCACTTGACAGGTGACTAAATGGTCACATATAATCTTTCCCCTTGGAACAAGAACTTGTATTCAAGGCTTTGGGTGATGCGACGCGGCGGCGGCTGCTTGACCTGCTGTTTTTGAAGGACGGGCGGTCGTTGTCGGAGCTTGAGGAGCATCTTCCGATGACGCGTTTCGGCGTGATGAAGCACCTCCGCAT
The DNA here is from genome assembly GCA_964583955.1 of uncultured Chloracidobacterium sp. GTDB lineage: Bacteria > Acidobacteriota > Blastocatellia > Pyrinomonadales > Pyrinomonadaceae > OLB17. Next base: position 3,657 of record CAZOXY010000056.1, on the reverse strand, counting down.
TCTCAAAAAAGCCGGGCTTGTCACCACGCGAAAGAGCGGCCGCGAGACGCTGCATTTTCTGAATGCGGTGCCGATACATATGGTCTATGACCGCTGGGTGAGCAAATATTCTCGCGGCTGGGTACGCTCGCTGACCGAATTGAAATATGACCTGGAGGCAAAAGAAATGGCGGAAACGATAAAGCATGTTCTTGAGATATATATCAAAACCACTCCGGAAAAGCTCTGGCAGGCGTTGACAGACGGCACGATGACCGAAAAATACTACTACTGCTCGCGGGCCGAATCCGATTGGCAAGCCGGCTCAGATTACAAATATCTCGCACCGAACGGAGCGAGCATGATCGACGGCAGGGTGATCGAAAGCGATCCGCCGCGACGGCTTGTGACGACATTCAACCCGCATTGGGACCCGGAAAATATGGCCGGCATTCCCGAATCGACCGTTACGTTTGAGATCACGCAGCTTGGCGAGGCATGCAAACTGACGCTAATCCACACCGATCTCGTACCGGGCAGCACTTTTGCCGAAAACGTCTATCGCGGCTGGTCTGAGATACTTTCGGGCTTGAAGACACTGCTCGAAACGGGCGAGCCATTGGTCGTCGGCCGTGCGGACTCGGTTTAGGTGAAATATGACTGACTACGATTGGAATAAATTCACATTGAGAGTGAGCATTCGGGCTGCGGCGGAAGACATTCGTAGTGCGTGGACAACACGGGACGGCATTGAAAACTGGTTTCTGTCCAGCGCTGGATTTACAAAACCGGACGGTGCGCTCCGCGACCCCGGCAGCCGCGTCGAACCGGGCGACACATACGTCTGGCGTTGGCACGGCTACTCCAATTATATCGGCACGGGCGAGGTACTGCCGCCGGAAGGCGATGCGTTCATGCGCTTTACCTTCAGCGGTGGCTCCATTGTTTCCGTCACAATGAAACACGAGGCAGGCGAGATACTCTGTGAGCTGACGCAGCAGATGCCGCAGGAAAAGGAAGAAGACCGTCGGTATTACTATATCGAATGCGGAAAAGGCTGGACATTTTACTTGGCAAATCTCAAGTCCGTTCTCGAAGGCGGCATTGATCTGAGAAACAAAAACAACGATCTGCATGAAGTGATAAACGCGTAAATTACAATGAAAAAATACACCTTCTGGCTGTGGGCGGCAGCTATTACGCAATTAGTCACCGCCTTGATACATGCGACGTCGTTTTTCGTAAAGCCCGAACCTGCGAACGACACCGAGCGGCAGATATTCGGCTTGGTCGATACTTACAAATTCGACCTCGGAGGCGGATTTCACCGTGCATTGGGCGATCTTATGACCGGGCTGAGCATGTCGTTTACACTGCTCTTTCTATTCGGTGGATTGTTGGGGCTTTACCTGCTGAGAAGGAAAACGCCTGACGACATAATGAAAGGCGTCGTCAACATATATCTGATCGTTTTCGGATTCTGTTTTGCATGGATGGCGGTATTCACGTTCCTACCGCCGATAGTCCTCAGCAGTATTGTGTTTTTGCTTCTGGTTGTCGCGCGGTTTTCGCGTTTTGACTGCGGCTTAAATGAAGATTAAATTGCCAGCCTGGCTCCTGTTCATACTGCTGCTTTTGTTCGTAACTGCCGTCTCCGCTCAGTTGCCGCGAAACACGCTCAGTTTGATCGAAAAGCATCTGATGAGCGAGTTCAAGCATGATGGCCCGGGCGGCGTGGTTCTCGTTGCTAAGGGCGGCAAGCCGGTTTTTCACCGGGCATACGGAATGGCAGATGTTGAGCTTGGCGTCAGGATGCGGACGGACAATATGTTCGGCATCGGCTCGATCACAAAGCAATTCACAGCCGTCGCGATATTAAAACTTGTCGAAGAAGGAAAGCTGAGCCTTGATGATGACGTGCGCAAGTTCGTTCCCGATCTTCATACCGGCGGCTATCGCATCACCACCGAGCAGATATTGACGCACACATCCGGCCTGCCGAATTTTGTCGATCACGATGATTTTGAGGCTCTCTCGAAACAGCAGCACAGCGTTGCCGAATTGCTTGCGCTGACAAAAGACCTCCCGCTTCATTTCGAACCTGGCAGCGGCTATCGTTACAGCGACACGGGTTATATCGCGCTCGGTGCGGTCATCGAAAAGATCAGCGGCATAAGTTACGCCGAATTTGTTGAAAGCAAAATGTTCCGTCCGCTCGGCATGACGAACAGCTTTTACGGCGACAACCAGCGGATATTGAAACGCCGTGCAAAAGGTTATTCAAAAAAAGACGGCCGCGGAATAAATGCTCCGTTCATTGACGGAAGTGTGCCACACGCCGCCGGTGCATTGATCTCGACCGCAGAAGACCTGCTTAAATGGGACAACGCTCTTCGCGATGGAACATTTATCGGCAAAGAGCTTTTACAGCGGGCATGGACAGAAACGGTCTTGCCCGATGGCCGCCAAACCGGACATGGCTTCGGATGGAGCGTCTGCCCGTTTGAAGGCCGCCCGACGATAGAGCAGGGCGGCTGGATCAATGGGTTCACTTCACGTTCGATACGCTTTCCGGACGTTGATCTAAATGTCATCGTCCTCGTCAACAACGACGACAACAACCCGGACGGAAGCTACATCGCCCGCCGCGTCGCCCGTATTATCTTCACCGGAAGTCCTGATTTTAAGACCCACACCATCTCGTCCGAACAGCGGGCGCGGCTTGCGGGAGTTTACCAAACAGGCTCCGGCGGCAGGCTCATGATTATTGATAAGGATGGAGCTATTCACGCCCGCTGGGACAAAGGCCGCGAAGAACGGTTGGCGGCGCTTTCACCAACCGAACTTACCTATGCCGATAGCGACGGCTCATTCATATTCAGATTTGGGATCAAAGAGAACGCCCCCGCTGCGCGTGTTGAAGGCTCTCTTGGATGTTCGCAGTCATTTTCGGCTGTAAGGACAGATCAGCCCTGACACGCTTGACGCCGTCCGCCCGCAAAAGGAAACTATTATCAAGTTTTCTCGTACTATGATCGCGTTCCCTATTAATATAAACAATGAAAAACTTTCTTCTTCTTGCATTGTGTTCGTTCGTGATCCTAGGCGGCTGCATTTCTGTTCTGGGTCAGAACAAGCTGGTCATCCTCGTCCGTCATGCCGAAAAGGCTGATGACAGCCAGGACACGGAGCTTTCCGCTGAAGGAAAGGCTCGGGCTGAGCGGTTGGTAAAGGCAATAGGCAAATATCGCCCAGGAGCCTTTTATTCCACAAATTACAAACGCACCCGCGATACTATCGGGCCATTGGCGGCGAAGCGCAAGAAGCAGGTTCAAACCTACGATCCGCGCCGAACGCAGGAACTGATGGACGAGATAATGAAAAGCGAAACGAAACGCTTTGTCATTGCCGGCCATTCCAACACGGTTCCGGGCCTCGCAAATCTTTTCGGCAAAAAGGAATTGTTCAAAAATCTCGACGACTCGGAATACGGTGTCATTTGGCTTATCCGCATCAAAAACGGTAAAGTTACAAAGGTCGGGATCTTGGATTACTAAGTTCGGTTGACATTTTCGATTTTGACATTTTTCTGAACGCGGATTAAGCGGATCGGGCAGATTCGAGCGAATCTGGAATTTCATATCCGCTCCTATCCGCTAGATCTGCCTGATCTGCGTT
>CAZOXY010000055.1:9142-25048 GCA_964583955.1 uncultured Chloracidobacterium sp. | reverse complement strand
CATTTCTCGATAATCGGGAAAGCACAGCTTTCCCGCAAATAGACGGGCAAAGCCCAGTTTTGACACGGCCTCTAAAGCAGGAGGCAATTCAAGAAATTCCTTACAGATAAGGTTCGTCTTGATCAGCGGCGATAGTAGCGGCGTTTTTTCGGATTTATCTTGTATGTATAAACGGTTGCGGCTCCGGCTCCGGCCAGTGCTCCCCAACCCGCGCCGCGTTTGCCGCCGATGATGCCGCCAAGCAACGCACCGCTGCCGGCCCCGATGCCGATGTTTATCAGATTTCGGTGTCTGCGATAGACGCCGGGACGCCTGTTGTTGCGGCTGTTTTGACGATTGTATGCCTGATATCCGGCGGTTCCGTATCTGGCAGAGGCTTTTTTAGAGCTTTTTCTGCGGCATGATTGAGCGTCGGCTGATGTCGGCAGCATTACCGCAAATACGAACAATGCCATTAGTGCGACCAAAAACTTCTTCATATTCATCTTCCTTCCTCTAATTCAAAATTTAGAAACGGAGAGAGTTCTGTGTTAAGTTTTTGGAGAGAGTATTAAATGATCGCTTGGGGGATGCAGGGTCAATATACGATTTTTTGCACCGCAAATGCAAGGCCGGGCCTGAGATGAAGTTTATCCGCTATTCAAAATTCACCGGTTTCGATGTCTTTGGCATCGACCTCGGCAGCCTGATGGAGTCGCTGTCCGATCAGGTGCTGAATTCCGGTTTTAACGAAGATTACTGGTGGACACGCCAGCGAAACCAGGCGGATGAATCCATTGACGGCCTGCGGCAGGCGATCCTCAAAGCATTGCTGGAACAGGGAATTCTGACCGAGTTCGATATCGAAAAGATGCTCTCTGAAAACGACGGCAAATTTCGCGGTTCACTTCTCGAAGAGCTGATAAACCAACTGATCGAGCGGCTTGTCGATGAAGGTTATTTGAACCTGAAAGAGATTCCCAGCGAACAAAGCATGTCGGGGTTTGGCGACGGCGAGGGTGAGGTCGGCGAACCTCTGCCGCGAAACATCAAATTTGAGGTCACGGAAAAAGGCCTTGACCTGATGGGTTATAAAACGCTGCAAAAAATGCTCGGTTCAATAGGCCGGTCGTCCTTAGGACGGCATGAGACCAACGATACGGACACCGGCGTCGAAGCGGCTCTCGGATCAAAGCCGTACGAATTTGGCGACACGATAAATCTGGACGTGAACACAACGCTGATGTCGGCAATTGCCCGAGGCGGCTTGAAAGTACCTCTTGATCTGGAATACGGCGATCTGCACGTTTATCAGCAAGACCGCTTTTCGTCCTGTGCGACCGTGGTGATGCTTGATTGTTCGCATTCGATGATCCTTTACGGCGAGGATCGTTTCACTCCCGCAAAAAAGGTCGCCATTGCTCTGGCCCACCTGATAAGGACGCAATATCCGGGCGATTCGTTAAAGGTCGTTCTGTTTCATGACGACGCGGAAGAACTTCCGCTTGCGCGGCTGGCGGCCACGCAGGTCGGGCCTTATCACACCAACACCGCCGAGGGGCTGAAACTCGCCCGCCGCATCCTGACCGCACAGCGAAAGGAGATGAAGCAGATCGTGATGATAACCGACGGCAAACCGACCGCCGCTTTTATCGAACCGACGAATGCCGCATATCAGAGCTACCGGCGTTATTCTGATGTCGAAACGGGCGGCAAGCGGCTGCTGTATAAAAATTCGATGGGACGCGATCCTTTTGTCATGGCGGAAACCTTCAGGGAAGTTCAGGCATGTAGAAAATCCGGCATCATGATAAATACGTTCATGCTGGCGTCCGATCCGTATCTAGTTGAATTTGTAAAGGAAATGACCGCCATCACACGCGGCAAGGCATACTTTGCCGATCCGAACAATCTCACCCAATTTGTCCTCATGGATTTTCTAAAACGCCGCACGTCGCGGGTGAAGTAACTGTTCTTTTTCGGTATAATCTGGCCAGCTATGCTAAAAGACGATATACGCGAGCGAACGTGGTTCTTTGATCTGGAATGGGTTCCGGACGCTGTCGGGGCAAAGAAATTGTTCGGGCTGCCCGACGATGTGACGGAGCTTGAGGCGATGCAGGCGCTGTGGGAACGCACTTCGGGTTATTCTGAGGAGGTTCCGCGGCCTTTCGTTAAATACGTTTATTCACGTGTCGTTTCGATAGCATTCCTTTCGCGAAACGCAGTTTATCGCGACAGCCAGCCGCATATAGAATTTGCCGTTCATTCTCTGCCAAAACTTCCGACAAATAAAGAGCTGCACGATGAGGCCGCGATCATCAGCACATTTCTGCATTGGGTCGGTGAACGCGAACCGCAGCTTGTCGGGTACAATTCGATCGATTCGGACCTTCAGGTGCTGATCCAGCGGGGCATCATCAACGAGGTTTCCGCTCCGGCATTCACGCGTCGTCCGGCAAAGCCATGGGAAGGAAGAGATTATTTCGATTCGCGCAACAGCGAATGGCACCTTGATCTGCTGCAGCGTTTTTCGCGTTTCGCAATGGCCCCAAAGCTCAACGATCTTGCCGTTTTGTGCGGCTATCCCGGAAAGATCGATATGGCGGGCGATCAGGTCGTCGATCTGTGGCTGGCCGGCGACGTTGACAGCATCGTTAAATACAACCAGACCGACACATTCAATACCTATCTTGTCTGGCTGCGAACGGCATACTTTGCCGGCAAGCTCAGCGAGGAGGCGTATATGTCCGAACAGGAACAGTTCCGTGAATTCCTCGAGGCCGAGGCCGAAAAGGAAGATTCCGATCACATAGCAAAATTCGTGGAGATGTGGGAACCGTAAGCAAAGATTGCACCCGCGCGCGAAAAATGGAAGACTATACACGAACAGGTTGACCAAGCCATGCCGATGCTTCTCAGCGACAAGACACTGACGGAATGCCCGGCCTGCGGAACCGCATTCAGGGACGGCGAGGTTCTTTGCGGTGTGTGTCAAAAGCGTGCGGGCGATGATTATCAGCCATTGGACATGGTGCGTTCATCATATCGTCTGCATGGAGTCGCGGCCGTCGGGCCAAACACCGATAATGTTACAGAATTGTTCCCGCCCGACAACAGGAATACGGCGTCACAGATAGCGTGGGCATCTTTTGTTTTTTCGCTGGTGCCTTTTCTCGGCATTTTGTTCGTTCCGGTGACGCTGGTCTCTGCCTTTTCGGGATACGCTGCTCAAATACGGCGGCCGGACATCGGCGGCGGTGCGACGGCGGCCCTTTCGTTCTGGCTGAGCTTTGCGGTGACGGGCGTTCAGGCTTTGCTCTGGTGGCTTTTGTATATTGTTCCCGAATTGGCTCCGGTCGTTTAATGCCGGTTCGGCTGTTTCGCGTATATTGAACCGGAAAGGTTCTTGTTCGATGTCAGGAAATGAAGATAGCGGTCATCATTGGTTCAAATTCACATATTGATTATGTTGCCCGCGTGGTTGAACCCGACCGCGACACAGGCTTGCCGACGCCGGACGACCACGGGTTTGGCAGGTTCGTCTCGGTCGTGTCGGGAGATGAACAGTTCGTTGGCGTGATATACGATTCGCGGCTTTTCAACCCGGAATTTTCTGGGTTCGGCCCGCGTCTTGATCCAAAGCCCGCGTTGGATGATTTCGATCCTCGCGGAAAGGGAAGAGCGGGTATTCTCATCGGCATCATCGTCCTCGGACAGCTTTTATCTGACGGCGGAGCGGATCATGCGGTCCCGGCAAGGACGATACCTGTTGGCCGCGAAGTGACCGTTTTGGATGCCGATTCCGTCCGCAAATTTCATACAGATGACGCGGGGCGGGCGAACATATCTTATTTCAGCCGTATAATGAGCCATTCGGGACAGCTTGCCGTGCCGCTGATGGAAACCATCGTCACAAAAATTTCGACCGGGTTTGACGACGGTGCGAAGGAACGCCTCAATGTCCTTTTGAACTCCCTGAAATGGCAGAGAACAATGACCGAAGCGAGGTTTTGATCTTAGTAAAGAATGATCGATCTTTTTACCATCTACCACGAAAACTGTATTGAGACGCTTGGGCGAATGCCGGACGATGTCATTGACATGACCATCACAAGCCCGCCTTACGACGATCTGCGGGATTACAACGGCTATCATTTTCCGATAGAGGACATAACCAAAGGGCTTTTTGCAAAGACAAAGCCCGGAGGCGTCGTCATCTGGGTGGTTGCCGACCGCACGTATAACGGCAGCGAGAGCCTGAGCAGTTTTGAGCACGCCTTTGCCTTTCGCGAAGCGGGGTTTCGCGTTCACGATACGATGATCTATGCCAAGAACAATCCGATCCCGAGCGATTGCGGCAAACGCTATCGGCAGGCGTTCGAGTATATGTTCTGTTTCAGCAAAGGCCAGCCCGAAACATTCAATCCGATGACCGTTGCGATCAAGCAGGAAAAGGCGTTCAAATCGTTTCGCATTACAAAGACGGGCAGGAACGACCTTGCCCACGATCACGTTGCTCCGCGAGAGCGAAAGGTCAACAACATCTTTTTTTACAATGTCGGTACATCGAGTTCGAGCGACAAGATCGCGTTCAAACATCCGGCGATATTCCCTGAAAAACTGGTCGAGGACCAGATACTGACGTGGACGAACGAAGGCGGCCTGGTCTATGACCCTTTTATGGGCAGCGGGACGACGGCAAAGGTCGCGGGCCTGTTGGGGAGAAAGTGGCTAGGCTCCGAAATATCATCGGAATACATAGAGATAGCAACGGAAAGGCTCAGGGCAAATGTTTCGGAACAAAGCCGTTCAGCGGGTGGTTAACAACCATTTTCCACTCGGCGGCGTCTGAACTACAATGGTTCTCAAATAAGATCGTCGGTTAAATTATATGAAGAATTTTTTATTGATAATGATCCTGCTGGTTGCCGTCACGGCCGGGTTCGCACAGCGTCCCGTTGAGGACGATGCCGAAAAAGCGGTTCCTCGCGCACCGGCGGCCCCCGTTTCGTTCAAAGCCAGATACGAGGGCGGAATGCTCGGTTTCAGTAACCGGGAAAAGGGAACCCTGAAGTTTGACGATGAGAACAAAAGGCTCGTGTTCTTTGGCAAGGACGGAAAGGAAAAGTTCTCTTTGGCTTATGACGTGCTGAACACTATCTCGCCGCAGTCGCGTTCGGTCACATCAACGACCGGACAGGTCGTAAGGCATCTTCCGCTGCCGGGATCGATGCTTGGCGGCTTCATCCGCGAAAAGCGGCGTTATATTGTTTTGCAGTACACCGATAATGAGGCGGCCGTCGCCGGAATGACCAGTTTCCGGCTCGATAACAGGGAATTGCTTGATTCCGTCATACAAACGCTCGGTGAAAAAGCCGAGATGTCCCGTCGCGGCGACGCGTATTACCGGCCGCGAAACTGACCATCTTAATTCATATCGCCGAAACGATGCTGGATGATCGCCGTCAGTGCGATAGCGGCCGTTTCGGCACGCAGGATACGGCCGCCAAAGGTGACGATGGCGGCATCGTTGTCTTTAGCCGTTTCCAGTTCCTTATCGTCCCAGCCGCCTTTTGGCCCAAAAATAATTGTCATTGAGGCCGTTTCAGGTATCGAGTCAAACCCATGGCCGTCACGTTCGCTGAACATTATCTTTGTTCCCGTAAAAAGCCCGAACGCTTTTTCAAATGCGACCGGTTCCGCTACCGACATCAGTTTCGCCCTACCGCATTGCTTTGACGCCTCAAAAGCGATCTTCCGCCAGCGGTCAACGCGTTTTTCGGCAATGGACGATTTTATCTCTGTCCTGTTGGTTATCAGCGGAATGAAATGTGTTACGCCTAATTCGACGGCCTTTTGCACCACCAGATCGTATTTTTCCGGCGGCGTGACCGCTGCCGCGACGGTAAGTAAAAGCGGGGATTCGGGAGCGGAAGGCTCAGTCTTGCCGAGTATCGTAAGGATCGCCGATCTTTTTGAGACGGCCTCGATCCGGCAGTTGTATTCATTTCCCTCGCCGTCAAAAACGTTGGCAGCATCGCCTGCTCTCAAGCGCAAAACATCACGCAGGTGACGGGCCTCGCCTTCATCCAGAACGACGGAATTTTCGGCAAATGCCGCTTGCGGAGCATAAAATCTGCGTACTGTCATTGCTCTTGTCCCAAGATGGTTTTGAATTCGTCGGTCGCCTGCCGCAGCTTTATCCAATGTTCAAAAACGTCCGGCGAGCCAAGCCATATCCTCAGCCATTCATCCATTTCACCGGCGACGGCCTGTGAGAGTTCGCCCCTGCCTTTTTCCGACCCGAGATATTCCTTTCTTTCCAGAGCTATCTCTCGCAGCAGCCTCAACCCTTCTTTGTCGCCATCCGAAACGAATTTGCGGCGAAGATTTTCCATTCGGCGGAGCGACGACATTGCTCTTGTTAAACTTGTCACGTCCAGGATGTTTCTGAAAACCGCGTCATACGGCCTGTTCTCGGCGCGTTCCAGATAGAGCCTCATTATCTCAGGATGCCGCAGCTCGGCGCCTTCATCCGCCAGCAGCCTTGCCGTTATCATCGGCGAATCGACCGCCTGTTCGCCAAAGCGGTCACGCACCACAGTCTCAATGGCAAGGATCTCCGCTGCTCCGACGCTTTCGCAATCGAGCTTTTCCCAAACCTCGATGATCAGGTCGATCTTGTTTCGTGACTCGAACATTCAGGCAACGCAGCTTCTTCGGGTTAATAGAGATCAGGACGCGCCGTCTCTTTTCAAGGCGGTTATCATTTCTGTGGAAGAATGATCCTTGGGATCGCCGACTATCGCGACGCGCCCGCCAAATCGTTTTACTGTTTCCCGTTCCGGGACCGTTTCTGTTGTGTAATCGGTTCCTTTTGCATGGATGTCGGGCCGGATAGCCTCTATCAGGGCTTCGACCGTCGGTTCGTCAAATATCGTTACAGCGTCCACGGAACGAATGGCCGACAAGATTTCCGCGCGCTCATTTTGCGGCATGAAAGGCCTTCCGGAACCTTTGAGATCTCGCACCTGCTTATCCGAATTGATGCCGACGACCAGAAAGCCGCCAAGGGCCTTTGCACCTTCCAAATAGCGGATGTGGCCGACGTGAAACAGGTCAAAACATCCGTTGGCAAGGATGATCTTTTCGCCTTTGGAGCGGGCATCGGCAATTACATCCACAAGCTGTTGACGGTCGAGTATCGGTGCGGTCGGCATGGTCTTTTTTTTCGGTATTGCGGTCATGATGCGGCTTCGGAATAAAGCGTTCCGTTAAGCGACGCCAAAAGCTCGGAAACGGAAACGGCCGCCGTCCCTCTCTTCATTACAACGATGCCGCCGGCGTGATTGGCAACGGTCGCGGCCTCAAAAAAACTCAATCCGGCGGCCAGCCCGATGGCGTACGCCGCGATCACGGTGTCGCCGGCGCCTGTGACATCAACCGGCATTTTGCTTCCCACCGCTTCGATGGTTGCGGGAGGTTTGCCATTCTCGATCAACAGCATTCCCTCATTGCCGCAGGTTACGAGCAACGCCTCGTAACCAAGCTGTTCTCTGAGGCGGCTGCAATTTTCCGGCGAAAGGTCGGAGCCGAGAATTTGGGCGGCTTCTTCCTGGTTCGGCGTTGCTGAGGTCGCACCGGGCAGGTCCTTTAATGAGAACCGCGAATCAGCCAAAACCGGTATCTTCCTTTTGTTCGCCGCATCGCGCGCGGCCTGATAAACATTTGCATCGACAACACCGTAGCCGTAATCAGAAACTATCACCGCATCGGCATTTTCCGTCGCGGCAATGAGTTTTTCCGTGAGCAATGACCTTTGATCGGCAGAGATCAGTTCCGGCTCCTCGTAATCTATCCGAATGACTTGCTGCTGCGGAGCGTAATGCTGGCCTGCCAGAACACGCTGTTTGGTCGTTGTGCGCGAATTTTGCCTTACAAGCAGATCTTTGTCAGAAACGCCGCGTTCAACAAGCGACGCCCGAAGCAATTCACCCTGCGTGTCATCTCCGATAACTCCGACAAGCACCGCCTCGCCGCCGAGCGAAGCTGCGTTGACAGCAGCATTGCCCGCTCCGCCGGGCAGCGTTTCGGTCGAATCGTGTTTGAGGATAAAGACCGGGGCCTCGCGCGATACGCGGCTGATGGTTCCGCGCAGGAACTGGTCAGCGACCACATCGCCGACGATCACGATCCGCTTGCCTTTGAACCCTGTTATCTTTTCCGCCAGGCCCGTCATTGTATTTAGACTAAGATGTAAGCAAACGCATTGCAAGAAACAAAATGGCCGGGAGCCATATTTGACGCCCGGCCATCTTTATCGATTCAGTTCTCTTTAGTGCGTGTCATAAGCCGCAAGCGGGAAATCATTTGGAGTTCCCCATACACGCACGTCCATTGTCAGGTTTGAACTCCGGTATATATAGTAAGTGCCGGTCGGATTACGCCAAACGGCTATATCGGTCTTTCCGTCGCCGTCATAATCCGCCTGTGTGGTCAGGTCCATTCCCGTCGCTCCCCACTGCAATGCCGTAAGGCCGCCGTCAGAACTTCTGCGGATATACCAGATAAGAGGAGAATTTGACGTAGTGCCTTCACGAACAACCGCGATGTCGGTCTTTCCGTCACCGTCATAATCACCCGGAACTATCAGATCCGTACCAAAGCCCCACGGCGTGATGCTGTATCCGCCCGAAGCAAACGCCACATAGAAAAGAGCGGCGGCGTACTGGGTCGCGCCGGGACGCTGAATGGCGATATCGTATTTTCCGTCACCGTCATAATCTCCGGGAGCGGAGTAATCGGTCGCAAAGCCGAACGGAATAGCATGATAGCCGAGGTCGGTACTGCGAAATATATACCACGTCATCAGGCCGTTTGAACGCCTTACTATTGCCGGATCTGTTTTGCCGTCGCCGTCATAGTCACGGGCAACCGGTTCGTCGCCAGAAACGCCGAACTGCGCCGCATGGGCCGTGTTGTCAGAACTTCTGATCCAGTACCACATACCGGACGTGTCGCGCCATATAGCCAGGTCGCCGATGCCGTCGCCGTCAAAATCACCCGGTGTAATAAAATCCTGGTTGGCAATGCCCATGACCTGAGTTTTAAGCGATCCGTTGCTTGAAAGGCGTATCCACCAGGTTGTCGAGCTTGGGCGAAAGATCGAATCGTCCGCTTTGCCGTCACCGTCAAAATCAAGGGCCTTGTGAAGCCCGGCCTGCGAAAAGGCCGATGTAGTAAATATGGCGACAATTGCGAAGAGAAAGGCGGCCTTTCCAACAATAGTAGAAATTCTCATGATTTATTTCCTTGTTTCGGGCTTTTCGATGGTACGATCTACCGAATTACAAACAGAACTAATAATATACATTCAGATAGCGTCCTGGCGCAAGAAAGTAGAAAAGGTTTCCCCATCTTTAGAAATTAAGATTCCATCTCTGATTTCAGAAAAACCGTGTTGCAAAAGTGTTTGACGCGCAAAAAACCAAAATGGTTTCCACAGGCCGCTAAATATCATCACTTTCCGCCGCGTGACTGGGTTATCTGGATCAGTTTATCACCAATGCGCAGATTTCCGCTCCTAAATATTGTGTTGTTTACACTTACTCTAAACTGCACGGTCTGTGTTCCGCTTGCTGACCGTGTCAGCGCTTGTATCCAAAAATATTCGCCGCGAACGGAATAGTCGCAATTTTGCGGCATCGAGGCGTCAACAGAAAAAACGCCGCCTTTTGTCCCGACAAAAAGATTTTCCGTACCCACAACAGCCGTGCAGATGGTCGGTGCGGAAAGGGCCGCGGCGACATTCAACCGTCCGCCGGTCTTTACAAGGCCGTTCCATGCGGGAAGAGCGTCAACATTGTTCATCAGCGTCGCCTTTAGCGATGAGGCCGACAGGTCGGGCCGGTGTGCCGCCAGCAAAGCCGCTGCTCCGGCAACGTGAGGAGCTGCCATCGATGTTCCGCTCGAATTGCCGTAGCTGGAGTTTGAACCGTTGGTCGTGCTTAAGATACCGGTTCCGGGAGCAGCCAGATCGACCGTTACCGCCCCGTAATTTGATGACGGGCCGCGCTGATCGGACGAATTGGAGTTGGCTACGTTCAGGATGCTCGGCAGATCGTAGCTTCCGGGATAGAACGGAACCGTGTCAGTGTTCCTGTTATTATTCCCGGCGGCAAAAACGTTCAGAATTCCTGCTTCGCCCAGTGCGTCGATCGCCTCACGCGTTGCGTGGTCGTATCCGCAGGCCTCGCCGCAGCCGCCGTAGGAATTATTGGTGACGCGGATATTCACCCCACGCTGTTTCATCATCCTCACGTAATTGTACGCATTGATCAGCATCGCCGAGGTCGTATCCGTGCCGGACGGGCTGTATATCTTTATCGCCATCAGCTTGACGTTCCAATTTACGCCGACAATGCCGAGTGCATTGTTTCCGACCGCTCCTATCGTTCCGGCGACGTGCGTTCCGTGGCCGTGCTGGTCGCTCGGGTCATTGTCGTCATATCTAAAATCCCATCCGTAAAAGTCGTCGATGAACCCGTTGTTGTCATCATCTATTCCGTTGCCCGGTATCTCGTCGGTATTTGTCCAGATATTTGCGGCCAGGTCTTCGTGGGTCAGGCGAATGCCTGTATCTATCACCACAACAACAACATCGGGGCTTCCTGTGGAAAGATCCCATGCCGCCGGAGCCGAGATGTTTTGCAGGCCGTACAGGCCCGAATTGGAATACTGCGGATCGTTCGGCGTGGCAAGAAGGCGGTAATAAAAATTCGGCTGAACCGCCGCGACCGACGGGTCTTTTTCGTAAAGCCGAACGGCCTCGTCCACGGACATCCCTTTCGGCAGGCGTATCCTTTGCCATTCTGTGCCTTTCAGCTCTTCCAGAAGCGACGATCCCGCCTTTAAACGAGAGGCTTTTGCCGTCTTGTCCGCAGAGCTTTTGCTGAATTTTACGAGCAGCTCGCCCTCAACGAACGGACGTGTATCGTTTGCGGAAACAATGCCTGCACAAATGCAAAACAGGATCAGGGCAAAGAGGCTGCGGGGGAATGTCACGGTGCGAAAACTCCCTGGGTTCAATAAGAAAGGCCTGTCGTATCAGGACTTTCCGGCTATTAAGGTGAGTGACGGGTTTTCCGTCAGGTTTTGTTTCAAAGAAAGATGGGGCGGCTAGTGGGAATCGAACCCACGACATCCAGAACCACAATCTGGCGTTCTAACCCCTGAACTATAGCCGCCATGCTTAAATTTTGGATATTGGATCGCGGGTCTTAGATCTGGAAGACAACATTCCACAGCCCTTACCCCACGACCCACAATTTTTTGCCCCCGGCACGACTCGAACGTGCGACCCACAGCTTAGAAGGCTGTTGCTCTATCCAACTGAGCTACGGGAGCATATCAAAAAGCAACTTATGATGTTAGCGATTGTATTGACGATAGTCAAACTTATGCGGGGATGAGAGATGGAACGGTTTGGCGCTGTGCCGCGCTCCGTTCCTGATCTGTTTTACGCGGCTTCCTGGGCTTGATCCGCAATGGCCTTGTATTCAGAGCGGGCAGCGATCAGCGCGGGCATATCTTTGTCGGCTTCCTTCCAGTGGTCAAAGAATTTTTCGTAATCTTCCTTGTTTTCCGTAAGCCTTGCCTTGGCAAGAACAGCGAGCGGATAAATAGCAGAAAGCGGAGCTTCGCCGCGATCGTTGATGATCTTGTCAAATTCCCTGACGGCCTTTGTCTTGTCTCCGATCCTCAGAAATGCCATTCCCCTTATATACTGCGGATAAAACTCCCCGGCCTTTTCATAGCGGCCCGCTATTTCAAGCTCGCCAAAAGCCTCATCCGCTCTTCCCTGGTGCAGCCGGATCGCGGCCCTTGCCGTCGGAACCCAGATCTCGTTGACCAGGGTATGTTCGGGAAATTCTGAAACCAGTGCCGCAATGTATTTTTCTGCTTCATTAAAGTCACCGGCAAAGGCCAGAACAAGTATTGCCCTATATCGGATAGCCCAGCTGTGGCCGAGCGAGAGCATCTTGCGTATCTGCGGCTGGATGGCGAGCCGGAGCTTGCTGTCATCCGGCGACGGCCAGCCGTCGGCAGAACTCCAGAACGCGATCCTGAGCGCCTGGGCGGAAATATGTTCAGCGGCAAGCTCATCAAATCCACTGCGTTCGGCAAGATCGGCGGCCCGTTTTGCAAGGGTCTGCGACATTCGCCACCGCCCGCCAAAACCGGCTATCCCCGCCTGCAGAGCGATCCCGATATGTTCCACCGCTTTTCCGTTGAACCATGACAGATGCTCTTTTACGGCCGCCTGGTCATTTTCGACAAAGGCGATCTGGAAAAGATACTCACGCATGGCCTCCGAATCTGATATGCGGTCGATCGCCGAACTTGCCGCCTCCTTCGCTTCACCATACCGGCCGAGCGATATCAACGATTCGGTCAGATTTGACGCGGCGGTGCCATTGTTGTTGTCAGCCTTTAGAGCTTCGCGACATAACTGTACCGCCTGCCGCGATTGGCCGATCCGCTCATAGCAATCCGACAGATTTATAAGCGGTACAACAATAGACGGATATGTCCGGCGGAAAAGCTCCAAAGCATCTATCTGCTTATGGAGATTCCCGGTCGCAAAACCGTGATACAGGGTATCGGTCCGCAGCCTTTCGTATTCGCTGACCCGTTCGCGCATCTGGTAGGCTTTTTCCGCGTATTCCGAAGCAAGCTGCCATTGCCCGGTATTTGCATATATAACAGCCAGGCCATTGTAAACATTTGCGAATTGCGGGTCGGTTTCGAGAGCTTTATGATAGAAGGGAACAGCTTCCAGATACCTTCCCTTCATCGTCAGCGAACGGCCAAGTGTATAGATCTTCAGAGCTTCAAGAGAGGATGTGGTGGCATCCTCGACAGCGGTGTCAAAACGTTCGATCGAGGCGAGGCTCTCCCCGAGTTTGTTCCGTATGCCGGTCGCAGCCTTGCCCAGCGCGGTCAGAACGGTTTCCTTTGATCCGGCCTGTTCTATCTGGCGTCCGAGCGATTCACCGGTGCGTGAATTAACGGCCTCCAAAGTAACCATATACGTAGAACCGATGGACGTGATCGAACCCGTGATATATGCCTTTGACCCCTGACGCTGGCATATCTCCGGTGCCATCGACCTGGTAACACGCGATTCCGATGAAAGCCCCATGAACTGCATGCTTTGCTGAATCTTCAATTCCGTCAGGATATTCATGAACGGAGATTGCTCCAGCGAAAATGCAAGGGCTGTTTTTAATGTATCGTCAAATACAGGGTCGCCGGTCTTGTTCTCAATGTCGGTCAGCAGGATCGAGTCCTTCGCGCCTTCGAATGACGACGAAGAGATCGTGTGGCCGGAGGTGACGGTCTGAGGTAACTCGGTTTGTGTGTTCGGAGCGACGCTTGCTTCCAGCCTCGCCTCAAGCGAGAGTTCGTCGCGGAGGTCTTTAAGGTCGCCTGAAAGGTCCTTTGTCGATTGATACCGGGAGTCGGCCTTTTTGCGAAGCATTTTCGAGACGATCCGCTGGGCTTCCTTTGGCAGATCGGGGCGTGCGTCCCGAAGCGGCACCGGCTCAGTGTGCATAATGGACGCCATCATCTCGGTAACTGTTTCGCCCTGAAACGGCGTATGGCCGGTCAGCATTTCATACAGAACGCTGCCCAGGCTGAAGATGTCGCTTCGGTAATCAACTTCCTTTCCGCGTGCCTGTTCCGGCGACATATAGCTGGCAGTTCCCATTACGCTGCCCGGATGTGTTTCGACCAGTTTCCGCGTGGCCTCTCTTGAATCAACAAGCGAGCGGCTTTCGCTCAGTTTTGCAAGCCCGAAATCCAGCACCTTAACATAACCGTCGCTGCGGAGCATTATGTTCTCAGGTTTGATGTCGCGGTGAACGATCCCGGCTTCGTGAGCGGCGGTCAGTGCCTCCGCGGTCTGGACGGCGATGGAGATAAACTCGTCAAAAGAGAGATGCCCGGCGGCCATCCGGTCACGGAGGGTCTGGCCCTCGATATACTCGGCGGCGATATAATTCATCCCATCGGCCTCGCCGATCTCATAAATGGTAATGATGTTAGGGTGATTAAGTGCCGATGCAGCCTGGGCTTCCTGAATAAAGCGATTGAGCCTGGAAGCATCTAACGCAAACTCTTCGGAGAGAAATTTTATCGCAACATTGCGCTCAAGCTTGTTGTCGCGTGCAAGAAAAACCTCGCCCATCCCTCCCGAACCTATCTGGGAGAGTATCCGATAGTTTCCAAATGAACGCGCCGCCTGCTCAGACATATTCTTTAAATTTATAGCGGGTGTAACCGGTGAACGGATTATAGATCATTAAATATGCGAAAACAAACGATATAGCCATTAAGCAGCAGCCTGTGTTCAGCCTGATCCGGAAAACTGAAACGCGGGAAATACCTGATATGCCGGAATTGCTCCGTCACTGTATTTCAGGTACGAACGGTTTATTTTTTCAGGAATATCAGCAGGATAGTGACAAGCAGGCCGATGAGCGGCAGGCCGAATGAGATGGAGGCGGTCCAGTATGCCTCTGTCCTGAAATTGAATCTAAACGGACGCATTTTCTCTTTCACGCACCGCAGCAAGCATCTGTTCAAAAACCTCGGTCAGGTCAAGGTCGCTGGTGTCTATGACGACCGCGTCCTCGGCTATTATCAGCGGCGAATCGTCGCGGGAAACGTCGCGCTGATCGCGTTCGTTTATCTCGGCAAGCGTTTTTTCATAGGTGCTTTCGCGGCCCTTTGCCTTGTCTTCCTCAAAACGCCGCCTGGCGCGGGCTTCGGGTTTTGCGGTCAGGAAAAATTTGATGTCGGCGTTGGGAAAGACGACGCTGCCGATGTCGCGTCCCTCCAGCACACAGCCGTTTTTGTCCTGTTCGCCTATCGAACGCTGGAGTTCGACCATTCTGCTTCTGACATCCGAAATGGTCGAGACAATGGATGCCGCCTGTGCCGCGTCGAGTGTGCGTATATCCGTGGTCACATCCTGTCCGTCCAACAGCACCTTGAGAGAGTCCGGTTCGCCTTCGAGCTTAATATCCGCCCGGCGAACGACATCAGAGACCTTTTGTGCGTCGTCGAGTCCGACGCCCGCTTCGACCGCGGCAAGCGCGGCGGCCCGATACATTGCACCTGTGTCCAGATACAGAAGCCCAAGCTCCTTAGCAAGCATTTTCCCCAAGGTTGATTTGCCCGCGCCTGACGGGCCGTCGATAGCGATTATCATCCCCGATAGTTTACCCGAATCGGCCGCTTTGCAAGAAGTGCCGTCATCAAAAAAAGATGCGATGCAGCGGTTATCTAAACCGGCAAACCGAAGAGCGTTCGTTTGCGGCATTTTTCCAAGACGCCATTGACTAGAAAATTTCAACGACAATAAAACTGAAAACTCGAAACTGGTGACTGGAAACTGTTTTAATGACCATTTCCATCTCTCAGTCGGTAGTTTCCAGCGTGATCTGCCAATGCCGGATCCGGGATCAATAGAAAAGCCGGGCCGGATGCATAATACATACCGGCCCGACGGTGAAGGAACCTCTAGTTTTACCAGGTTCCGTGACATTTTCGATTTTGGTAATTTTTTTGAACGCGGATTGAGCGGACTTGAGCGAATTTAGAATTTCATATCCGCTCCCATCCGCCAGATCTGCCTGATCTGCGTTCAAAAAAACTTTGCCGGCACGTCTTCCTACAATATATGTCACACAACCTACTTTCTTCTGAACACCTTTACGGCGCGGTCAGGGTAATCGGTGATGATCGCGTCGATGCCGAGGTCACGCATTTTTATCATGTCATCGATGTTGTTTACCGTCCACGGCACCAGCTTGATCCTTTTTTCCCGGCAATATCTCACCAGTTCCTCATTCA
>CAZOXY010000055.1:0-9132 GCA_964583955.1 uncultured Chloracidobacterium sp. | reverse complement strand
CATAAGCGAGAAATTGGGGCTGTAAGTGTCCGGGATAAAACCGAGGCCCTCAAGATTTTTTTCCACTCCCAGTTGATTTGAGACTAGTATCGAGATCACCATTTCGGGATCGATCGTGTGAATAAGCTGAAGCGGGCGGACATCGAACGACTGGACGATCACGCGTTTGCTGAGGCCATGGGCGGCGATGTCCTTAAGCACAAGATCGACGAACTCCGGTATTTCGGGATGAAAGATGTTGTCGCCCTGCGGGCCGGATTTTATTTCGATGTTGTATCGCGTTGGCGGCAGGCCGCGCTCATTCGTATATTTTTCGACCGCCTCAAAAACCTCGGTCATCAGAGGCTTGTGCGTGCTGATCGGGATCTGTCCCGGCACGCCCGTATTGCCAAAGCTGCCGACGTCGTATTTTCTGACCTGTTCATAGGCCATTTTGTAGATGTTGTGTTCGCGTTCTGTTTCCCTGGCAACACGCGTGCCGTCCGGCGCGGTTGAGAAAGCCGAAGAGAACCAGTGGTCGTGAGAAACAACGACCTTTTTGTCTTGTGAAATGACGACATCCAGCTCTATCGTGTCAGCTCCTTGCTCAATGGCGAGGATGAAACCCGGAATGGTATTTTCAGGAAAATAGCCTTTCGCACCGCGATGCCCTTCGATGCTGACAAGCCCCGAACCCTGAGCGGCGACGGCCGTGAAGCCCGTGAGGATAACAAATATTATGGCAATTATGCTTTTCATTGGATGTTCTAAATATGCGGCCAAAACCGCCTGCAAAAAATTAACGTGAAATGAACTTTGTTAAGCGTGTTCCCATAAGAAGGGAACACGCCTAACAGGTTAAAACAAAGCATCGGCTAGAAATTCAGCTTCAAAGCCAATTGTATCTGACGCGCGGGAAAAGTGCTTGTGATCTGGCCAAATGCCGCGCCGCCGAAAGTCCCGTTCGCAGCAGCAAAGTTTGTACGGTTGAACAGATTAAAGAACTCGGCCCGGAAGTCCAGCCGCGTATGTTCCGTTATCGGCAGCCGGAATTGTTTATGCAGGCCAAGGTCGAAGTTAAAATAAGCATTGCTTCGACCGATATTTCTGGAGGCATTGCCAAAAGGCTCCCATGCATTCGGCAGTGAGAAGCAGGAGGCGTCCCAGTAACCAAGCCTTGGATCGGGCCGGTCTCCCATATTTCTCGGATCTTCGCATGTGGCATTTGGCCTGACCGCGATACCGCCAAGGAATGTCGGCAAATTGGCGGTGATCGACTGAACGCCGCCGAACGAATAGCGGAAAGTCACCGGCTGACCGCTAAGCATCGTATTGACGCCGTTCAGGACCCATCCGCCGATGACCGCGTCCAATGCGGGATGCATATTGCTGCCAAACTTGCGGCCGCGTCCGAACGGAACTTCGTAAACGAAACTGGTCGTGTTGTTGAGCGGCTGGTCATAAGCTCCTATGCCCCAGTTATCTGCGATATTATAGACGTTTTGCGGTGTCCCGGTGTTGCCGTTTGGCTCTTCCAGCACCTGCGAACCGTTGTCCTTTGCCCTTGACCATGTGAACGAATTCAAAAAGTAAAGACCATGGCTGAAACGCTTCTCAAGTTTGATCTGAAGGGCATTATAGTTCGATCTGCCTTCGGGCAGAACTGCCGAGATGGAACGAAAACCCGGTATAGGCCGCCGTTCATCAACTGACAACAGCGGAACAACTGTCCGATTGTTCCACTCGGCTTCGGTCACGGGACGAGCCTGATTAAGATCGGCAAGCAGAACAGTGTCGGCAGCGCGGTTGCCGACGTATGCGACGTCTATCACCATGCCTGAAAAAAGCTCACGCTGAACGGACAACTGCCAGTTCTGAATGCTTGCTGTCGGCATATCGCGCGGAACATAGAGAACGACGTTGTTCGGCAGGTCAGTGGGATAACCGTCCTGTGTCGGGCGGAAGCAGTTCGGCTGATACACAGTGCCTGTACAGAGCGGGTTTGAGACGTTTTGCGGAACATTTGCTCGTGTCACGATCGGATAGTTTGTTCCGAGAATGTCGGCGCTTCCCAAACGGTTCATAAAGACAAAGCCTTTGCCGTAGCCGCCGCGAATGACGGTTTTATCAGCAATGTTCCAGGCAAATCCCAGACGAGGGCTGAAATTATTGTAATCAGGATCGACCAGGGTACGGTCAGAGAGTGAACCGTCCTTTGCCAGAATTATGGAATTGGAGACCGGATCATAATTGGACAAGCGGTTTTCCTTTTCCCAATACGGCGTGCCAAATTCATAACGCAGGCCAAGGTTGAGTGTAAGCTTTCGGTTGACCTTCCAGTCGTCCTGAATATATCCAAAGTGAAAACGCTGACGCATTTGAGCGACCGCGAGCGTCGCAAATTCAAACTGGTTGCGAAGGCCGAACATGAAGTCGGAAAGATTGTAGAGGTTGTTCGCACCGCCTGCCACTCGGCTGAACTGTCCGCTGTATGTGTCAAGCCCCATCAGCGGGTTGGTGTCCTGCACCTCTGTATTCACACGCAGATATTCGTAGCCGACCTTTATATTGTGGCTGCCGAGGAGGAACGTGTAGCTTGGGCGAATGTTGATATTTGCCGGATTCTGATACTGCGGATTGGTCGCCTGTCTTCCCATCTGTGAAAAGCCGGTCACGGTCTGTGTGGTCAGTCCGCCGGTGATCATCGGGTCGTCGGGAAGTCCCGGAATGCCGTAAAGTTCGAACATGCTCGGGCCGCCGGTCAGCGGAGGGCGCTTGCCCGCGTCTATCTTTGACCATCCAAAGCGGATGTCCAGCATGTTGCCGTTGTTAAAGGCGTATGATCCGCCGAGGGTCAGTTGTTTGTTGAGGATATCAACAAGGCCGTTCTGGTTGCTGCCTGACGGGCCGGGAATATTCGGCCCCTCAAATCCCTCTGATTTTCTCCAGCTCCAGCGTCCGAAGATGTTGAAAGCGTCGTTGATCCTGTGGTCTATGCGAAAGTTGTATTTATCGCTGAAAAGGCGGTTGGGAACAAGCTCGGAATAGTTATTTGCCTGAATGCCCGTGCCTGACGACGTAACATTGGGAAGAGGCAGCTCGGTCAGCACTTTTCTGGCAAAGGCCGTCATTTCGATCGGCGTTCCGGCGGTATAAACAACACCTGTCAGCGGGTTGCGGACGTCAACGCTCAAGATGCCCTGACGCTGTTCGACCGTGGGAAGCGTCTGAAAGACCAGATTCTTCTGTATCTGACGAAAGCCTTCATAATCGCCGAAAAAGAATGTGCGGTCCTTGATGATCGGGCCGCCGAAGGTAAATCCAAACTGGTTGCGGATAAGCGTCGGTTTCACTCCGCCGGCGGGTTTGAAGAAACCGACCGCGTTAAGCACTGTGTTGCGGTGAAATTCCCACAGCGAGCCGTGAAACTCATTTGTGCCGCTGCGGTAGGTCGCGTTGATGACGGCACCGCCCGCGCGTCCAAATTCAGCGCTGTAAGTATTTGTCTGCACCTTGAATTCGGCGATGGCGTCCGGCGAGATCTGAACGACCTGGCTGGAAAAGCTCTGGTTGCTGGTTCCGTATGCGTTATTGTCCACACCGTCCAGAAGAAAATTGTTCACGGTCGCCCGAAGGCCGTTGACGTTGAACGCCGCCTCGCGTCCGCCGCCGCCCGCCGGGCTGTTCGTGTGCGATTCGCGAACGCCGGGTGCAAGAAGGGCAAGATTTGCGTAAGAACGTCCGTTGAGCGGAAGAGCGACGATCTGTGTCCGCTGGATGACCTGTCCCTTGCCGCTCGATTCGGTCTCGAGCAATTCGGCCGCTCCGGTTACGACGACCGTCTCGCTGGTTTCGGCAACCTGAAGCGTGAGATCGACGCGTTGGCGGGCGTTTATGGTCAGATTTATCTTTTCGGTCATGGCCTGTCCGAAACCTTCGGCGGTCACGGATATTTGGTAATCGCCGATGCGGATGTTGGTGAATTGAAATTCGCCGTTTCCGTCGGTCGTTCTTGATGTTGTTATGGAAGTTGCCATGTTCCTGAGCGTGACGGATGCTCCGGTGATGCCCGCTCCGTTGGCATCGCGGATGGTCCCAAGGACCGTTGCGGTTTCCGATTGTCCGAAAGCCAGTGCGGACATCGTAAATAAGATAAGTGCCAAAACGATGGAACGCTTTTGTTTATACAGGATATTTTTGCTTTTCATGATCATTCTTTGTGAACTGATTCCCTTTTCCATTGAAACCGGCCATAGGTGACGCGGCATACGCCGGATCACTTGGGCCTATTTTGGCCAAAGGTGTTCGCACCTCGGCCACGCCTCGCATTTATTGGTGAAAAAGAGAGTCTAGACACGCGGAATGAATTTCCGGTTAATCCAGGTTTGCCGTTTGCTTAAATGTATGTGTATGGAATGTTATATCGGCGGCATTCACCGTCGGGCGGAGTTAAGAAAGTATCCGCCGCAGGCAGGAAAGAGCATCGTCAATGTCCGTTCCTGAGACATCATAATGCGTCACCATTCTGATGGAATCGCCAAAGCCGATGGCGAGAATGCCCTCGTTTTTAAGGGCTTCGCAGATCTCGGCTGAGCTTTTTCCGGTTTCGGCGACGTTGAAGATAACTATGTTGGTAACGACCGAACTGACGTCGATCTTTACGCCCGGCAGTTCGGCGATGCCTTTGGCAAGACGGCGTGCTTTGGCGTGATCTTCATGCAAAAGTTTTGGAGACTTCTCAAGAGCGACAAGCCCTGCCGCCGCGATCACGCCGGCCTGCCGCATTCCGCCGCCGAGGCGTTTTCGCCAAACGCGGGCCTCTTTTATCAGATCAGCCGAACCTAGAAGAATGGAGCCGACAGGCGCTCCCAAACCTTTTGAAAGGCAGAACTGTACCGTGTCGCACTTGCGCGTCAGATCGGCGACCGAAGTACCTGACGCGGCCGACGCATTAAATATCCTCGCTCCGTCCATGTGAACAGCCAAACCCAGATCGTGAGCCTTGTCGCAGATCTCTTCGCAATGTGACGCGGTCATCACGCTGCCGCCCGCGAAATTATGCGTGTTCTCAAGACAGATCAGCATTGTCGGCGAGGAATAATACGGCCCGTTGACGCGCAGAGCAGGGGAAATTTCGTCCCATGTCAGATGGCCGCTGCCATCCGTGCTGCGAACCGGCCGAACCATCACGCCGGAAACGGCGGCGGATGCTCCCAGTTCATAGTTGAAAATATGCCCGCGTTCTTCAATGACGACCTCGCTGCCGATAGCCGTATGCAGTTTGACGGCTATCTGGTTTCCCATTGAACCGCTTGGAACAAACAGTGCAGCTTCTTTCTCAAACATTTCGGCCGCGTGTTCCTGCAAACGATTGACCGTCGGGTCTTCGCCGTAAACGTCGTCGCCGACCTCGGCATCGGCCATGGCCTGTCTCATTTCCTTTGTGGGTTTGGTTACGGTGTCGCTGCGAAGATCGATCATAACGATATTGCTATTTTGCACGAAAATCGTTCCCACAGAAAATCACTTATGGTAAAATTTGCGTGTGACAGTCACTCTCCAACTAAAACCTTCGATAGAAAGTCGAGTCCGGGCGAAAGCCGATGCTATGGGCAAAACGGTCGAAAACTATCTTATTGAGATAATTGACGAAAGCGTGGTCTTTGAATCCGACGAAAAGCCATTTTATGAAACCGCCACTGATGAGGAGTGGGAAGCCGCGATGGATTCATTAGCTGAATTTTCCGATGAGATCCCGTCAACGTGGGATGACAGCCGTGAAAGCATTTATGGCCCGCGCGAGGATGCTCAGTTATGATGGTTCTGGCTGATTCGAATATTCTGACTGCATTGACAAAAAGAAACAGCCGGGAATATCCCGGCGTCCGCCATTCCTTAAAAGTTCTCAGAGGACAAGGTGATAAGGTTTATCTTGTCCCGCAAAATTTCATTGAGTTCTGGTCGGTAGCAACTCGTCCTGTTGATGTCAACGGATTGGGGCTTGAGCCGGACAAGGCCGCCCTTGAGATAAGAAAATTCAAACGGTATTTTAATTTCCTTGATGATGTGCCGAGTATTTTTGCCGAGTGGGAAGCTTTGGTAAAAAAACATAAGGTCCTTGGAAGGAATGTTCACGATGCCCGCCTTGTTGCAACAATGACCGCGCATCAGATCACACATCTGCTGACCTTTAACGGAAAGGATTTTAAGAGGTTCGATGAAATAACTGTAATCGATCCAAATGATCTTTAGTACATTCCATCAGATATAAATTGGGCGACTTCGGCCATCGCTTTCCGCATTGCCGGAGTAGGTTTTGTAACCGTGTCGCTGCGCAGATCTATCATAATTTATTTACCGCCGTCCCGGTCAGTTGAGGCGATCGCGGTCACCTTCCATTTGCCCTTGATCTTTTCCCAGACCTCAAGCCATGCAAACACGGTGTGGTCGTCTTCGACCTTGCCGTCTTCGTAGGTGTAGGTTCCGCGAACACGTTTTTGCACGATCTTGGTCGCCATTGTTCCGTCCTTTGAAATTTTTATGACGGGCGGTTTTATGTCTTCCCATTCCAGGAACTTGTAGCTTGACAGATAGGTTTTGAAACGGGAAAGGCTTTCCGCCTTTGTTCGCGTCGCGGCTTGTCCACGCTGCAGCTGCACCAGATTTTCGGCGAACATCTCAACGAACATTTCCGCATTATTGGTAAGGTGGGCTGTTTTTTGCTGTTCGTGCAGCCGCAAAAGCTCCGCCATGTCTTTTTTTCGCGCCTGTGCCTCTGCCGTCGTCGAACCGGCCAGCAGAAACAGAACAAAAATTATTCCAACGGGCAAAATGCGGTAAAGCGTGTATTTCATAATACTAAAAGGACGAAACATGAAGGCCAATGTCAGTTCGGTTTGTGTTGATAACTTTCGCTGTCCCATCCGGCCCGTCTTGCACCGGCCTGATAGGCTGATTCCAGAAATTCCAAAACCGCCTGTTTGGGATCGGAGGCGTTTCGGGCGTCGTTATACATCAGCAATGCCATGTGCGAGCCGTTTGATTCCTGCCATCTGGCGGCTTCGGGCGAGAGCGGTTCTTCGGCCAGGCCTTCCGGTTCCGGCGCGGTGTATGAATAGAACGCCGGAGCCGGCACATTGTCGTCGCCGAACCAAAAACCAAAGCTGATGACCTCGTGCGAATATGCCTCGCGTTCGACGATATTCGCTCCGTCGCGGACGGGAACGCGTTTTCCCGAAAATCGCGTCAACGCCAGATCAAAGCTGTGCCAGAACATGTGGACGGGAGTTGATTTTCCTAGAAAGCGGCCGCGGAACTCCTCAAGGATGGCGTCAACCGTGACAAGTGTTCGGTGAAAGAGTTGAACGTACTCCTTGTCATAGGAACAATGGTCGTTATCCTCGGCAAATGGTGTTGTTGACGGGGCCTCATACGGCAAGGTCCATATCTCACACACGATGCCTAGCTTTTGCAGGTTTGCGAAAGCGCTGCTGTAAAAATCGGCCACGCTCAGGCCGTCATACAACGCAAAA
This sequence comes from uncultured Chloracidobacterium sp., assembly GCA_964583955.1. Lineage (GTDB taxonomy): Bacteria > Acidobacteriota > Blastocatellia > Pyrinomonadales > Pyrinomonadaceae > OLB17. Next base: position 1,621 of record CAZOXY010000055.1, on the reverse strand, counting down.
TCCTCATGCCCGCCGCCGCTGGTCGTTATCCTAAGCTTGTGTTCGTGAAAGTCGAACTCTATCTCAAAATTGCCGCCGCTGTATGGTATCGTCCGCGTCGTCAACCCGCGCGGGCTGACATAAAGCGTAACATGCCACCAATGATTCAAATGCGGATGTAAACGAAGCCGTATCTTGCCCACGATCTGACAATAAAGATGCAGCGTATCCTTGGTCTGCCGCCAGGCTTCGAGTGGAATATCAGGGAATGAGTCTATTGCCATAAGATGATCCGTTTGGTCATGCCAGCCATCCGGCTACATTTGCCACGTAATATTTTATATCGTCAAGCCGTTCCGGTTCGCGTTTGTATCCGTCGCCCGGAGGTTCCTCAAGGAACATCGGGCTGCCGCGGTCAGTATCCCAGTTATAATCCACGAGATGATGAAAGCTGGATTCGGCGATAGCCCGCCCGAGCCGGTTGCCATGTTCGTCCGTGCTTTTCTCAAATGCGACAATAAGATTAAAATCGCGGCCCGTCACCTTGCTTTTGCCCGTCGCAATTACACGCGCCGAGTTGTCTGGAACTCCGACCGCGCCTTCATGGGGATGTGACGGAAAGTATTCTATCGGCGAGCCGTCCGGCCTGATGAGCAGTTCGTGCTCGGCTAAAACGCTGATCCTCTGATAGTCGCCGTTCGCGCCGGAATGATAGTTCGGCCAGTCGATGTTGAGCGTATATGCGTCATCACGGCAATGTCGCGTTGCGTCCGGGTCGGGCTGTTTGCTGTGAAAATAATGAGCCGCTCCTACACCATCGAGCATGCACAGTGACGCCCCCAGGTCATTGTGGTCCCGCATGGTCAACAAACCGCCGCCCCGCTGTCGAAACCCTGAAATACCCTCGCAATCCTGCTCCGAAAGGCCGTCACCCATATCCAGAGCAAACAACCAAAGCTGGTCGAAATCCTTTTCGTCCAGGTTGCTCAGTATTGGATCGACGCCGTTAGAATCAGCTTCGTGGTTTCGCGTCACAATGTCGTATAACTCGTGACCGTCCGCATCACGAAGCGAGGCAAGATGTTCCGCAAGCAGCGAGAAACGCCCGATGTGCCAGTCGTCCTCAATAAACGGAATGGTCGTTTGCAGAAGGATACGCTTTGGCATAATTTACCTCAGGAAACCTCCGGCAGCGAACGATAAAAAGCCTCATCAACGTAGCAATAACCCCATTCCTCGTCCGGCTCAACAGACTTGATTATCGGGTGCGTCGTCTCATTAAAATGTTTTGTCGCGTGGCGGTTGGGGCTGTTGTCACAGCAGCCGACGTGACCGCACGACATGCACATCCGCAAATGAACCCAGCGCCCGCCTGTTTTCAGACAATCCTCACAGCCTTCGGCGCTCGGCGTGACCGAGGCGATGGAACTCACATGCTCACAATACTCCGTTGACATAGTTCTCCGCTGCTCCTTTTTTCGACAGTTTACGCCTCTCACCACCGCAAAACAAATAGTGAAACACAGGCGATGGTAAAATGCGTATTTGTGAGAACATTGGAAATAGAAATATTCGGATAGAAAAAAGGAAGGGTCATGACTAGATGAACGTACAATAATGTATGATAAATCTAGCAATGACA
>CAZOXY010000054.1:0-25501 GCA_964583955.1 uncultured Chloracidobacterium sp. | reverse complement strand
TCACCTACAAACTCGCCGCCCACGCCGCCGACCTCGCCAAAGGCCACCCCGGCGCGCAGTACCGCGACAACGCATTGAGCAAAGCCCGCTTCGAGTTCCGCTGGGAAGACCAATTCAACCTCGGCCTCGACCCCGAAAAAGCAAAGGAATTCCACGACGAAACCCTCCCCGCCGAAGGCGCAAAACTCGCCCACTTCTGCTCAATGTGCGGCCCCCATTTTTGCTCCATGAAAATAACCCAGGACGTCCGCGAATACGCCGCCAAACAAGACATAACCGAAGAAAAAGCCCTGGCCGTCGGCATGTCGGAAAAAGCCGCCGAATTCGTCGCCACCGGCAGCGAGATTTATCATGGTAATTTGCCGGAGAGTGTGAAAGAACATGATTAAACTTTCATGAACCTAATTTGAATGAGAAGTGCAGATGAAATAAAAAATCTCGTCCTCGGCTTTGCCCGTTCGGATGACAGAGTGCGGGCGGTTTTATTAAACGGCTCAAGAGCAAATCCGGATCTTGAAGCTGATAAATTTCAAGATTTTGACATTCTATTTGTTGTTGGGGATTTGGAAAGTTTTACCGCCAATCACAATTGGACTGATTTTTTTGGCGAGAAAATAATTTCGCAAATGCCAGAAGATATGAATCTGGGAGAAAATTATTCTCAAGAAAAAAGCGTGAGCTTTTCCTACTTAATGCAGTTTGAAGATGGGAATAGAATTGACCTGACTTTGTTTCCAAAAAATAAGCTGGATAAGGATTTTCACCCTGATAGCTTGACAATTATATGGCTTGACAAAGACGATCTATTCCCAAACATTCCACCGCCGAGCGACAAAGATTATCATGTCAAAAAACCGACGCAAAAAGAATTTTTGGATGTTTGCAACGAATTTTGGTGGGTTAGCACTTACGTCGCCAAAGGATTGCTGCGAAACGAAATAACCTATGCAAAAGAAATGCTCGAAACCGTTGTCAGACCGATGTTTATGAAAATGATTGCGTGGAAAATCGGTGTCGAAAACAACTTTTCCGTTAGTGTCGGCAATGCGGGAAAATTTATCAAAAAATATCTTTCTGAAGATTTTTATCAAGATATTTTACAAAGCTATTCCAACGCCGATGTAGAGGAAAACTGGAAATCTTTGTTCAAAATGACCGAAAGTTTTCAGTCAATTTCAATCGAGATCGCCCGAAAACTCGACTTTGGATTTAATAAATCTGAGCAGGAAAAGACGCTTGCTTACCTGGAAGAACAATATGACAAACGAGAACATGCTGCTGTTTCCAGTTTGTAAAAGTTCTGGCAAATGTAAAATCGGAATGGCGGAAAAAGCAGGAGAGTTTGTGGCAACGGGCGGCGTGATTTATCACGGCAATTTACCGGAAGGTGCGAAGCACGATCACTGAACCTTCGCGGGAACAATTGTGCTAATATTTCGATAGCGATGACAAAGATATCTGCCGAGGAACTTGTAGGTGTAGAGTGGGCTGAGTGGTATTCGCTTACGCCGATGGAACGTTGGCGGCAGTCGGCAAAATTGTGGGAAACATATCTAGCATTAGGAGGCAGCCTTGATCCTGAGCCCGATACGCAAAGTCCTTTCTTCGATCGCTCGGCACAAAGTTCACGCCCTGTTGATTGGCGGCCAGGCGTGCATATAGAATGGCTTGATAAACTTGTTGAAGAAAAATGATAAAACCAAACCGGACAAGATCAAGTTTTAGCCGAGATATAATTTAGAATGGTTGCATATATTAGAGGTTTACACCTATTATGACAGACACAAGCCATCATGACGGGCGGATCGCGAAGATGATATTTGCTTCGGTATATCCGCACTACGTTACTAAGGTTGAGGGGAAGGGCAGGACGGTGGAGGAGCTGCATCAGGTCATTGAGTGGCTGACGGGTTTTAACGACAAAAAGCTGCAAAAGCTGATCGACGAAAAGGCGACGTTTGAAGATTTTTTTAAGGCGGCGAAATTAAACCCGAATGCGCACCTTATCACCGGCGTGATATGCGGTTATCGTGTGGAAGAGATCGAAAATCCGCTGACGCAGCAGGCAAGGTATCTGGACAAGCTGGTGGATGAACTGGCAAAAGGCCGCAAGATGGAAAAGATACTGCGCACCGCCTAAGAGTAAATTTATTGAACTGTATGCTGACCGCAATCAATCCAAAACTGCCGATGCGTGACAGGGCCGTCACTAAGGATTTTTATCTGAACACGCTGGGCTTTGAGCAATACGGCAGCGACGAACACGCCGAATATCTGATGGTCCAAAAGGACGCCGTCCAGATACACTTTTTTCTGTTTCGCGAGCTTGACCCAAAGCAAAACTACGGCCAGGTCTATATCCGCACGGACGCGATAGACAACGTGTACAACACATTTATCGCCGCCGCCGTCGCTATCCACCCCAACGCCCCTTTACAAACAAAACCCTGGGGCCAACGCGAATTCTCCATCCTCGACCCCGACAACAACCTCCTAACCTTCGGCCAGGCGATATAAAAGTACACCGCTTAAAACTGCCGTTGCATTGACCCCTTATTGCCGAACGTCTAAACTGCCTTATTGAGGAAGCGATCCTAAAGCGGGAAGAACCATACATCAATGAGTGAGAGAAAATTCTTCGCACACGAAACGGCCGTCATTGACGAAGGGGCCAACATTGGTGAAGGAGTAAAGATATGGCATTTCAGCCACATAATGCCCAACTGCACGATAGGTGACGGCTGTAATATCGGCCAAAATGTGGTCATATCACCGGAAGTTGTATTGGGCAACAACGTAAAGGTGCAGAATAATGTGTCGATCTATACAGGTGTTACGTGTGATGACGATGTGTTTCTTGGCCCGTCGATGGTTTTTACCAATGTAATAAATCCGCGAAGTGCGGTCATAAGAAAAGACCAGTATCTAAAAACTCACGTCGGCCAGGGAGCTTCGATCGGTGCAAACGCTACAGTGGTGTGCGGCAATGATATCGGAGCCTTTGCATTTATCGGGGCCGGAGCTGTAGTTACTAAGGATGTCCCCGCATACGCCTTAGTTGTCGGCAATCCTTCGCGTCAGGTCGGATGGATGAGCGAATATGGCCACAGGCTTCATTTTGATGCAAACAATAAAGCCGTTTGTCCCGAATCGGGCGAAGAGTATGTCCTTGATGGTGGGGCCGTTTCCAAATTAACCAAATAAGATGAAGAATTTTGTTCTGATCGGGGCCGCCGGCTATATTGCCCCGCGTCATTTAAAAGCAATAAAGGAAACGGGAAATCGGCTCGTTGCCGCGTTCGATCCATTCGATTCCGTCGGCATTCTGGACAGCTATTTCCCCAATACTGATTTTTTTACGGAGTTTGAGCGTTTTGACAGGCATGTTGAAAAGCTTAAGCGCGAAGGCACCAATATAGATCATGTCACTATCTGTTCGCCAAACTATCTGCACGATGCTCATATTCGTTTTGGATTAAGACATGGAGCGGATGTCATATGCGAGAAGCCCGTCGTTTTAAATCCATGGAATATCGATGCTCTTCAACAGATCGAGAGCGAAACACAGAGGCGCGTTTTTACGATCCTTCAGTTGAGGCTGCATCCGAGTGTTATCAAATTAAAGGAAATGGTGGAGGCCTCGAACCCTGAACAGCGATTCGCCGTTGATCTCCAATACATCACGTCGCGTGGCAAATGGTATCACTATAGCTGGAAAGGCGATCCAAATAAGTCAGGCGGCATTGCAACGAATATCGGTGTACATTTCTTTGACATGCTATCGTGGATCTTTGGCGGCGTACTGGAAAATTCTGTCGAATATCTTGAAAACGACCGGGCCTGCGGTTCATTAAAGTTGAAACGTGCGGATGTCACATGGAAGCTCAGTATAAATGAGAAGGACCTGCCGGAATCGGCAAAGACACAGGGAATACGCACCTTTCGTTCGATCCGCATTGATAATGAGGAATTCGAGTTCAGCGACGGTTTTACTGATCTGCATACGGCCAGTTACACGGCTATTCTTGATGGTAAAGGTTTTGGACTTGAGGAATCTCGGCCCTCGATAGAACTTGTGAGTTCGATAAGAACCTCTGTTTAGAGATGATTCCTCCGGAAAGCAGATAATAAGCAATGCTCAAACAGCTTCTGGATCTACGAACTTCTGATTTCAAGAAGAATTTCGCTCTGATCTTTTCCGGTACGTTCGTGTCGGTGCTTATATCTCTGCTTGCCGCTCCGTGGCTCTCACGTCTTTATGTTCCGAGGGAGTACGGCATTTTCGGGCTTTTCTCTGCTGTCACGGCCGTCGCGGTCAGCTTTACCAGCTTCAGGCTGGCTCATGTCATCCAGATCGCCGAAAAAAAAGAAGACGCAGAAACAATATATATTTTCTGCCATTATCTGGCAGCGGGCGTCGCGTTTGTTGCGCTTCTACTGTGCTTAGGAGCTTATTTTTTCTTCCATGACGGTCTGGCCAGACACGGCGTCGGCCTGTCAATACTTCTCATTGCTCCGACCATATTCCTTTCAGGAGTAATGGAGATCAATAGCATTTGGCTGAACCGGAACAAGAGTTTTCGTTCGATCTCGGCAAACAAGGTAATAGCCGCGGCGGCCACGGTTTTAGGGTCCGTGTCGTGGGCATATCTGATCGACAGGTCGTTTCTGGGGCTGTTCGCGGGATTGTTGACGGGACAGGTGATCGCGGCCGCGTTTCTGCTGTATGAAAGCAGAAGGTTTCGCAGGACGGCAATGGTCAGGGAAAGGCTTCGGAGCCTGATAAAAGAGTTCAAGGATTTTCCGCTGTTTGAGCTTCCGGCAACTCTTTCAAACACCGCCGCGATACAACTGCCTGTGTTTATGCTCGGGCGTTTCGCGGGCGCTGAGCCGGTGGGACATTTTAATATGAGCAACCGCCTGCTCGGGATGCCGTCAATGCTGATAGGCACCGCGATGGGCGAGGTTTTCAGGCAAAGAGCGACCGAGGATTATCATAAGCATGGCAATTGCCGCCCGATCCTGGTCAAAACGTTTCTTACTCTTGCCTTCATCGGCCTTTTTCCTCTTGTCACGATACTACTGATCGGTCCCTGGCTCTTTGCCTTCGTCCTCGGTGAAGAATGGAGAACCGCCGGCGAATACTCCCGCATCCTCGCCGTCCTTTTCTTCCTCCGCTTCTGCATCAGCCCGGTAACTTATGTCTTCTACATCGCAAATAAACAGCGCCAAAATCTCATCGGCCAGATCATTCTGTTATTATGCTCTTTCGTGCCTTTTTTGATAGGTTTTTATTCTTATAAAAGCGTCGAGGCGTCCTTACTTTTGTACTCAATAAGCTACTCGCTCTTCTACATCCTGTATTTAGCTCTCAGCTTTAATTATTCAAAGCGGTAGAATAAAAGAAGGGGTTTCCACGCCCATATTTATTCGATTATCATGAGACCGTTGATTTTATTGTTTAACGAATGAAAGTACTAATAATAGCGTACAGATATCCGCCACTTAACCAGATAGCCTCCTTAAGACCTAAGAGTTGGGCAGATAATTTTCATAATTATGGACTACACTCGATTATTGCCACTCGTGACTGGGATGGAACTGAACAGGGATTTGAACCGGAAACAATTACCTCTCGTCCATTTACCGTAGAAGAAAATGAAACTCATACGGTGTTGCGTATTCCATATAAGGCACGTGCCAGTCAAGTTGCATCAAAACTTTCACGGATTCCACTCGCTAAAAATGTTTTTGTTGGTCTAAGACATTTAATTGGGCTTGGTAAGATCACAAATAATAGTGCTGAGTTTGAACCGCATTTGGTTAAATATTTAGATCGAAATCCCGTGGATTGCATTATTGTTACTGTGGATCCTTTTGGTCAGATCAGACTGGGATATAAGCTCAGCAAGAAATTTTCCGTACCACTAATAATTGACTTTAGAGACCTTTGGACTAATGAAACACTAAATCCGAACTCGAAACGCATTCTTAAAGATAAGATCCTATCCTTTTTTGACCGCACCTATATAAGTAAAAGGTTAAAATCAACAATTTTAGTAACAACAGTCAGCAAGGGACTATTAGGAGAACTGCAGAAAATGCTGACAAAAAGCACTCGTGCGATTGTAGTGGCCAATGGGTTTGAACAAACTTTACTTAATGACCTTTCCGGTGATCCACGAAGAAACTCACGGTTTACTTTCTCGGTTATAGGCACTCTTTATCCCCAACAAGACTTTAACTGTATGCTGAGAGGTCTAAATCTATTTTTATCGGACAAAGATCTAACCGAAATAAGCCTTAATTTTGTAGGAGCAGCAATGTTAGAGCCTACAAGAATCCAACTTTCAAACGCTCTACCTAGGGAATGTACAAGCATAACTGAGCGCATACCAAGAAGCCTTGCACTTGAAAAAATGGTTATGTCGGATGTTCTTTCTTATATTGGCTGGAAAGGTTATAAAGGAATAGTTACTGGTAAAATCTTTGAGTATTTAGCGGCAAAACGTAACATTCTTATAGCGCCGAACGATCATGATGAGATGGAACGTATTCTTATGGAAACCAGGGCAGGAAAACTTGCCGATACACCTGAAGAATTTGCCGAGATATTGAATGAATGGTTCTATGAATGGAAAGCCAGCGGCCATCTGAAATATCACGGTGATGAGGAAAAGATAAATTTTTACACCCGAGAAAAACAAGCCGAAATATTTGCAAAAGAGATATTAAAGGTGATCAGCGAAAAAGAATAAGGATCTATGTCAAAACCTTTGGTGACAATCGTAATCCCTTCATATAACCGTGCGGACTATATTGCCGAGACGATTGAAAGCGTTCTAGCGCAGACCTATCCTAGTATTGAGGTGATCGTCATTGACGATGGTTCGACCGACAACACTAAAGAAATTGTTGAAAGATATGTACCGCAAGTTCAGTACGTTTATCAGGAAAATGCCGAACGTGGGGCTTCAAGAAATCATGGACTGCGACTTGCTCAGGGCGAATACATCTCGTTCCTCGATTCGGATGATCTGTGGCTCCCGGAAAAACTGGCGACTGACGTAGAGTTTATCGAAGCCAGGCCAAATATCGGTGTTGTATATACAGACGCTCTTCAGATAGACAGTAATGGCAATTACCGGAAGAGGTTGAATGCAGGCCGCCACAGCGGTAAGGTGACCGAACATCTATTGCGCGGAAACTTCATTCTAATGGGATCCCATCTTGTGCGAACTGACAAAGCAAGGGAAATTGGCGGTTTCAACGAGGATAGAGAGCTTTCAGGCTCCGAGGATTGGGAATTTTGGGTCAGGCTTTCCACGATCACAGAGTTTGCCTACAATCCTATGGCCTTTGCTAAGATCCGAACCCACGAAGCCAACACCATGAGCAACCCGGAAGGTATGGAACGCTCGATGAACTGTTCTGTTCGTCTTCTTGAAACATCGCCACTGCTGTCAAATGAACAAAAAAAGATATTGATCTATAGAAAAGCTAACATTGCCCTCATCAACGCAATAAATTATTGTTCTGTTAAAGAGCGTCGCCGCTCATTCTCAGAACTTATGAGAGCGGTTTCCATAGTTCCGTCGATCATATTTGATCCACGTTATGCCTATACCATCCTGCGTCTGCTTACAGGCAACAAGATATCTAAGCTCAGAAGCAAAATTTCCAACTGACTATTTTGAATAATGACGAAAGACCTCAAAGCAGTATGTATGCTGGTTACAAACATAGATGCCCCAACAGGAGGCATTCAAAAGAATTCCAATCTTCTTTTAGGTGAGCTAAACGCTCGCGGCATCAATACCTTTGTTTGTGCCAGGAACTATCATGGGCTTTCGTTCGATGAGATGGTAAACGGAACGGTCTTTCATCGTTCGCCCGTTATTGGAAATTCACTTGCTGTCAACGGTCTTCTTTATTTGGTCGATACGTTCATCTGGCTCGTCAAAAACAGGAAAAAGTATGATGTCGTTCATTGCCAGCAGATGTTCGGCCCAACGATGACGGCAGTGATCGCGGGTGTTTTTACCCGCAAACCGATCCTGACACGTATTACTTCCGGAGGTGCAATAGGCGAGGCTAATGAGATAAGGCGTATGCCGCTGTCCCGACTAAGAGTAAGGCTTATAAAACATGTTACAAGATTTGTGGCCTTGACCGAGGAAATGAAAAGTGAATTGACCGGTCTCGGAATTCCTTCTGAAAAGGTCTCGGTCATTCATAATTCGACGGAAATACCGTCAGAAACCGCCTTTTCATCGGCGGACAAACTTAAGTACAAGAACACATTGGACATACCTGATGTAAAGATCGGTATTTTTACTGGCAGGTTGAGTGAGGAAAAATGTCTTGATTCATTGATCAATGCATGGAAGCAGGTAATAGAACATTTTCCTGACACCCTGCTTTTATTATTAGGTGAGGGCGGAGCATTTCGGAATGTTGAGGACTCTTTGCGAAAACAAGTGAGGGACCTTGATCTGGAAAGCAATGTTGTGTTCAAAGGATTCGTCCCCAATCCAAAAGATTATCTGATCGCCGCGGACGCTTTTATTCTCCCTTCGCGTTCGGAGGGAATGTCCAATTCGCTGGTCGAGGCATTTGCCTGCGGTTCAGCCATCATTGCCACCGATATTGGGGCAAATCGCGAAATTTGCATACACGATGTCAACAGTTTATTGTTTCCTGTAGGTGACAGCGAAAGGTTGGCCGAGCATCTGATCCGGGTTTTTTCCGAGCAGGAAACTGCTGAGCGGCTAGGGCGAAATGCCCGTTCGTTTGCAGAAAAAGAGCTTACCGTACAAAGGATGGCTGATAAATACATGGCCGAATACAGCCGCATGCTGTCTGACCGTAAATGAAAAAAATAAAAGTTCTTCATTTAACAAGCACGCCAAAGGGATTGGGCGGGGCCGAAAAACTGCTTATCGACATGGCGGATAAATATGACACCTCTCGATTCGAGGTTGAGCATTGCAATATTTATAGTGAAAGTCCCTATGGTGACACGTATGAAAAACTGCTCAGGGAAAAACGAGCGAAGGTGCGCAGCATTACGGGAAAAGGTTATTTCGACCTTCCTCCAATAGTCAGGCAGCTACGGAACATTGTCATCAGTGGTGGATTTGACGTTCTACATGCCCAGATGCTTCACGCAACTATAATTGGTGCCGCAGTTTCAAAAACCATTAGGAACTTAAGATTCGTCGTAACAAAACAATACACCGACGATCACATAGCCAAGCGCAAAATGTTGTTTTTTCTTGATAGGATAGCAACAAGGCGGGCCGACCGCGTCTTGGCAATATCAAGGGCTGTGCGATCAGAACAAATAAACCATGGCATATCCACAGACAGGATCGTCATGGCTCCAAATGCTGTTGATACGACCCCCTTCAATATAAAGCGTGACAGTGACACTTCGTTAGATAACAGGCCCTTGAATATCGTTACCATAGGTAACCTCCACAAGAGAAAGGGCCACAAGTTCCTGGTTGATGCATTTGCACCAGTACTTCGTTCGTCAGACAAGGTCGTACTTAGCATTGCCGGTGAGGGTCCTGAAAGAGACTCTATCCTGAAACAGATACAACAATTGGGTATCGAGGGAAAGGTTCGGCTGCTAGGCTACGTCGGCGATATCCCGAGCTTACTGGCTACCAGTGATATTTACGTGCATCCTTCCGAATCCGAACCATTTGGTATAGCGATCATTGAGGCGATGGCATCGAAGCTCTGCGTAATAGCAACCAATGTCGGCGGAGTTTCAGATATAATAGAGAATAATGTGAACGGCATATTGATACGCTATGGCGATGAGAAGGGTTTTCGGGAAAGTCTTCAGCGTGTAATTACGGAAAACCATCTTCGTGAAAAGTTGGCACGGCAGGCCCGTGAAACCGTATTGAACAACTTTTCAATATCGGGAACTGTGAGTATATATCAAAAGGTCTATTCTGACCTCACGGCCAACGCGATAGGGAACGGGTAAGCGGCCGGGTGTATGATAAGGAATCTTTTCATCGTTTATGGGATTTTCATCGCGATCGTAATGGCCGCGATCGATTTTCCCAATAGCGCGGTGGCGTTGTTACTGGTCATTATCCTATCTACCCCGATATTACTTGTTCTCAGACGCATTTCATCGGACAAACAGTTCATTGTTGATCTATTCATAGTAGCGTTGTTACTGCGATTGACTCTAGGAATTGCTCTCGAAGTGCTTAATCTCAGATCTGTGGCCGGGCCGGACGCTAATGGCTATGATCAGGTAGCAATTTGGCTGGTTGAATTTTGGAATGGAACACGCTTGCCTAATGACCCAGTGGTCCAATTTGCTATTCTAAGAAGCGGGGCAAATTGGGGGATGAATTATCTGGTGGCGTTATTGTATTACGTCATTGGGCCGAATATATTTGCGGCGCAGTCGGCTTGTGCGGTGTTTGGGGCGGCGACGCCGCCGTTGGCTTATCTTTGTTCGTTGAAGGTTTTCAAGAACCGGGATGTTGCCCGGTACACGGGCATCGCGTTGGCGGTTGTTCCGGCGTTCATATTGTGGTCGGGCCAGCTTTTGAAAGACGGCCTGATCGCCTTTTTGCTGGTGCTTGCGATCTATGTCGTGATGCGGCTTCAGGAACGGTTCAGCTGGCTGGATGTTGCCGTACTCATGGCATCGATGGCGGGTGTCATTGCCCTGCGATTTTATATCTTTTACATGATCGCCGCCGCCGTGGCGGGCAGCTTTGTGGTCGGTTCGGGGACAACGAACAACTCGATGCTGAGGCGAACCGCCGCGCTGGTCGTGATCGCGTTTGGCCTGACGTATTTCGGCGTAATGCGGACGGCGACGGTGAATTTCAACGAATTCGCCCAGCTAGAGACGATACAAAGAACGCGCGATGCTCTTTCGCGTGACGCGGGATCCGGTTTTGGTGAGGACATAGATGTTTCGACAACCGAAGGAGCGGTGATGGCGATGCCGGTCGGGCTTACTTATTTGATGTTCTCGCCGTTTCCATGGGAGTTTCAAAGTCTGCACCAATTTATCACTCTGCCCGATCTGCTGATATGGTGGGCGACCATTCCATTTATTGTAATGGGCCTGGTTTACACAATTCGCCATCGGCTTAAAGAAGCATTTCCGATACTGCTTTTTGTACTCATGCTTTCGCTTGCATACTCGCTGTTTCAGGGCAATACGGGAATGATCTATCGCCAGCGGATCCAGATACAGGTGTTTCTTTTCATGATAGCCGCGGTCGGATGGACGCTTGTCAAAGAACGCCGCGAGAACCGCGAGATCGTTATGCGCGAACAGGCAAAACTGGCACACGACGCTCGTTTTAACAACTGAACAATGTCAGCCTTTTCCCCTACAAGACCTTAAACAAACAATCGGTTACAATCTAGCATAAGAATGTGCGGAATAGTCGGAGTGGTAAATAACGGCGGCCACGTCAGCCGTGATGTACTGGAGAGAATGAACCGGGCGATAGAACATCGCGGGCCGGATGACGACGGTTTTTATGTAAACGAGAACGTCGGGCTGGCGATGCGGCGGCTTTCGATCATTGACCTTTCCAGCGGAAAACAGCCCATTCACAACGCCGACCGCACGAAATGGATAGTCTTTAACGGCGAAATTTACAATTATCAGGAATTAAGGAAAGACCTTGAAAAGGACGGACATAGGTTTTATACAAATTCCGATACCGAGGCAATAGTTCACCTTTATGACAAATACGGTGCCGATTGCCTGCAATTTCTCAGAGGCATGTTCGCTTTTGCCATCTGGGACGATGCCGAAAAAGAGCTTTTCATCGCCCGCGACCGAGTCGGCAAAAAACCTCTGCTTTATTCGCATCAGCAGAACGGCGATCTCATCTTCGGATCAGAGTTTCGCGCCTTGCTTGAACATCCTGACATTTCCCGCGAGGTCGATAACGAGGCCATTGACGCATATCTGTCATACCTTTGCGTCCCGGCTCCGCTGACCGCTTTCAAACAGATCCGCAAGCTAGAACCCGGCCATTGGCTGAAATGGAAGGCCGGCCAAATAGAAACAAGACGGTACTGGCTGCCTGATTTTTCAAAGAAGGTCAAGATCAGCGAAGAAGAAGCGATAGAGGAAACAACGCGTATCCTTCGCGAATCAACACGTTTGCGAATGATCTCTGACGTTCCGCTGGGAGCATTCCTTTCGGGCGGTGTTGATTCATCGACCGTCGTTGCCCTGATGGCGCAGGAAAGTTCACAGCCGGTAAAGACGTTTTCAATCGGTTTTGAGGATGAGGATTTCAGTGAACTGAAATATGCTCGCCGCGTGGCAGAACACGTCGGCGCCGAATACAACGAATTTATCGTAAAGCCGAACGCTCAGGAGATAATTCCGACGCTCGTGGAACATTACGGCGAGCCGTATGCTGATTCGAGCGCGATACCGACATATTACGTTTCTCGCGAGACGCGAAAGCACGTCACCGTCGCCCTGAACGGTGACGGCGGCGACGAGAGCTTTGCCGGATACGACCGCTATCTGGCAATGAAGCTTGCCGCTGCCTATCGCCGCGTGCCGGGCATTCTTCGCGTTCCGTTCATCGAATTTCCGGCCAGCCTTTTGCCCACGTCCGAAAAAAGGCGAACTTTTGCCCGCGACATAAACCGCTTCATTGCATCCGCCCAAGGCGCGCCGCCGCAGCGTTATCAGGGATGGCTGTCGGCATTTAACGCCGATTCCAAAGCTGGCGTTTACACGCGTGAATTCGCAGAATCCGTTAACGATAAGGACGCGTTGGCTTTCCTCGGAAAATGGTTCGCCCGAGCAAACGGCTCTGGCATTGTCAATGCGACGCTGCTTACCGATCAAATGATGTATTTGCCGGACGATCTGCTGGTAAAGGTCGATATCGCCTCAATGGCAAATTCGCTTGAGGCGCGGTCGCCCTTCCTCGATCATCACGTGATCGAGTTTGCCGCGTCGCTTCCCGAAAACATTAAGATAAAAGGCTTTAAGACAAAATATCTGCTGAAAAAGCTGGCAGCAAAACTTGTTCCGCCGGAGGTTATCTATCGACAAAAAATGGGTTTCAGCGTACCGGTCGGACGCTGGTTCCGGGGCGAAATGAGATCACTTGTCCGCGACGTTCTGCTTTCCGAAACGGCCGCAAAACGCGGCATCGTCCGGCCGGAAGCGACCGAACGCTATGTGAACGAACATCTTTCAGGAGAGCGTGACCATACGGCACAGATATGGACGCTTTTAATGATGGAGCTGTGGTTTCGCCGGTTCATCGACCGCCAATAGCAAGCATTTGTTTGCCCTCAAGCCCAGATGACCATATAGCTGATGAGAGTCCTTCGCATGATCGCACGCCTTAACGTCGGTGGCCCGGCGCGCCATGTGCTGTGGCTGACAAAAGGGCTGAACGATGAGAGGTTCACGTCCCATCTGATCGCCGGAACGGTTCCGCCGGGCGAAGAGGACATGGCGTATCTTGCGGAGCAGCTTGATGTAAAGCCGACCTACATCCGCGAAATGAGCCGTGAGCTTTCGGCGCGTGACATTATCTCTATTGTTAAGATCTACCGCGAAATGCGGCGGTTTGCTCCCGACATCGTCCATACGCACACCGCTAAGGCCGGAACGGTCGGCAGGCTTGCCGCGTTTGTCTATAGATGGCTGACACCCGGAACACTGATCGGCCGTCCGCGCCCGGTGCGTGTTGTTCATACGTTTCACGGCCACGTTTTTCACAGCTATTACGGACAGGCAAAAACGAGGCTGTTTCTTTTTATTGAAAGAATGCTTGCCCGTTTTGCCACGGACAGGATCATCGTCATCTCCCGGCAGCAGCTTGAGGAAATAAACGGGACGTTCCGTGTTGGCAGGCCTGATCAGTTTGAGATAATTCCGCTCGGCATCGACCTCGAACCTTTTGATGCGATACCCTATGGCGGTTCCGATACATTCACCGTCGCCTACGTCGGCCGCCTGACGGAGATAAAGAACCTCCCGATGCTGCTGAACGCCGCCGCCGAATATAAAAACGCTGAAAACGACGGCCTGAAACTTATCATCGCCGGCAGCGGTAATCTCCAAAATGAACTGGAAACGATGGTTGACGTCCTTTCGCTTGGGGACAACGTTAAGTTTCTCGGAAACGTTGAGGAAACATCGGCCGTTTATGCTGATTGCGATGTGGTGGCCCTGACATCGCTGAACGAGGGAACGCCGCTTTCGCTTATCGAGGCAATGGCTGCACGCCGTCCGGTCATCTCGACCGTGGTCGGCGGCGTGGCCGATCTTTTAGGCCAAATTATCGAAGAAGAAGACGGTTTCAAGATCCATGAAAGAGGCATCGGCGTCGCCTCCGGCAACGCGGCCGGTTTTGCGAACGGCTTGCTTTATCTCGCGAAAAATGAAAAATTACGAGAAACGCTTGCTGACAACGCCCACGGTTCCGTTATAGAAAATTATTCCAAAGACAGGCTGATAAATGACATTTCACGCCTTTACGATTCTCTGGCCGAAAAGTAAGCGCGTTTTCGCCTGATAATGCAGATGCAATACCTTGTCCAAAATCCTTTTTTTGTATGCGGCCTCGCCATGGCGGTCTCGATAGGCTTTACGTTTGCCGTTCGGGGGTTCGCGCACAAAATAGGGCAGGTCGCCAAACCAAAATCGGACCGCTGGCACAAGCGCCCGACCGCAATGCTCGGCGGTGTCGGCATTTTTCTCACAGTGGTTGTTCTGTACGCATTCCTTTCGCCAAAAAACACCGATTCGCTTGTCATTCTCGGCGGCAGCACATTTCTTTTCGTCATCGGGCTGATAGACGATCTGCTTGACATAAAACCCTATCAAAAACTTGTAGGTCAGCTTATCGGCGCGGTCATCATAGTCGGGTTCGGCCTGCGGCTGCCATTGACCGGTTCCGAGGTCATCGATTCCGCCATTACGGTCTTCTGGGTGGTCGCCATCACCAACGCGATCAATCTTTTGGACAACATGGACGGCCTTTCGGCCGGCATTGCCGCCATCGCGGCCATATCGCTTGCGATCGGGTTTTGGAATCACGGCCAGTTGTCGGACGCCCTTTTGATCTCTATTTTTATCGGCGCGCTGCTTGGGTTTCTTGTATTCAATTTCAATCCGGCGTCCATCTTTATGGGCGATTGCGGATCGATGTTCGTCGGCTTTTTTCTGGCAAGCTCGGTTTTGCTCAGCGACATCGGCGGCGGGCGTTCGCGCGGTATCTTCACTATATTGGCCGTGCCGGTGCTGATCCTGTTCGTCCCGATATTCGATACGACGTTTGTGACCATCCTCAGAAAGCTCTGGGGCAGAAAGGCATCGCAGGGCGGACGCGACCACACGTCACACAGGCTGGTCGCGCTCGGCCTTTCGGAGCGTTCGGCGGTGCTGATGATCTACGGGTTTGCAATTGCAGCGGGCGTTCTGGCTCTGATGGTCAGCCAGCTTCGCGTAACACAGAGCCTGGCGCTGATAGCCATTTTCACGGTCGCGCTATCACTGATCGGGGTCTATCTTTCCAAGGTCCGCGTTTACGATCAGACCGAGGAAGAACTGGCGTCAAAGAATAACGCAATGTACGCCTTTCTGGTCGATGTGTCGCACAAACGCCGTATCTTTGAGGTCTTTCTGGATCTGATCCTGATAGCGGTCTGCTATTATGCCTCATATATCATCATCTTTGGCCCTATCGAAGCCAGCGGCGAATGGCCGGTCTTCAGCAAATCGCTGCCGCTTATCGTCATCCTCAAGCTTTTTGCGTTTCTCATTTCCGGCGTCTATCGCGGTTTGTGGCGATACACCGGCCTTTCTGACCTGATAATCTTTACCAGAGGCGTCGTGCTTGCCTCCGTTTTCAGCGTTTTCGGGATATTGCTTTTATGGCGGTTCGAAGGGTTCTCACGAACGGTCTTTGTGGTTGACGGCCTGCTTCTGCTGCTTGCGGTCTTTGGCAGCCGCCTGACGTTTCGCCTTATTCGCGAACTGCTGCCCGGCTCAAATGGCGAAAGGACGCGCCGTGTTCTTATCTACGGCGCCGGCGACGGCGGCGAGATGGTGCTTCGCGAACTAAGGAACAACGCCGAGTTTGGGTACCAGCCGGTCTGTTTTGTTGACGACGACCCGTTGAAACGCGGCAGGGTCATCAGCGGCCTCAAAGTTTATCCGAGCGATGACGGCATCGGCGGCCTTTGTGAGAAAATGGAGATAAGCGAAATGCTGATCTCGTTCAGGAACGCCGACGATGAAAAGCTTGAGGAACTGAAGGACATCTGCCGCGGCCTGAATATAACGCTAAAACGAGCGGAGTTTCGCATTGAGACGGTCGATCTGGATTGAGACGTAAACTTGTGTCGGTTTCCGAAATAAACATTACACCAAATCTCCGGCGTATCGGCGTGGCCGCCGTACCGGTTCTGTTGCTCTTGCTCTCTGTCCTGACATTCAAATGGGCGGCCGGGCGTGCCGTTGCGCTTCAGGCAGAGACGCCGGAAGAGGCCGAGTTCGCGATCGACCAGGCTCCCGGCGACCCGCAAACGTATTTCGCCGCGGGCGTTCTGCGGTCGGAATCGTTCGCCCCGGAAAGCCAAGACCTGGCGCTGAAGCATTTTGAGAACGCCGCCGCATTGTCGCCGCACAATTATCTTGTATGGCTTGAGCTTGGCCGTGCCCGCGAACGCAGCGGCGAGGCAAAGGCCGGTGAAGAAGCTCTTCGCTTTGCGTCCGTGCTGGCTCCCAATTATTCGTCGGTGCAATGGGCGCTTGGCAACAACCTTTTGCGGCAGGGCAGATATGACGAGGCTTTTGCCGAGATCAAAAACGCCGCTCAAAGCGACCCGAAATACACCGCTCCGGCGGTCGGTGTTCTGTGGAATGTTCTGAACGGCAATACCGAAGATATTCAGCGGGCGCTCGGCGAACTGCCGGAAGCTCGTCCGGCTTTGATCGGCACGCTGTCATCCGCAGGCCGCCATGATGAGGCAGTTGCCATCTGGAATTCGCTTTCCGAAGATGAGAAACAAAGCGATCAGGCCGCCGCTGCCGGGAACAGGCTGCTAAAAGCATTGATCGACGAAAAACGCTTTCGCGATGTCCTGAAAATAGCTGCCGAGCGGACGGAAGGCGACACCGTTCCCGCTCTGGCAACGGTAACGAACGGCGGTTTTGAATCGCCGATTAACATCAGGGCGGCAAGCCTTTTTGACTGGACGTTTCCGGACGGCAGCGAACCGCAGATCTCGCAGACGGACGGATCGCGTCATTCGGGCAGCTACAGCCTGGTCTATGTTTTCGGCAATTCCAGCAACAAGTTTCGCAGCCTTTCTCAAACCGTTGCCGTCGAACCCGGAAAGCGGTACAGGCTGGAATTCTTTTACCGCTCCGAGTTGAAAACAAGGGCAAAACTGGTCTGGAAAATAACCGACAGGTCGGACAAAAAGGTGCTTGCCGCGTCCGATCCGCTAAAGGACCGTGTCGGTGAATGGGAAAATGTCCGCGTGAGTTTTACCGTACCGGACGGCTCCGACGGCATCCAGATAGCTCTGTTACGCGAAGGCTGCTCCGGCGTGCAATGCAATATCGGCGGACTGTTGTGGCTGGACGACATCAGCCTTGCGGCCGAATAGATGAACCAGATGAAAGATCCGGAAAATGAGTTTGAGGAAACAGAAACGCGAACCGGCGGCAAGGCGGAGCTTGCGGTTTTCATCTTGCTGCTCATCATACCGCTCGGCGCGACCACCGGGTTCGGCGCGGTCGATCAGCCCGCTCAGGCGCTTGTGTTTTTTGTCATCTCTGCAACCGCCGCCCTTTGGGCATACGGTTCGTGGCGTACCGGGCGGTTTTCTTATTCAAGATCGCTCGTGCAACTGCCGCTGGCTGGCCTTGTACTTATCGGCGTCATCCAACTGCTTCCGCTTGGCGGCAGCGTCGTTCCGTCTGATCTGCTTTCCGTCGCTCCGTCATCGGCCCTGAGCATCGATCCTTATGCGACGCGTCTTTTCACCATTCGCCTGTTGTTCTACCTTGTCTTTTTTGCGATGGCGCTTGTTTTTATCCGCTCAACCAGGCGGCTGAGAACCGTGGTTGTTGTCCTGTTGATATTCGGCCCGGTCATGGCAATGTTCGGGATAACGCAGCGGCTTGCCGACCCTGACACGATCTACGGCATAAGAGAGGCTTATCAGGCGATACCGTTCGGGCCGTTCGTCAATCAGCACCATTTTGCCGCTCTGATGGTGATGATCTCCGGCATTGCGTTTGGCCTGTTGGCGGGCGGCGGCGTCAAGCGTGACAAGAAACCGCTTTTGTGGATAGGCGTGGTGATAATGCTGCTGGCGCTCATCTTCACCGGTTCGCGCGGAGCGCTTATCAGTTATATCGGCATGGCCGCGTTCGTCTTTCTTTCGGTATCGTCTCTGAGAAAACGCGGTGAGCGCGGCGACGCGGCGGCGGCCCGGGGCAGGCGGCTTTCGATGTTTGCCGGAGCAGCGGCATTTATCGTCATCATTCTCGGCCTGGCAGCTTTTATGGGCGTCGGCGGCAGATATTTGCAGGGCATCGGCGATGACACGCAAAACGCGGACCTGACCAATGGCCGGACGCATTTTTGGAGCATCGGAGCCAAGATCTTTCTCGATTCGCCGGTCATCGGCACCGGCCACGACACATACGGCGTTGCCTTTACAAAATATGACACGTGGAAAGGATATTACCGGCTTCAGAATGCACACAACGATTATTTACAGGCGTTGTCCGATTCGGGAATACTCGGTTTTGCCTGTGTCGCGGCGTTCATTTTTCTACTTTTCAGAAATTCGCTAAAGGTGATATTTGGCAGGGGCAGCCCGCTCAGGGCGTCGATCGCGGCAGGAGCTTTGGCAGGCGTTCTTGGCATTTTGATCCACAGCTTTTTTGATTTTCCGCTAAGGACGCCCTCGAACGGATTTGTTTTCCTATTGCTGGCGGCGCTGGCGGTCGCACAAAGCGATCATGCCTTCAATGGCGAAACTGCCGCTGTCAGCGAACCCTGACATTGACCTCTTTTTTACCGCACGGGGCCTGAAAAAGAACGGTAAACTCGCCTGTTCTTGAGCTTATCGACCGGACGATGTAAAAGATGCGTTTTGACGTTCCGGCAATTTTTGTCTGCTCCTTAACCTCAACGTCGTCGGGGCTGCTCGACACGACCTTCATCGCCTCGGCGTCGCCGTCAATGCCGATTATTATGCCCAAGTTCCCGCCGTTGTTTATTATCGAGATGTTGTCCTGAGTTGACGTTATCACGCACGGTTCAAAATTTATGTGATTGACCGGAGCGTCGCTGACAACGCGAGGACGGCCGACATCCTGATCGTTTTCCTCAAGCGGCTGCCGATCTTCAGCGGTTTCATCCTCGCTTTTATCAGGCTCTGTTTTTGGTTCCGCAGGCTCGCCGGTCTCCGGCTCTTCTTTTGGAGCAGGCGTTTCGTCCTCGGGGTCCTTTTCGTTCGGTTCTTTCTTCTCGGTCGGTGTTTCCTCGGTCCTTTCGGTGTCGGTTTCTTCCGCAGGTTTTTGTTCCGGCTCTACGGGGTCTTTTTTCTGTTCTTCAGCCGGAACGTCTTCCGTCTTTACAGGCTCTGTCTTTGTTTCCTCAGTCGGTTTTGCCTCTTCCGGTTTCGATTCTTCTTTCTTTTCTTCCTCAACCGGAACTTCCTCGGTTTTTTCCGGCTCAGTTTCCGTTTCTTCCGGTTTTGATTCCTCTTTCTTTTCCTCGTCGGGAATTTCTTCTGATCTTACAGGTTCGATCTCGGTTGGGGTTTCATCCGTACTCTCATCGGGTTCGGCGTCTTCGGTCTCGTTCCTTGCAATATCGTCTTGTCCGGGAACGTCCTGAGCGTCTGTCGGCCGTATCGGATTTGGGCCGATCTTTGCCTCCAACCCGTCGAGCGTTTCGTTCACTTTTTGATAAAGTGCCTCGATGACGGCATATTTTACGGCGTCGGGCCGACCGGTCTCATAGGCGTCGATGTAACTTTCAAGAGCCTCGGCGTCATTGCCCTCGGCAGCGAGCGAATTTCCGAGATCCCATTTTGTGTTTCGCCACCAGAGGCTGTCTTTCGGCAAAACGCTCAGCGCCCGCCGAAAACGGATGGCCGCCTGGCCGTGTTCGCCTTTTTCAAGGTAGCCGCGGCCAGCCAGTTCCTCAACGCGGCCGCGAAGTACGGCCGAAAGCGTTTGCCTTGGAACCTCCGGCACCAGCAGAAATTCGTCGCGGGCAATTGCCGCCTGTCTGCCGTCATAGAGTGCGTCCGCCATCACCGCCGCTGCCGGATTTGCAACCGCAAGGCCCGCGTCGGTCTTTCCCGTCGCCTCAAGCGCAAGTTCGCGGGCGGCGTCAGGGTCGATGCGGGCGTTCAGCAATTTTGACGCAGCGTAAAGCAGGCGGTGAACCCGCATATTGTCGCCTCCCGCCGAAAAAGCCCTTGCTGCCGCGACTGCCGTTTCCGCGTTGGGTTCAGAGGCTTCGACCGCATCGGAAAACGCCATAAGTTCCGCCAACCGTGCGGCTTCCGTGCCGTCGTCAGGCCCGCTGTGTGCAAAAAGGCTCGCCTGCCTTTCGCCCGCCAGCAGTTCGCCAAAGGTCGCAGCCTCTCGCCATGCCTGTCCGCCAAGCCGCGTCCCGATCAAGCCGTCCTGCAATGAAAAGCTCTTTTTCAGTTCATCAGCGGCATCGCGGAAAAAACCTGCCTTTGACCGCATCAGCGCGATCTCATACTGAAGCGTCGGAAAATTGCCGTATTTTCTGGCCGCCAGCAGAACGCGCTCGGCATCAACAGGCTTTCCCTGAAGGGCAAGAGCGCGTGCCAGTGCGATGTGCGACCAGATATAACGCGGATTCGCGGCTATCGCCCTGGACGCCAGTTCCGCGGCGCGTTCGCCGTTCCCGGCGGCGGCGTGCCGATATGCGGCCGAGGCGAAAAGAAGAACGTTTGCCGGGTTGGCAGCGGCGGCCCTTTCAAATTCCTCTTCCGCTTCTTCCGTGCGGCCCGTTTCGTACAGCGACATCACAAGGCCCGTCCGCGCGGCAGTGTTGTCAGGATCGCTCAGGAGCAGGCGTTGGTATAATTCGAGCGCCTCGGCGGGCTTTCCCGCCGCTCGCCTTACATCGGCCAGAGCGCTGACGATCTGGCCCGAATCAGGCCGCCTTTCGAGCGCCGCCGAATACGCTTTTTCAGACGCCACCATATCGAACGACAGCCGTTCCGCAAGCCCGAGAACGACGTAAGCCTCTGCCGAGTCATTGCCGTCAGCGATGGCCTTTTCGACGAGCCTTTTTGCGTTCGCACCGCTCTCTATGCCCAGGTAAAAGGCGGCAAGCGTGATAAGTTTTGCCGGATCGCCGTTGAGCTTTTCTTCCATCGCCCCGGCCATTGCCAGGGCCTCGGCCCGCTGGCCGCGTATGTACAATGATGTCGGCAGTTTTGAGATGATCTCGGCAAACAGGCGGTCGGGCCACGGCGTCGGGGCGTCAGTGAACGCAAGCCGTATCAGGTCGGTCCCGGCGTCCGCGTCGCCCGCGTCGAGCATCGCCTCACCGTGGGCGGCGCGTGCTGCTGTCAGCATTTCGCGCGCTCTTGTCAATTCGTCGGAATCGGGACGCTCCGCGATAAATGCAGAAAGCAGATTTATGCGTTCGGCAAGGTCGGCCATCGCTGCTGCCACGCTCAGCCTTTCGGCATCGGCCGGCGTGGGCGACGGAACGGGCGAGGGCTGCGGCCGCGCTCTCACCCGCGACGGCGGCTGTGACAGAACGACCGAAAAAGATGCAGTGACAAGCAATAGAAGAAGAGCCGATCTCATTACGGACACCGATCTGCTCCTTAAAATGCCGCCCGAAAAGATTGAATGGCCGACTGTCATAAAGACGAATATTTTATCACGAAATTGATTTTCGCCCCCTTTAGCATCTATCCTCTCGCTATGAGCGAATTGGAGGACGAGTGGGAAATTCTGATAGCCAGGGCAAAAGACGCCGCTCGGCACACCGGCCGGTCTGACGTCCATGATTATCTGGCGCTCCGCTCATCGAACGATGCCATCCGCCGCACGGCCGTCAACTGGCTGATGAACGAGGTCATCGCCATTGCGTCCGACCCGCTCCGCAACGGACACACTGTCAATATCGAAAAGCTCGACCCGCACAGCTTTTCCGCCTTTAAGGCGAACATGGTCGGGACAAGGCTCGAAGTGCGACGCGGTGTTAGATGTCTGGCCATTGAGGCGGGTTGGACGCGAACGCCGTCGGACGGTTTTATGCGCGGCGGCGCTCTGGCATTTGCCCGCATCAGCCACTTCGGAATGCCGAAAAAGAATATGGATATTGGACTTTACCGCATGGAAGGAACGGTTGATTGGGCCGTCATTGTAGAAGAAAAAATAACCTCGCCTTTTTCCTCCGCCGACATCGAACGCCACCTAATGATCTTTCACGGAAGATGACACTCGTGTTAAGCAACTTTAAATTTTAGTGCTTTTTGTATTAAAATCATTAGTTGACAGTTTTATTACGGGAGAATTTAATAAAAGTGAGATCAGAGTTAGAGAAATTAATAGAACTTCAGAGGACGGACACGAACCTCAGAAGATTAAAAAACATAATTGAAACGGCTGATGAAAAGCGTGCTGAGATTGAACAGGAGTTCGACCAGCACGCTTTTTCCATTAGGGAGATACAGGACCGGCGTGACAAGAACGCGGCCGAACGCGCCGCTCTGGAAAACCAGATATCCGAGAACCGGACATATCTGGAACGAGCCGAACGCAACCTGAAACACGCACAGAACCAAAAGGAATACGAAACGGCAATGCGTGAAACTGACGCTCTGCAAAAACAGATAGCGGCTTTTGAGGGCGATATCGTTGAAAAACTTACGGCCTTTGAGGAGATCGAAAAGGAACTCGAATCTCGCGCCGAAGAGATAAGCACGATGGATTCCAAAAGGGCCGAGGGCATTACCGCATTTGACAACGGGCTGGAAACGGCACGAGCCGAATATCAGAGCGAGGACAAAAAGCGGGCCGGGGTATTTGCCACGCTGCCGCCTCACTTGGCGTCGGTTTATAACCGCCTAGTGCAGCGAAGCCGCGACGGCATTGCCGTTGCCGAGGTCATCAACGGTTCGTGTTCTGCCTGTTTTATGGCGCTGAGGCCGCAGATGCAGCTGGAGGTCAAGCGGATGAACAGCGTGGTCACGTGCGAGAATTGTTCAAGGATATTGTTCATTGCGGCCGCGCCGGCAGCAACAGAGGCAGAGGCCGCCGCGTCCTAGACCGAAATACAGATAGAATGGATATAACGGGTCATCACAGAACAAAAAGATAGGATTAAACTTTTCTATCGGTGAAAATCCGTCTTATCCGCCCGATCCGCGTTCAAAAAAATTGCTGAGGCCATGGGAACTGACTATGTGTTGGCTGTTTCAGGATGGCCTCTTTTTATTTTGTCCATTCGTCTGAAACGTTGACATCAACCTTAACCGGAACCTTTTTCACATATTCCTCGCCGCCGCGGACCATTGCGCTTTCCAGCGTCGCGGCGATCGTCTCAGCCTCATCAGTGTTACATTCGACGATCACCTCGTCATGAACTATGTTGACCAGCTTGCCTGATGTGTTCCGCAGATCGTCATGCAGCAGCCGCAGCGAGCGTTTCAGAATATCGGCGGAAGTTCCCTGTATCGGCATGTTTACACCGTATCGGCGGGCGGCCCCGACCTCCTGCCGGTTGGCGGCGTCGAATCGCAGCTTGAGCGTTCGGCCCGACGCCGTTCGGGCGATGCGTTTTTCGGTCACATCGGCGGCGGAGCTTCGCAGGTATTCGTCCAGCCTGCGGTAGGTGCTGAAATATTTTCGCATTGTGTTCTCGGCGTCAGTTTGCGACAATCCAGTCATCAGGCCGAACCGCGACGCGCCGACGCCGTAAACAATGCCGAAATTCAGACGCTTGGCGAAAGATCTTTGTTCCGCCGTGACCTCATCCGGTTTTACCTTAAAGACCTGTGCCGCCGTCATCGTGTGAAAATCCTGTCCGGAAACGAACGCCTCGATAAACGCCGCATCATCCGAAAAATCCGCCAGTATCCTTAGTTCGATCTGCGAGTAATCCGCTATGACGAGCTTTTTTCCTTCGGACGCGCGAAAACACCGGCGATATTTCGTTTCGTGCGGTATCTGCTGAAGGTTCGGGTGCGAACAGGAAAAACGTCCCGTCGGCGCTCCGATCTGGCGAAAATCGGCATGAACGCGTCCCGTGTCCGGGCGGACAAACTCAAGGATATTCTCGCCAAAGCTGGTCGCGGCTTTTTGCACCTCGCGATATTCGAGCAGCTTTGCCACAGGCGGATATTTCTCGGCCAGCGGCTGTAGCTGCCACGCACGTGTGCTTTCCGGCATCGGAATACCGAGGTTCAAAAGAGCGCCCATGACCTGTGTGTGCGAATCAAGGTTTATCTCTGACCGGCCGAACAGCGTCGCCTGGGCAACACCGGCCGCAAGCAGATCCTGAAGTTCCTCGGCTTTTTTTGCCGCCACCGCCTTGACCTCGTTCAGCCTTTCCCGCCACCGCCCTTCATCAAGGAAAAATCCGGTCAGTTCCATTTCAGCGACCGGAGCGACCGTCTGAAATTCCAGTTCGGCGACACGTTCGAGGTCATCGGCCTTTAGCCTGTCAGCCATCTGCTGGTGCAGCGGCAGCAGAACGGCTGCGTCACGCGCGGCATATTCCAGCTGTGATTGCGAAAGCTCCGGCGATGCCCAGTCGCTGACCTGCTCGCTTTTGTCCAGTTCAACACCGGTAAAGAACTGCGCCACATCCGCCAAAGAATGCCGCCGGTCGGTCTCGCCCGCCGCTATCAGCAGGCTTGCCAGATAGCTGTCAAAAACGCCGCCCAGTTCGCAGCCCAGATGATGACGAACCCATTTGGCGTCAAATTTTGCGTTGTGGGCCACTTTCCGGTGCCTTTCGCTCGCTATCAGGTCGCGAAGCGGCGCTAACTCCGCGTTTTCCCGAAGCCCGCCCTTTTCGCGAAAGGGAAGCATGTCGAATATCACCGAACCCTTGCCCGAACTGAACTGAACGAGCCGCAGATCACCGTCATGCGGGTCAAGCTCGGTCGTTTCCGTGTCAAAGCCAAGCGTTTCCTCCGCCGAAAGCCGCTCGCACGCGGCCTTTACCGCCTCGGCATCCGTGACAAGCTGAAAATAAACATCCATAAATGAACCTTAATTGTAAACGCCGGACTTTTAATTAACAATCCCGTGTATTTAGTCTTGAGTCTGGAGCTTTATCTCCTCCACTCCCTGTCTCCCCTTCTCCTCTCCAATAAAGTCCCGGCGAACTAATTTTTGGGTTCGTTCTGTTTCAAATGCCGGGTCGTGTGTTCGGTGACGGATGAAAAGCCGTGGGCATGGGCGGGG
>CAZOXY010000053.1:22009-26000 GCA_964583955.1 uncultured Chloracidobacterium sp. | reverse complement strand
CGCCGCCGCTTCCCATGTCCATAGGATCGGCGGCATAGCCGCGAGAAAATTAGGGGACAAGACCGGCGAAGCCGAGCTTCGCCGCAAATAGAACGGCAAAGCCGTCATTGTTTTGAGTTTTGACACAGGCTCTTTAGCCGGAGGTTGGAAGCTAAAATAAGAACAGGGCTTTAGCCAAACCAGGAAAAGAATATTCCTTTTGGCTTTAGCCCTGAGAGTGGGCTTGCCCATTTCTTTTGCCTGGATTCAATATTCTCTCTCTTCATTCTTTTGGCACTCCATCCGCCTCATTAAACCACATACCAAACCGCTCAATAGCAACCCAAATCGTATTTGGGAATGGAACACGGCTGGCCGGACATCGTTATAACCCTGTGTGTTTACAAGTATTTAGCTTTCGTGGCACACCCGTTGCTATAACATAGGGCGAGAGCGACGGCACTCAAGCAATTTTACTTAGGGGGAATAAGAACAATGAAAAGATTTATAACAGCAATAACGATGATGGCGGTAATGGCAGTAATGGTGCCGATGTTCGCAACCTCGGCCGATGCTCAGACCGGACGGTATCGTCCGCAGAAGCAGAGTACATATAAAAAGCACCGCAACATCATAAATATCGGCATAGGAGCCGGTGCGGGAGCCTTGATCGGAGCGTTGACCGGCGGCGGCAAGGGAGCCGCGATAGGAGCGGCAGCCGGAGCCGGCGGCGGAGCACTCTACACCTACGTCCTCAACCCGAAGACGAAGAAGTACGAACGACGCTACTACCGCAGATAGTTTTCAACACTGAACGAACACGAGGGAAGAAAAAGCCGCGGCTGTCAGAAATGACGGCCGCGGTTTTTTCTTTTGGTTATTTCATATCTTCTTCGATCGACATCACCAAGCGTTTGAGGTCAGCATCTGAGATGTCGGCCTGCTCTGATTTATCGTACACCGAAAGAAGATAAACAGTTTCTTTAAGGATCAGCACATAAGTAATGACTCTAGCCCCGCCGCTCTTGCCAGCGCCTTTGCTTTTGATCGCAAGCCTGATCTTATAGACACCTCCGCCAAGCGGAACTCCGATCGTTGCATCTTTGCGTAGATCGTCTATGAGATCTGAAAGGTCTTTAGGAAATGAGCGATATTTTTTGGCGAGCCGCTTTGCCGCAGTAAGAAATGATTTGCGAGGGATGACCGTATTACTCATTTTTCAGGATTTCGAGCAGTTCGTCAGCAGTCAGTTCATTATCGGGATCGTAGTCTTTATCCGCGAGATCTTTTTTAAGGTCAACCAACGCGTTTCGAAGGTCATCCATATATTTTGCTTTATTCACTTTTTTTCGCAGGCGGGCCAATTCCCTCTGCGTTCTTTCCCAATCCTTGATCGGTACCAGAACTGCATTCTTTTCCTTTATGATCTCTACATTCGGCATAACTTTCCTCGTAAGCGCAGCTAATGGTCTGTTAAAAGAATAACATAAGACGTGGCGTTTTCATTTGACTTAAATTTATGAGACATCACTTTCAAGGTTGAGGACTGAAAGCGGTTGAAAAACCTATTTGTTCAGCATCTTTTTTGCGGACAGTTTTGAAACTACACGTTTGCCGGATTTTTCTTCGATCTCTTTTCGAGTGTTTCCGGCGATTGTTCCGCCCTGGTTGGCGATCTTGAGATTTTCGGTAAAAGTTTGGGGATTCTTTTCACGGCTGATCTCGGTTGTTGTCGCCTCGGCAAGCATATTTAGGACGAGTTCGAGATTGGTCATATTATCGCGAAGATTCTCTTTTTTCAGGTCTTTGAATTTCTTATATTCCCTGACTGAAAAACCGCTCCACGCCTTTGTTATCTCGTCAGTCAGTATGGCGTATTCCTGTCCCTTCTTAACGCCGCGGTTGTCCCATTCGTCAGTGAGTTCTTTGCGAACCTCGATGCTTTTCAGCCGCTGGTTTATCCATTCTTTGCTGTAACCCTTGCGAAGATACGTTTCCATCAGCCGCTCGATGCCGATCTCCGGGTCTTCGATCTCGTCTATCCGCTCACGCCCGACACGCGCAAGCCACAGTTTGAAAGGCTCGGCTTTTTTCGACGGTACAGACTGTATCAATCGAAATAACTGCTCGGTGTCGGCTACGTCGGTCTTGTAGAATTTACCATCAACGGATTGCATTTTCAGTTGTCCCAGATCTTGGGACAACTGACTGCCTTCTTCTTGCAGTTTGGTTTTCAACGCATTCCAGTATTTTCGCGGACGCGGGCTATCGGTCAAAACCTCAATCACGTCAACTATCGAAAAATACCATTTTTCTTGGCTTTCGTCCCAATGCGTACGTATCTGCCGCTGCTCGAATAGCTTTATTGCGGTCTCTTTGCTGCTCATAATCTGGTAGAATTTTATCACAGTTATGCAGTTTTCATTTGACCCCAAACTTCGTGACATTGCCTTTAAGGTCGAGGACGGCGAAAGGCTAACCTTTGACGAAGGCGTTGCGCTTTATAACACGCCTGATCTGAACGCGCTTGGCAAGCTGGCTGACACGGTGCGGCGGCGAAAGCACGGCCTGACGACGTATTACAACGTCAACCGGCATTTCAACCATACGAACATCTGCGTAGCGGACTGTAAGTTTTGCGGATTTTACCGCCGTGCGCGTCAGGAAGATTCATACACGCATTCGATAGAGGAAGGCGTCGAGATCGCCCGCAATGCCGTTGCCGAAGGCGCGACCGAACTGCACATCGTCGGCGGCCTGACGACCAAACTTCCCTTTTCGTATTACACCGATCTTTTCTCGACGCTGAAAAATGAATTTCCCAAGCTGCATCTCAAGGCGCTGACCATGGTCGAGCTTGATTTCTTCGCCCGCTTTTACAAAATGTCGGACGAGGACGTTATCGAACAATTAAAAGCGGCCGGCATGGATTCGTGTCCCGGCGGCGGTGCGGAGATATTTGCCGAACCGACCCGCTCGCGCATCTGTGACCACAAATGCGACGGCGACCGCTGGCTCGAACTTGCGGGCAAGGTTCACAAAGCGGGCCTAAAAACAAACGCGACGATGCTTTACGGCCACATCGAAAGCATCGAAGACCGCGTCGATCACGTAGTTCGCCTCCGCGAACAGCAGGACGAGACCGGCGGCTTCCAATGCTTCATTCCGCTGGCATTCTACCCGCCCGGAACCGCACTTTCACAGCTCCCCGGCCCCGACGCCATCGACAACCTCAAGACCATCGCCGTCTCACGCCTGATGCTCGACAACTTCGATCACGTCAAAGCTTACTGGGTCATGCTCGGCAAACAGACCGCCCAAACCGCCCTCCACTTCGGCGCCAACGACGTTGACGGCACCATCACCGACGGCGGCGAACTCACCCACGCTTACTCCGTCGAAGAAGGCGGCGAATCAAAAATGACCAAAGCCGAACTCATTACCATGATCGAACGCGCCGGCTTCGAAGCCGTGGAAAGAGATACGGTCTATAACCGCGTGGAGAAGGTTTCGGCTTGAAAGCTGGTACTCTAAATTAAACTTGTATCTTATGTCTCGAATATGGGACAATCTGTAAATGAATGGCGTTAATAAAAGCGTTATTTTTCATAGACGGGCTGCGGAGATCATAAAAGGATTTTCCAAGGCTGTCAGGATTGACATCGGCGGGCTTTTATTCGATCTGCAGCGAGGTGAGAATATCGGAATGCCTGACGCCAGGCCGATGCCGACAATAGCAGCCGGAGCTTATGAATTGCGAGTAAAGGACTCCGATGGAATCTATCGCGTGTTCTACTACCTAAAATCCGCGGATGGCATCTTGGTCTTTCACGCTTTCACAAAGAAAACGCAAACTACTCCGCAGAACGAAATTGAAACGGCGAGGAAAAGATTATGGGAAATGTTAAACCGATAAAGATGGGCAAAGCAGAAGTCTATATTGCAAAAGATATTTTTGAACTTTCTGACATTATCGATCTGACGCCGCAAGATGCAATAGAACTCGAATTTA
>CAZOXY010000053.1:0-21999 GCA_964583955.1 uncultured Chloracidobacterium sp. | reverse complement strand
TCAAAGCCGCCGTAAAAGCAAAAAAGCTTACGCACGAACAAGTGGCAAAACTCGCGGGAACCTCGCGGACAAAAATAACAGCGATACTTAACGGCAACACATCAGGCGTATCCAGCGACCTTTTGCTGAGAATACTCTATTCGCTGGGATTTCAGGCAAAAGTATCCTTCGCACCTGTCAGAGCAACTCCCTGAAGCCCTTGCGGTGAATCAAAAATGACCAAAGCCGAACTCATCACCATGATCGAACGCGCCGGCTTTGAAGCCGTCGAACGCGATACGGTTTACAACCGCGTCGCGGCCGTGTAAGTTGTCGTCCAGTTTTGCGTCCGAGTGAAGTGTGGCGATCTCGATTCGACAGTATGCCTAAGACATTCAGTGCCACCCATGAATAGAGGCAAAGAGCGACAACAAGAAATTAGTTTATGAAGATTCCATCTGCCTCTTCATTACCAAGGAAGCTTACCCATTGTCGCATGCGTAAAACCGCCGGTCGGACTGTCAGGCCCAAGTGTCGCAATTCTAACGGCTTCTGCAGCCCCTTGTTCAACTGTTTCGATTCCTTCGTGTCCCGTCAGAGCGGTGTTTGTAAAGCCGGGGGACACGGCATTCACTTTAATCCCGGTTCCTTCAAGTTCTATGGCCATTGCGACGGTCATCGCATTGAGGGCTGTTTTTGAAGTCGAGTAAACCGGTTCAAAAAAACCACGATAAGGATTCTGTGGATCGGACATCAGCGTGAGAGATCCCATCGCGCTTGAGACATTTACGATGCGGCCGTGTGGAGCTTCGAGCAGTAATGGAAGCATTACCTGATACACAGCAAGAGGGCCAAAAACGTTTGTCTCCCAAACCGCCCGAATTTCATCTAGCGATACGATGCTTGGAATGATGGTCTTGTTAAATTCGGCAATGGACTGCTCCGGCTTTTTACTTATGTTTGCAATCGCGGCGTTGTTGATCACGACATCGAGCCGGCCAAACTCTTTGCGAATTTGTTTCTCCGCAGCCACGATTGAATCGCGTTTTGTCACATCGAGAATGACTGAGTGGCCATTTGGCCCTACTGCTTTTTCCGCGTCATTGCCGTGCTTAACGTCGAGGGAACCAATTATAACGACATATCCGCGCCCCGCGAGTTCCTTTGCGATTTGTAAACCGATTCCCCGAGTGGCCCCCGTGATAAGTGCAACTTCTTTTTCTTTCATATAGTCTCCATTATTTCTATCAATTTAAAACCTATCTTTACACCGTACAGATGAATCTGAACGGTGTCAAGTTGAAATTTGAACAGTGTTCTGATTTAATATGTGAATGGCTAAAAAAAGAGCGACTTATCATCATGGCGACTTGGCGGCAGCTCTTATTGGAACTGCGGATCAAATTGTTGGTAAGAGCGGTGTAGAAGGCCTTTCGTTGCGGTCTATAGCTAAGCGCGCAGGAGTTTCTCAGTCCGCGCCGGCGCATCATTTTGGTAACATTAACGGCCTTTTAACAGAGATTGCGATTCTATCGTTTGAGAGACTCAACAGGTGCTTACAAGACATTCAGATCTCCGATGATCCGGTAGCGAATATTCGAGCTTTGGGTATTGCGGCTATCAAATTTGCCGTCGAACATCCTGGTCACTACCGCTTGATGTTTAGACACGATCTTGTGAATTTGGAAGATCCGCGATACGTAGAGGTGAGCACCTCTACCGGTGAGATACTGGCTCGTGCCATCGCGGCTTACCATGGCAAGACTCAAGTTGATTTAGATCAGTTTGAAAATGCCGCCGATTTTTTTACAACGATGGCCACTTTTCATGGGCTTTCCTATTATATTCTCGATGGTAAAGTCAAGTGGATCTTCCCAAGCGAAACGCAAGAGAGCTTCATCGAGAATCAACTGCCCAGGCTCATCGAGCGATTATTCCCAGAAACCCGACGACTATAGACTGACGTAAAAACAAAGCTTTTCTGCACATCTAGTTGCAAAAGCCCCCAATAATCGGAAGGTTAAGAGGAGGAAATATCTATTCTGGGAGAAACAGGACATGCCCTGAATGTTGAGAAGTTTGCCCTAATGATCTCTTTTGTTCAGGGATATGGTGCGGATTATACGCCGTATTGATTTTCCGCTGCTGCCGTATAAGTAACAAAACTAGGCTGTTTTTTCGATCTGACCGGCCGGGGTTCTATTCAGGTATTGGCCGATCGGCACGACCGGATAGATCTCACTGTATTTTTGAAATCCCGTGATACCGGTTCGCCGGTTGATGTGTTCGCGGCTGAGTTCGTCGGCGCTAATGACGCCCGAGGCAGCCATCAACTCAACAAAACTCTCGATCGTTGCTTTATGAAAATTAGCGACGCGTTGGGCCTTGTCTTCTACGACCAGCCCTTTCATCAGCCCTTTGTCCTGCGTAGCAACGCCTGTCGGACAGGTGTTTTGATGGCACAGCAGTGCCTGAATGCAGCCCGTTGCAAGCATCATCGCCCGTGCGACGTTGACCATATCGGCTCCCATCGCGATCAGCCTGGCGATGTGATAACCGGTGAAAACTTTGCCGGCGGCGGCAACCTTTATGTCCTTTTTTAGGTCATAGCCCCGCAGCGTATCGACCGCGAACGCCAGCCCGTCGCGTAAAGGCATTCCGATCGAATCGGAGAATTCGACGGGTGACGCGCCGGTCCCGCCCTCGGCACCGTCGATCGAAATAAAATCCGGCTTGATACCGGTCGCGATCATCGCCTCGCAAAACTCCACGAACTCTGCCCTTTTCCCAATGCAAAGCTTAAAACCGATGGGTTTGCCGCCCGAAAGGTCACGCAGTTGTTTTATAAAGCGCATCAACCCTTCCGCATCTATAAAAGCGGTATGGGCCGGAGGCGAGTTGACCGTCGTATGGGGTTTGACGTGGCGGATCGCGGCAATTTCCTCGGTGTTCTTTGCCGCCGGCAGAATGCCGCCGTGTCCGGGTTTCGCCCCCTGCGAAAGCTTTATTTCGATCATTTTCACATTGTCCAACGCAGCCTTCTGTTGGAACAATTTCGGATCAAATTCACCGTTCTCGGCTCTGCAGCCGAAATAACCGGTCCCGATTTGCCAGATCAGATCGCCGCCGGGCTGCAGGTGATACGGGCTGATACCGCCCTCGCCCGTATTCTGAGCAAAGTTTCCCATCTTTGCGCCTTTGTTCATTGCCAGGACGGCGTTCTGGCTCAAAGACCCGAAACTCATCCCGGAGATGTTCAATCTGCTCGACAGATACGGCTTCGTACAGTCAGGCCCGCCGACCAAGACTCTCTGTTCCTGTTCCAGATCAGCCGGGTCCGCGGCATAGACCGAATGGTTCATCCACTCATAACCCGGGTGATAAACGTCCCACTGAGTTCCGAACGGGCTTGTCGAATTTACGTTCTTTGAGCGTTGATAGATAAGCGACCTGTATATCCGGTTTATCGGCCTGCCGTCCGTGTCTGTTTCGACAAAATACTGCATTATCTCAGGACGGACCTTTTCCAGCATGTACCGAAAATTTCCGATTATCGGAAAGTTCCGCCGAATGGTTTGTTTCTTTTGGATTATGTCCGTGACCCCGACCAAAATGATCGGCAAGACCACGATAAACACAAGCAAAAAATAAGGACTGACGAGTCCAAGCAGCAGGATCGCAGCGCTGACCGCGATAGACGATATTATGAAGATCTGTCTGACGTTCATACTGGAATTATGAGGAACCTCTCCATCATTATATAGCCCAATATGGCCGCAAAGACAATCCTTAAGAGTGTAAGCACCCCAAGGAATGGCGCCATTGGAAAGTGGAGGTTTCGGCCGGTGGCGGAAAAAGCATCACAGGCTCTCGATTTTGCAGGCGCATGACCCAAGGCGCACATCTAGCCGCGATAACACTTAGTTCGCTCTGTGTTCTGTTTTCCTGGCGGACTTGCGCATTTCAGCGGGCAAGGCGACAAGACAAAATCAGCATTTCCATTTACAATGAGTCACTGGAACGCTAGGAAAGAATGATCGAAGGCGGCTTCGTAGAAGGAGCAAAGATGCAGTTGGAAAATCTGGAAGAGCTGTTCGTAATGCTTTCGCAAGAAGAGGAGTCGGAATGAGGAGAAAGATGATCGGTTTCATGGCGTTAGTGGTTTTGGCAATGGCGTTTGCCCCTTCAGCGAACGCCCAGAGCTACAAACTATACAGCAATAAAATCCCGAGCTTCATATTCGGAACGTGGGAAATCTACAGATATAAATCGAAGGGCGGAACGATGCATAAGCCGGAGGATCATGTCGGCAAGCAGATAACTTTTCGACGGAAATCCATGTCATGTGATAAGGATTTTCTGTTCCTTGATCATCCGTGTACGCTCAATCGTTACGAGTATGAAGATTATCGGCCTGATCCATATGAGGTTAATAAAGGGATCATGCTTTGGGGAAGTGATGATGGGCTTCCAAACCGCGAAAAGGTATTCAAGGCTTGTTATGATCAACGTTCTGGATATTGTTACTATTTCGAAGTCTATAAGCGTAACGAACTTATGATCTATTACGACGGTTGGATGTATTTCCTTCAGAAGGTGAAGAAATCTTAGCCGAAGCAATTCAATTTAGTTGCCGTCACTATTAAATTATAAGACGGAGCGGAACCTCGCCTCTGTGTCTTATGATATTTAGGCTATTAAATCCTAACTCTGCTGACCCGTGGCGACCGAACTTCACCCGCACCGGTCATTGTAAAGCTGCATTCTCCACCGCATCATTTCCTCAGAAAACACACTCCCTACAAATCGCTTCTCTAAATTGAAGAAACTGTTTGGTTGCGGTTGACACACGCAACCATTTTATTGCATAATCTCGATCTAGATTATGAGAAGAGACGTTTTTCAAGCCATAGCTGATCCGACACGCCGGGCGATCATAGCCCTTGTGGCGTTGCAGGCGATGACGCCCAACGCGATCGCGGAGCATTTCGACACTTCGCGGCAGGCCGTTTCCAAGCACCTGCGCATTTTAACCGAATGCGAACTGGTGACACAGGAACACAAGGGCCGGGAAATATACTATTCGCTTGAGATCGAAAAAATGAAAGAGATCGACGAATGGCTGGAGCAATACCGAAAGATCTGGGAGTCGCGGTTCGAGCAACTCGATACGCTGCTTACCGAGTTAAAACAAAAAGAGAAACAGGAGCGAAAAAAATGAAACCTGCTGAAGTAAGCACACCGTCAGACCGAGAAGTGCTAATTAAACGGAGCTTTGATGCGGCCGCCGATCTGGTTTGGCAGGCATATACGGATCCCGAGTTGATGCGTCGTTGGCTAACGGCCATGCCCGGATGGTCGATGCCTGTGTGTGAGATGACCACCGAAGTCGGCGGCAAGTACCGCTGGCGCTGGCGTGATGACGAAAACGGCGTCGAGTTCGGCTTTACGGGAGAGATGCTTGAGGTCGCGTTGCATTCGAAGATCGTGCATACGCAGATCTACGACCCGGGCGACATGGGTGGATCCATGGGGGACGATGCGTCTATTATCACGGTCACGTTCAACGAGACGGACGGCATCACGAACGTGGCAACCTTGATCAAGTTTGCATCGAAGGCGGATCGCGACGCGGCGATCTCAACAGGCATGACCGACGGCATGGAAATGAGCTACAAGCAGCTCGACGGAGTATTGGCGGTGATAAAAAAAGAAAGGCAGTCGTGATCTTTGCTTTTTTTGCGGAACCGTTGCGTTCTTTGCGTCTTGGCGGGAGAGATTTCACGCAAAGCCGCGAAGATCGCAAAGTAAGAAGAACAACCAATAAGGAATGAATATGGAATTTGTTGTAAACAAAGAAACGAAGACGGTGTCAATTGCCAAAGAATTTGCGGCCGAGCGTGATCTGGTGTGGGACGCATATACAAAAGCCGAACTCCTCGACCAATGGTGGGCGCCAAAGCCGTTCAAGTCGCGAACGAAGGCAATGAATTTCGAGGTTGGCGGCCGCAGGTTTTACGCAATGGTCACTCCCGAAGGCGTCGAACGTTGGAGCGTTCAGAAATACACTTCCATCACTCCGAAAACCAATTTCAAGTTCTTCAACGCATTTGCCGACGCGGACGAAAACCCCGAACTCCCCGGCTCAGATTGGGACTTTAACTTCAGCGGAGAGAACGGCACGACAAAGGTCAGCATCTCGATCTATAACGAATCCCTCGAACGTCTGGAAAGAATGATCGAATTCGGCTTTGTCGAAGGCTATAAAGCGCAGATGCAAAACCTGGAAGAACTGCTTGCGGCACTATCGGAGCACTAGACAGAACATTCTTCGATCGCCGTGCAGCGATACAAGATTCTAAAAATATGAGAAAAATAATTGCATGTGAATTTATGACGCTTGACGGTGTCATACAGAATGAGGATGAAGGCGACGGCTTCAAGTATGGCGGATGGTTTTTCGGCTATGCGGACGAGGCGACGGGGGCCGCGGTGCAGGAGCGGTTGGCGAAGCCGGTCGATCTGCTGTTGGGACGCAAAACGTTCGCCTCTTGGGAAACGTATTGGCCGACGCATTCGGATTTTTGGCCGAACTGCATGACCGCGACGAAATACGTCGCTTCGAACACGCGTGATTCAAGCGATTGGCAGCCGACCGTCTTCTTGGGCGGCGACCTGGCCGAAAAGGTCAGCGAGCTAAAACGAACCGACGGGCCGGACATTCACGTAATGGGAAGCGCCGATATGCTTCAGACGCTTTTCAAAAACGACCTTGTCGATGGCATGGAGCTGATGATATTTCCGCTCACGCTCGGCACCGGAAAACGCCTGTTCCAGGACGGAACAATTCCCGCGTCCTTTAAGATGACAGAAAGCCAGATCACACCGAACGGCGTCATCGTCGCCACATACGAACGCGACGGCGACGTAAAAACCGGAGCACCGCAGATAGAGGAAAACTAAAGGATTCACCACAGAGACACTGAGAACACAGAGTTTTTTTGGAATGGGTTATATTGGTAAAATAAATTGAATATCTGTAATTCAAATTATTGAGCTTCTTTCTCCGTGTCCTCTATGGCTCGGTGGTAAATTTTTATGAAGATAACAGCTTTTATTATGACAATGCTCCTGACGATGCTCCTTTCGGGTATCGTGTCGGCTCAGCAGAAGCCGGCAGCGATGTGAAAAACCGGCGCACCGACAATAGTGGAGGACGATTAAATGATCAAGTGGTACGGATCATTTATGATAAAATGAGGACATTATGCCGAGTGTTGAAACGATATATAGAGATACGATCTTGCCGTTGCCGCCGAATGAAAGATTGCGGCTGGCAAAGATAATTGTCGAACACGAATCATCAAACAAATCACAAACGGAGCAGCTTTCGGTTCTCGACATCATCGAAGGCCTGAACGGTGAGCGTATTTTCAGCGATTCCGCCGAAGTTGATAAGTATCTGGCAGAGGAGCGGGATTCTTGGGACAACTAACATTTCCACCGTCATCAAGGGTTTATTTCGACACCGCTCCGTTTATTTACAGCGTTGAGAAACACGCCGATTACTGAAACACATTAAGGTCGTTCTGGCTGACCGTGCGCAAAGACTCGATAAAGGTCGTAACAAGTAACCTGACGCTACTTGAAACATTGGTCAAACCTACACAGAACAGTAATCAGAAATTGATCCAGGCATATACCAGGATACTTACGGGTTCTGAGATCGAACTTTTTGAGATAACTACGCAAATCTTGAAAGATGCCGTCCAGATAAGAGCGGTGCAAAAATTCAAAACTCCGGACACGATCCACGCCGCAACAGCAATTGCGGCAAATTGCGGCTATTTGGTTACCAATGACACTGCCTTCAAAAGATTGAATAACATCAATGTCGTGATCTTGGATGACATAATTTAGCCCATACTCGCGGCATCTTCATCGTAAACTACGAAGGCAACGGCGACGTAAAAACCGGTGTACCTCAGATCAGAGCGGATGAATAATGGACGAAGTAATTTTCACACCGAGTAACGAACCTTATTTGGGCCGTCAATCCTTGAAGGCGTTTGATGATTTAATCATTGCGTGCCTAGCGGCGAATAGTGAGTCAGCGCCAAAGTCGCACCAAATTGACAAATCGGATTTTCAAGACGCTGCCTGTCAGCTGATTCCACAATCCATAAGCCTTGCCCTCTCGATTCGTGAATTAGTCAGGCAGGGTTATCTTTTCGGAGCACTTACTCTTATCCGACCATTGGCCGAACGAAGCGTTACGCTGATGTATCTCCGAAAGAATCCCGAAAAGATTCAAATATGGAATCGGGGTTGGAAGCACAACGAGGCACCTAATCTCTCGCGTATGCTAAATGATCTTGGAAACAGTCAATTTCCAGAAATCGGGCCGGAGATTACGCGTCCATTCAATAGTCTGATTCACGGAAAGCCTGATAGCGCAAAATGGTCATTGATTTCTCTAGGTGATGGTCAGTTTGGCCACGGAGTTTCCAAGATACTGAATAACCCACAAGTTTGCGATCAGATTTGTATTGACACGACTGTTTGGTTATCGAGCGTGATGATAATCATGCTTGAATCGTTCGGCTCACAACACTGAAATAATATAGAGGCTACATTTAGCACGTCCTGCAGATCGCGGCATTCGTTAAAGACCTATTTGCGACATGAGAAAAATTATGACTTGGAGACCAAACATAAAGACGACAGCTTTTGTAACGACGATGCTTGTGCTGATGTTCCTCGCGGGGATCGCATCCGCGCAGCAGAAGCCGGTTACGGGTTATGCGCAGGTGAATGGGTTGAAGATGTATTACGAGATCCACGGGAACGGTGAGCCTGTGGTGATGCTGCATGGGGCGTTCATGGCGATCTCCGGTGACTGGCAGGACTGGGTCAATGAGCTGGCCAAGACGCGGAAGGTGATTGCGGTCGAGATGCAGGGACACGGACGCACTGCCGACATCGAACGCGACATGACCTCGGAAAACTTCTCGGACGACGTAGCGGCATTGCTCGACCATCTAAAGATCGCACGCGCGGACATCGTCGGTTACAGTTTGGGCGGCAGCGTTGCGCTCCAGACCACGATCCGCCATCCGGAAAAGGTGCGAAAGGTTGTCAGCATTTCCGCGGCGATCAGCAGCGACGGCTGGGTCAAGGGTGTGAGCGACTTTTGGCCGACATTTACGTGGGAGATGTTGAAAGGAACCCCTGCCGAAGTCGAATGGAAAAAACTGAATCCGAACCCGGACAAATTCCCCGAATTTTTTGATCACTTAAAAGCGACGGCTATGCGGCCCTATGATCTCGGCGCCGACAAGTTCAAAGCCACAAAAGCGCCGATCTTCTTCATCCACGGCGACGCCGACGGCTTTAGACTCGACTACATCGCCGAAATGTACCGGCTCAAAGGCGGCGGCAATACACACGGCGACATGCAGCCTCGCCCCGAATCGAGATTGGCGATCCTGCCCGACACAACCCATGTCACGCTGATGAACCGCATGACAACCATCATCCCGATGATAAACGATTTTCTCGATGCGAAGCCCCAAAAGTAGTAGATGATTTACATCGCGTAGCGATGAACTGAATGTAGCCGTGGGTTTCAACCCACGGATGCGTGATGAAGTAAGCCTCGTCGCGTAGCGACGATTGAATCTGATGCGAACTGATGCGAATATTATTCAATTGTCGCTGACGCGACAAGATACGTATTGCTCGATTTTCCGTGGGTTGAAACCCACGGCTAAAATCATCTGATCGCGACGCGATCCAAGAATCTCATGAGCGTACAAGAACAGATCAAACAGTACATTGCGAGCCACACCGAACCAAAACGCGGCGAGATACAGGAACTGCACGACAGCATTCTAAGAATATCGCCGGCATGTAAACTGTGGTTCATGAATGGCAAGAACGAGGAAGGCAAGGTCGTTTCAAACCCCAGTATCGGATACGGGGTTCGCACAATGAAATATGCCGACGGAACAACCAAAGAGTTCTACCAGATCGGCCTGAGCGCGAACACAACCGGCATCTCTGTCTATATCCTCGGTATCGAAGATAAGAAATACCTGGCCGAAACCTATGGAACAGACCTCGGCAAAGCAACCGTGACCGGCTATTGCATCAGGTTCAAAACTCTAAAAGACATAAACACAGATGTCCTTGCGGCGGCAATACGATTTGGGTTTGAGAACAGACAAGAAAAAGTGAGTTGATATGGTTGATCCGAGAACAGAATTACAAATTCACGAAGATCGGCCCCTTTCTGCAAAGGAGACCGAACTCGTCCGTTGGGCACTCGAACACGGCCTTCCCGAAGCGGATTCCTACCTTCCGCAAATAGACAAACTCCGCGTAATTTCCCGTTGTGGGTGTGGTTGCGCAAGTATTGAGTTCAGCTTCGACGGTATTCTCCCTGATTACAGCACGGGACTTGAGGTTCTTTCAGACCATCTTTGGGGAACGGGCGGCACGGATCTTTGCGGAATTTTTGTGTTTGCTCGAAACAAGAAGCTCGCGGGTCTTGAGGTTTGGTCCGTCGATGGGCAAGTTACTCCAACTAAACTGCCTAACGTCGAAGATTTAAGAGATTACTCTCAGGAGAAGTCTTAAAGGAACCAAATAATGAGAAAGATAAGCGCATGTGAATTTATAATGCTTGATGGTGTCATACAGAATGAGGAAAATGACGGCGATGGTTTTAAGCATGGTGGGTGGTTTTTCGGTTACGCGGACGAAGCGACGGAGGCCGTTGTGGAGTAACGGCCATGTTGTTGAAGAACCATGGTGTATAATCGAGCAAAAATGACGTGAGAATATAAAGGTCGCACATCGCGGTCAGAATTAATATGGACGAATCTGCAACACCTCAGACGCCGGAGGCCGAAGCACTTAGCAAAGCATACGCGGCGCTCAACCGCAACGACATCGAAGGCTTTCTAAAGGATTTTGACCCGGAGATCGTGCGGATCGAACCGGACGGTTTTCCTTTGGCGGGAACGTATCACGGCATCAACGCGGTCAGGGAACATGTGATCCGGGGCCGTTCTACCTGGGCTGAAGGCGGCTGCTACCCGGAACGCTTCACGGTCAACGGCGATAAGGTCGTTCTGTCGATCCATGTTCGGGTCAGATTAAAGGACAAAACCGACTGGATCGACGGACGCATCGCGGACGGTTTTACCTTCCGCAACGGCAAAGCCACCGAGTTCCGCACGTTTGCCGAAGAACGCGAGGCTCTTGAGTGGGCAGGGATCAGGATACCAAACGCTGATTGATATTACAGGCTTTTTCATATGACGCAATTCAACATATCCCGCGAGATCGATGCTTCCGTTGGGGAGGTTTTTGCGGCGTTCGCTGATACCGAACGCCTTGCGCGTTGGTGGGGGCCGTCGGGTTTTACTAATTCGTTCGACGTGTGCGAGTTTGAGTCCGGCGGGCGTTGGGTCTATACGATGCACGACTCCGAAGGAAAGGATTATCCGAACGAGAGTGTCTTTCGCGAGGTCGTGCCTGAACGCAGGGTGGTCATCGAGCATATCGTTTTGCCGAAATACATTTTGACGATCACATTTGCCGAAAATGACGGTAAGACCACGGTAACAT
The DNA here is from genome assembly GCA_964583955.1 of uncultured Chloracidobacterium sp. Lineage (GTDB taxonomy): Bacteria > Acidobacteriota > Blastocatellia > Pyrinomonadales > Pyrinomonadaceae > OLB17. Next base: position 10,383 of record CAZOXY010000053.1, on the reverse strand, counting down.
GGGAGCAGGATTTTGAGAACAAGGTATTTGCAGCCAAAATGAAGGATTTTCTCGAATCCGCGAACGAGCAAAACCTCGACCGCCTGACGGCCGAGGTCATCGGTGCTGTCTGATGTTAATTGAAAGCGTTCCCCGGAATAAAACCACAAAAATAACGCGGAAAGATCAATAAGCGCTATTATCTTTGGGTATGGATAAAGTTGAGATCGGCGGCGTATCGCCATTATTTATTGTCCGCGACGTTCCCGCGACGCTTGCGTTCTATCGAGACAGGCTTGGCTTTGAGGTGACGTTCGAGGGGCCGGAGCCGGATGATATTTTCTTCGGTATTGTTCAGCGTGGTCGTGCGATGCTGATGTTCAAGGCCATCGACGTAGAACCCGTGCCAAATCATACGCGGGATATAGGACACGGCATCGCCGCTTGGGATGCGTATATTTATGTCGCCGATCCGGATGCATTGGCCGCCGAGTTTGCGTCGCGTGATGTCAGCTTCTTTAAGCCGCTCCAGGATAATCACGACAACCTGCGCGGTTTCGAGATAGAAGATGCGGACGGCTACATTCTGTTTTTTGGCAGGCCAAATCATTAAATATTTTTGTCCGAAGACCGGGAAATGATCAGAGAAACGCTATTTGAATTTCCGACCGCGACCCGACGTGATGCGACGGTTGAGGCATGGTTCGAGGCTCGTTCAAATGAGCTAGGAGCGTTGGCAAAAAAATGGTTTGACGTAATGCGCGAAGCGGGCGACGATGTTCGTGAACTTTTGCATGACGGCCATCCGACGGCGTGCGTCGGCAAAGCGGCGTTCGGTTACGTCAATGCTTTTTCCGCTCATGTGAATGTCGGATTCTTTCAGGGTACCGAACTTGCCGATCCGAGCGGCCTGTTGGAAGGCACCGGAAAGTTCATGCGTCACGTAAAATTAAGGCCGGATGTCGAGATAGACGCTGACCCTCTGATAAAACTCATCGAAACCGCGTATAATGATGTGAAACGCCGATCAGACAGGTAACTTTTTAATATGTCCATCAAAAACATCACCCCGCAAATACGCACAACGGATATGGCATCGTCGGTGCTTTTTTACACGCAGGCTCTCGGGTTTGCGGTGGAGTTCAACTACGAGGATTTCTATGTAGGCCTCAGGTCGGGCGACCGCTCCATTCATCTTAAATTCGTAGATGAAAAAGACCCGTCGATTCCCTATGTAGAAGAAGGCGGACACCTGCATCTTTATTTTGCAACAGAGAGTGTGGCCGATCTTGCCGAACAACTGAAGGCCAAGGGCGTGCCGCTGGTAAAAGATGTGCATGAGACCGCATGGCAAACCCGCGAGTTCGTCATCAACGACGATCAGGGCCACACGCTCTATTTCGGCGAACCCATAAACCAAGTTTAGAATAAAAACCGCTTGCGTAGTTAAATGGCTTCATGTTATATATGTAGTCAGATAGCTACGCAATGAGGTTTAGAAGAGACGTTTTTCAGGCAATTTCCGACCCGACCCGCCGGGCCATACTTGTTTTGGTCGCCGCCCAATCAATGACCGCCGGCGCCATCGCCGCTAATTTCAACACGGCCAGACCTACCGTTTCCCGACATCTGCAAATACTGACCGAGTGCGAATTGCTCGAACAAGAGCAGAACGGCCGCGAGGTCTATTATCATTTCAATCCGCAAAAGATGAAAGAAGTGGCCGATTTCATTGAGCCTTTTGTTAAATTGTGGGATGACCGCTTCAATAAACTTGAGGCGGCCGCCAAAAAATATAAGAACAAATAATTATGGAGCTGAAAACAAAAGTTCATGCCGATGACGGTAAACAGGATATCCTTATCACACGCGAATTCGATCTGCCTCTTGAACTGCTTTTCAGGGCATACACCGAACCTGAAATAGTGGAGCAATGGATGAGCACAAAGGTACTGAAACTCGAAAACAGGCCGCATGGCGGTTATCAGTTTGAGACATCGCACAATGGCCAGGTCATGTTTCGCGCCAATGGCGTGTATCACGAGTTCGTGCCGAACAAAAAGATCACGCGCACGTTCGAGATGGAGAACACGCCGTTCGACGCTCAGCTTGAATTCCTTGAATTTGAAGAGCTAACGGACGGGACCAGCAAATTGACAATGCACGTCGTATATCGTTCGGCGGAACTTCGCGACGAAATGCTCAGGATGCCATTTGCCGCCGGATTGAACATGGCCCATAACCGCTTGCAGGAAGTTGCCGACAAGCTAAAATGAATGCCTATTTTTCCTTACATAGGAAAAGATACCTCTCGTAAAAGTCTCGGACGCAAAGAGATCAAATAAAAAGATAGGAACAACACGATGTCAAAAACATATAAGATCATTTATTGGGTCGCGACCCTTTGGCTTTCATTGGGGATGATCTCAAGCGCGATAGTGCAACTGCTGAAAATTCCCGAAGGTGTCGAGGCGGTCGCCCGTTTGGGTTATCCGTCGTATCTGCTGACTATATTGGGCATATGGAAAATTTTAGGCGTTGTGGCTATCCTCGCTCCTAAATTGCCGCTGCTGAAAGAATGGGCGTATGCCGGATTTTTCTTCGTTGCGTCCGGAGCGGCGATCTCGCACATCACAATGGGCGAACCCTTTAGCGAGATATTCCCTTCACTGCTGCTTCTGATTCTGACCGTGGTGTCTTGGTATTTTAGACTTGAAAGATGAATTAAGTGTTGGTGCTGCGTGAGAACTAAGAGCCTCGTCACTGTCGAGGTTTTTTTTGCCTAAAAAGGTCTCAAAATATATTGGACAATATATATGGAATGATATAGTATTCATATACATCAATAGGAGTTGATATATATGTCTTCAGAAAATGGAAATATTCGACGACAACGATTCGAGAAAATTGCGTCTAAAAGAGTGCAGAAAATACTTGATGATATAAATATATTGTCTAATTGCTCAAATAAGAACAACTATGAATATTCTGAAGTAGACGTGAAAAAGATGATGACCGCCATCAAGGGTCAAATTAAACAGCTTGAGTTGGCTTTTTCTGATCAAAAAGGTAATGGTAAACAGACTTTTAAATTCTAGGTGCTGTGTAATTTATATTATGAAGACTATAGGATGACAAATATATGGAAGCACGTGACCTGTGTATTGCCCTCGCAAAATGCGAATCTGAAAATGACGTAATTGAACTACTGAGTCGCGAAGGGTATTGGGACAGAATTGAGGATTGGCAATTCTTCGGTAATGACGAAAACAACTACTCAATTATTGGAAATCAGCAAAGTAAACCAGAAGCCGCCATTGTTGAGAAGATCATTAATTCAGTGGATGCGATGCTGATGGGACAATGTCTGAGCGATGGCATAGGACCCGAGAGTTCTGAGGCCCCACAGAGCATTCATGACGCTCTCGTTAAGTACTTTCAGATATTTGATGGAAAACTGACAAATATCTCTCCGTCCGAACGTAGCAAGCTTGCTGAGAACATCGGCTTCGTTGCCACAGGACAGAAAACGAACCCAAACTATGTAATTTTTGACAAAGGGGAAGGTCAGACTCCGGCCAAGCTACACGACACAATTCTTTCGATAAGAAAGTCAAATAAATTGCGCATCCCATTTGTCCAAGGAAAGTTTAACATGGGCGGCACCGGTGTCTTCCGTTTTTGTGGTGAACGTAACATTCAGCTTGTAATTTCGAGACGAAATCCTGATGTCGCCAAACACGAAAATGATCCAATGAGGGATTATTGGGGATTTACTGTAATTAGACGGGATGATCCGACACATGGTGCGAGGAGTTCCAACTACAAATACTTAGCTCCCAGCAACCATATTCTTTTCTTTCCAACGGGTGATTTGGACATTTTGCCGAGCAACTATCCGGAGCCATACGGGCAGCCATTAAGTTGGGGGACATACATCAAGTTTTTTGAATATAAGATTGGTCCTGGTCTCAGAACGAACATTCTCTTCGACCTATACAACAAGCTCTCGGTCCTGATGCCGCAAGTGGCATTACCGATAAAACTTTATGAGAGACGTAAAGGATATAGAGGTAATTCCTTCGAGACGGTCCTTTCAGGCCTCTCTGTTCGCGTTGACGAGGATCGCTCCGAAAACATTGAGGAGAATTTCCCAACTTCTGGCTCAATGACCGTAAACGGCCAGAAAATGAAGTACTCGATTTACGTCTTCAAGAAGGGGAAGCATGAAAAATTTACAAAGGATGAAGGAATAGTTTTTACGATAAACGGTCAGACTCACGGATATCTGTCTAAATCGTTTTTCACCCGCTCCAGTGTGGGGCTAAGCTATCTAGCAGAGTCGATACTGGTTATTCTTGATTGTTCAGAGATCGATGGACGTGCAAGAGAAGACTTATTTATGAATAGTCGCGATAGGTTGGCAACCTGCCCTCTCAAGTCTGAAATAGAGCGCCAAATCGAGGAACTTCTTAAAAAACATCCGGGCCTATTGATTCTCAAAGACAAACGGCGTAGAGAGGAAATAGAGTACAAACTCTCTGACCAGCAACCCCTTTCAGACGTACTTAAAGATATCCTCAAGAAATCGCCAACTCTAGCACGTCTATTTGTTCAAGGCTTGAAGTTAACAAGCCCTTTCAACACAAACGGCGCGGCAAATGCTAAAGAATACATTGGCGAAATGTTTCCGAGTATATTCACGCTTACTAAGAAGTTTCCGTACGACAACCCGAAGCAAGCTCACTTAAAAAGTAAGTTTAGAGTTGAATTTCAAACGGATGTTGCAAACGACTACTTCGACAGGAGCAAAGATCCTGGCTTCTTTAAACTTTTTGTAAATGGAAAGGAGTCCGACGATGCCGCAATCAATCTTTGGAATGGGCATGCTTATCTAAACGTCGCGCTGTCTGATGTAAAGGTAGGAGATTCAGTTCACTATCTTAGTGAGCTACACGATATTTCTCGACCGCAACCAATTGTTGAGGAGTTTTATGTAACCGTTGTAGAACCGCTTGAAAAATATCCAACTGTACCGGGCCGGCGAAAGCCTCCTGCTTCTACTGATCCCGGTTATGATACAAAGAAGCCAGGTGGTTTTTCTCTACCGAATATTGTTGAAGTGTCGAAAGACGGCCGAACAGGTCCTTCATGGGAACAACAAAGTTTTAATGAATATTCCGCGTTGAAGGTTAAAGGTAGCGAAGAAGATGGCTTTGATTTTTTTGTCAACATTGACAACATACATTTGCTTTCCGATTTGAAGCCTGCGAAAGGCTCCGAGATTATGGCAATTCAGGCTAAATATAAATTCGGTCTCGTCCTAATTGGACTCGCATTGATCAACGACAAAAACAAGCCAAAGAACGGGGAACAAGAAACTGAAGCAGAAGACATTTTCAGCATAGTCGAAAGGACGTCAAAGGCTATTTCACCTGTAATTATTCCGATGATAGATTCCTTAGGACGACTGGACTCGCAGGATCTTATTGCGTCAATGCCGGAGGAAGGGTGAAAAGATTTTATTATCTGATTTCAGCAAACGAAATTCCACTCATTTAAAAGAATGAACAACATTAACAACCATAAAAAGTTGTTATCAGAATCGCTAATGGAACTACTCACAAAACTAAAAAACCGTTTTGAGAAGAACATGGATCGTCACAAAGGCGTGAAATGGGCTGATGTGCGCGCGAGGCTTGATGCTGCTCCGGATAAGTTGTGGTCGCTCAGTGAAATGGAGCGCACGGGCGGTGAGCCGGACGTTGTCGGGTTTGATAAAAGGACCGGCGAATACATCTTTTTTGACTGTTCGCCGGAAAGCCCGAAAGGCCGCCGCAGCGTTTCTTATGATCCGGCCGCAATAGAATCGCGCAAAGAGCATAAACCCGCACACAGTGCCGTCGGCATGGCGGCAGAAATGGGCATTTCGATACTTAACGAAGAACAATATCGCGAACTGCAAAAACTAGGCACATTTGACACCAAAACATCGAGCTGGATAGAAACGCCCAAAGACATGCGCGAACGCGGCGGAGCACTTTTCTGCGACTGGCGCTACGGCCACGTTTTCACCTACCATAACGGCGCCGAATCATATTACGCCGCCAGAGGGTTCCGGGCATCGGTCAGGGTATGACGGCCAGCGTTGAACATAAGCAGTGTCGCCGGAACGGGACAGCATGATATGTATGGCAAACGATGCTAAAATGATCCCATGAGCAACAAAAAGATCGCCATACTTGTCGGAAGTTTGCGTAAGGCATCGTTCAACCGAAAGATCGCCAATGAATTGATAAGGCTGCAGCCCGAAGGCCTCGAACTTGAGATCGTAGAGATCGGCGAAATGCCGCACTACAACGAAGACCTCGACACCGACACGCCGCCGGCATCGTGGGCGGATTTTCGTGAAAAGATCAAGCCGACGAACGGGATCATCTTTGTCACCCCCGAATACAACCGTACCATTCCCGGTGTGCTGAAAAACGCGATCGACGTCGGTTCGCGTCCGTACGGGTCTTCGGTTTGGCAAGGCAAACCCGGAGCCGTTATCAGCGTAACACCCGGAACCACCGGCGCCTTCGGCGCCAACCACAACGTTCGTCAGGCTGTCGTTTTTTTGGGAATGCCGATGTGTCCTTTCGAAGCCTACATCGGCAACGTCAGCAAACTCTTTGACGACGAAGGAAATCTCGCGGAATCAACCAAAGAGTTTTTGACAACATTCCTCAAGGAATACAAGAACTGGGTTGATAAATTTTAGGATGATTTTATAGGGCAACAAATGGCATTATTCCTGTAATTGATTATGCTGCCTGCTTGTTGCATCTATGAAATGGGGTTATAATCCACACAATCGAAAAGCCAATGAAGAATAAAGCTAAACTTCTACTTGGGGACGCGAGGGAGCAATTGTCGAACCTCCCATCAAACTCTGTCGATTTAATTTTCACTTCGCCACCGTATGCGGAGCGACGAAAATCTACATATGGCGGCGTTTCTCAATATGAATACGTAGATTGGTTTATGCCAATCGCAGACGAGTTACACGAAGTGTTAAAACCAACAGGCACTTTCGTACTCAATATAAAGGAAAGTGCATTTAACGGCGAAAGAAGCACTTATGTAATTGAACTTATATTAAAAATGCGTGAGCATGGTTGGCTCTGGACAGAAGAATTTATCTGGCATAAGAAAAACTCGTATCCTGGTAAATGGCCAAACCGTTTTCGTGACTCATGGGAAAGATTGCTGCAATTTAATAAAGAAAAGCAATTTAATATGTATCAGGAATCTGTTATGGTTCCGATGGGTGATTGGGCTAAATCGCGACTTAAAAATCTCAGCCAAACAGACAAGGTTCGCGATCCGTCAAAAGTCGGGAGTGGTTTTGGAAAGAATATCTCTAATTGGATAAACCGGGACATGGCTTATCCTACAAATGTAATCCATTTGGCAACCGAGTGTAATAATAAAAACCATCCGGCTGCGTTTCCCGAAGAACTGCCGGAATGGTTTATAAAGTTATTTACGAAAGAGGGTGATACTATTCTTGATCCGTTTATGGGTTCGGGTACAACGGTTTTTGTGGCAAATAGAATGGGCCGGAACGCGGTTGGTATCGAAATTGTTCCCGAGTATTTAGAAATGGTTCGCGAGAAGATTGAAAATGCTGAACCTGTTTTATTCTAATCTCATACTAAATGAAGAAGCTGAATCTGAAAGACGTAACTCGTTACGTCGAAGAAAATATTGGCACGTTTCATGAAAAGAGGCTGCAAAGCCTCGACGGGCTAAGACTCCGCAAAGTTCTCAAACGCAAAAATCCTTACCTATTCAAAGCAAAGAACGTCCTCACATCCGAAGAGATCATAAAGGGCTTACTCGACGCTCAAATTTCATCAAGCGAGGAAACGATCTTTGGTGATTGGCTCGAAGGCTTGGCTATCTTCATCAACGAAAAAGTTTACGATGGACGAAAATCTGGCATGGAAGGAATCGACCTTGAATTTGATCTTGACGGAACCCGTTACATTATCAACATCAAATCCGGGCCAAACTGGGGAAATAGCACCCAGATCAGGAAGATGATCGATGATTTCAAGAAGGCTAAGAAAATCCTCCGAACAAGCGGCTCAAATTTTCCAATCGAAGCAATTAATGGATGCTGTTACGGTCGTGACAACAATCCGGAAAAAGGTGATTACCGCAAGCTCTGCGGTCAGCGCTTCTGGGAGTTTATTTCCGGCAACGAGCAACTGTATATAGATATCATTGAACCTTTGGGCCATAAAGCAAAAGAACAAAACGACGCTTTCATGCAATCTTATGCCAAGGTTATTAATAGATTCACAAAAGAATTTTCTAATGAATTTTGCAATGATGATGGAACAATAAATTGGAACCTCATTATCATTAGCAATTCCGGTAAATAGTTACAGAAGATCCGAGATACGCTAAAAAATAAAGAAACTGGGTTAAAAAATTATGGGAAGATTGTTTGTCGAACGACCTTATCCGAGACCATAAAATGGCATGATGCCCCAAACATAGAAGGGCAGCCCGCTTTCGGGCCACCCTTTTCTCGTCTAGGATCTTCAATTCCTTCCTACTTCACATCGAAACGGTCGAGGTTCATTACCTTGTCCCAGGCTTTGACGAAATCGCGGACGAATTTGTCCTGAGCGTCGCTCGATGCGTAAACTTCCGAGATGGCCCTTAGTTCCGAGTGAGCGCCGAAGATCAGGTCCACACGCGTTCCGGTCCATTTCTGTTCGCCGGTTTTGCGGTCGGTGCCGATGAAAGCGTGTTCGCCGGGATCGGCAGCCTTCCATTCGGTACCCATATCGAGCAGATTGACAAAGAAATCATTGGTCAATGTGCCGGGCTTGTCTGTGAAAACACCGTACTGCGAACCGTCATAATTGCCACCCAAAACACGCATACCGCCAACGAGTGCCGTCATTTCGGGAGCGGTCAGCGTCAACTGCTGGGCCTTGTCAACCAATAATTCCTCGGCCAATGTGTGATGATGCCTCATTTTGAAATTTCGGAAACCGTCGGCTTTCGGCTCGATATAGTGGAACGATTCGACATCGGTCTGTTCCTGCGTCGCGTCACCGCGTCCGGGCGTGAACGGAACTGCAACATCGACACCGGCGTTTTTCGCCGCCTGTTCGACAGCGGCACAACCGCCCAGAACGATCAGATCCGCCAGCGAGACGTGCTTGCCGTCGGCGTTAAATCCGCCCTGAATGCCCTCAAGCGTCGAGATGACCTTCGCCAATTCGGCAGGCCTGTTGACTTCCCAATCTTTCTGCGGTTCCAGGCGAACACGCGCACCGTTCGCGCCGCCGCGTTTGTCTCCGCCACGAAACGTCGATGCCGAAGCCCACGCCGCCGAAACAAGTTCAGACACCGACAGGCCCGAATCAAGTATCTTTGCCTTGAGCGACGCTACGTCCGTATCGTTGATGTTTGAACGGGTTTCGGGTGAAACGCGATCCTGCCATATCAGTTCTTCGGCTGGGACCTCAGGCCCCAGATAACGCTCGATCGGCCCCATGTCGCGGTGCGTCAGCTTGAACCATGCACGCGCGAACGCATCGGCGAACTGATCTGGGTTCTCCAAAAATCTACGCGAGATCTCGCCGTATATCGGGTCGAACCGCAAGCTGAGATCGGTCGTCAGCATCGTCGGCAGCCAACGCTTGGTCTTGTCATAAGCATCGGGAATGATCGCATCGGCATCCTTTGCAACCCATTGATGCGCACCGGCGGGGCTTTTGGTCAGTTCCCATTCAAAACCAAAAAGGTTCTCAAAGAAACTGTTGCTCCATTGCGTCGGCGTTTTCGACCATATCACTTCTAGGCCGCTGGTTATTGTATAAGGACCTTTGCCGGTGCCGAATTTGTTGTGCCAGCCAAAGCCCTGCTCGGCAATGCTTGCTGCTTCGGGTTCGACATCAACGTTGTCCGCCGGACCGGCTCCGTGCGTCTTGCCAAAGGAATGTCCGCCGGCGATCAGGGCAACCGTCTCTTCGTCGTTCATAGCCATGCGGCCAAAAGTTTCGCGTATGTCCTTTGCGGCAAGAAGCGGATCGGGGTTGCCGTCAGGGCCTTCGGGGTTCACATAGATCAGGCCCATCTGCACGGCGGCAAGCGGATTTTCCAGCACGCGGCTATGAACGTCGCCGTCTGCGTTGTCATCAGAAACAAGCACGCCGCCTTCTTTTTCCACGCCTTCTGATCCGTGTTTGTACCTGACGTCCCCGGCCAGCCATGTCGTTTCTGCTCCCCAATAAACATCCTGATCGGCTTCCCATACATCCTCGCGGCCGCCGCCGAAACCAAAGGTCTTGAAGCCCATCGTTTCAAGAGCAACGTTGCCGGCCAGGATCATCA
>CAZOXY010000052.1:0-26586 GCA_964583955.1 uncultured Chloracidobacterium sp. | reverse complement strand
CGATAATGGGAGCGGTCGTCGAAGAAAAGGAGACGCGCATTGCCGAGATACTTTTCTCCTCGGCAAGGCCGTTCGAACTGATGCTTGGCAAACTTGTCGGCGTGGGCCTGGCCGGGCTGACCCAGCTTGGCATCTGGATAGCCACCATCGCGGTTGTCATCGGCATAGCATCAATTCAGGCAGATCTCGCGCCGGTAATGGCATTGGTGCCAAAGATCGGCCCGTTGATGATCGTTTACTTCATGCTGTTCTTTCTGGTGGGATTTTTCACATACGCGGCCATATTCGCTCTGGTCGGTTCGATGGTGACGAGTCTTCAGGAAGGCGGGCAATTCGCTTTTCCGCCGATAATGCTGATGCTTGCGGGATTCTATTTCAGTTTCGCCGTCATTCGCGATCCAAGTTCGACCGTATCTTTTTGGGTCTCCATCGCTCCTTTTCTTGCCCCGATAACAATGCCGGTACGGATACTGGCCGAGACGCCGCCTTTCTGGCAGATACTGCTGTCGCTGGTCATCAACGCGGCTGCCATAGCCGCTCTGGTGTGGATAACGTCACGCGTATATCGTGTCGGGATGCTGATGTACGGCAAGCGCGCGACCATCCCCGAAGTGTGGAAATGGATAAGGCAGGCATAACCCGGATGACGCTCAGAGATCTCCGTAATTGCGGCATCGCACGGTTTTGTGTTAACAATGTAGATAAACATTGCGTTCGCCGGCCGGCCTTTAGGCCTGCGGTGGTCTCTGATCGGGAACAGAGCGACGCCGCATTCAGGCCGGATAGAACAATTTTTCCCCGAGGTCCAATATGTCAATACTTAACGAAAAGATCGATGTCCGTTTCGGCGTGGTGATAATCATGATCCTTGCCGCAGCTTTTCTTCGGCTGGTGCCGCATCCGCTGAACTTTGCCCCCATCGGGGCGATGGCGTTGTTCGGTGCCGCATATTTCAAGAGCCGTTGGGCGGCTTTATTGGTTCCGTTGGCGGCTCTCTGGCTCAGCGATCTGGCCGTGACCAATATAGTCCACTCCGCGTTCTATCCTTCCTTCACGCTCTTTTATGAAGGGTTCTATTGGGTTTACGGAGCGACCGCTCTGACCGTTCTGTTGGGTTTTCTGACATTGAACAAGGTATCGTTCGGCCGCGTTGCCGGATCGGCCATCGGGGCCGCGATACTGTTCTTTTTGATAACGAATTTCGGCAGTTGGATATACGAACCGATATATTCAAAGGACCTCTCAGGCCTGATGGCAAGCTACATCGCGGGCATTCCGTTCTTTAGAGGGACGCTTGCCGGAAATCTTTTATATTCGGCGGTGCTGTTTGGCGGTTTTGAGCTTGCACAGCGCCGGTTCGCGGTCTTGCGGACATCCGCCGCATAATAATATTGATTCTTGTCAGGAAAATGGGCGGTCACGTGGCCGCTCATTTTGTTGATGCACAGAATATCGTGATCGCCGCTCTCTTAAGTTCGCATTATTTTCCGCATGGCCCTGGAGATAGAGAAAAAATATCGTCTGAATGAGACAGATGCCGAGCGGATCGCCGCTGCTCTTGAACAATTTGGGGGCGAATACATCGGCTCGGACGATGAGGTGAATATCATTTACGGCGGCCCGGCACTTGCCCAAAAAGGGGCCGTTCTCCGCATCAGGCAAACCGGCGAAAAGGCATTGCTGACCTTCAAACGGAGCGCAGGAAGTGCAGGCGGTATCAAACAGCATATCGAGGAAGAGACGGAAGTTTCGGACGCTGACGCCGTCAAGGCGATGCTCAATGAACTGGGGTTTTCTCCCGTTCTGGTCTATGAAAAACACAGACGGACGTGGAAGTTTCGCTCCGTTGAGGTTGTGCTGGATGAATTGCCGTTCGGCCTGTATATGGAAATAGAAGGGTCGATAACCGCGATAAAAGAAGCGGAGATGCTTCTCGACGCCGACCTGCTTGACACCGAACACATGACATATCCGCGTCTCACGGCGGAACACGGCGTGCGAGTCGGTGATGTGATCGAGGCGAGATTCAATAACAAAAATTCGGAGGAAAAATGAAGCGATCATTTGTCATATTTCTGGCTGCCACGGCGGCGGCGTGCGGCGGAGTTTCCGAGGAAGCGGCCAACAATGCCGAACCCGCAAAGCCCGTGGTCAGCGTTGAGTCCGTCGATCAAAAACCTGAAGGCGAACAGCCGCGTGCGAAACTGATCGTCGGCGAAAAGATAGAGAGCGAACAGGTCGCCGATTTTGAGGAATCGAGGCTGCCGGAAGGCTGGGAACTCATTGACAACGATATCAAAAAGCAGCCGTCACCGTTCTCTGTCGGCGACGGAAAACTTTCTCTGATAATCCGCTCTGGCAAGGATATGTACGGTGATAATTTTGGCGCGCCGCATCTCGTCAAGGCCGTTAGCGGCGATTTTCAGATAGAGACGCGCGTCATATTTTCACCGACACAGGATTATCAGGGAGCCGGACTGCTGGTATTTAGCGACAGCGGAAATTATCTGCGGCTGGAACGCGGATTTGGCGGCACAGGCGGAGGCGGTTCGGGCATCAGGCTGGATGTCCGCAAGGCAGATGAATATGAGGCGCTGACCACACCGGGGCAGGCCCCGACCGATGCTGCCGAGGTCGATCTGAAAATAGTTCGTATCGGCCAGACATTCATTGCGTACTGGCGTTTGAATGAAGATTCCGAATGGAAGGAAGTGGGCGAGTTCAAATCAGATTACCCTGACGCCGTGAAGGTCGGCCTGATCGGAGTCAACACCGGCGACGAGATCACTGCGCGGTTCGATCATATAAAACTTCAGCCGGCACCGTGACGCTCGGCGACGGACGATGCCGTACGGCCTTTGCGAAAGAAGGTTTTGCGTTATGCCTTGGCGGTCTGTGAGAGCAGATCCGCTATCTCGTTCACAAGCGTGTCCGGCTCAAAAGGCTTTGTGAGATATTTATTGAATCCCGCCTTGAAGGCCCGATCCATGCTTTCATTGGTTGCGAACGCGCTCAGTGCTATTGACGGGACCTGGCTGCCTTCCGCCGGGACAAGCTGTCTGATGCGTTCCATCAGCGAATAGCCGTCTTCCTCAGGCATTGCCAGGTCGGAAACTATCAGGTTCGGAAGCTGGCCTCTCATTTCGGCCAAGGTGGAAAATCCGGTTTTTGCGTTCGGAGCGCTTATCACCGACGCTCCGTTCTGCTCAAGGAAAAGCTGAAGTACCTCACGCGAGTCCGAATCATCCTCAATGATAAGAATGCGAACGCCTTCCAGCGGACGGCCGTTGCTGCGCGGCGTGTTGGCTGCCTTTTCGGCGACCTCGGTCGCGGAAGATGTCAGCGGAAGCGTGACGGTGAATTTTGAACCGTGGCCGACGCCTTCGCTCTCGGCGGTGACACTGCCGCCGTGACGTTCCGCCAATATCTTTGCGATGGACAGGCCGAGGCCGAGGCCGGAACTGCTCCTTGTGTCGCTCAGATCACCCTGTGAGAATTGGCGAAATATGTTCGGCAATGAATCCGAGCTTATTCCCTGTCCGGTGTCTTCGATATATATCCTGGCGTGGGACTTGCCGGAAATAACGCTCACCGCCACATTGCCGCCCTGCGGCGTGAATTTGATCGCGTTGGAGATAAGATTGCCGAACACCTGCTGCAGGCGGTTGACATCGCCAAAAATGACAACGTCCTTGCGGTTGGCGGCAAATTCAAGCGTGACATCCTTGGCGCTCGCCGCAGGTTCCTGAGCCTGAACAGAGCCGCGCACGAGTTCGTAGAGGTCCGTCGGCCTGTATTCCAGACGAAGTTTGCCTGACGCGACCCGGGCGGAATCCACCAGATCGTTCATCAATTTGGTCTGAATGCGGGCGCTTCGTTCGATGGTTTCCAGAGCGCTTCGGCGGGTGTCATCATCGACCTGTTTGGTCAACAGTATCTTTGACCATCCGAGTATCGCGTTGAGCGGAGCGCGCAGTTCGTGTGAGACAAAGGCGAGGAAGAAATCCTTTGCACGGTTGGCTTCTATCGCCTCATCGCGGGCCTTTTTCTCGCGTTCGTGGATCTTTGCGACCTCTTCGGCGGCGTCCTTTTGCTCGGTTATTTTTTTAACAATGCCTACCGATCGAGCAGGTTTTCCCTCATTGGCGGGAAATGTGCGGCCTTCTACGCATATCCATTCAACGTCGCCGTTGGGATAGACGACCCGAAATTCTTCCTGATATTTTGAGAATTCCTTTTCAGCCTTTTCAAAAAATTTGGTTACGAAAGTGATGTCGTCAGGATGGACAACGGCGGTGAATCCGTTAATGCTGAGAGGCTCATATCTCGGCAGGCCAAGCAGTTCTTTTGCGATCGGCGTGGCAAATATCCGGTCGTCGCCGAAGTGGCGATACCACAATCCTATCTCGGCGTTTTCAGCAGCCAGCAGCCATTCGTCCGTTTCCTCCACGGTTTCACCCGGTTTGCGTCCGGTTGCCTGATGCCTTTTGGCGGAGACGGCCAGAACCTTTGTTTCCGAAGGCAGTGTCGTCGGGCGTATTGTCAGTTCCAGCGGGATCCTTTTATCTGAACGCACCCGAAAGTCTATTGTTATGGTCTGTGGCGTGCCGGCCTTTGCGGCGGAAAGAGCGTTATTAAGGACGATAGATGTATTTTTGGAAGATTGCCAAAAGACCGTTTCGGCAAACGGCTGTCCGGTCAGCATTGCCGGATCGACATTTGTCTCCGAAAAAATGCGTCCGGCGATGTCCAGAACGCGTCCCTCGCTGTCCAGAATGCCATACAGATCGACAATTCCGTCAAGCAAAGATCGGTGCGCGTCCGAACTCTCATTAAAGAGCAGTCCTCCGGACCCTTTTTTGATGTCAGTGCTATGCATTTTCTGTTTAGCCGGAAATAGGGAATTTGCCAGGATCGCAAAGCTCGGTCTCAGTTCATAAGAAACGACCTCGTCACCTATTACCGGGTAACGAGGTCAATCATACCAAAAAAGAAAGGTATATAAGGAATCGCTTCCTTACTTGTTGTTTTTAAACGGCTCGCCGACCGGTAAGCAGGCGTATTATGAATACCACCAGCGCGACAAGTAGTAGTGTATGGATGAGTCCGCCAAACGCGTTTCCGCTGATAAGGCCGGCCAGCCAAAGAAGTAGAGCGATAATAATAATTGTTTCAAGCATTTTTTTCTCCTGTCTTTCTTTTCCTTGAATAGATATTTTGGTTACACCGGTTTTTATCAACAAGTGGCGTGCCATATTGGGAAAAGGCAGTATTAATCGCGGTCAGGGCTGTAGTTTGCCTTTTCGTGCAGAAATCAAGTGTATGGAAATAGAGCGCAGAATGCAGCTCCGTCAAAAACAGAAACCAAATTGCGCAAGATTCCCCAAAATGATGTATGATATTCATACGCATCAAAGGTCGAACCATTGTTTTGACGGCTGAATTTGGCGGGCCTTCGCCCTGAAATGAGCGATTTATCAGTGATGGCACATCCTTTGCGAGTAAATTATTCAGTTCGTGACCAAACTGTGAACATCAAAAGAGTGCGTCGTTGACCGAACGTTTCGCAGAACGGGGCCGTCAGCAGCTTCGAGCGGATATATTCATAAAAATATGACAAACAGAGCTTTAGTTATTGATGATGACCGGCTGACATTGGACCTTCTCAGTTTTCAGTTAAAGGACGAGGGTTTTGAGGTCGTTCTGGCGGATAACGGAGCGGAAGGGCTAAAACATGTTCGATCGACCGATTTTGACGTGATACTGACCGACCTCAATCTGCCCGATATAAACGGCATTGAGATGGTCAAACAGTCCAGGATGACCTCACCCGAGACCGAGATAATAATCGTCACCGGTTATGACAAGGCGGACAAGGCGATCGAGGCGACAAGGGTCGGAGCATTCGGATATATCGTAAAGCCGGTCAACCTTGAGGAATTGATGGTTGACGTCCGAAACGCCGTCGAATCAAAACGTCAGGCGCGTCTGAATGCCAAACAGGCCGAGGAGATCCGCGAACTTCGCGGCAAACTGTCCAGCCGCCAGTCGTATGAGGGAATTATCGGCGGATCGCGTGCAATGCAGAACGTCTATGAAATTATCGAGAATGTTGCCGAATCAGACGCCAATGTTTTGATCCTGGGTGAATCCGGCACGGGCAAGGAGGTCATAGGGAATGCGATCCATTACAAGAGCCATCGTGCAAAAGAGGCTTTTGTAAAGGTAAATTGTTCGGCCCTGCCCAAGGAATTGATAGAGTCGCAGCTTTTTGGACACGTAAAAGGAGCATTTACCGGAGCGAACAGCGACAAGACGGGTTTTATCGGCCAATCCAATGGCGGCAGCCTGCTTCTTGACGAGATAGGCGAGATGCCGATAGACCTTCAGCCAAAGCTTTTGCGGGTCTTGCAGGAAAAAGTTTTCTATCGCGTCGGCGGCGACAAACCGTGGGAGGTCGATTTCCGGCTTATCTGCGCGACGAATCGCGATCCGATGGAAGCCGTCAAGGACGGCAGCCTGCGCGAAGACCTGTATTACAGGATGAACACCATTGAAATACGCATTCCGCCGCTGCGTGAAAGGACCGAGGACATCCCGATGCTGGCCGAGCATTTTCTACAAATGTACGGGGAAAAATACGGACGGGAAGATATAAAATTTGAACGCTCGGCATACGACCAGATGCTTAACTATCCATGGCGCGGGAACGTTCGCGAACTCCAAAACGTCATCGAAAGAGCGGTCCTGTTAAGCAAGAGCAGCAAGATCACATCGCTGGATGTTGCGGGCGGAAACGGCATGATGGCGGCAGCCGCGCCGCCAACAACAACGATCTCATATAATGGTGTTTCGGAAACGTCCGGCCTTGCCGATATGGAGTACGGCACGGAAATGATAGAAAAATTCGGTGATGTGATTGTGAACAAACTGCCTGAACCGGATAGCGAAAAAAATAATTCGGATCTGTTCGATGCGTTGGAAAGCGGCATCGTTCTGGCGGCACTGCGACGCACTAAGGGCAATAAACAGGCGGCAGCGAACCTGTTGGGGCTTTACCGGCCGCGTCTGTACGGAATGATAAAACGTCATAACCTGGAGGAGAAGATCTCCTGAAATGCCGGCAAACTCCATTGGACAACATTGCGGCAAATGAAAACAGATATTGTGGTTTTACTTTATTTGTAGTAAAACTGGAGCATTCGGAAAGATCAGATCACTCATTTTGAAACAAGGAGAGACTATATGATATCAGCGATCGGAACAGTTATCGTCGGCCTCATCGTCGGGGTAATCGCACGCTTTGTTCTTCCGGGGAAGGAAGCGATTCCCGCAGGACTTACAGGAATCCTTTTAACGGTCGTGGTCGGCATCGGCGGAGCTTTCCTCGGAACGTTCATCGGAGGAGCGCTCTGGGGCGGTGAGAACTATGCTGCCGGATGGATAATGTCAATCATCGGAGCAGTTATTCTGCTTTTGCTGCTTCGGTTAGTGCTTGGAAAGGGCAACGCCTAGCTGCTTGCAAATTCCAGATCTAAAATGAAAACGGATGGAGGCGAGATCGCTCCATCCGTTTTTTTTATTTGTGATCGGCGCTTATTTTGCCGACGAGTTCGGCACGGCCTGATCTGTCGAGGCACCATAAGCCTGTATATGAATGCCCGCCGTTGACCGGTTCAAATACCACGTGCCATTGGACGGACGAAATACCCCGGCATCGGTCTTTCCGTCGCCGTCATAGTCACCGGGAACCGGCCTGTCTTCCGCGACGCCGAAAGGAAACGCGTAGTACGACCCATCCTCGCTCCGCCGAATATGCCACATGCCGTCCGAAGGACGATATACTGCAATATCGGTCTTGCCGTCGCCGGTATAGTCTCCGGGAACAGCTATGTCCGAAGCGGCTCCCCACGGAACTGCCGCATTTGTTCCGTTTGAACTGCTGAGATACCACCATTCACTGTGGCCTGAGCTGCCAAGCGGCCGGTAGATGGCAATGTCAACCTTGCCGTCGCCGTCATAATCGGCCGGAATGGGACGGTCATTGCTGCCGCCGAAACGCGTATAGGTCACGCCGCCGTCCGAGGACCGCAGGATGTACCACATTCCCGACGAAGGCCTGTAAACGGCCGGATCGGCTTTTTTGTCACCGTCAAAGTCTCTGGCGACAGGGATGTCGCCGTTCATTCCAAAAGCAAGTCCGTAAAATGTGTTGTCCTCGCTGCGGAGTACGTACCAGATGCCGGTTGACGGGCGAAAGACAGCCATATCCGCCTTGCCGTCGCCGGTGAAATCAGCCGGTACGATGATGTCGTCGCCAAGTCCGAACTGCATAACGCGGTTCTGAGAATCCGAACTTCGTGTGTACCACCAACTTCCGGTTGAAGGCCTGTAAACAGCGATGTCCGTTTTTCCGTCACCGTCAAAATCATGCGGCGTGCCGGCTGTGACGGTGAACTTTCTTTCGTAGGTCTGTGAATTGTAAACCGCGCGGAGTGTGTATTCTCCATACGGGGCATTGGCCGGAATTACCGGTGCCCAATACCAATACGAGGCATTGTAGGTGTTGGGACTGGTGTGGGACCATGAGTCATAGACCACGCCGTCGGAGTTGATCAGGCTGAAATTCGTGGCTTGCCCCTGCATTTGGTCGCGGTAAAAGAGCGTAAGGAAAAATTGTTCCCCGCGTCTGAAAACCTTCTTTTCGTGGGATACCTCGGGCTGGGGACAGGTCGGAAATTCAACCGGTGCTGAGCCGGTCATAATGTGGTTGATCTGAGAGTTCCGATACGGCTCCTGCTCCGCCCACCATGAGACGTCGTTCATCGAATTGCACGTTCCCTGATAAGGGTCCTGAAGCTGGCCCTCGGAATTATAAAGCTCAAAGTGAAGATGCGGGCCTGTCGAGTTGCCTGAGCTGCCGACAACGCCGAGATATTCTCCCTGTTCGACAGTGTCCCCGACCTGTTTTGATGTTACGGAGCCATTTTTCATGTGTCCGTACCACGCAATGGAGTTATCGGCGTGGCGAACATAGACCGCATTCCATATATTGGAGTTCATCGCACAGCTGCGGTCGAATTGTCCGTCGCCTCTCGCGACGATCGTTCCGGGAGCCGCCGCCACAATGTGAACTTCCTGGTTATCCATTTTGTTCCAGCCAAAAGGCCACGTGAACATATCAACCCCGGCGTGATTGTAACCGGCGGCCGTGTCGTATGTCCTGTTGCCGCAATTGTAGTCAAGACGCTGATTGGGGAAACCCGAGTTGTGATCGACAAATCCCGAAAT
The DNA here is from genome assembly GCA_964583955.1 of uncultured Chloracidobacterium sp. GTDB lineage: Bacteria > Acidobacteriota > Blastocatellia > Pyrinomonadales > Pyrinomonadaceae > OLB17. Next base: position 17,295 of record CAZOXY010000052.1, on the reverse strand, counting down.
GCCGATGACGTTAAAGTCAGGCAGTCCAGAGGCCTTGGCGATGGGCCAGCCTAATTGAACGACCTGCGGAGCCGCCGGGGCCAGCTTGCCCTGACGCTCGAGCATGCGGATGTTTGCCGATATTTCGCTTTTTATGCGGCTGCGTTCCGTTTCACTGATCTCATCTGTGGGGATGTGCCTGAATTCACCGCCGCCGGCCGGCTCCGTCAGACCGTCAATATCCGGCAGCCGGTCTTTGGCCTGAGCGGAAGTCCCGACATTGAAATGTATCAGGGCCGCCGCCGTGACGATGCAGGTGAACAAACATAGAGCCAAGAATGGGGTTTTCTTTTGCATTTCTAACTCCTTGGTTTACGTGATAAAAAAGGCAATTCAAGCTCTGCAGGCGGCGTCAGTTTCAATAGCCTTGCCTACCATATCAAAGCAAAAATCGCTCAAGTTGATATAAAATGCGAATTCAAACACCAAAATATGCCAAAAATCGGAAACAGGTCATTGTCCACCAAAAGTTTTGCATTGTTTCGGCGTATGATATACCATTGGGGAACCCTAAAAACAGAGTTATTTAGAGTATGAGTGTCCGCAGTACGGCCGAGATTACCAGAATACTCAGCGATTGGAATGAAGGCCGGGAAGAAGCCAAAGAACTGTTGCTGCCTTTTGTCTATGACGAACTGAAGCGACAGGCCAGATATTATATGTCCCGTGAGCGACGGGACCATACCCTCCAGCCAACCGCGCTCGTTCACGAGGCATTTCTCAGGCTGACAGAGCAATCGGGGATAGAGTGGCAGAACCGGAGCCACTTTTTTGGCGTTGCCGCGCGTTTGATGCGCCAGATACTGGTCGATCATGCGCGCGTCCACGCCGCACAGAAGCGCGGGAGCAACCCGATACGCTTTTCGCTGGACGACGTGAACATACCTGTTGAGCAGCGGGCCGGGCTGATATTGGCGCTCAATGAGGCGCTTGACCGGCTTGCATCGTTGGACGAAAGACAGGCAAAGGTCGTGGAAATGAAGTTTTTCGGCGGGCTAAGCAATTCGGAGGCGGCCGAGGCACTGGGTATTTCCGAGCGGACCGTCGGCAGAGAGTGGCGATCCGCCAGGCTGTGGCTGTATCGCGAATTGAACCAGGCATGAAATTTCCTGTCCCCGCGGCTGTTTTACATCGCCGGGATGACCTTGTTCATAATTCTTTTTCGCATTTCTTTATATGAGCGGTCCTATGATCCTATCGACCACTCACCCGGACAATATTTATGGATGTCAATAGATGGGCCATTGTAAAGGAACTGCTGCAGGACGTAATGGAACTGCCGGTGGACGAGCGCCCTGATTTTCTGGCAAAAAATGCGCCGGATGAGGACATTCGCACTGAGGTGGAAGCACTGATGGCACTGGAGTCCGAGGTCGATGACTCGGCGCTCGGCCTTAATGCGGCAGAGCTCGCACACGGTTTTGTCGAAGATGCCGATGAGGAGATGATCGGCACCGAGATCGGTTCGTACAGGATCATTCGCGAGATCGGATACGGCGGTATGGGAGCGGTTTATCTGGCGGATAGGATAGACGGCAAATTTGGACAGCGCGTCGCGCTGAAAATGCTTAAACGAGAGATGAATACCGGCAGTTTGCGTCGCCGGTTCGACCAGGAACGCGAAATACTTGCCTCGCTCGAACATCCGAACATATCCCGGCTTTTGGATTCGGGTACAACGCCGGACGACATTCCTTTTCTGACAATGGAGTACGTTGACGGACTCCCTATAGACAAATATTGTGTTGTTAACGATTTCGGGATAAACCGCCGTCTGGAGCTTTTCCGGCTGGTCTGTCTGGCTGTGGAATTTGCCCATACGAACCTGGTGGTGCACCGCGACCTAAAACCCTCGAACATTCTCGTCACGGAAAGCGGCATTCCGAAACTGCTCGATTTCGGCATCTCAAAGATCATCGGCGCGGAATATAAGAATCCCGAGATCGCAACTGTGACGCGCATCGGTGTCATGACGCCCTCGTATGCGTCGCCGGAACAACTTCAGCGAAAAACGGTAACCACCTCAACCGATATTTACAGTCTCGGTGTCATCCTCTACGAATTGCTCTGCGGGCATCGGCCGTTCGAACATAAGGAATTTGATATCCGCGAAATTTACACCGCCGTCCTCGATACCGATCCGCAGCCGCCCTCAGCCGTGCTGGCGGCAAGCTCTGAAAAGTTTCGTGACATTGCCTCAGCACGAACGGCCATCATCGGAAGCGGGTCGCCCGAGAGCGACAAGAATGCAACAAGATCCGACAACGTCAAGCATACCGGCGATATGCGTTCCAGACTGAACCCGACACACCTTAGGGGCGATCTGGACAACATTGTTCTCAAGGCACTGCGAAAAGAACCGGAGCGCCGATACCCTTCGGTTGCGGCATTTTCCGAGGACATAAAACGTCATCTCGACGGCCTGCCCGTAACCGCCAGGCCGAACACATTTGGTTACAGAGCCGAAAAATTTGTCCAACGACATCGCATTGGTGTTCTCGGCGGGGCGGTTTTGGCAACGGCGATAACAGGCGGCGTTGCGACGACGTTCTGGCAGGCGAATATAGCCACTACGGAGCGAACAAAGGCGGAAAAGCGCTTTGAAGACGTAAGGTCCCTCGCAAATTCATTCATCCACGAATTTTCTCCTTTGATCGAGAATCTGCCCGGATCGATGCCCGCCCGCAAATTGCTTGTAACAAGGGCTTTGGAATATCTTGACCGGCTCTCATTGGAAGCGGGTGACGACCTGCAGCTTCAGCGCGAATTGGCGAGTGCCTATGAAAAGGTCGGCGATTTTCAGGGAAATCCATATAACCCGAACACGGGTGATGTAAAGGGCGCCCTTTCAAGTTATTCAAAAGCTCTTGAGCTTCGTGAGTCAATACTTGCCCGTGATCCGTCGAGCATTGAGGCAAAAAGGAATATCGCGTCCGTTCTGGGACGGATCGGCGATATTGAATCGAACGGCGGCTCGCATGAAAAAGCCGCTCCATTATATGAACGCGCTCTGGAATATCGTAAAGAAGCGGTTGATGCCGATCCATCAAGTTTCGATGCCCGAAGCGATCTTGCGGAAATGTTGAGGGTGCGCGGGCTGCTTTATTTTTTTGACGGCGACAATAAAAAAGCGATCGAGTATTACCGCCAGTCAATGGCGATCTACGAAGCACTGAAAAACGAAAGGCCGGACGATGCCGCAACTGCCAGAAGATACGCCTATTTGTTCGTTGCGATAGGCGAGGCCCAGGGATGGGACAATGAATTCGCGCTTGCCAGTGAAAACCTGCAGAAGGGCCTTGATCTGATCGCTCCTCTAGCTGCTCAGGTTCCCAATGACGCAAAGATGCAGCGATCACTGATGCTCGCCTATCAGAAACGGGCAGAGAACCATGAAGATCTGGAAGAAATGGGGCGGGCCGTGTCGCTTTTTGAAAAAGGGGTCGAGATCGCAGAACTTCGTCTTAAGACCGATCCGGGAAGCTTTCAGGCCAAACGCGATGTCGCGATGGGAAACAAGAAACTCGCCCAGACACTTATAAAGGCCGGACGAGGAACTGAGTCACTGGAAAGAATAAATACCGCCCTTGACCAATTCAAACAACTGGCCGATCTGGATCCGAATAACAGCGAGGCCCATTACGATATTGCGAATACAAGACATTCTGTTGGAACCACATTGTTCCTGCTCAAACGATATGCTGACGCCCTGAACGCTTTGGTCACGGCAGATAAGGAGTATGAAACCGTTGCTCGCTTAAATCCGCAAAATACCTATGTAAAGCGCATGCGTTCACTGAATTACGCATACATGGGGGACTGTTATACTGAGCTGGCAAAAGGCCCCGCGTCAAGGCCGGAACATCTTCGTAGTGCCCTTGAGAGTTATCGATCGGCCCTGAACGGATTGAAGAAGATGGAAGAAGACGGCCATTTCAACGAAGTTGACAGACCGGAGTTGGAAAAGCTCACGAAGCTGATCACTGATCTTGAAAAACGAACTGGCTGATCGCTTTACTATCCGAGTGAATATAAGTCTGTTGAGGTTCATCTGTCGATCTTCCACCCATCCCAAAAGCTTCAATTTACGCCTCTGCATTTCCTAAATGATTCGAATGTCATTGGCCTCCATTGGAAACTGATAAGGACATAAGATCCGGTCAAAGAAACAAAAGCGAGACCTCCCGATAATTCGAGAGGTCTCTTTAAGTGGCCGATCAGATAAGAAATGGGGTTAGCGTACATCCCCTGAGGGAGAGGCGATGAGGTCAACTCCTGCCATTTCGTCATCCACAAGCAACGTTCTTGTCTGGAAGGAGTGTCCCTTTACCTTGACCTCTATCACATAGGCCTCACCCGGCATCAGACCGGGAATTCTGTAATGACCAAAGCCGTTGGAATTCACAGTTCTCGATCCGCCGGCCGCGTTGCGGAACGTGACACGCGCGTTGGAGATCGCCCGGCCTCCGCTTGTGAGGACACGGCCCGATACGGACACTTCAGCGGCGGTCGGGCCGGCAAGTTCCACCATCGACGGCATGAATGTTGCCGCGACCGGAAGAGCGTTGACGTCAGAGACCTCCTGGGCGGTGACGTCATCACCAAAGCCGATCTCCGTCGAGCCGACCGCTCCGACCGCCACCGTGAACTCAATGGTCACGACCTGGACCGAGCCTTCCGCAAACGGCTGTGAGGGAAGTTTGTCAACAATGATGCCGACCTTGCCATTTGCGGCATCATTGGTATTGACCGTGACGGTTCCGCCCGAAGCACCGGTGCCGATGGCGGCATTGCCCGGATCGCCCAGAACGCTTGGATCGAAATTCAGGGTAAACCCGACACCGGCCTCATCGCCGTCGGCATCCATCAGTACCCCGACGGTTATTCTGTTGCCGGTCCTACGAACTGCGTAGGCACGGAGTTCACGCGAACCCCCGAGGTTTTCCAACGAACCGCCGCCCGCTGCCTTTCTCAATCCTGCGAAAGGTTCATTCGGTCCGATGGCTGACACCTTTTGATCGAGGCCGGCAGCGAACCGGTTTGCCTGGACGACGTCAATGACGGATATTCTGCCGTCACCGCCCGCGTTCAGCGGAGCCGAATCAGCACGCTGAAACTCGTTATACTGGAACGTCGTGTCAAGGCCGACAGCAAATTGCCGCAGTTGGGTTACGTCATCACCATTGACCACGCCATCGCTGCCGTCAGGCCGCGGTGAGACATCGCTTTCCGTCGCACCGCCTCGGATCAGTATCTCCGCATCAGGCAGCAGCGGAGCGGATTCTATGTTCCCGGAATTATCGGCGCAGACGGAGTAAAATCCGTAACGTGTCCCCCATTTGCCGGTGAACACTTCCGAGCCGGCAATCGCCTCAGGTCTCAAAGCCGTGGTGAAATTACCGCCGTTCTCTGAAACCCTGATCTCACAATATGCGAGACCAGAGCCATCGACGTCATCTGTGCCTGACCACGAGACAGGTATCTCGGGTGAATCTGATGTTGCCGACATCGGTGCCACCTGGCTCGACGGTACTACGCTGTCCAGCAGATTGGTCTCTATATTCGTGACGATCGGTTCGTTCTCATCAAAGATGATCGTTGCAAAATTCGAGATCGGTATTCTGTTCGGAAGTGTGTCGTAAGCCTCGACCGTGAACGTCACATAACCTTCGCCGTCACGATCCTCATTATTTGGCGGCAGTAGGCCGACAAGCGGGTCAAGCGGACGCTCGCCCGTATTCGGGTCTATTGCCGTCAGCGTCCAGGTCACGCGTCTGTTGACTATATCCAGCCCGGCGAAAATATCCGCCTTTATCGTTTGCTCTCCAGTGTCATAATCGACACGCGACGTGTAAAACGCACGATTTTCCGGCACAACAAATGTCTGGTGGTTGAACCCGATCTCTTTTAGCCTGACAGTCCGGGGGTCAAGCTCGGGCGGGAGAATATCAGTTATGTATATCCATTGGGCCGGAGCCGTTGCTTCCGGTACATTCTCAAAATTGATCCTATAGAAAAGCGGCTCCTGAGCGGAGATAAATCGCTCTGGCCCGTAACCTTCCGGCCCGATCATTTCGTTCGGATCCTTTGCAGCCGGCCTGCTTACTCTCACCTCTTTTTCCTTTTTCCTGCATTTTCGCACTGTCCAAAGGGCCTTTGCGATCAACATCGTACTTTGTCCGATGAGAAATGCCGGTGATTTCTTCAGACCGTCCGTAGCACAGTGGATCGCCCACTTGCCGACGCTGTTGCCTATTGCGCCAAACACGGTCACCAGCGATTCAAAGACGTTGGACTTATTTCCGTTCATCATTGCCCAACTTGCAAGATCGATCAAGTTGGCAACCGCATTGAGAGTAGCTCCGAGACAGTTGAACGGCAGTACCGTCTTCAATATATCTATAAGAAGCTGCCTCATCAGTTCCCGGGCGCATTCTTCGGCCGTCATCTCTGAAACCGGCCCAAGTGAGGACACCGCAATACTTGCTTGAGTTAAATTTCCGCTGAGCGGTTCGGAACCGGTCAGCTCGCTCAGAGGCTCAAATACATCAGCCAGCACTGTGAAGGCTCCCATCGTCGGTGCCACAATATCAACGCCAACATGCACGGTCTGCCGTGAGCGAAGAACAGGGACCAGCAGCATTATCGACCGATAGTCCTCGTCATCTAAATGATCGGGAAATTCTATCTCGCTGTACTCCTCGTAGTCTTCACCAAAATCGATCTCATTTATATTTGAACGATCAAGACTATAGGTCATGCCGACCGGGAGACGGATGATAAGCGGCACTTTAATCGCATCATTGAGGCCGTCATTGGATACCGAGAAGGTATATCGCGCCCTTTGAGCTCCAAAACTAAGATTTTGAGGCCCGTTGGCAGTGAGGCGAACATCATATCCACCGCCTTGTTTGATCTCAAATCCATCCACTATCTCTGAGACCTCGTCAGGGTTGATAACGGTAACATTATACATCCCGGGATTCTTTCCCTTGAGGTCAAAGACGGCGGCAATGATCGTGTTATTTGACACGAATTCAAGAGGCAGTATGTCCGCATGGCCTGATCTGGTCAGTTTGACCTGTACATCCGGGGCAAACTTTGCTCCTTCGATGACCAGTGATGCAATACCGACATTTCCGGCAAAAGAGGGATTCACCTGTCTTGCCACAAAGGGCAGCCTCTCAGCTCTGACGGTTATTTCCTGCATTGCTTCAGGCGACCCGGCCTGCTCTTTGCGGCCCTTGCCGGCAGTATCCGGGGCGACAGGGCTAAAACTGTCCCTTAAGTTTTGCGGAATAAAGTCATTCGTCACCATCGAATAATACGAACCTTCTTCCGATACCGGTACGAGGTTTTCCTTGTCCGGTGTATTCTGTCCGTCGCCCTGAAATTCGTAGTTGGACAGATTGACCGGCGTAAGATATTTGGTGAACAGGCCGTTGTTTTTCCCCGCTTCACCGGTGAGCGAAACAAGCACGGTCTCATCGACTCCCGGTTCGAACCTGAACGATTTGAACCCGCCATCGTTCAGTATGGTATTGTGATCCTCCTCCATGATGAGTGTTGTCATCCCGACGACGATACGCCCTGTTGAAACGGCGACGTTATTCGCCTCGTTGGTTTCGCGGACGCGGTTTTGTGAATCGAGCCTGACGATCACGTAGTATTCGCCGTCTTCCATAGGCGGAAGCTGGAAACTGCGTGATGCTGTGCCGGCGGCGCCGATACCAAGCGGATCGCCTGTTCTCGGCTGTTGTCCCAGCAGGATGTCACCGGCGTCCCAATACGGATCGAGCGACAGATAGACACTGTCCCGCCACGGGCCGACGGCAGGGAAATTCCCGGAATTTTGGTATGCCCATGTCAGCGGGATAAAGTCGCCAGGGCTTGCCGAACCGGGTACTGTGATGTTGGTCACATTCAGGTCCGCAGGCGGAGCCAGTTCGAGTTCGATATCTAAAGGCCCACTCAGATTGTTGCTCTCATTATTCTCAACGACTTGGTTGCTGTGGTCTGTCCGGACAAATATCCTGTATGTCCCGGTCAGGCCGGCCGGCATCAGCACCGTGTGGTTAACGGTATAGCTTGCATTGCCCGCAAGCGTTCCGGTGCGGTTACGCCAGCCTATAACGGGATCGGTGGCGTCAATGACCGAATCACGCGAAAGTATGATGCGGTCAACCCAGGCATTTGTAAGCGTCTCGGCATCACCGTGGTTGGTCACGGTCCACTCGATATTCACCGGCTGGCCGGAGTACGTCGGGGCCGTAACGCTGTTGACGACCGCCTGAAGATCAATGCCCGGAACTGTCACTGAGATCGGCGTCGATACGGTCAGGTTATTCGTTTCGAACAGGCTGTTGTTAGGCCCTTCATAGACGTTATTCGCCGCGTCCGTAACCAGCAGGATATAGTAATTTCCCGCCGGAACATTGCCGAGGTTGACCGTGACCTGTTTATTGTATGTCTGGCCCGGCATCAGCGGTATCTGCGTGACGGAAGAACCCATGAGCCAATCATTGTTGCTCACCGTGGTGTTCGAAGAGAGATATACGCGGTCGATCCAGCCCGGAATATTCGCGCCCATCGCCGCACCCTGGTTTCGGCCCGTCCATTCGATCTGCATCGAACCTCCGGCCTCAATTGTTGATACGGATGGTGTTATGCTGTCTATCACGAGGTCAGGGAGATTGCTGTCAAGGCTGAATGATGAAGATGTGCCGACGTTATTATCTTCGGCCACTCCGCACTCAGCCACGTTGTTGTTGTAATCGGTCCGGACCTCTATGTGATATTGGCCCTGCATATACTGCGGCAGCGTTACCGTCTGGCTCGTGGTATAAGATGAGCCGGCGGCAAGCGGTTCGGTATGACGTACGAACGCCAGTTGGGTGGAACCCATGCCGTTGGCCGAATGGAGCATGATACGGTCGTACCATTGCTCGTTCGCGGGGCCGGATCCGTTATTATGGACCGTCCATGAAAGGTCAAATGTTTGTCCGGCACCGGTGATCGCGGGAATATTTACGTCGGTAACGACCAGATCGGCCGGAATTGATGTTATCTGGATCTGTTTGACCGGACTTTCATTGTTTGCTTCGGCATCGTACCCAGGGTCAAATTCATATGCCTGATTGGCATAGTCCGCTTTTGCGATCAGGTAATATGTGCCGTTCAAACATTGTGGCACCATGACATTAAGCTCCACCGTTCGCTGTTCGCCGGGACCGAAACCTGAGTGGTTTACCGAACCGAGCAACGTGTCGTCCGCACTTAATGTCTGATCGGCAGAGAGATACAGGCCGTCCCTCCAACTGCCCCATGTGCTAAAGGCTCCCTGGTTCCTTATGGTGAACGAAACCTCCACCGACTGGCCGCCTGTTACATCGTCAGGCGCTATAGGGGCAGTGTTTGCCACCAGATCGAACGGCGTGGAAAGAACCGTCATCGGAAAGCCAATGCCCTGACTGTCATAAGCGGAGTTATTATTTTCACCGGCGAATTCATATACGCCGTTTAAGGCGTCGGTCAGAACGAACACATAATATTCGCCGGCCGGGACGTTTGACGGAAGGTTGATATTACGCCAAATATACTCACCGTTTACCTTAACCCTTTCCTGCGTCTGGCCGGTATAGGTCAAACCCGCCCCCAGCGGTGCCGACCGTGCTTCACCGGTAAAGATCAGGCGGTCGGTACCGGGGCTGAATGTTTCGTCGGTTGACAGATAGACCCTGTCCCTCCATGCGGCGGTCGTAGCTGCCGCAGCGGCATCACCTATATTCTCGACCGTCCAGGTTATGGAAACCGGTTCGCCGGCATAAACCACGTTGGGTGCCTGTACATTGTTTACAATAAGGTCAGGCAGCGGCGGAGCGCTGAGCATAATGTCTCTTGTCAGGGCGTTGTTAGTGGTGTTTTCTTCATTCAACGCTCCGTACTGATCGGTCTTGACGCCTATTTTATAAGAGCCTACATAACCGCGCGGCACTTTTACGGCCGCCGATGCTATGTAGCTTTCGCCTGCATTGAGAAAGCTGATGTTGTCAACCTCAGCGACGCTTCCGCCAGACGACTGTGCGCTGGGAAACATACTTATTCTGTCTTTCCAGTTGGCCGCGTTGGTCGGGCCTTGACCGCTGTTGGACACCGTCCATTGCACCTGTATGGTCTGGTCAAAGAATGCGTTGTCCGGTGCGGTGATGTTCGTGACCGTCAGATCGGGACGCAGCAGTCTTCTTACCTGAACCGGATGCCAGCGGATATTGTTATTTTCATTTTCACCTTCGTTAATGTTGCTATTAGCGTCAGTACGTACATATATCCAGTAGCTGCCGATCGGTGGCGTTAATGGCACCTGATTTGTCGGGATCGTGACATTCTGTATTCTTTCGACACTGGCTCCGGCGGTCAATCCGCTCGGCAGCGGGAATGTGCCTAACAGGACATCGTTGGCATTTACCTGATTATCTACCGAGAAGTAAACACTTTCCTGGAATGATCCGGCGTCGCGGTTGCCGACATTTGCTGTCGTCCATGCCACCGCGAAAGGCGTGTCCGAATCGACCTCGACGGGCAGGGAGGTTGAGACGACCTCCAGGTCTGCTACTCTGTAATTGAACTGAGAGATCGCGGATACCGTATTGTTGTTCTCGCCGGGGCCGTCAGGCTGACCTTCGAACACCGTATTGTTCCGGTCGGCCACGGCATAGATCGTGACCGACCCGCTCGCGCGCGCAGGCACGGTGGGTATATTGATCGTGGCGGAGTAACTGGCAACGGCCCCTACTTCCAGCCCGGTGGCAAGTTGACTTGACAACAGGATGTCATCTCCATTTCCGATAACCTCGTCAAATGAGACGTAAAGGCTGTTGATGAAATTGTTTGAGGTGCCGGCTGCTCCCGCGTTCCGGACATTCCAGGTAACGTTGTAGTTCGTAGCCGGTAATATTTCATCCGGGACAGACAGGTCCTCCGAAACAATGTCGGGTAGTTCTATCTGTATGGGAACAGCATATCTATTGTTGGAATATCGCAGGTTCTCATCGGCCGCCCGATTCGAATTGGTCTCATATATGAGATAGTAAGTGCCATTTGACGGGATCCTGTCCACAGGGATGTTGACACTGATCGAATTGAGAGGGGTCTGCGCTCCTGCGGCGAGAGCCGATTGTGAACGGCTTCCAACGAATGAACCGTCAGTCCCGTCAAGGACATCATCGGTGGAAAAGAATATCCTGTCGATAAACCCTACGTTGGTGGAGGCTCCGCCTATATTGGATACCACTGAGTTGACGTTGAAAAAAGCTCCCGGCGCCACCGTCGCGGGAGCGGTAAAGGTTGTGACCGTAAGATCGGCCTTTGGCGGCATTACCGTTACGGTCGCTCGAGCAAGGCCGAAAGGAGATGAGCGTACCGCCGCCACATCCGCGCTGCGATACTGTGATCTCATCGGGACATCGATCTGAAAGGCCGCCTCGGTCGCTCCTTCGGGAACCGTGAGCGTCAATTCGCGAGGTGAGTCCGTCGATTCCGGGAACGTAAAAATATAGGGCTGGGTCAGGTCTCCGTTGTAGCTGAGCGTTACCGTGGTGCCGCCCGCGGGCGCGGGAGATGACAGGTAAACGGTTCCTGTTGTTGACGTGCCGGCCTCTACCGGATGAGGATCATTTATTTTAACGCGCAGCGGCGGAACCTCGGACGAGGGAGTTCCCCAGCTCAGGCCGCGAAAGGTTTCGTAACCGCCATGAAAGACCACCTGCTCTTCATGTCCGAAATTCGCATCGACAGTCCATATCTCGCCATTCGGAACATTGGGATAATTCGTGCTGGTGATGTAGGCGATCTTGGTCCCGTCCGGCGACCAGCTGAGGTGTCGGGCCTTTTTGCTGAGCGGAAGTTCGTTTATGAGATTGCCGTTCGGGGTGATGATGGCGATAAAATGCGTAGGCTGGTCGCCGGCTGAGACCTGTGCATTTGCGGACATATCATAGCCGTATGTTAAGGCGATCTTGGTGCCGTCCGGCGAAAATTGGGCAAAAAGCGGCTGGTATTGGTCATACCACCAATCCAATTCAAAAATAGTGGTACACTCGCTGCCGTCCAGCTTTATTCGCTTCAGCCGCCTGACATAGTCATAGTTCTCGTTCTCGCCAAAGATGATGTACTGTCCGTCAGGAGTAAAGATCGGAGTCTCAGGCCCAAATTCGCCAGGTACGAGGTTTTCCGTTTGCCTCTTATTTTTCGGACGATTGCCGCGTACGTCCTCTCCTTCGTCGTAACAGGCGCTTCCCATATCCGGAAAAACCTGAGTAGTTTCATTCTGAAATGTGTCGAAGATATACAATCCGCCGTACCCGTGGCCGCTATACGAATAATCAGCCGAATAGACGATATATCGCCCGTCAGGAGAGAACGAGGGTTGAGATTCCGCTCCAAAATACTGGCCGCTGCCAAGCCTTTGCTGGTCGGTTCCGTCCGCGTTCATTATATATAGCTCGCGATTCCTGCGGCGGTCATCGTATGTTCTGGTGTCTCCGTCACGAAGACTGACGAAGGCTATCTTTTTACCGTCGGGAGACCAAGCGGGTTCAAAATCATTGACGGACCCGAGTGAAACGGGGCCGTTAACAGGGTCGTGGAAAAAAATCTTGTCACGCCGGTCGGGAAAGGTCAGCGGCAGATCGCCCATGCCGTAGATAAGCCCGTCGATACCGCCGCCAGCAGGCGTTGCGGCCTTCTCATCTTTTTGGTCCGCATCCTCACGGGCGCTTTCGGCTTTTGCGGTTATGTTCAGTGAAAGGGCTTCGGCCAGCCCCGACAGGAAACCGCCGGGCGAACCACCGCGCGCAAGAGCAAATGCTCCGCTGGCAGTAAGCACAATGGCTGCAACAATTACGAGTAGAAATCTGGCTGTGACGGGCCGTTTTTTCGTGGACATAGTTTTCTCCTGAATCAAATGGAAAGGGTGCTATTTAAGGAGAATGCGAAAAACAAAAAGCGAAAAGGACAGAATTTTTCGTTTTTGCGGATTATTTTGTCAAATATCCGGTTGCACAGGCTTGTTTGTACGATTTTGCGGAATCGCGGGACAATTGCCCCTTTAATTGACCACACAGCAACGAATTCCACGCTCCGTTGCGCGTGGATAAAAGGGGAGTCGCGGGTATTTTGAAGAGAATTGCCTGTGGCTCCTTTTTTTGAGCGCTCAGGCGGCAGAGGCGTTGCCGTTGACAGGAGCGGCGGGCGGCAATTCCATTTTTACGAGGCCGTTAAATTCGATATTATATGCCACGCCTTTGACGGGAACGGACATTTCCTCGTCTGTTTTGCCTTCGGAATTGGCGATCAGGACGCTGGCAAAGTAGCACGAGGCGCCGTGAGCACTGGCGTGACGCACCAGCGTGTTGAATGCCTCGGCCCCTTCCTCAAATCGGCCGCGTTTTGGGTAAACGTCCGTCCGGACAATAAAGAATGCAAGTTCGCCGTCCTTTTTGGCAACGATCTGCGGTTCGGTGGCAAGATCGGCCAGAACGTCGGCGGAATCAATGACCCAACCGTCCTTTTCAAGCTGTTTGAAGACTATCTCGATGCCAAAGGCGTGAATGTCCGCCGGCGACATAAGCTCTTTTTCGCTCATAAAATATATCCTATCCGAACCGCCATTGAAGTCAACCAATGCGGACGGCATCCATTTACCGCGTTGGCGAATGTGACACAAATATGGGTAAAATACTCGAAAGGAGTCATTTTATGAAACGAGGTTTGTTTTTTGCTTTTTTTGTCATAGGTTTTGTCCTTATCGGTTTTGGCAACGGCAGCTCCCAGACGGCGTCGGCCGCGGGTGAATGGGACGGAGCGTTCAACACGCCCGGCGGAACGCGTCCGTTCAAGATAGTGCTGGAGGTTGACGGCGAGAAGCTGACCGGAACGGCAAAGCGTTCCAGCGGCGACGTGCCGATCACCGGAACGATCAAGGGCGACGCCATTGAGTTCAGCTACACGATAAATTACGGCGGCAACGACCTGACGATGACCTTTTCCGGGAAGGTTACGGGTGACAAAATGAATGGCATAGTCTCGTTCGGCGGGCAGGCCGAAGAGGCATGGAGCGCCGAAAGGGCCAGATCCGAAAAGCCATGACCGAAGAATTTGAGCTGTTAAAGAACGATCCCGACCTTGAGGCCGAATCCGGCCCGGGCGGAACCCTGGTCTTTCGTGACGGCGGCCAGTTCTGTGTTGTCGGGCCGGAGTTCGTCAGCGTTGAGGAAAGCGAATGTTATGCTTTCGGCTCGACAATGGAAGATGCCATCGCAAACTACGCTATGAAGACAGGCAAATGACCGAAAATGCCGCTGGCAGGATCGTAAACCGCGTGCGGCTTTTTCATTTTCAAACAACAAGAGGGAGAAAATATGGAACGCAAGACCGCAGATGAATACCCGCAGGAATTACTGGACCTTTTTCACGAATGGCAGCACGGCGAGATCGACCGCCGGGCCTTTTTCAACGGCCTGGGCAAGTTTGCCGTCGGCGGCGTGACGGTCGCGGCCTTGTTCGAAAGCTTAAAGCCCAACTACGCCTGGGCACAGACCGTCGCTCCGGATGACGACGAGATCACCGTAGGTTACGAGACGGTCGATTCGCCAAAAGGCAACGGGTCGATCAAGGGCTATCTTGCTCATCCGGCCAAGGGTAAAAAGTTCGCGGCCGTTCTGGTCATCCATGAAAATCGCGGCCTCAATCCGTATATCGAAGACGTTGCCCGACGCCTTGCCAAGGCCGGTTATCTGGCATTCGCGCCGGACGGCCTGACCTCGGTCGGCGGTTATCCCGGCGACGAACAGCAGGGAGCAGCAAAATTTCGTGAGGTTGACGGCAAAAAGATGACCGAGGATTTTGTCGCAGCCGCCCATTGGCTGAAAAAGAGAAAGGACAGCACCGGTAAATTGGGCGCGGTCGGCTTTTGCTTTGGCGGCGGAATGGTCAATCAGCTTGCGGTGCTGCTCGGCAAGGACCTAAACGCCGGTGTCGCGTTCTATGGCCGTCAGGCGGGCATCGCGGACATCCCCAAAATATCCGCTCCGATCCAATTTCATTATGCCGGCAACGATACACGGATCAACGAGGGCGCCAAGCCTTACGAAGAAGCCCTGACCAACAGCAAGAAAAAGTTTGAGTCCTTTATGTACGAAGAAAAGCAGCACGGCTTTCACAACGACACAACACCACGCTACGATGAAGAATCGGCCAAACTAGCGTGGCAGCGCACACTCGATTTCTTTAAGAAACACCTGAAGTAATTTCAGATGTATAACGTATTAACGCAGGGTAAGGTCATAAACCTTACCCTGCGTTATATTGTTTGGCATCCTTCAGGGACAAATCCGGGGAGTTGTTCCATTTCGTATTCGGGAGTTGATAACTTTTCACGACCTATAATTTGCGGACTGGTGTCTTGAGAAGTTCGGTCGTATCTTCGACGACACTTGGAATATAGTCGGCTTCGGTTACGGGCAGGAGCTTGCTGGTAGTGGCGGCTTTTTCTATCGAGACAGGCTTTATCGGCGCGGCGGCTTGCTTTAACGCGGGTTTTCGCGGGCGGGTCCCCACAAGCAATACATAGGCCGGGACAATAAAAATTCCCGTTATCATAACGAACATTCCGAGAAAGGTGAGCCACCGCACATCCAGCATCTTCCCGAATATCACTGTCGAAAACCCCGCAAACATCAATGCCAAAACTCCAAGTCCCGCTATGCGCACACGGGCCGTGTTGCTCGTGCCGCCGGCGTTCAATTCCGCTCCGCACACACGGCAATACTGCTGATCTTCAATAATCGCTTCACCGCAACCTGGACATCTCATCATCTACCTCAATACACTCAAGATACTATATCAGATACGGTGCCGACACTTCCGGGGTTCGGTTTTTAAAAGGCTGTCTAGCCGCAGGTTGTTTCGGTACGTTGCCGGAAAGTCAGAGCCTTTCCGTACTGCGAAGCCGCAACTCATCAGCTACTCCGGCGGGAATGCCCGTACTTCGTGCGGGCTTCTGCACAACCTGTGAGCTGCTGATACGGCCACCACTTTGCGGCGTCGGCAAGCAGAGATGCTTGACTCATAAGTCAAAAGACATCCCAAAATGATAGTTTTTTCTGTTCCTCAACGCATTAGATATGTGGCCGCTGAAAATGCGGCCGGATATTGAACAGGAGCGAACTATGAAAAAATTATTTACAGCATTTATTGTGGGGATCGCGTTGGCGGGCGTGTCGTTTGCCCAGGCAACGGCAAGGGTTAAAGGCGTGAAGACGGCGGTGGTCGAGTTTACGCCCGGTGCAGATGCTTCGGCGATGAATGACCAGGCAAAGCGCGGGCTGCAGACGACGCTCTCAGCCTCGCTGAATCATACGCGCAAGTTTGACGTTTATGACACGCGGCACACGCGAAACGCTTCGCAGGCGGACCTGACGGCGATCAACGGGAATTCGACAGCGGCGGCGGTAAAGCTTGGAAAGCAGCTCGGTGTCGCATACGTTGTGACCGGCACGGTCATTGATTACAAACCGAAAGACGCCGACGGTCATGGCTCGGCCGAGGTCTCTGTCCGGCTGATCGAGGTCGCAACCGGAAAGGTAAAATACACCGGGAACATTTCGGTTCGCAGCGGAAAGCCGATGCGAACAGGTTCCCAGCCTGAAATGCACGCCAATGTCCTGCGGCATATCGTCGATCAGGTGACGGACCTTTTGGCAGAAAAGGTTTAGACGCCCATATTGATATAGAAAGGAAAAGGCCTCGGCAGATGTCGGGCCTTTCGTGATTTTTGAACTTGGTCGTTGCGGTTCGGACTCTGGCGTTCCCGCCGCCTGCTGTTCGCACTAGCCCTGCCTTTCCCCATCCCTCCTCCTGGCAGGAGGGGAGCGGCGGTTCTGACATAGCAACTCCAGACTCCAGACTAGACTCAAGGGAAAAGAGTAAAGTCACAATTCCCATTTCGCTTCTTTTCCCCTTTCTTCTCGATCCTTCTTCTTGTGCGCAAAAATGTATCAAATGAAAGGAAAAGGGGAAGTAATAAGCCTTATAATATTTTTCAGATTGAAGAAAACGAACAATGACAATGCAGAAATAGAACGTGGCGCAAAAGCATTGGGAATATTCGGCAGATTGATGTTCAATCTCTTCCTTCGCCACGTGTTGTTCTTCTAACTGCATTTGAAGATCTTGTTCTAGTTGTTCTGATTGATCTCC
>CAZOXY010000051.1:0-26808 GCA_964583955.1 uncultured Chloracidobacterium sp. | reverse complement strand
CTGCCCGATCCGCTTAATCCGCGTTCAAAAAAAAATGTCAAAATCGCAAATGTCAACAGCCCCCGGTTTTCCTGTCAAAAATTCTTCTGCTGATATTTTCTCCGCCCCCTCTTCGCGTTCTGTGAATGGGGGGAATAAAAAGGAGAAAACAACAATGGCGGTAAATGAAATCTTTCAGCAGCAGATCGTGGCTGCAAAAAGCAAAAAAGCGTTTGACGGCAGGACGGCTGTCGCTGCGGCTCTTATTCTCATCGTAGTGACGTTTATGGGATTTGGCCCGGTCTATTATTTCGTTCCGGGCAAGGCCTTTTCCTCTTTCAGATGGATGACCCACGTCCACGCGCTGGTAATGACGCTGTGGATCGCTCTGTTCGCGGCACAGGTCTATCTGGTCAGAGCAAAGAACGTGAAGATGCACATGCGGCTGGGACTGGCAGGTGTCGGGCTTGCCGCTCTGATAATTGTGACCGGCGTGATCGTGTCGATCCAGTCGGGCAAATACGGGTCGGTCGCGTTCCCGCCGGACATCCCGCCGCTTTCATTTATGATCGTTCCGCTGGGCGATGTGGTTGTTTTCGGTCTGCTGTTCGCGGCGGCTATCTATTATCGCAAAACGCCAGCGCATCACAGGCGGCTGATGATATTGACGGCGATCAACTTTTTGACGCCGGCGCTTGCCCGCGTCAAAATTGAGGCATTGCAGAGCCTCGGCCCTTTGTATTTTTGGGGATTTCCCGATGTTCTGGGGCTTGTCATACTCGGCGTCGATACATGGCGAAACCGCCGCGTGAATCCGGCTTTTGCCATCGGGCTGCTTTTCATCATTGCGTCACAACCGCTGCGGCTGATGATAAGCGGGACCGAAACATGGCTTGCGTTTGCCGCATGGCTGACGCGGTAAAGGTAATATGACCTACGCCTTTGGATGGGCTTTGTCATAAACGGCGATCATTTTTTCCATTGAGACCTGCGTGTATATCTGTGTAGTGGAAAGGCGTGCGTGGCCGAGCAGTTCCTGAATGTCGCGGAGGTCGGCACCGCTGTCCAGCAGGTGTGTGGCAAAGCTGTGGCGAAGGCTATGAGGCGAAATGTTGTGCATATCAGAGCATTGGGCAATGTATTTATCTATCATTCGCCCGACGCTCCGCGTGGTCAGGCGTCCGCCGCGACGATGCAGAAACACGGCCCGGGCATCGCGTTCGGCGGGCGGACACTGGTTCAAAAATGCGGGACGAGCTTCGGTCAGATAGAGCATCAACGCCTGCAGGGCGTGTTCGTGAAAAGGGACGATGCGTTGTTTTCGCCGTTTGCCGGTGACGCGGACCATGCGTTCGCGAAAATCCACGTCCTGCATATTGATGCCCACAAGCTCGCCGACGCGGATGCCCGTGGCATAGAGAAATTCCATGATGGCGCGGTCGCGGCGGCCAAGGTCTGTGTTGATGTCGGGCGTTTCTATCAGCCGGACGGCGTCCTCTATTGACAGATGGGTCGGCAGCTTTCGTTCAACGCGGGGCGTGTTGACCAGCTTTGCCGGATTGGTTTCCAGCCTGCCTTCGCGTATCAGAAATTGGAAGAAGGTTCGCAGGCTTGCAAGTTTTCTGGCGCGTGAGGTCTTCTTTTTGCCGGCAGTGTCGAGCGACGCCATCCATTCGCGAATGGTCAGGCGGTCGATCTCGTTAACGGGAATGTCCGCGCGTTTTTCTATGGCAAAAAGAAACGCCCGAAACTGCTCCAGATCGCTGGCATAATTGCGCAGCGTGTGGTCGCTCATATTGCGCTCATATTTGAGGTGTTGGAGAAATTCGGCAAGTTGATGGTTTAACATTTGATCTACTGCAGTTGCTGAGGAACTCCCGGCTCAGTGATTATTGGGGTCATCAACCGTCAATCCTTCCGCAGATGCTGCCAGATTCAATTTCTTGTCGGCAGAAACAAAGATCAGGCCGGGCATACCAAACGACGTTCGCTGCCGGGACGCTTCAAGTGCGGCGGCGAGTTGAACCGCGTCGAATCCACGCAGATCGTGCTGCCGGACAAGAGCCATTGCGGTATCGGCAACCGTTCGGTTCACCTCCACGAAAATAAATCGAAAATTAGTTCCGCGAACGAGACGTTTAACAGATCGGTCAAGCTCAGCAGTAGCAAGTAATCCCATCCGCTGCTGCTTTGCCAATCCGGCAACGGTTTCAACGGGAGTAACACGCGAGATATAGATAGAATTTAAGGAGGAACGTCTGAACAGTCTTATCAACCACGACGTTCCGGTCTCCCTGGAAAACCGCTTGACCATCGCACTGCTGTCAAGATAATAAGCGCCCATCAGCGGCGATCCTCAATAATGATCTCGGACACAAGGCGTCCTTTTATCTCCACAGGTTCCCAGTCTTCGTCCTCGTCTGTCCATTTTGACAGGTCTGGGACATTTCCGATAACGCCCTTTGCATAAAGAATACGGTGAAGTTCCTCTTCAGTTATTGGCTCGGCATCGCCATTTGAATTGTCTTTTTCAACGGCGTTCTTGATCTTCTGCCAGTCTGCGGGCGGCAGTTTTTGGATCTCCTTTATGATCTCCTGTGGTGTCATAAATTTACCTCATAGAAACGTAATACCCTTTTCGTGCGCGTATGGTCAAGTTATCACGGCCTTTTACCCGTACTTCTATCTGACGAAACTCGCCAGTTTTTCCCTTTTCGTCATCAGGATAATAGCTAAGCACATATTGTTCGGAAAGGTCGGCGGAGATCTGGTCAAAAGCCAGATCAAGCTCTCGCTGATCGACCGGCATGAAAACCGCTCCGCCGGTTTGGTTGGCAAATGATTCCATACGGCGTTCGGCGGCCAGCGAGCGGATGTTGGCATTGCCGGTGCGAGAACCGGTGCGGATAAAATTTTCAAAACCCGTCGTTTGCACAATGAATATCTGGCAATTTGCCAGCTGCGCCGTTCTCAATGCCCGTTCAAATGTCGTGTCGGTCTTTGTGTCGTCGCCGTCCGAAACGATAACGATAACGCGGCGTCCGGCTACGTCCTTAAGATAATTTGCCGCCAGTTGTATGCCGTCGAGCAGAGCAGTGGCTCCTTCGGGCGGCGGAAATCCGCGGATGGCGTCGATCAACCGTTTACGATCAGCGGTCAGAGGCTGTTCAAGCCGCGTGACGGTCGAAACGCTGAAGAGCGCCGCCATGTCCTTGTCCGGGCGAAGCACGCGTTGGAAAAAACGCGCCGCTGCCTCTATCTCAAAATTGCGTGCGACCAGAACGCTGCCCGAATTGTCAAAAAGCATCGCCAGCCGAACCGGGCTGTCCGAATGTGTCATTTCGCCTATCTCGACAAGCTTGCCGTCAATGTAAAGCTCCAGATCACCAAGCCGCAGATCGCGGATGGCACGTCCGGTCTTATCGATCACCGAAACGGGTATCGGGACGAGCGTGGAGTCAACCCTTATGACATCGTCATCCTCATCGGCAGGCGTCGGCGTTGGCGTGGGTGTTGGCTGTTTTACTGCCGTTATTACGCGTGAACGTTCGTTCGTCGGCGTATAGCTGCCCGGCCGCTGCGGTGTTGTTCGCGGCACGGGAGTCTCAGACGGCTTTACACGCCCCGATTGGGCGGACAGGTCGGCAACGGCCAGCAAAATTATAAGAAAGGCAAACTTCATTCAAAAAGGACCGAACAGCGAATGACGCCGGAGTGATTCATTTGATTGCAAAAATGCCGTTTTATTTGCCCGCACGCAAGATAAATTTGATCGGATGATATCTTAGGCGGCTTTGACCGGCTTCCCGCGAAGCGGCAAATAGCCATGTGCTTTAGCACATGGTTAAATGTTGCGTATGAATGATAAGGGCGATTTATCGTCCTTTACTTGGTTTTAGCTTTCATCATCAGAGTGTTTTTCCAATCGTTCATGCGTTGTCCCTTTGCGATGATGTTCTTTCTGGCTTTTTATGTAATCAACAACCCACGGCAAATCTTTAGTTCCAAAACTGACGATCCCATAACCTCGCTGCCATTGTAATGTGTTTGACCCAAATTCTTTATTGATGTAGTAAGAACTGGAACCTTTCAATTTTCCGATCCAATCTGAAGTAAGTATATTTGGCTGCATACTTACACCAATGTGAACGTGAGTCTCGACGCCTCCGATAGCATGTAAACGAACTCCCGGAGTTTCAAGGATCTTGTGTGTCAGAAAATGATAAAGGCGTTCTTCGATATTCTCGCGAATCATTGGCCGACTCAATTTCGTGTGCCAGGTGATATGGAAATTGATCTCAGAATATACGCTGTCGGACATTGCTAAAATATCTGCAAGGACGATAAATCGCCCTTAGTTAATTTACCTTATCCATACCACGGCATTTATGCCGTGGCTATTTGCCCTTCGGGAAAGACTGCTAAAGCAGCCTTTTTACTTAACCGCTCCATGATCTGTGGTATTGAGGCTTATAACTATTTTCAAGATGATAACTCAAAAAAGTTTGATGTGAAACTAAGGATGCGGGCATAGCTTAACGACAAACATTTTCCAGCCACTCATCCCAATCATTCAGCGCTCGTTCCACCTGAACGGAATGCCGTTCGCGTTTTTTGCGATATTTTTTGCGGAGTTCGGGCGGCAGCGGTTCAAGCAGGCCGAATGTGATGTTCACGGGCTGAAAGTTCTTTGTCTCGACGTTTGAAACGTAGCGGCAAAGGGCGCCGATGGCGGAGGTTTGCGGAGCGATGATAAGCGGTTGGCCGCGAAGCGTCCGAACGGCGTTGCGGCCCGCAAGCCAGCCGGTCGCGACGGATTCGACATAGCCTTCGACACCGGTTATCTGCCCGGCAAAAAACAGGTTCGGGTCGCTTTTTGTTGCTAAGGTCTCATTCAAAATTTTTGGTGAATTTATGAACGTATTGCGGTGTATCTGGCCGAATTGCAAAAACTCGGCATTTTCCAATCCCGGAATAAGCCTCAAAACGCGTTCCTGCTCACCGTAACGCAGGTGGTTTTGAAAACCGACCAGGCCGTACGCGTCTGCCATCAGATTTTCCTGACGAAGCTGTACACATGCGTAAGCTTCTTCGCCGGTTTTGGGATCGGGCAGGCCGACGGGTTTCATCGGGCCGAAGCGGAGCGTATCGACGCCGCGTCGTGCGATCTCCTCTATCGGCAGACAGCTTTCAAACCAGTGCGTCTCTTCAAAACGCTTGAGCGGAACAGACTTCGCTTCGATCAGGGCATTGAAAAAGACCTGATACTGTTCGGGCGACATCGGGCAGTTGATGTAATCGTCGCCGCCTTTGCCGTAACGCGCCGCCTTAAAGGCGATGGACATATCTATCGAATCCGCCGCCACTATCGGAGCTATCGCGTCATAAAAATAAAGCTGGTCGTCGCCCGTGAACCGCATTATATCCGCCGTTAACGCCTCCGATGTCAGCGGCCCGGTCGCAATGATCGTTGGAATTGCGGATCGCGGATTGCGGATTGCGGATTCTTCGGCAATACCATCGAGCGAGTTTTCAGAGAACTTGGAAGACGGCACTGATAAATTCGCATTCCGCGTTCCGCATTCCGCAATCGAAGTCACTTCTTCTCTTAGGATCTCGATATTCGGATGCGCCTCGATCCGTTCGGTAATGTATTCGGCAAATTTTATTCGATCAACCGACAGAGCCGCTCCCGCCGGAACACGCGTTGCCGCCGCTGCTTCCATCACCAGCGAACCGCCGCGACGAAGCTCTTCTTTTAAAAGATACGGAGCCGATCCCGGCTCGTCCGTCTTCAGCGAATTTGAACAGACGATCTCAGCCAGCTTGTCCGTCCTGTGCGCAGGCGTCTGCATAACAGGCCGCATCTCAAAAAGCCGCACCTTTACCCCAAGCTCCGCCGCCTGCCACGCCGCCTCAACCCCAGCCAAACCACCGCCGATAATGTTAATAAATTCAGTATCACTCATTTGAATGAGAGTTTATCACGGCAGAATTTTATTTGGAGAGAGAACAGCCGTTCAAAAACATTGAGTTCAGTACGACACCAAGTATATAATTGCCCAGGATCACTCATGTCGCATTCACGCCTTTTTTATCTGTTTGTCGCACTGGCCGCTTTTGGCATAGTCGGATCGGCATTTTATCAGGAGTCTGTTACACAAAAGAGGCAGCAAAAGAGGCAGGCAGAACTCAAAGCCGAAAACGAGAGACAAACCCGAGTTGAAACAGCTGATGTCGGTTACGACGAGGTTGTTTCCGCACGCGACGGCGATCTTATTACTATCACAGGAAATATCGATCTTAAATTCAGATGTCAGGATGTTAGTGAAAGCCAGCGTGAAATATGCACACTCGCGCTTTATGGCAACAAACCCGGGGAATCAATGTTAGCAAGGCTAAAAGTCTGCTCGGACGCACACCAGAAAAACTGCATTGTGTGGAACCCGAATTCACAAGAAGCATTCGATCATTTAATGGTTTACATTATTGATGATAAAGGTCAAAAGGTCGCTATTGACGGTAAGCCAATGGTAGAAAAACCAAATCCGCAGATGATCTACCCGCAATACTTGATGCTTACCGCCAAAGTGACCGAAATAGACGGAAAAGGCCGTTTCCTCGATCCGATAGAACGGATTGAAAGTACAAGGTAAATCCGCCATTACCCGCCAACTATAATACTCATTGCGCAACCTCAATCTCGGCCATACCACCGCCGATAATTTTCACCACTTCGTTTATCACTCACCTTTTTCCTGACGTTCCGAAACGACAGATATTCTACTGGCGATAAGGCTCAAATTGGTTCGAGTCCGTGGTCAACAAACGCATTAGTTTTGGGTGGATGAACAGCTTCTCTTTTCCGGCGGCGTGTTCCATAAGAACTCCAATATCGACAAGTTGTTTCAAATACTGTGATGCCGTTTGTCGTTTCGCGATACCTTTTTCGATAAGGTTTGTTATACGGCAATACGGCAATTCGAAGATGGTATTGACCAGTTCGTAGCTGTATGTACGTGGCAGCCTGGCTCTGACGTATCTGACAGTTTCTTCTGATAACAGCTTCATTGCTGAGATCTTTTCTATTGTCCACTTAGAAGTTTCTTTTATGGCTGACAGCATGAATATGATCCATGCCTCCCATTCCTGATTCTTTGTGATCTGCAAAAGCAGCCGGTTATATTCGGTCCTATGTTCTAAAATAAAACGGCTTAGATACAAAACCGGCAAAGTCAGCAGCTCCTGTTCGATCAGAAAAAGGCTGTTTAATACACGTCCCGTTCTTCCGTTACCATCGGTGAATGGATGTATCGCTTCAAACTGATAATGGGCGACAGCAAGTCGAATCAGCGGATCGAGATATGTCTCGTTGTGAAGAAATTGTTCCCAATTTGCAAGGAGTTCACGCAATTTATCTTCGCCTACGGGCGGTGTGTAAATGACTTCGCCGGTTGCCTGATTGCCCAGTTCGGTCCCGGGTATTTTGCGAACACGCATTTCCACACCTTTGATCTTAGAACATATTTCCTCTGCGGTTCGAGTACTCAGCGGATATTTTGACAATGCCTGAAAACCCTGAAAAAGTGCCGTGCTGTATCGCAAAGCCTCTTTGGTAGCCGAATCTGCATTCGATTCACTGTTTAGATGCTCAAACAGTTTGTCTGTCGTTGTTACTATATTCTCGATCTCGGAACTCGCCTTGGCTTCAAGAAGCGGAAGCGTATTAACGAGAATAGACGGGTTTGGTATCAACTCGGCAGCCTGTTTGAGTTCGGCCAAAGCCGCACGTGCCTCGATGCAGTGTCTCAGCACATTTCTCGTCTCTAGATCAGCTTTTGGCGGCAGTTTAGCCAATTCCTGATATGGTGTTTTCGGGTTCCAGTTCGCCATATGTTTATGTTTTCACATTTTATCGACATATCATGAGGATATGTTTACGTTATCGACATGTCAAGATAATATGTCGATGTTTTGCCAGTTTATCGACATATAAGTGAAATGTGTTGATAGCGTGTACATATCTGATTTGCCAATGAAGATGGTTTGTTTTATGCTCCGCAGACGATGATAAAACATTTCGTGTTGGTGTTTCTGTTCATTTTTGTGTCGGTTGTTTCCGCAAGCGGGCAGGAGTTTATCTCTGTTCATGATGGGCGGTTGGTTGCGGGTGGTGGGACGTATTATTTTGTCGGGGCGAATTATTGGTATGGGCCGCTGTTGGGTTTGGAAAAGGACAGGAAGCGGGGAAGTGAGCGGCTGAGGAAAGAGCTGGACTTTTTGAAAAAGAACGGCGTGACGCATCTGCGTGTGATGGCCGGTGCGGAGGGCGAAGGGCTTTTGAACAACGTTCCGCGCGTTGGGCCGCCGTTGCAGCCGGAGCAAGGAAAGTTCGATGAGGACGTTCTGAAAGGGCTGGATATTTTGCTGGCCGAGATGGCGAAACGCGATATGCGCGCGGTCGTGTTTTTCAGCAACAACTGGGAATGGAGCGGCGGTTTTCAGCAATACCTGATCTGGAATGGCGTCATCGACCGCAAATGGCTCACCGAAAAACCCGATTGGGACACGCTCCGCGACCTTGTCGCCAATTTTTACACTTGCGAACCGTGCAAGGCCGCGTATGCAAAACAGGCCGAGCTGGTCCTTTCGCGAACGAACAGCGTCACCGGCAAAAGATATGTTGACGACCCGACCGTGATGTCGTGGCAGATAGCCAACGAACCGCGTCCGATGCGTCCCGCCGCAAATGAGGCCTATAAAAAATGGATAGCCGAAACCGCCGCGTTCATCAAAAATAAGGCTCCGCATCAGCTTGTTTCCATCGGCCACGAAGGCCGCATCGGAACCGAAAGCCTGGAGATATTTGAGGAAATTCACGCCGATAAGAATATTGATTATCTGACCATCCACATCTGGCCAAAGAACTGGGCGTGGTTTGAAAGCGGCAAGATGGCCGAACAATACGCCATGGCCGAACAAATGACGCGCGATTACATAGCCGAACACATCGCCGTCGCAAAGCGTCTGGGAAAACCGCTCGTGATAGAAGAATTTGGGATGCCGCGTGACGGACAGTCTTTTGACATCAAGGCAAAGACCGCTTTTCGTAACCGCTATTTCACAACGGTCTTTTCTTACATCAAAAAAGAACCGCTGATCGCCGGAGCAAATTTCTGGGCATTTGGCGGCACGGCAAGACAGAAAAAAGGGCAGTTGTTTTGGAAAAAGGGCGACCAATACATGGGCGATCCGCCGATGGAAGAACAAGGGCTTTACACTGTTTTTGACCGCGACCGCTCTACGTGGAAAGTGATCGAAAGAGCCGCGTCGGGCCTTTAGATAAATGCGCTAAAATCCTCTGGCGCCGTTCTTTCCCTGATCGGACAGCATCCTGACCGCCAGCGAAACGGCATCGACCTGATCGTCGTGACGTCCGTCGGGAAACCGGCAAACCTCTTCCAAAAATTCATCCATCCACGGCCCGTGTACCAGAACGACCTGCCCCGCTTCGGCGCGGCTTGCCCATGCCAAAGCCCGCGTGACCTTGTCCGTGTCCGCTTTTATTCCTTTCAGCGGATACCGGCTCAGGCTCTTTTCCCGCTTTAGGTCCTGCAGCAGAGCAAGGCCATGCAGGGCTTCCTCTATGCCGTGCGAAGTCCGCTCTTCCGCCGCCATTCTCTCTACGACGCAGCGATACTGTTCGGGATAGGCAAGACGGCCGCGAAAGCCGTCAGCGATGTAAAGATCGCCGTTGTTGTCCAAAGCACATCTGAACGACGCGGTATAATCAGCCGTCGTTTTTGTCGATACCGCAAGGTCGTAGGCACGGCACCAGCGAAGCCCTTTTGGGGCCGCGTCAACGACACGGCCAAACCATTTGCGTTTGAACAGGCCGCCGTCGCGGGGAACAGGACGCTGTTGATAAAGCGCCGAAAAGGCATAGCTGCCCAGCTTTCTTTTGATCTTTAACAGCGTGTCGCGGTCATAGCGTTCGCGGCAAAGTGCTTCGCCCGCTTGCCGCCCGAGCGGATCGTCCTCGTCCTCTGCCAGTGCGGAAAGCGAAAGGACCTCCCACACCTCACCGCCGTCCGCCATCTCTTTTAGCAGGCGTCCTGCCAGATCGTCCTCGTGCCATCGCGTTTGTATCAAGATCATCGCTGCTCCGGGTTCGAGCCGCGTATAGATGTCGTCATTGAACCAATCCCATGTGCTTTCACGATAGGCACGGCTTTCCGCCTCCGCCCTATTCTTAACCGGGTCGTCTATCACGATAAGCTGCGCTCCGTAACCCGTCACGCCGCTGCCTACACCGACCGCACACAGGCCGCCGCCCGCCGTTGTTTCCCATTCGTCCACCGCCTTACGGTCTTTTGCAAGCGGCATTCCGGCTTCGGCAATGCGGCGGATCTTTCGTGAAAAACGGTTCGCCAGCCGCTGATTGTAACTGCCGAGGATGACGTGCATCTGCGGTTCGCGTATCAGCCGCCATGCCGTGTACCTGACCGTCACGGTCTCAGATTTGGAATGTCGCGGCGGCATGAATATCATCAGGCGGTTCGTTTCGCCCCGCGTTATGCGTTCCAGATGGTTGTAGATCAAAAGCTGATGCGGCCAGTTCCACGTCCAGCCTGGTGTTCCCGCTTGCAGCCATGCGTGAAAGTCGGGCAATACTTCCTCTTGCATTTTTTGTAATGAGATCGGGGCGGTCAGCGGATGGCGGCGCCGGCAATGACGCCGATGGCGATGTCGCCGATGCGTTTCCAGACAGATGTTTTCTTTTGTTTGAGCGAGGTGATGAACGCGTCCTGTGCGGCGATGACGGCATCTTTTGCGGCAAGAGCTTCATTTTTTGCCGCGATGGTTTGCCGGAGGGCTTCGGCCTCGCTTTTTCGTGTTTCGTTCAGTTCGGTCAGGAGAACGTTTGACGCTTTTTCTGTATCGAGGCGTTGTTTCAGGGCGGCGTTCTCGC
Organism: uncultured Chloracidobacterium sp.; assembly: GCA_964583955.1. Lineage (GTDB taxonomy): Bacteria > Acidobacteriota > Blastocatellia > Pyrinomonadales > Pyrinomonadaceae > OLB17. Next base: position 15,857 of record CAZOXY010000051.1, on the reverse strand, counting down.
GTTCGAGCGTGGCGATGAGCTTTTGCGAAAGCTCAAGCTCGGTCGGCATCCGTTCAGCGTTTTGCTGTGCCGCCGCTGCGGTTGCCAAGAGCGCGGCGAGCAGCATCTGTTTCAGCAGAAAGCTTTTCCAGTTCGTCATCGAGCCTCGCGGCGACCCGCCGATTCTCTGACAGTATTTCTTCCAGATAGCGTATCTTTTCTTCGTAAGCATAGGTTCTTTTCTCCATTTCCTCGGCGCGTTTTTGCGCTGAATCGGCTGATCGTTTGGCGGAAATGACGGCTTTTTCCATTTGCCTCATTTGCAGATGATAGCTAATGGAAATTGCCGCCGCGATGACCGCGACGGCAGCAAAAGCGGCAGCCGCGAGTTTGTATTTCAAAACATCTTTTATCATTTGCCGTCCTTTTTCCTGTTGTGCAGATAAAGCTGGATAAGCACATCCACCGTCTTGCCGATGGCGAAAAAGACGATCGGCAGCACGATGGCCGAGATGAGCGTGATGACCGTCCGCGTTTCTATCGCCGCCAGAAATGACGAAAGAGAACTGAGGTATGCGATAAAAAGGTTCTTTGTGTCGTTCATATTCTTAAAAAGTTTCGTTCGGATTGTTTTCGCGGATCTTGCCCAGCGAGATCTGCCGGTAAAGGTAAATAAGCGTCAGAATGGCCGCCGTTATCGCGACAAAAAACCAGACCTCTCGCGGCAACCCGGCGATGATGCCAAAGACGGCCCAGCCCGTTTGCCAGAGCGTTCCGGCGACGGTCGCCCATAGCGATTTTGCGCGGTCGGTTCGCGTCAGCGTCTTGTGAGCGATCCTTTCCACCTGATCGTATTTCGCCGCAATGCGGTCGATGCGTGCCTCGATCTCATCGAGCGTCGGCAGCACCGAACCGCTTTCCGGCGGCCGGGCCTGCGGATGTTTGGCGGGAAATAGAGGAGTTTGTGTAGGGATGTGATGGAGCATTTTGGTTTTGGAGGGTTGGTCATACGGCCCGGCAGCCGTGCGGTCGTCGTCCGTCGGTACGGGCGAAAGATCGAGATCCTTTTTGGTCAGCAAAACGCCGTTAACTTTTAGCGGCAGTTCAAGATGCCAGTTGCCGACGGCGATGCAGTCAAGAAAAAATTTTGTGCGATAGCGTGTCACGCTTAGCCGAGGCACCGACGCCAGCCATGCGTCGCGGCGGCGAACGTATTCGGTGATCCACGCTTTTTCAAAGTGTTCTTCCGAGCTTTCACCGCGCCCGATGCGGACACGGTCGCGGATCATCGCATAAGAGCCGTGCGTCAGCGAATCGTAAATAACGGCAAGCGACAGCGGGAGCGTAAAGCCCGAACCCGCACAGGCACGCATCGTCGGCAGCATGTACATCTCATAAGCGACGTATTCCTGAGCGAGACGCATTTCTTCGGTCGCGCCGGCGCGGACAAGGGCGTTCCTGAATTCTGCGTTTGCGGCAAGAGAGCGGATGGCCGATGCGGTACGGAGCCGAAGCGTGGGCAGATATTTTCTGAGAACGTTTGCGGCGACCGTTCCGCCGTTTGCCAGATACTGTTCGGCGACCTTTTGCAGCGACCCAGAACGATGCGTGAACTGTGACACGCCGTAGCTTATTCCGGCTCCGTCATTCAGCACCGCCAGCGCCGAATATCTGCCAGCGGACGAGCCTGTTTCAAAGATCCTGACTATCGCTGCTGCCGTTTTGATGTCCTTTTCGGAAAAGTTTGCCTCTGGTTGTTTCATCACCGAAAAATAGTTTTGCAAATAAAACAAATGTTTGATATTTTGAAATGGCCGGATATTGCCGGGCGGTCTGTTATCAAGATTTTCACCGCCGCTTACGCTTTTTGTCCGGCCACGATCAGATTATGCAAATGCTGATGAAAACTAAATAAGTATTTGCGCGGAATGGGTCGGATCGCACAATACTCACGGTTTTCATGGCAAAATTGCGAGACCAGGGGAATAAAACAGATATATGGACAGTATGAAACAAACGTTAACTGTTGCCATCAGGTCTAAGCTTCGCCTTGGCGAGGTCGAACGCCTGATAAGAAAGCATCGGATCATCGTTCCGCCGCCCACGCGGCATACGCTGATAAAGATGTGCGAGGAAGGCATATTTGAAACGGTCGGTGACCGCCCGACGCGGCTTGGTTGGCTGGTTTTTGAGGAATCGTTCTGGCGATGGGCGCGAGGACTGGATGAAGGCGACGACCGGCTTTGAACCGTGCAATTCGCGCAACCCGCCCGATGTTGCGCATTGCTTGAAGATCGGTATTCCGTTTGCCGTCCGCGTCGGCTAATCTGCGGCGTGTATGAACGACGAAACGAACATCAACACAGACGAAACGGCGACGCCGGAAACGGTCGAGCTGGAAACGCTCAGGCGTGAGAATGAGGAGCTTCGCTCGGCGGCAAGGCTCCGCGAAGCGCGTGAGGCAATAGTGAACGGCCTGACAACGGCAGGAGCGTTCTCGCCCGAACTGCTGTTTGGCGTGGTCGGCGGACGAGTGCAGTTTGACGACGACGGCAGGCCCGTCAACGCAGACGAACTTGTTGCCGATCTGAGAAGGGAACACCCGGAACAGTTTGCCGCCGAACGGCCTGCTGCGGCCATCGATGCCGGAGCGGGAACGCAAAGACAGGCAAAACCGCTGTCGCGCGATGCCCTGTCGCGTATGTCGCCGGACGAGATACGCAGGCTTGACTGGGCCGAGGTTCGCGAGGTTCTTTCCGGCCGATGACCGCCTGGTCAGAGCGCGGCATTGAGCATCGGTTTTGACACACATCATTTCCCGCCGATCCGGCGGAACAACAATTAAGGAAAAAAACATGGCATTGAATTTCATACCTTCGGTTTGGGCGGCGCGGCTGCTCACGGCATTGGAAAAGACCCTCGTTTACGGCCAGCCACAGGTCGTAAACCGCGATTATGAGGGCGAGATCAGAGAAGCGGGCAGCACGGTCCGCATCGGGTCCATCGGTGATGTGAGCATCGGCGATTATACAAAGAACACGGACATCAGCGATCCTGAGGTTCTGACCGATTCGCAACAGACGCTGAACATAGATCAGGCAAAATATTTCAACTTTTTTGTGGATTCCATAGACCGCGCGCAACAGAACGTCAATGTTCTGGATGAAGCGATGCGGCGTTCCGCGTGGGCGCTTCGCGACGCGTCTGACACATTTTTGGCTGCGGCTATGGAGGATGCAGTGGATGCCGGAAACACCATCGGCAGCGAAGGCACGCCGGAGGTTCCGACGCCCGAATCGGCATACGAATACCTGGTCGATCTGGGCGTGTTGCTGGATGAGGCGAACACGCCCATCGAGGGCAGGTTTGTTGTTGTTCCGGCATGGTTTCACGGAATGCTCTTAAAGGACGACCGCTTTATCAATGCCGGCACGCTGCGTTCTGACCGCCGTCTGGCGAACGGCCAGGTCGGCGAGGCCGCCGGTTTTACCATCCTGAAATCGAACAACGTTCCGAACAACGAAGGCGAGGCGTACAAGATAATCGCCGGGCATTCGATAGCGACGGCGTATGTTGAGCAGGTGCTGGATTTTCAGGCATACAAACCGGAAAAGCGTTTCGGCGATGCGGTAAAGGGCCTGCATGTTTACGGTGCAGGTGTCGTGCGGCCATACGCCCTGGCAATGCTCATCGCTGATAAGGAGTAGCGGAGTCTTGAGTCTGGAGTCTTGAGTCGGAGTTCCGAGTTCAAAGTTTCGATCTCAGAGTTCGGAATTCCGACCCAGAGCCAAAGACCCAAGACCGATAAATCATGGAAAACTCACTTGAAAAACTAAAACTGTTGACGGCGTGGGAGACGGAACCCGCGCTCACCGAAATCGAGGTCGAAGACCTGCTGAACGCGGCCAGTATCGCGGATGGTGAGGGCAACGAACCTTCGAACGATAACTGGGTGCCGACGTTTGACCTTAATAAGGCGGCGGCAGACGGCTGGCTTATCAAGGCGGCGCGTGCCTCGGCGATGACAGAGGTCGATCCGCCCGAATCGGGCATCGTCACTTCGCAGGTCTTTGACAACTGCCGCAAAATGGCGGCGATCTACGCGGCGAAATGCCGGCTGACGGTCAGGGTATGACCGCCGAAAAACTTTGAATGCTTATGAAAGAACATATTGAGGAAGCGATACATAATTTCCGAACGGCGGCGGCCGTTTATGCAAGGAATGAGCGTTATTATCGCGGCGATCACGACCTGGCGTTTGCGACTGAAAAGTTTGCCAACACTTTCGGCTCGCTCTTTCGCGAATTTGCGCTCAATCTTTGCCCGGCGGTCTGTGATGCCGTTCGCGACAAGCTGCGCGTCACAGGCTTTTTGCCGGAAAACAGAGCGTTAGCTGTCGAAACAGACCGCATTTGGCGGCGAAACCGTTTGCCGATACGCGCGGGCGAGGTTCACCGCGAAGCTCTGGTCACGGGCGATGCATACGTTATCGTTTGGCCCGACGAGGCGGGCCGCGCGGCGGTTTATCCGAACCGCGCCGCAAACTGCACCGTCGCCTATGACGAAGAGAACGCGGGCAAGGTGATGTGGGCCGCGAAGTATTGGCGGACGCGCGGACACTACACACGGCTGAACATCTTTTACCCCGACCGCATCGAACGTTATATCACGGCAAAACCGTCCGAGGGCGTTTTGACCGACGCCGGACAATTTGTCCGCTATCGCGACGCCATCCCAAACCCTTACAGTGTCGTGCCGGTGTTTCATTTTGCGAACAATGCGGACATCGGCTCGTTTGGCCGTTCGGAATTGGAAGCCGCTATTCCGGTTCAGGACGGAATGAACAAGGCCGTTCTGGATATGCTCGTGGCGATGGAATTTTCGGCGTATCGCCAGCGTTGGGCGGCGGGCATTGAGATAGAATATGACAATGACGGACAGGCCGTCGCTCCGTTCAAGGCCGGCATCGACCACCTTTGGCTGGCGCAAAATCCCGAAGCAAAGTTTGGCGATTTTGACACAGCCGACCTCGATCAGTTCCTAAAGGTAAAGGACAGCTTTCGTGTCGATATCGCATCCGTTACAGGAACGCCGATGTATTATCTTTTGCCGAATTCGCGCAGTTTCCCGAGCGGCGAGGCGTTGCGAAAATCTGAAACGCGTTTCATTGCAAAGGTGCGCGAAAGGCAGGCCGTTTTTGGTCAGACTTGGGCCGAAGCGATGGCGTTCGCCCTTCGCGTGGAAGGCCGCGGCAGCGTGTTTCCGACAACGCGTTGGGAAGATCCGGCACGCCTTTCCGAACGCGAGGAACTTGAGAACATCCTTTTGCGAAAACAGATCGGCATATCTGACGAACAGGCGCTTCGCGAGGCAGGTTATGGGGCGTAACGACTGTTGGGCGGCGGCATTATGGGTTTGCTCCGACAAAACGTTTTCGCGTATCATTCAAATCAAAGATCACCTCTTAGACCGACAAAAAAGATATGAGAAAACTTACCCTGCTTGCCGTTGCGTTCCTGCTTCTTTTCATCAACGTTCCCGCACAGGAACGCCTGTTGACGCTTGATGACATTTTTAGCCCGGAGATGACACGCCGCGTTCCTTTCGGCGGCGGCCCGACGCGCCTTACATGGGCGCCGGACGGGCGTTCGTTCAAGCAGATGCAGGGCGGACGGCTTGTTCGTGTCAATGCCGTGACGGGCGAGGCCGAGCCGTATTTTGACAGCTCAAGGTTTGCATCGGCGCTTGTTTCGACCGCAGGGCTGGAGCGGTCTTTGGCGGAAAGGCTTTCGGTTTCGATCACGCTGCATTTCAACAAAGGCGAAACGGCGATACTGCTCAATCACGCCAACGACCTGTGGCATTACGACATTGGCTCGGGCAGGATGAAACGGCTGACCGACACAAAAGAGCCTGAGGTCGAGCAGGATTTCAGTCCGGACGGCCGCTGGGTCAGTTTTGTTCGCGGCAACGATCTTTACGTGGTCGATGTCGAAAAGGCCGAGGAAAAACGCCTGACGCGCGACGGCACCGAACGCATCCACAACGGCTATCTCGTCTGGGTCTATGAAGAGGAACTTTACGGACGCGGCAACAATCGCGGTTACTGGTGGTCGCCGGATTCGCGCCACATCGCTTTTCTGCGGCTCGATGATTCGCCGGTGCCGGAATTCATTCTCTCGAACGAAGTGACGAATGATCCCGGAACGGAAAAGACGCGTTATCCGAAGGCGGGCGACCCGAATCCGTTCGTTCAGCTTGGCATTGCAGACGTGACGAAGAGTTCGCGTGTGCCGAACGTGAGAAATGTTCCCGGAGTTGGTGATAAACTCCCGGCGGGCATTCAGCGCATCGGCGACAATGTAAAATTTGCCGATCTGAAAGCCTACAAACCTGATGACATTCTGATAGGCCGCGTGGCATGGACGCCGGACAGCGAGAGCGTGATCTTTCAGGCGCTGAACCGCGAGCAGACATTTTTGGATGTCAACTCGGCGGCGGTTGACGGCAAGGTCAAAAAGCTTTTTACCGAAACGACCGCAGCGTGGGTCGAGGTTTACGGCGATCCGAAATTTCTGTCGGACGGCAGCAGCATCTGGCAATCGGCACGCAACGGCTGGAAGCATCTCTATCATTACGACGCCAAAGGAAATCTCTATCGCCAGCTGACCGACGGCAAATGGGAAGTGCGTTCATTTTACGGTGTTGATGAAGCCAACGGCTGGGTCTATTTTTCCGCGACAAAGGACAACCACATCGCCGAGAACATCTATCGCGTTCGCCTGACCGGCGGCGAAGTGCAGAGGCTCTCGCTCGGCGCCGGCAATCATTCCGCCGCGTTCAACAGCACGTTCACTCATTACGTTCATAACTGGAGCGATGTGAACACGCCTCCGCAGCAGCGGCTGTTCCGGGCCGACGGCGAACTGGAACGCATACTTAACAACAATCAGGTTGATGTGTTGAAGGAGTTCAAGCTCGGAGAGCCTGAATTCATGAAGGTAAAGACGCGCGACGGTTTTGAGATGGAGGCCGTTATGATAAAGCCGCCCGATTTCGATCCGTCAAAAAAATATCCCGTTCTGCAATACACATACGCCGGGCCGCACGCTCCGCAGGTGCGAAACTCTTGGGGCGGCAGCCGCTATATGTGGCATCAGATGCTGGCACAAAAGGGTTACATAATCTGGATGTGTGACAATCGCACCGCCAGCGGCAAGGGCGAAGAATCGACCTGGCCGGTCTATAAACAGATGGGCAAGCTGGAGCTTCGCGACATCGAGGACGGCGTCAATTATCTAAAGTCGCTGCCGTATGTTGACGGCGGCCGCATCGGCATTTGGGGCTGGAGCTATGGCGGATTTATGACCAGCTATGCCATGACGCACAGCAATATTTTCAAGGCGGGCATCGCCGGAGGTTCGGTGACGGACTGGCATCTTTACGATTCGATCTACACGGAACGCTTTATGCAGACGCCGAAGAGCAACCCTGCCGGTTACGAAAGCACGTCGGTCGTCAAGGCCGCCAGGAACCTGCACGGCCGCATCCTGCTCATCCACGGCATCATGGACGACAACGTTCATCAGCAAAACACCATTCAGCTTGTCAACGAACTGCAAAAACACGGCAAACAGTTCGACCTGATGCTCTACCCGACCCAACGCCACGGCGTAGTCGATCCGAACCAGCAATATCACATGTACACAATGATAACGGATTTTATTTTGAGGAATTTGTGATAAGGGACATAAGCGACAGAAGGGACATAAGCGACAAGAGGCGAGCTTTACAGAGTGAAAAAGACAGACGGCAAACAATCTCTTTTGTCACTTAGGTCACTTGTGTCCCTTTTTCATGTGTTGGCCGCAGCAGGTTTCCCGTTAATTTTGCCTATCAAAGCAACCATTCCGAAACCTCACCGCATCACACGCAGTAATTCCGCCAAATGCCGTTTTGCTGTTAATTGCCGGCTTTTTAGGCGTCCGCCAAATTACTGAGAAAATTGAGGTTATCTGATGCGTGTTAAGCTCTTCCCCTTGCTTGTCGTATGCCTGATCTGCGCCTTTTCGGGGGCGGGACAGACGGTCATTGAAAATGCGTCCGAGATACGTTTTCGCGAAGACAACGCGATGCTGCGGCTTGCGGTCGAATCGGGTTCTGAGGTCAAAAATGTTCAGACACGCATATCTCTGCTTGATACCGAGGGCAATGCGGTAAGAACCATTTCCGAGAACAGATCGCTGAAAAAAGGCAGGCAGTTTCTTGAATTCAGCATTCCTCTGGCGGGGCTTTCAAAAACCGAACACGAAGACCTCGCGTGGTATCGCGTCCGATATGCGGTCGGTGATATGGCTGGCGTCATTTCCGTTTCACAGATCGCAAGCGAGCTTTTTGAGATGCGGGTAATTGCCACGGACAATCTGCTTTCGGGCATGGTTTACCGCATTCGGGCACAGGCGGTAAATCCTTTCACCGAAATGCCCGCCGAGAACGTAGCCGTCGAGGCTTTACTGAAACTTGACCTTAAGGACGAGGACCGCGATGACATTGAATACCGCGCCGAAGGCGTGACCGATGCCGACGGCTTTGCCGTTATGGATATTGCCATCACACCGGAGCTGCTATTGGACGGAGACGGTTCTCTTCTGGTCAAAGGCCGTCGGAACGGCATCGTTCGCGAGGCGACGGAGAGTCTGGACACTTTATCATCGGACACGCAGTTTCTGATGATGACCGACAAGCCTATCTATCAGCCCGGCCAGATGATAAATCTGAGGGGAGTTCTTTTCAAGGGCGGCGAATCAAAGGTCGTGCGGGCGGATGCCGAGATCGAGTTCCGTATCGAGGACGAGGATGAAACGCTCGTCTATCGCGAAAAGACCCGCACATCCGGGTTTGGCGTCGCGGCTATCGGCTGGCGGATACCAGCCAACGTCAGGCTGGGAAATTTTATGATCGAGGTTCGCGATGGGGACGGCGACCTGATAACTTCGACGCGTGTCCGGGTCTCTCGCTACGACCTGCCTAATTTTGTCGTCAATGCTAAGCCGTCAAAGGCATATTATCTTCCTGCGGACAAAGAAGCTGAAATAGAAGTAAAGGCCGATTATCTTTTCGGCAAGCCGGTCACAAAAGGTAAGGTTCGCGTTGTGGAGGAGACCAGCCGCGAGTGGAACTACAAAGAGCAAAAATATGACATTGACGAAGGCGAGATCCGCGAGGGCGAACTGGACGCCGACGGAAAATTCATCGCACGGTTTGACCTTACCGACAGGCACGAATCACTCGAAGATGACGATGACCGGCACGACGACATCCGTTTTGCCGCATATCTTACCGACCTGACGACCAACAGGACAGAACAGCGGAGGTTCGACATTCGCGTCAGCCGTGAGCCGATACATGTATATCTTTCGGGGGTAGGCTATTCAACGCATCCCGAACTGCCTGTAGTAGGATATATTTCCACGTTCTATGCCGACGGCACGCCAGCCGAATGTGATGTCGAGGTAAAGGCGAGCGAGGACGATGAGGAGGAGTTCAAGACGGTCGCCCGCGTAAGGACAAACTCCTTCGGCGCCGGAAAGCTTGAGATAATGCGGCCAAAGATCGGTGACGCGGACGATGATCTGGACTTTAGGTTGATCGCGAAAGACCGCACGGGCCGCAGCGGCACGCTGAAAGAGAAAGAGGTTGCGTTTCATGACAGCAGTCCGGCCATTCGCGTTTCTGCGGGCAAAAGTATCTACGCGCCGGGTGAGATGGCCGAGGTTTCGGTCGTATCCACGATCAAAAACGGCCTGGCGTTCATTGACGTTGTCAAAGGCTGGACCGTCGTTGATTCTCACGCCGTTCAACTAAAGAACGGCCGTGCGTCGCTGACGCTACCATATAACGAAAAGTTCAAAGGGCATCTGAATATCGCGGCGTATATGCGTGATCCCGAGGACGACGATGACATTGTGCATTCGACCACGGGCATCATCTTCCCTTCGCCCGAAGGCATTGCGGTCAAGGCCGATTTTGACAAGGCGATCTACAAACCCAATGAGGAAGCGAACGTTTCCTTCAGCGTGGTCGATGCGGTCGGACAGGTTCTGGAAAGCGCCCTTGGCATTGTGATAATGGACAAGGCGGTGGAAGAGCGTTCGCGGACGGATTCGGAATTCGGTTCGCAATTTCGCGATCTGGGAGGCTGGCTCGGCTACGGCGCCGGTTTTGGCAGCATCAACGTAAAAGACCTTAACGAATTGGACATGACAAAACCGATCTCGCCGGAACTTCAGTTAGTTGGCGAGATCATCCTTTCGGGCGGCCACTATATGCCCAACATCTTTTACAGCAAGAGCTATTTTGATGAGGCTCGGTCGGTATTTGGCAGGCATTTCAGCCGCCAGTTCGATCCGGTCAGCAAGGAGCTGAATGAAACATACACAAAAGAAAGATACCGCCATCCGACAAATGACGAGGAACTGCACAGCATACTCGCCGCACACGATCTGAGCGTGAAAACGCTGCGCGACCCCTGGGAAACTCCGTATCGGACAAAATACACGATAGACACGACGAGAAACTTTTTGTTCGTCGAATCCGCAGGCCCTGACAAGACGTTCGGCACGCGCGATGACCTGACAGCCTTTACCGCGTCGTTTCAATACTTCACACCGATGGGACAGGCTATCGACACCGCTGTCAGAAATTACAATCGGGAAGAAGGAAAATTTGTCCGCGACCGCGAAACGCTGATCTCGCTGATGGGAATGCCGGACATCCTCGACCGTTGGGGCCGCCCGTATAAATTATTCTTTGACGGCAATGGCAGGATCATCGAGATGAACCTGAGAAGCGCCGGGCCGGACGGAAAGTTTGAGGAAAGCGTTTGGCGCGGAGATGATTTTAACGTCTGGACAACCAGGCAGGATTTTTTTGCTCCGGTCGAGGCAAAGATCGGGGCAGTTCAGAAACACAAGGGGCCTGCTCCCTTGACCGAAGAAGAATTTCGTTCACGGCTTCGCGAAGCAGGCATTACGGACGAGATGCTCTTTGACGGCAACGGCAAACCGCTCTATATCAACACCGTCAAGCGAACGCGTTTTTGGGACAAGGTCACGCTGGAGAACGTTCAGGTCTATGGCGAAAACACCGTGACGCAAAAACGTGTCATCACCCCTGTGACTCAGGAGATCGTGGAGTTCACGCTTCGCGGCCCCGGCCGCGACGGCACAAAAGGAAATTGGGACGACATAACATTTACGCAGGTTGTCTATGTGCTTTCCGAACGGACAAAGGACGACATCGAACCTGTTCCGATCGTTCAGCCCGTTTCTTATGTCGGCAATACAGGAGCGATAGCCGGAACCGTCACGGACCCGACCGGTGCGGTGATCGCGGGAGTGCAGGTAACAGCAACGAACGAGACTACAAACTTTTCCAAAAGCGTGACAACAAATGCCGATGGCAGATTTCTGATCGCTCCGCTGCCGCCGGGGAAATATACGGTCCGAATTGAAGCGAACGGATTTTTAAGCTCCGTTTACACGGCAATTTCGGTCACAACGAATGTAACGGCTCATATATATGTCACGCTTGAGGTCGGGGCGATCTCAGAGATGGTAAGTGTCGTCTCCAGTTCCGAGGCAGTGATGAATACGACAAACTCTTCGGTTGGGACAACGATCGACACATTGCAGATCACGGCTTTGCCGAAAAGTCAGATTGATGGAGCCGCTCTTCTTAATTTACAGCCGGGTGCCGCTATGGTTTCCAAATCCGGCGAAGAAGAACGCGAGACGCCGCGGCTTCGCGAATATTTTCCGGAAACGCTGCTTTGGCGGCCTGAGGTCGTGACGGACGCCGATGGCAAAGCCGAAGTGAAATTCCGCATGGCGGACAACATCACAACGTGGAAGATGTACACCGTTGCTTCGACCAAAGACGGCAAGGTCGGGTTTGCCGAGAAAGAGGTCACGGCGTTTCAATCGTTCTTTGTCGATCTTGACCCGCCGAAATTCCTGACGGACGGTGACGAGATATTTTTACCGACGCAGGTTCGCAATTACACGGAAACGAGGCAAAAGGTGGACGTCACAATGGACAAGGCCGATTGGTTCACTTTCATTGACGGGCAAAAGAAGGAGGTCAGCGTGGATTCGGGGCAATCGGAAAATGCGGTCTTTGGCTTTCGTGCGGCAATGCCTGTCACGGAAGGAAAACAGCGTGTCACCGCCTATGCTGAGACGGAATCGGACGCCATCGAACGGCCCGTTACCGTTCGCCCTGACGGACGCGAGATCATTGCGACCGAATCGCGCTATTTCAACGGATCGACACGTTTTGACATCGATTTTCCGGCAAACACGCTGCCCCGGTCACACAATGCCGAACTGAAGATATATCCGAACCTGATGGCTCACGTTGCCGAAGCGGTCGAAGGGCTTTTGCAAAGGCCGTATGGCTGCGGCGAACAGACGATCTCGTCCACATATCCGAATCTGATGATCCTCAAATTCAATTCCGGCGAACGAAAACGCATCTCCGGCGAGGCCGAACGGCAGGCGATGAAAAATCTGCGGGACGGTTATGACCGGCTGATCGGGTATCAGCTTGCGGACGGAGGCTTTTCATATTGGGGCGGCAAGGACAGCCCCGACCTGGCCGTAACGGCTTACGCCCTGCGGTTCCTGGCGGATGCCTCGGACTTTATCGCGGTCGATGAAAGCGTGGTGAAAAGGGCAGAGGAATGGCTGTCCAAGCAGCAGCGTGCTGACGGCAGCTTTAACGTTCGGCATAACTGGGAAAGGTCTGAGAACGAGCAACGCGCGATGTCGCTAACGACCTACGTCGCACGCACTCTGGCAATGCTGACAAAAACGGATACGCCGTCCGACACACGCTCCGCCGTGTTAAAAAAGGCTCTTGCATATCTGCGGGTAAGGAATTCACAGGCCGATGATCCATATTCGCTCTCGTTGCTGGGGCTTGCTTTGGCCGATTCGGGTGACGGGGAAATGGCGGCCGTCATTGCGGACAAGGTCGCGACGCTCGGACGCGAAGAAGCAGGCGGAATGTATTGGAATCTGGAATCCAACACGGTCTTCAACGGCTGGGGCCGTGCCGGAAGGATAGAAACGACCGCCCTGGCCGCTCAGCTTTTGATGAAGATGAACGATGCCGAACCGGGCAAATTCAGCGGCCTGATCGGAAAGGCGATGATCTTTCTGGTCAGGAACAAGGACCGTTACGGCGTTTGGTATTCAACGCAGACGACCATCAATGTGCTGGACGCTTTCGCGGCATCGGCAGCGGCGGAAAGCCAGGATCTTGAGAAGAACGTGGATGTTGTTGTCAACGGCAATGTCATCCGCACAGTCGAGATCGGGCCGGACAAGCTGGATCAGATCATCGTCGAACTTGAGGGCCTCTTGCCGAGCGAAAATGCTGTTGAACTTCGTTCATCAGGCAGCGGCGTGCTGATGGCCCAGGCGGTTTCCACGCATTACATAAGCTGGCAGGACGCCGACAGTTCGGGCCGCACGGTGAATCAGTCCCGCGCATTGGAACTTGATTATAAATGTGACGGAACCAACGCGGTGATAATGCAGGAAGTGACGTGCAGCGTTCGCGCCGAACGTGTCGGTTTTCGCGGTTATGGAATGCTGCTGGCGGAGATAGGCACACCGCCCGGAGCCGACGTCAGCCGCGAATCGCTGGAAAAGGCACTTGAAGGCGGTTCGGGGATCTCGAAATACGAGGTTTTGCCCGACCGCATTATCGTCTATATGTGGGCACGAGCAGGCGGCACGAATTTCGATTTTAAATTCCGTCCGCGCTACGGCATCAATGCGCAGACACCGGCATCGTTCGTCTATGATTACTACAACCCCGAAGCCCAGGCCGTAAGGGAGCCGATGAGGTTTGTGGTGAGATGACAGCCCAGACATCTGTCGAGAGACAAAGGGACGAAAGAGACGCAAGGGACAAGAGAGCCAATTTGCCTTTCGTCATACTTGTCCCTTTTGTCCCTTGAGCCTGATATGTCGGTTCACTCGCCGCTACGCCGGTCGAGGACGATCTCGGGGAACTCGGCGGCGAATTGTTCGCGTGGTTTTGAGTCGATCTCGGCGCGGACGGGGCGTGAGCCGACGTTTGGTTTGAAGCTGCCGTTCTCATCATAGAGCCGTCGATATTGGGCGGTGTTGCGGATGATGCCCTGAACATAGCCTTTTGTTTCGCGAAAGGGAATTGCCTCGACAAATTCGTCCATTTCCATCGGCAGCGTTTTTCGCCAGGTTACAACGCGGCCCGGCCCGGCGTTGTAGGCGACGGCCATGTATTCGATGCGGCCGTATTTATCAAGCTGTTCCCGCATATAGGCGGTGCCCAGTTCGATATTGAGTGCGGGTTGGTAGAGGTCTCTGCCACCGGTTACGCGGGCGGTCGAACCGTTCTTTCTAGCCATTAGCTGAGCCGTCGGTACCAGCAATTGCATCAGGCCATAGGCGTTTGCCGATGAACGTGCCTGCGGGTTAAAGACCGATTCCTGCCGGATCAGCCCGGCGACAAGGTATATGTCCAGATCGCGATGTTTTGCCCACGCCTTTACTTGGTCCCATGCCATGTGCGGGTAAAATATCGTCCATTCATCGCGTCCCATTTCCTCTGGGAACATCTGTGCGTAATCGGGATAACTTTTTGCCAGCGTCAGCAACGCGTTGACGTTGTCGCCGCGCATCTGATAAAGCCGCGCCAGGGCAAGGTTTATCTTTGGTGAATTTTGCGCTGTTTTCTGCGCTTCGCGAAGCTCCTCCATTGCCCAGTCAAATATGCCGATGGTGCCAAGCTCTTCGCTTTTTACGGTTCTGGCAAGTTCAGCCTCTTTGGCGGTTTCCGGCGCGACCGTTACGCTTTTCAGATTGGCGGCGGCCTGCGGCACTAGCGATCCGGCGGGAAATGCCGAAGTCGTCTGACATTGTCCGCGTCCGCGCAGAGAGGTCAAACGTTCAAAGCCGATATGCCCGTACCAATTTGCCGAATAGCGATACACGACAGCGTCATACAGCACGCAGGCATCGGCGATGCGTCCTGCCTTTTCCGCATTGCGGGCGGACCAATAACCCGCACGGCCGCGATTGCTCGAATCCTTGTCGGCATAACGCGCCAGATGTTCGATAAGCATGTCAGCGGCGCGCGAATGATTCCGGCCTTCGTGTTCCAGCCATGCCAGTTCAAATTGCGCTCCGGCGACCTCGACAGCCTGCGGATAATTTATCAGTGCCGTTCGCAGAAAATGCGTTTCCTCGCCTTTATTTTTGGCGTCACGGGCGGCGTAACCGGCATCGACCCAGGCCTTTACGGTCAAAGGCGCGTTCGGCATCTTTGCCCGCATCTCGTCCGCCATCTGGCGGGCGTTTGTCCACGAACGGTTCCTTGCATAGCCGACGATGAGTTCGTAATAGCCTTTTTCCTTTTCCGGCGCAGTTGACGGGATCGCGTTGAAAGCCAGATGAGCATCGGGCATTTTCTTGAGGCCGACAAAGGTCATCAGGCGGTTCAGATGCACCTTTGGTGTTGCCTCGGCGGGGTATTTCGTCAAAAGTTCGGCATACGCCTTTTCGGAATCGGCGTGGGCTTTTGCCGCAAATAACCTTTGGGCGCGCGCCGCCGCTTCCTCGGCATTTGCCGGTGTCAGCGTTTGTGTGATCGCGGTCAGTTTTGCTTCGGCTTCTTTTGCCGCATCCGTTCCGGCCCCATAAAAATATGTCCTGCGATAAAAGGTCAGGGCCTGAGCCTGATCGCCTGTGGCCTCATAAGCTTTTGCCGTAAACAGCATTCCTCCGGCGGAATATTCCTTGTTCAGTTCCTCAAGGAACGCCGGC
>CAZOXY010000050.1:22283-26869 GCA_964583955.1 uncultured Chloracidobacterium sp. | reverse complement strand
ACAAATCCCTACGGGATTTATTTCCATAATTTTGAGTTTTGACACCGCCACTTGAGCTAGTGGACAGCAGTTTAAGAAACCTGCGGCTTCAGCCGAAAATCTGAGAATAATTGTTCCTTAAAGGCTTTATCCGCAACAATTTAGATGAGGAAAAGGCTAAAGCCATAAGGAATCTTCATATTCCTTCTTTGGCTAAAGCCGGAGGCAATTTAAAAACCGCTAATTAACCGCGCGGGAATGTAAGGCAACAGGCCGGAGTTTCACGCTGGCGTAAACTTCCTGCAGGGAGATCTTGCAGCCGATGGAATCAAGCGAGATAACATCGTCGCGTTCGTTGTAGATGCGATAGACCCATTGCTTTTGATTTTGGCGGGCGTAATGTTCCACACGCATCTCATCCTGCTTTATCTGCAAACATTCCTTTATCGAATCCATCGCCAGGAAGTTTTCCAGCTTTCGCGATTTTTCCACCGAATCTGAACTGTTCGAGAAAATATCAACGATGACGCTTGGGTTCAGCAGCGTGTCCAAAGCCTGATCGGTAAATGAAGGTTCACCGCCGACGACCGCGATGTCAGGAAAACAGAACAGCCCCGTCGGCAATGCAACGCGCATATTGCCGATGTATATCTCGCTCTTATGGCCGTGCATTCGGCTGCCGAGTCCAATGGCGGTATTCGAAATGATAAGGTTGTGCCAGCGGTCGGCCCCGTGGCCGCCGATCATTTTCCCGTTGCGGGGATCATTGCGGTCGGCCGCAAATTTTGCCGCAGTGTTGGTGTTGATATGTGTGGAATTCATTGCGTTGTCCGCCATAAAAAAGATGAATAGCCGGAGATCCGGAAAATACTACTGGTGGGCAACTGGCATTATGGGTTTTGCCGGGGGAATGTTGTTTGGTAAAAATAGTGTTGCACAGCAAACTGTTTTTTATCAAGACAAATATTATGAAACTTTCCGAACTCGCAGAAAAAACCTTCTCGGTGATCGAAAACGGTTCGCCTGACGCCGAGATAAACGCAGCCGCGGGGCTTGATCTGGCGGGCGGCGGCGAGGTCACGTTTCTTGCCAATCCGAAATACACGCCGCAGGTCGAGAACACACAGGCGGCAGCCATTTTTCTCAGCGAAGACGTAACAATAGACCGTAAGGACATCGCCGTTCTCCGCGCCAAGGACGCCTATCTGGCGTACACGCGGGCCTTGAGGCTTTTTCATCCTATTGAGGATATTCGTCCGGGCGTGCATCCTTCGGCGGTGATCGACGCTTTTGCGAACGTCAATGAGAACGTCGAGATCGGTGCAAATTCGGTCATCGGGCGAAACTGTACGATCGAAAGTGGTGTCAAACTTTTTCCGAATGTGACCGTCTATGACGGCGCGGTCGTCCGCGAAGGCTCGGTCCTGCATTCGGGCGTGGTCATAAGGGAAAATTGCGAGGTCGGGCGTAACTGCATTATTCACAACAATTCAACCATCGGTTCGGACGGTTTTGGCTATGCAAAGGACGAGGAAAAACGCTGGCTGAAGATACCGCAGGTCGGCCGCGTTGTGCTGGAAGATGACGTTGAGATCGGCGCCAACACTGCCATCGACAAGGCATCGGTTGGCGAAACACGCATAAAACGCGGTGCGAAAATAGACAATCTTGTCCAGATCGGCCATTCCTGTACGGTCGATGAGGACGCGCTTATCTGTTCGCAGACCGGCCTTGCGGGCAGTTCGGTCATAGGCAAGCGAGTGATACTGGCCGGTCAGGTCGGCATTGCCGGACACCTGAAGGTCGGTGACGACGCCGTGATAACGGCAAAGTCCGCCACGAGCCACGACATCGAACCCGGAAAGGTCATCAGCGGGATTCCCGGCTTTGATAACAGAGAATGGCTTCGCTCGACAGCCGCCTATCGTCGGCTCGGCGAGCTTGCCCGTACGGTTCGCGAACTGGAAAAAAAGCTGGCGGCTGCGGCAAAGAACGACGGCACGCAATAGCGGAAAGCCGTGTTTTATGCCTTCCAGATCGTTCTGAGCCGGTTGACGGTCTTGTTCGTAAAAAAGAACGGCGGCATTTTTTTGGTCTGCGGCGTAGAAAAGACCTGGCCTTTGGCGTTTTCATTTGGAACGGTCATCATCACGCCGTCGCTGGTGTGTTCTTCCAATCCCGCGGCGTGTCCCAGTTCGTGAAGAATGATCATCGTGATCATATTTTTTGAATCTGCCGTTGGCTGAGACGGAAGAAAGATCTCTACCTCTATGACACCGATCCCGCCTCTTCCGGCTTGTTGTTTGTGTCTGCGGGTAATGCCGTGCTTTCCGCCGGCGACCTTTGGATCATCTTTATGGCTTCCCGCTATCTTTAAAACAACGTTGGCCTTTTCTCCGGCTCCGGCGAGTCTGTACGACATCGCCTTCAACGCGATCCGGTTAAAGATCGGAACACATTCCTGAAGAACACCGGTCCATACGCCTGATTCGGCCTCTGAACGTATTACAAGTTCCTTGTTTGCACGGATACTGCTTATCCAAGGTTCATCCGGTTTTCCCATATTTTCCTCCGTTGGCCGCCATTCATCCCTAAGGCGGCGATATGATATTGTTAAAAGCAGGGAGTATTATTTTCGTCCGGCCAAATGAACAAAAAGCGGCTTTCTGGCGCCTGATGTTCGGCACGGCTTGTAAGGAAAAGCAGATCAAAATGTCTGAACAAACGATCTCAGAAACAGGTTATAGCATAAAACCGCTCGATAGCGATACTGTCCGGCACCTTGCTGAGGGTCTTAATGAAGAGGAATTTCGCATTTTGCTGGATCACGGCACCGAACCCGCCTTTTGCGGCACGCTGCTGGACAATAAACTGGACGGAACCTATGCGTGCAGATTATGCGGATTACCGCTTTTTTCGTCAATACAAAAGTTCAATTCCAACACGGGCTGGCCTTCATTTTACGCCCCGTTTGATAAAGAGCATCTGACCTATATCGAAGACAACAGCTACGGGATGCGACGCGTCGAGATACGCTGCGCCCGCTGCGGCGGACATCAGGGCCACGTTTTCCCCGACGGCCCGCCGCCAACCGGCCAACGCTACTGCCTGAACTCCGCCTCTCTGGAATTTTTTGAGAACGGCGAGGACATACCGCAAAAGCCAGAACAGCCTGCGTAAACAGGCAGCCGGTTGCAGAAGCCCGCACGGAGTAAGGGCATTCTTGTCAGTATCGCCTTCGTCAATAGGGGCGATATTTGAACTAAGTGAGCATTTACCACAAAAAACCGAGATACGAGGTTTGATATGAAACGTAATTTACACATTTTATGTTTATGTGCTTTCCTCTCAGTTCTGGCCGGTTGCGCCGAAACACGAACGACTTCGGCTGTTAATAATTTGAACGAGACCTTAAACATAACAGAGCCGTCTGTCACCCCGACCTGGGAACCTTATGCCACACCGCCCGGAGTTTACGAAAATGCCAACGGCGACCGTATCAACCCGAATGGATGGGAGATCCAAGAAATAATCCCCAAAGAAACAAGAAGGTACACCGAAAAAGGTAAGACCAAAAAGGGCAGAACCGTTACCTATAACGTACTAAGAGTCACGCCAGCAAACAGAGTGGTCTCTAAAGCGATATTTCCTGAAGAGCCATATTTTGAATGGCGGATAAGGATTGTCGATGAATTGTCAGGAGCCGACGGAAAGATATTCTGTTATGTGTACGAGGCAACCCTATTTGGCAGAAACAGCGATGCAAACGGAATGACTACAGCCGCTTCTTATCAGCTTTGCGACTACGACGGCGACGGCAAATATGAATTTAACAGAAGCGTCTATGTGAACATCGTTGTTCCCGATTGGGTCAAATAATATTACAGTTCCAGTTTTGCAGCTTGCTGCAATGTTGTGCGGAAAGGATTGCCTTTCCGAAAAACGACCTGATGCTAAGGCGGCTTGCCGCCGATCTACCGCATCGCGGGCAAGCCCGGATCACCTTTTTCCCTCCCGCTCCGGCAAAACAAGTTTCGCCGCACAACATAGCGGCAAGCCGCAAAAAAACAAAGACATTGGGAAACAGGAGTGGGAAGGAGACCCACTCGATTCAAACCAAAGACCCAAGACCAAAAGCCCAAGCCCGAACACACATAAAAGGCAGGGAACGTAAGATCGTTCCCTGCCCATTTGTTTGTCTGCAAACACTTTGACAAGCCTATTTGGGAATTGCCGTCCTGTCCTTAAAGCTTTCGAACAGTTCGGTATGTCGGCTGGTCAGCGGGATCAGCCTGCCGCCGATAAAGACGTGCTGGATCTTTGTTCTCGGATCCAGAATGTCTCCGTCAGCAACCACCACATTCGCGATCTTTCCGACCTCTATGGAACCGAGTTTGTCGGCTACACCCAGTATCTCAGCCGGATTGAGCGTGACAGAACGCAGGGCCTGCTCTTGTGTCAGCCCGAATGCTCCGGCGATGCCCGCCTGATACGGCAGGTCGCGAACTTCGCCGCCGCCTTCGCCGGTCGAAACAGCAAATTTGACACCGGCCGACTGCATCTTGCCCGGAGCGGCAAAATAATAATCGTACGGATAGTCCTCGCTT
>CAZOXY010000050.1:18758-22273 GCA_964583955.1 uncultured Chloracidobacterium sp. | reverse complement strand
CGTAAAGATAACGGCAATGTCGTTCCTTTTCAGGTCGTCAGCCGCCTTCCATGCTTCCTGTCCGCCGATGATGATGCCTTTCAGCTTTAGGTCTGCGACAAATTTTGCCACGCCTTTTATGTCTATCTCGCGTTCCGCCGTAAAGAAGATCGGCTTTTCGCCGGTGACATACGGCACCAGAGCATCAAGCTGAGCATCGACGGCCGTGTACGGCAGCGACTTGTCCGCTTCGTATGCCACGCGTGCCTTTTGGTAATTTTTGGCAGCCTCGAAAAGTTTTTTCAGTTCGTCCAACTGTTCGTCACGCCGCCTGAGCGCCGTGTTAAAATCGGTCGGAGCACCGCCGCCGCCCCCAAACCCGAATCGGCGTCCCGTGGCTACACGCGGAAAGTTTACGATCAGTCCGGCATTTGGCACCACCGCCATTTCGTCCTGTGTCGAACCGTTCAGGTTTATCAGGGCTGCCTGGCCGGAGATCAGACCGCCTGTCGGAAATGAAATGACCGTCGTGACGCCATTGATGCGGGTAACGTTTACGTGCGAGGAATGCGGGTTGACGCCCTTTATCGCACGGGCGTTCGCATTGATGGCGCCCGTTTCCTGAACGTCCATCGTCGCGTTGGCTCCGCCGGAGATCTCCGCCAGGCCGAGGTTGGTCGCGGCGTCGATCATTCCCGGAAAAACCGTCATGCCGTCGCCTTTTATGTTCTCGGCATCACGCGGTATCTGTATCGAAGCTCCGACAGCCGCGATCTTTCCGTCGCGAATAAGGACGCTTCCCTTTTCAATGACCTCGCCCGAAACCGTTACGATCCTTGCATTGGTTATCGCGAACGTTCCGGCCCGGCCGGTCTTGTTCTGCTGTGAACCATCGCTCTGCGCCGAAACGCTGACGACCGCAAGCATCACCACAGCCAATGCGGCAACAGATCCTGATCGAAGGAACACGGCAAGTTTTTCACTGATATTAAAGTTCTTCATTTTACCGATTACCTCCGTCATTTTCGGTGTGGGTATCGCCCGTCTTTTCCTGATCCGCGTGGTCGCGGTCATGCACAATGCTTTCACGCGGCACGCGTGGGCCTGCGCCAGGGCCTGCGGCGGCCGGGCCGGAGTTCATCTTGTCTTTCAGCAACGCGGCCTTTTCGGCATCAGCCGCGGCCCGACGCTGTGCGTCCGCCGCGCGGTCAAAATAGACCTCGCCTTCTATCATTGTCGTTTCGACCCTTGAATAAGGGCTGAACGGATGGCCTGTCCAGATAACGACATCGCCGTCCTTACCGACTTCGATCGAACCGGTGCGTTTGCCAATGCCAAGCTGTATCGCCGGATTGAGCGTGACCATTTTCAAAGCGTCCTCTTCGGGAACGCCGCCGTATTTCATCGCCTTTGCCGCGTCCAGATTCAGACGGCGGATGCGCTCATCGGAATCGGAGTTGATCGAGACCACAATTCCCTGTTTCCAGAGCATATATGCCGTGAACGGAATGGCGTCGTAACCTTCGATCTTGTATGACCAACTGTCGATAAAGATCGAAACACCAGCCCCGTGCTTTGCTATCTCCGGCGCGAATTTATAAGTTTCCAGTCCGTGCTGTAACGTGCCGACCTTAAAGCCGAACTCGTCCGCTATCTTCAGCAGGTTCAACTGCTCATCGGAACGATAGCCATGAGCGTGGACGATCCTTTTGCCCTCAAGTATCTCTACCAGCGGTTCCAGTTCCAGATCGCGTCGCGGCGGCGTTTTGGTCTTTTTGGCGTTAAAATCCGCCCATGCCTGCCGGTAATCGCGTGCCCTGGTAAAGGCATCGCGAATGGTCTCAACAACGCCCATTCTCGTTCGCGGATAACGCGGCGTCTGGCCGGGAACATTGAAATTGGACCGCTTGACGTTCTCGCCCGTAGCGAATTTTATGCCCGGAGGAGCGTCCTTTACCAAAAAATCGTCCTTGCCCTTGCCCCATTTGAATTTGACGGTCGCGCTCTGTCCGCCTATCGAGTTCGCCGAACCGTGGAGCAGCAATGCCGCCGTCGTTCCGCCTGCCAGCGCCCGATAGATCGAAATGTCGTTCGGATCCAGAACGTCCTTGACGTCGGTCATCGAGGTCACTGAGAACGATGATTCATTTATCGCGTCAAGCATCGCGTGTGAGTGAGCATCGATAATGCCCGGCGTCACATATTTGCCGGTCGCGTCTATGACACGCGCCGATGCGCTGCTCAGATTTTTGCCGATCCGGGCGATCTTGCCGCCCTGAATAAGGATGTCCGTGTTCTCAAGCGTTCCCTTGGCGGCGGTCATGACCGTCGCATTCTTTATCAGCACGTCACCGCTCTGCGCCATTGCGGCAGGGGCGGCGAACACGCAAAGGGCCGCGAACACAAGAAAAATTGATGTCTTTCTCATTATTTTCTCTTTTATTAACAACATTTTACCTGGCCCTCCTGTTTACGGGTTCCTTGTGCCCGAGAACGGAACAGCTCCCTGATCCGTGTTTATGGTTCCCGAGACGGCGTTGCCCGTCACCGATCCCGTGACGTCAATATTTATGCTGACGCCGCCATAAGGAACGGCCGCGCTGAAACTGAATGAATTTCCGGTTATCTTGCCGTTCTGAATTTCGGAATTTCCCATTGCGGTTTGCAGTTGGCCCGTAAAAGTGGTGCCTGTGGGTGTTATCACCAGCGTTGCGGGCATTGATTCGCCCGGCACCTCGATAGTTATGGAATAGCTGCCGCCAAGCGATCCGGCGGATGGCTGGCCGGGTTGGCCCGGCCCTTGCGTGCCTCTTCCTCGTCCCGGCTGCGCCGCAGGCCTTTCTTTTTGTTCAAAGACCTTGCCGTCAACTATGACGTGCGTCACGGTGCGTTCCTTTGCAAAAACATCGCCCCGCGTCACGACCAGATTCGCGATCTTTCCTTTTTCGACCGAACCGGTCAGATTGTCAACGCCAAAAATTTCCGCGCCGGACAGCGTGAATGCCCTCAACGCCGCGTCAGCCGAAAGGCCTTCTTCAATGGCGTATCCGAGATTTGTGAACACGTCGTTCACATTGGCCAGGTCGCCTGTCTGAAACGCTATTTTGACGCCTGCCTGAACCAGCCTCGCCGCTCCCTTAGGCGTTTCCGCCCTCATCCGCAGCGTGGACAGATTGTCCGGGTCGGCCTCCGGCGCAGACGGAGCGGTTCCCTTCGGAAAATTAAGCGAAACCAGAACGGGAACATTCTGCTCCTTTATCCGGGCCGCCTGTTTCCATGCTTCGTGTCCGCCGGAAATGACCGCTTTCAGGTTAAATTCCCGTGCGAGGTCCAGCGTCCTTACGATCTCTCTTTCGGTGTTCGCGTTGAACACGATCGGCATCTGTCCGTTTATCACCGGATAAAGCGCCGTCAGCGACGCGTCGGCCTCAGGCCGCCTCAGCCCGCGCGGATCGGCGGCGTGAAGCCGTTCGATCTCCTGCTGGCGTTTTGCGTCGTGCAGCAGTTGCCGGAACGCCGAAAAAGTGCCGAGCAGC
>CAZOXY010000050.1:0-18748 GCA_964583955.1 uncultured Chloracidobacterium sp. | reverse complement strand
GGCCGCCGCCGATCGTCCGGTAAGTAACGTTCTGTGAAGCGGGCGAGCGGATCATCATTGCCGAGACGCGGTCGCCGGCCAGATTTGCCACCAGCGAGGCCCCGGTGAATATTCCGGTTCTGCCCGTTATCACGGCTGTGGTGATGCCCGCGTTTCGCACGGCCTCAAACTGGCCGTCGCCGGACTTGAAAACTTCCGCCGCCTGAAATTCGGGCCGCAGGCCCACAGGATAATTGGAGATGCCGTCTAGCGGAGGTCGCTGGGCCGCAGCCGCTCCGCCGCCGCCACCGCCCGGCCCGCCGCCGGGGCCTTGCTGGCCCGCCGGTGCGGGCATTCCCAATGTAGAGGCGGTGTCGATCAGTCCCGGATACACGGTCAAACCGGTTCCGTCAATGACCCTCGCGTCCGCCGGCACACGCACATCAGCACCGACAGCCTCGATCAGCCCGTCTCTTATCACAACGCTGCCTGACGGGATGGTCGATCCCGAAACGGTCACTATCCGGGCGTTCGTTATCGCCACGGATTGAGCCTCGGCAGAGTTTCCCAGTAACATCACGACCGCCGCAAAAGCGAGCAAGAGAAACTTAATTTTCATATCTAATGTAAGGATTGAATGATCTGAACAGCTTTTTCAGTTGTTTACGCAAAATCATAAATGGAAATGTCGCGGAAAGCAAAGCGGCATCGAAATGAAACCCGAAATAAGTTAGAATTTTTTTAATGGGAGCTATTATCCTTTTTGACGGCGTGTGCAACTTTTGCAATGGCTCGGTCAACTTTGTCATAGAACACGACAAGGCCGGTTATTTCAAATTTGCTCCGCTGCAGTCCGAGGCCGGAGAAAAACTCGCCGCCGAACACGGCATCTCACGGATAGAGACCGATTCGGTGATCCTGATAGAGGACGGCAAGGCTTACACGCTCTCAACGGCGGCGTTGCGGATCGCCAGAAAACTTGACGGCATCTGGTCGGCGGCATACGCGGCGGTCATCGTCCCGCGTCCGGTACGCAACATCTTTTATAAGCTGTTCGCAAAGAACCGCTATCGTTTTTTTGGCAGAACGGAAGCCTGTATGATGCCGACACCGGATGTCCGGGCGAGATTTTTGGGTTAGAAGATCGTGAGAGTCATAAACGGGTTTCGTCCGCCGTTCATAATTGTAAAGATCAATGTTTTTTTCATTGGAAACACTTGAATTTGAAAAGCTCCTTGAGCTGGTCAGCCGCCACGCCCAAACGCCGATGGGCGGCGCGCTGGTAAAGGAGCTGCGCCCAAAAACAAACAACAGCGATCTGGAACGCGAGCTTTCGGCCATCTCCGAGACCATCCTTTTGAACGAGGAAAAGCAGGTCGTGTGGTCATTCAGCGGATTGCAGGATCCCGCAGACGCCGTCGCCATATTAAGGATAAGGAACACATCGCTGGAACCGAACCTTTTGCTGGAGGTGTCCCGCGTTGCAAATCAGGCAATTTTCGCGCGGTCTGCCATTCAGCCCGAAAAGGAATTTGTACCCGTTCTTTGGTCGATGGTCGAAACGATACCGCCTTCGCTGCTGGCAACGCTTGAAAAGATCGGCCGCAAGATACTTCCCGGCGGCGAGATAGACGACACGGCATCGCCCGAACTTGCTCGGCTTCGCCGCGAGATAAACGCACAGCGTTCGCGGCTGACGCGTTCGCTGGAATCGGTGATGAGAAATTCCGGCGATGCCATTCAGGACGAGATAGTCACAATGCGAAACGACCGTTTTGTCATTCCGGTCAAATCGGATTTTCGCGGAAAGGTCGGCGGCGTCGCTCACGGCTTTTCTTCAAGCGGCCAGACGGTTTTCATCGAACCGCTGGAAGCCATAGAGGCAAACAACGAACTCCAGAACCTGAAAGGAAAAGAGGAACGCGAGATCGCCCGCATCCTTTTTGAACTGACAGATGAGCTTCGCGAACAGCTTCCCGCCATTGAAGCCGCTGTCGAGGCGGTCGCCCGGCTCGACCTCATCAAGGCGAAGGTCGAATTTGCCCGTAAGTTCGACGCCGTCGTCCCGGAAATTTCCGGTAATGGCACACTCGAACTCATCGACGCACGCCATCCGCTTTTAGAGGAGAACTTGCGCACCGCGAAGACGGAAGAAGTGGGGGAGAAGGGGAGTGGGGGAGTAGAGGGAAAAAATCCGCGATCCGCGATCCGCGATCCGCGATCGGACGGTCCGCGATCCGCGATCGTCCCATCAAGCTTTACCCTAACGGCCGACCGCTCGGTGATGATAATCTCCGGCGCGAACGCGGGCGGAAAAACGGTCGTGCTAAAAACCGCGGGACTGCTCAGCCTGATGGCTATTTCAGGGCTGCCCGTTCCGGCTAAAAAAGCCCGCGTTCCGTTCTATCGTTCGATCCTGGCGGACATCGGCGACCACCAATCTCTGAGCGCCAACCTATCGACATTTTCGTCGCATATGTCCAACATCGCCGACATGATGCGCGAATGCGTTCCGCCCTCGCTTGTCCTTCTTGACGAAGCAGGCACGGGAACCGACCCTGAAGAAGGCTCGGCGCTTGGCGTGGCGATAGTCGATCATTTTCGTCAAAAACAAGCTCAGGTCATCGCCTCGACCCACTATCGCGGACTGAAAATGTATGCTGCCAACGACCCGAACGTCATCAACGCTTCGGTCGAATTTGACGAAAGAACCTTGCAGCCGACATATAAATTGCTGATCGGGCTGGCCGGAGCTTCTTCGGGCATCGAGATCGCCGGGCGCTTCGGCATCTCGCCCGAAGTGACAGCCGAAGCCCGCCGGCATCTGGACATTTCCGCGCAACAGGCAGAAGCGTATCTGGCAAAGCTCCAGACAGAAAGCCGCCGGGCGGAAGACCTCCGCATCGCCCTCGAAGAAGAACGCGAAGCGACCGCGATGAAATATGCCGGGCTTGAGGTCGAGGCCGTCAAAAAAGAAAAGGCACGTCAAAAAGAGTTTGAGAGAAATTTGGCAGAAACGCTTGATTCATTTGAGCGTCAGTCAAAAGCGTTCATCAAAAGCATTGAGGATAAAGCCCTGCGCAACAGGCTCGAAAAAGAACGCTCCGCCCGAAAGGCTGAACTAAACCGCTCCATCCTTGCCAAACTTAACGAGCCTAAATCAGATCCGGGAACGGTAGCGACAGGTTCCCAAAACTCCCCTCCTTACAAAGGAGGGGTGGCAGACCCTGCTTTTCAAGGATCTGACGGGGTTGTTCTCGCTCCCGGCTCAAAAAACTCCCCTCCCTACAAAGGAGGGGTGGCAGGCCCTGATTTTCAAGGGTCTGACGGGGTGGTTCTCAGACCCGGCTCTCGCGTCATCACCACGTTCGGCACCACCGGCACCATCGAAAAGCTCGATAAAGACACCGCCGAGGTGCTTGTCGGCAATATGCGGCTTCGGCAAAAACTCTCTGACCTCCGCCCCGCGATGTCACAGGCGGAAACACGAGGGAGTGTGTCACCAAAACTCTCTTCCTCTACGCTGCAAAAGCCTGTTGATTCCGCCGACGCCTCAGCCGAACTGAACCTTATCGGCCGCACTACCGCCGAGGCAGAATACGAACTCGACCGCTTCATAGACGAGGCCTACATGGCATCGCTGCCCCGCATCCGCATCATCCACGGCTACGGCACCGGCGCTCTGAAAAACTTCGTCCACCACACCCTCAAAAACCACGAACTCATTGAAAGCTACACATTTGCATCTTCTAACGAAGGCGGCAACGGTGCTACAATAGCAGAGTTAAAACTGTAATTTCGGAGGTTTTAAGATGATATCGCAAAAAGAACTAATTCGTGAGATATCGAGATTGCCGGTTCCGCTCCAACGCGAATTGATCGACAAGGTCTCGCGAAACCTCGACGCATTTCTGGAAAGCAGGATGCCAGAGGAGAATAAATTTCAACGGGAACTCAGCAAACAGGAAAGAATGGCTCTGGCAAAAAGCCTGTCCGGCACTTTTAAGCCTGAAAATGGCTATATGCCGATGACAAAAGAAGAAGACCGGGAAATTTATTACGACCACATTATGGAGAAATACAGATGATGCGTGCCATGATCGACACGAACGTCATTCTGGACTATGTCCTCGGAAGACAACCCTTTCATGCCGACGCTGAGAAGATAGTTCTAATGGTGGCCGCCGAAGATATCGTCGGATACGTGTCCAGCATTACTCCTGTTAACGTTTACTACACCGGCAAAAAATTTAAGGGAAAAGATCATGCTCTAAAAGAAGTTCGCAGACTGGTGAGGCTTTTCGAAATAGCCGCTGCCGATAAACAAACCCTTCAGAATGCATTTGATCTCGGATTCTCCGACTACGAAGACGCCGTTCAATGCGCGTCCGCAGTTGCCGAAGGCATTGACGGCATTGTCACGCGGGATACAAAAGATTACGCCAATTCCCCGATACCCGTTTATTCACCTGCGCAATTTCTCAACATACTAAACACCGAAGCCAAAGAAAACACCGAGGAATGAACATCCTCATCTCATTACTCCTTCCGGGGCGGCAACGGTGCCACCATCGCGGACATGAAGATTTGAAACTTTTTGCTATCATAGGCGTGAGAATATAAGCCTATGGCAATAAAAATCACAAAAACTATCTTTATCGCAATCTTGCTGTTTACGCTCTGCATCCGGACGACCGCACAGGACGAACCGAAAGCGGTTTTGGTTGATGAATTAACAAACATATTCTGCACCGAGGAAAATCGTACAAGACTGGATAGCCTAATGGTTGAATTGCAGAACAAGCCGGGTTCTACAGGTTATGTGATCGGCCATGCCGACCGTGCGATGCCCGGACGTTTCTTAAAGTATCTCGCAACCTACAAATGGCATGTGCCATACCGCCGTTTCGATCCGGCGAGGGTAAAGTTCCTTCGCGGTGAAGATTTTGACCAGACAACATTCAGGTTTTGGTTGGTTCCCGAAGGAGCAGAGCCGCCCGCACCGGAAATTCCATATTCACCGGCCAGAGTAGAAAAGCAAACTCTTTTTGATTCAAGCGCCATAGTCTCCATCATAGGAGGCAAGGTAAATTTTGGATTTGATGTAAAAGGTGACGGCGAGCCTTGCGATTGGGGGCTGCTCCTGGATCATTATGCAGAAGCTCTGGCCGAAGATGCAGACCTTATCGGCCACCTTGTTGTATATTCAGACAAAAAACGCGGCCGCTCGTTCGTAAACCGAGCCGCCCAAATGACCGTAAAGGAACTTGCATCAAAACACGGCGTCCCGGCAAAAAGGCTCAAAACCGCATACGCCGGCAAAAGCGAGTTCAGCAAAATGGAATTATGGCTTGTCCCCAAATCGGATGTTTTTAAGATTAAATGAAGAAACATAAGCGTTCTATCAATTTCATTATGAGACCTCCAAAATCATTCTTGCCTCACAGCATTGCCATTATCCTGGCATTGTCAGCGGCTGTATTTTGTCAGGATGAGCCAAAAGCGTTTTTGGTGGATGGGTTCGGTGTGCTTAATTGTGGAGATATTTTGGCAAGGACGGATCATTATGGTGACGAAATAAAACGAAACCCCGAAGCTACTGGTGTTATTCTCATCAATCCACATAAAGGCCGTCCGGGACCGGCTCAAAGTCGCCGAGTTCTGATTTCCAGCACACTTCAACTGCGCGGAATAGACCCTGATAGGTATGTGTTTTATCTGGGCAATGCCGAAGATATCAGTACGGAATATTGGATACTTCCCACCGGAGCGGATCTTCCGTCACTGGAGGCAGAGCAGTGGAACGTGCCGCCTTTTGATACATCACGACCCAATGTTTTCGGGTATTCTGACGAAATTGAAATATGTCCTACATTCGTCCCCCATGTTTTTGCAAAATTAATTCTGGATAACCCGGGTTCACGAGGACATATTGTGATCGAAACCGGGCCGAACTCCATGCTCGGCAAATGGACTTTTGCCGAACAGTGGGTCGATACATTGGTTGAAAAACACGGAATACCGCGAGATCGCCTGAAGCTGTTCTTTACAAAAGGCAAAGACCGCACATTTGCAGAGTTTTGGTTCGTTCCCGCGAAAAAATGATAAGTACTCTATCAATATGTCATTATGAGAGTGCCAAAATCATTCATGCCATTCAATATTGCCATTATCCTGGCATTTTCATTTTCGATCTGTTTGGGACAGGAGATCGATCCGGATAGCAATTGGTTTCGTGAGATCAAAGGCATTGATGATGTCTATACACGGTTCGACCTTAACAGGTACACAATAAATGACGTTGAAAAGGCTAAAAACAAATATCTGCAAATTGAACAAACCGGGCATTCAAATATATGGGAAGGGATTTATACTCGCGGCACCGAGACCGGAGACGCCAGACTGCATTGGAATTCGACCGATGGATTTGTATATTTCTACGTTTATCACACATTAGGAAGCCTTGATTATGGTTCTATGATCGACACCGGAGACTCCATAAAAATGACATCCGAAAAAGAACCCGATACAAAAAGCCGGCCCGGATCTTCTTATAATTTGATCAAGGTCAAATTTGGCAACAAACATTTTCTTGTCCCCGAAAACAGGCTTAAGGATTTTTTGGAGAGGGCGGTTGGATTAAACACCGAACTCGGAGATTTTACGTATTACTGGTACAAAGTCGATGAAGTTGATAATACTGTTTCTGGATTTCCCGTTGTACCAAAAAGATATGTCCATTTGGTCCGGCAGCCGATCAATACCCAGGTAAGCAAAATCGGCAAGCGCATTGTGCATCAGAATAAGTTTGATGACAGGACCGTAAACTACGAAGAAATACATCGCTATGTAATTCTCGGCTCCGGCAAAAAAAGCCGTATCAAACCGGGTATGAACTTCTTTGTCGATGAACTGGGCGAGTGGGTAGAGATAACAAAAGTGCAGTCGAACCGTTCAATCGGAAGGCTCAGACGGGGCCTGGACGAAGACAATAAGGAAATCTGTCGTAACATGGAACGCGGCCAAGGAGACACTGTTCTTTGCAAAGATGTCAAAGTTGGTATGAAAGCCGGAACAAAGACAAGTTATCATTACTTTTAAGCCATTTGTTCAATACCGATATTTCTTTATGAGAATTCCAAAATCATTCTTACCCTACAACATCGCCTTTATCCTGGCATTGTCAGCCGCCGTGTTCTGTCAGGACGAGCCGAAAGCCGTTTTGGTGGATGAGTTTGGGGCTATATCATGCGGTGACCTGCTTGCGCGGACGGATCAATTCATAGTTGAACTACAGCAAACCCCGCAAGACAGTAGGATACGCTCTGATCTACAATGGCGGAAGGAATCCCGACGGTTTCATAAAATTTATGACCGCCGGCCTGTTTATGCGGCAATTCGACCGTGAGCGTGTAAACATAATTACGGCTGAGTCAAAAGGCGAAGGCGTAAACGGTACTTTTTGGCGTGTTCCGCCGGGAGCCGAGCCTCCTGATCTCAATGCTGTTGCAACATCGGGACCTGATCTCTCAAAACCTTTTCTATACGGCGGTGACTTTACCGATAATGCGTGTCCCGCATTTTCTCCCGATCTGTTCTCAAAGCTAATTTTGGATAATCCGGGATCAAAAGCAAGAATTGTCGTTTCATCTCCAACTGTGCAATGGAGACTTCAAACCGCCAAAGAGGAAATTACTTGGTTAGAAAAATATATGCCTCTAACCCGCATAACGGTTTACTATGTCCATCGGCCCCGGCAACCATATTCAACGACCGAATATTGGTTTCTTCCAGGAGAATAGTATTCGGTTAATTGCCCCTGCACCCGTGAACGGTTTCGGTAAAAGACACGGCAGTTGATAAGATACAATCACAGCCTTTTTGCTAACGTGCTTTACGACCAGCATTTCATTGATGACCTGAGGGAACGTGCCGATGGCCGATAGAACCGTATGCGAAAGCATCTAAGTCTATATTGACAATGCATCGTTTAGGACGGAAAATTCAAATATGACAGCTACCGTCGAGCTAACATTGCCGGAAAGTGTAGAGTTGAGCGACTTCGATATAAAGATGATCGTTGCAGCTAAACTGTTTGAAATGGGCAAGCTTTCTTCCGGTCAGGCGGCAGAGCTGGCGGGAATCACAAAACGCAAATTCCTGGAAACAGTTGGCAAATACGGCATATCCATATTCCAATATGATGTAGAGGAACTGGAGCGGGATCTCTCGAAACTATGAGCCGCTCTATCGTCATCGCCGATGCAAGCTGTCTTATCGCGCTGGATAATATTAATGAGATAAACATTTTGCGTGGCCTATACCAGGAAATTCTTGTTACGCCAAAGGTTTCCAGCGAATTCGGCAAACCTTTGCCGTCATGGGTTTATACAAAAGCACCTGCGAACTTCAACAAACAGCTCGAATTGGAAAAGATACTTGATGCCGGTGAGGCAAGTTCAATTGCACTCGCCCTTGAATCGCCCTATCCGCTGTTGATAATTGACGAGAAAAAGGGTAGAAGAGTAGCCTCTGAATTGGAAATTGAGATAATCGGAACTGTTGGCGTGATACTCGAAGCTGGTTCAGCCGGACTGATCGAGGTCTCAACCGACCTGATCAATCGTTTGGAAAAAGCACATTTTCGTATCTCGTCTGACCTAAGAACCAAACTCTTATCTAACAGGACCAGCGATACATAGTTTCCATCGTTCGCAACCGTTCCAGCCTATCTTCATCCCTGCTGAACGTATCGTAGAATACTGTTATTATTTTAGATCGTGCTTTACGACCAGTATTTCATTGATGACCTGAGGGAACGTGCCGATCTGGTGCGGCTGATAGAACCGTATGCTCCGCTAAAGAAAAAAGGAGCGAACTGGATGGGCAACTGCCCTTTTCATCAGGAAAAAACGCCGTCCTTTTCTGTAAATCCGGCAAAAGGTTTTTACAAATGTTTCGGCTGCGGCAAGGGCGGCAACGCCTTTACGTTCGTGATGGAAATGGAAGGGCTGAACTTTCCCGAGGCAGTCCGCCGCATCGCCGAAATGAACGGCATTCCGCTGCCTGAACCCATCGACGACGGTCAATACACCGTCCGAAAACAGCATCGCGAAGAACAGAAAAAGCTTTCCGAACAGGTTGTCGAACTCAACCGTCAGGCGTTGGAATTTTGGGAAAATGAACTGCAACGCAAGAATGCAAAGGCCGTTGCGGCACGCGAATATCTGGCCGGACGCGGCATTTCGGAAGAAGTTCAAAAACAGTTTCGGATCGGTTTCGCACCCGATTCGTGGGATGCCCTGCTCACGCATCTGAAAACATCAGGCGCGGATGAAGAGCTTATCGAACAAAGCGGGCTTGTGTCTGTAAATGAAAAAAAAGAACGGGTTTTTGACCGTTTTCGCAACCGCATCATCTTCCCTGTTCTGGATGTAAACGGCGCTCCGGTCGCTTTCGGAGCGCGTGCGATGGGCGACGACCAGCCGAAATATCTAAATTCGCCCGAAACTCCGGCATATATAAAAGGACAGCATCTTTACGGGCTTTTTCATTCCCGAGATGCCATCAGGCAAAAGAAATTCGTTATTTTGGTCGAAGGGTATCTCGACCTCATCGCACTTTATCAGTTCGGCGTGACCAACGTCGCCGCCAGCCTCGGAACGGCTTTCACGCCCGAACAAGCAAAGCTTTTGGGCCGCTTTACCAAACGCGTCGTCATAAATTATGACGGCGATCCTGCCGGCATCAAGGCCGCCCGCCGAGCCATCGAACAGCTTTTGCCGCAGGATCTGGAGATAAAGGTGCTTGCCCTGCCCGGCGGCCAGGACCCCGACGATTTTATCCGCGCAAACGGCACTGATGCCTACAACGAGGCTCGCGGAAAGGCCCTGCCATTTCTCAATTTCAGCCTCGATTCTTCGATGTCGGAACGGAATTTTGCCAACCCGAAACAACGCGCCGAAGCCATTGAAGAGGTTATCCCAGTCATCGCCGCAATAAAGAATCCGATACAAAAACGTCAGAGTTTTGATGACGCGATGGTGTTCTATCGGGTTGATGACGACAGCATAAAACGCGACCTCTGGCACACGGTAAAAAATGGCCGCTCCGCCGAAACCGGCACGATAAAACAACAGGTCAGCCGCGTGGCCCGCGCCCGAATGACCGTGGCCGAACACCATCTTCTCGAACTCGTCGTTTACGATACCGAACTGCGTGAAAAGGTCCTTGAAATACTGGAAGAATCCGATCACGAACACCTTGCAACGGCGGAGATATTCAGGGCGATGTACGTTGCGGCGGAAAGCGGACACGATCTGACCGCCGAATTTCTCCTCAACGCCGCCGGTGACGATCCCATCCTGCAGGATTTTGTCCCTGTGCTCATGATGGTCGAACCAAAACGCGCCGAGGGCGAGGTGATGGACGAGGTGTTCCATCAGGCAGAAAACTGCATCTTCACACTGCGTCTGATGGCAATTTCCAACCGCATTTCGGACATTGCCAGAGAACTTGCCGCCGCAGAACAGGCCGGTGACTCGCCGCTTGCCTCTCAGCTTGTGGCCGAACAGCTCGATCTGGCAAGAATGAAGCATAGCCTGCTTACAAAGATCAAGGAAATCTGATAGACTTATTGGTTTAAGCGATGATTGCCCGGCCTGAACATTTTGGCCGTAAAAAACGTATCATATATGTTAGTTAACAACGGTTTAGTGGTAAATTTAATCTAAATCGTTACTTTAATATGGCCGATTACGATGAAAAGGAAGACCTGATGGACCGCCTAATGGCCATCGGGAAACGAAAGAAATTTCTCAGCCTCGACGAACTTCACCGAGAGATACCTGAAAACATGATGTCGCCGGACGACCTTGAGGACGTTCTCGAGCGGCTCGAAGGAGCAAATATATCCGTTGCCGAGTCAGACGCACAGATGCTGGAAAGGGCGTCAAGCATGGCATTGGACGATTCGGACGACCAGGAAAGCGAAGAAGAGGATCTGGACCTCGACCTTTCCGCCGGAGCGCTGGATAAATCAAATGATCCGGTCCGGCTTTATCTGCGCGAAATGGGCATAGTCCCGCTGCTGACCCGCGAGGGCGAGGTCGCCATCGCAAAACGCATAGAACGCGGGCAGATAAAAACGCATAAGACCATTGCTCGTTCGCCCATCGCGGTCGAGCGTCTCATTCAGATCGGCGATGACCTGGAAAAAGGCAAGGCAAGCATCCGCGAAACGGTCACGTTCTCCGAACAGGCGGATATTTCGCTTGAGGAGGACAAGGCCGAGGAATATCTCCGCTGGACGCTGGAAGGCATCGGCAACATAAGACAAAGCCATGCTGCCGCGCTCAAGGTCTGGACCCAACTCCAGAAGGAAGTTGAAAATCCGAAGGGAAAGACCAATAAAAAGCTTCTCCGGCTCCGCCGCCAGACGGCGCGTGCCAGGCTGGAGGTCGCCCAGGAAATAAAGAACCTGAACCTGACCGAGCATTCGATCCAACTGCTTATAGCTTCTATCCGCAAGGTGGTCGAGGAAATAAGGAAGCAGGAAAAAGCGCAGAAAAAGGCACAGGACCGCATAGCCAAAAAGCCGCCCGCAGCCGAAAAGCGTCAGTTGAGCGCCAAGGTGAAAGAGGCGAAGGAAGCACTTGCCGAGATCGAGGCAAAGTATATGCTGCCGGTTCTGGAGATCAAGCGTTCGTATCAGACGATCAGCGTCGGCGAATACGAGACCAACGTTGCAAAACGCGAATTGGTCGAGGCCAACCTCCGCCTCGTGGTTTCCATCGCAAAAAAATACACGAACCGCGGTTTGCAGTTCCTCGACCTCATTCAGGAAGGCAACATCGGCCTGATGAAAGCGGTCGATAAATTTGAATGGCGGCGCGGTTACAAGTTCTCGACCTACGCAACGTGGTGGATACGCCAGGCGATAACGCGTGCCATTGCCGACCAGGCCCGCACGATCCGCATTCCGGTTCACATGATCGAAACGATCAACAAGCTTATCCGCACATCGCGGCTGCTGGTGCAGGAACTCGGACGCGAACCGTCGAGCGAAGAGATCGCAAAGCGGATGGACATCCCCGTTTCAAAGGTCCGCAAGGTGCTGAAGATCGCTCAGGAACCGATCTCGCTCGAAACGCCGATCGGCGAAGAAGAAGATTCGCATCTTGGTGATTTCATCGAGGACCGCTCGATAATGAACCCGGCGGAATCGGTAACGTTCTCCAATCTGCGTGAGATAACCGACGAGGTTTTGGCAACGCTCACGCCGCGTGAGGAAAAGGTCATCAAAATGCGTTTCGGACTCGGCAACACCGGCTCCGAACACACGCTGGAAGAGGTCGGCCAGCACTTTGCCGTCACCCGCGAACGCATCCGCCAGATCGAGGCAAAAGCCCTGAGAAAGCTGCGTCACCCGTCGCGTTCGCGCCGGCTGAAGGCGTTTCTCGAAGGCAAACAGTAAAAGCTGATCAGAAATAACCACATAGAAATTTAGGACACATAGACAGAAGAAACTATGTGTCCTTTGTTCCTATGTGGTTAAAAGCCTTGCCTCTGTGACGGCTGTTTCAAGATCGCTGATCTTACCGTCCAGCTGCATTTCATAAACGGCATCTAGGATGCGTTTGAAATCGGGGCCGGGTTTTAGGCCGAGTTCGATGAGGTGGCGGCCCATCAGGATGGGTTCGGGAGCCTTTCGTTCTATTTGCAGTTCGCGGACGCGTTCGATGAACCATTCCTGTGCCGCCGAATCGAACCATTTTTCCTTTGGCAGCCATTCGGGATTGCGGCCAAGCGAATCCGCCTTTGCCACGCGATAGAGCAGGTCAGGCTCGACCTTTCGCGCAAGCCGCCGAAAAGCCCCGTCGCCTATCGGATGTTTTTCATTCGCCTTATAAAACTCGCCCGGCTTCAGATGATAGCGGACAAGCTGCACGACCTGTTCGCGAACATCAAAACCATTGAGCGTGTAGATGCCGAGCATGTCGAGCAGCGAGAGCGTCGGCTCAACACCTGCCTCGTCGTGGCTGCGAGAGCGGATGCGGCCGTCAACAAATTCGGTCGTCGGCGGTTTGCCGAGGTCGTGACACAATGCTCCAAGCATAACGGTCACTTGCCGCTCCTGCGGCAGGTCGTCTATCAGCTTTCGGGCTTCGTCAACGACCATCATTGTATGAACATCAACGTCGCCTTCCGGGTGCCATTCGGGTTCCTGCGGCACGCCGACAAGAGCTTTCAATTCGGGAAAAAGCTGATCTACAGCGCCGAGATCATACAGCCATTTCAGGCCGATGGATGGCCGCTGCGCCTTTAGCAGCAGCTTCTCCATCTCGCCCCAAATGCGTTCCTTTGGCAAGTCGGTGACGTCTATGTCTTTGCAGATCGCGGCCGTTTGCTCATCTATATCAAATTCAAATCTTGCCGCAAACTGGGCCGCTCGAAGAACGCGCAGGCTGTCTTCGGCAAAGGTCGCCTCGGAAACATGCCGCAGCAGTTTTCTTTCGATGTCTTCCCTGCCGTTGAAAGGATCGATGACCTCGCCTGTCAGCGGGTCCTTTAGGATCGCATTGATCGTAAAATCACGCCGCGAACACGCCTCTTCAAAAGACATATCCGGGTCGCCTTCGACGACAAACCCCCGATGCCCGCGAGCCACTTTTCTTTCCCGCCTCGGCAAGCTGACATCCAGATCATTCCCAAGTTTATAGACCGCGAAAGCCTCGCCTACCATCTTCAAAGGAGAAGGAACACTTTTGCCCCCTTCGCCGCTTGCCGAATACGGATCTTCTGAACGCGAAATTCGTAACGCGGGGTCCGAATTTGTCTCTCGTCTCTCGTCTCCTGTTTCCTGTCTTTTTAGAGATGCGGCAAAATCGGTCAATATATCTTTCAACCTCTCCGGCGCAACGCCATAAACCTCGACATCCCAATCCTTCGGCTCCACGCCCATCAACTCATCCCGCACGCACCCGCCCACAAGCATAGCCCGTCCGCCGGCATCGTGGATAATTATGGACAATTCGATCATCTTTTCCGGTAACATAGGCAAAAACTCATTGTAAACAAGATAGACAGGATGAACAGAATATCGTCATCATCCTGTTTTTCCTGTCCATAGTTTTTACATTTTGGCATAATGGAGACTGTTATGATAGTTTACGAACGGTTCACGACTGTTGCCCTGATTTTTGCCTTCTCCATAGCGGCATTTGCTCAGCAGGATGACTCTCCAGGTGAGTTGATTTTGTATCACAGCCACACACAGGTCGGAACTGTCGCAAGGCGAGAGTTTAAGGATGAAAAAGGGAGAGTTTACAAAACTATCTACTACACTTTAGTTGACTTCAGTTCCCGTGGGCCGTTTCGTGAAGATCAGCTTCGCGAACAGAGCATTGATTTGATCTTCTATGATGAATCAAACTGCCGGGTTCGAAGCGAGAGAGACGATCCTTATACAAAAACTAAACGCATAACTATGGTTGAGTGTCAGGAAGGCACTGCCACCCCGAAACTCACCACCTATCTGGATACTCGTGGTATCAGAGAAAGAGAAACGAGACACAGCCGCACCGGAGTTACTCTCTATTTCGATTCAGAGGGCAAAAAGGTCGTCGCAATAAGAGGTGTGATCCCTGACGATGCCGACCTCGTAAACGGTTGGGGGCAGAAAACCGGAGGCCTTTCTGTTGGCATAGCAATAAACCAACAAAGAGGACGCCAAAAAGATATGCGTATTTACGAGACAACAAAAAATATCGACAGAGATATTGATCCCAGGCTGATGATCTCGCCGCTTGAGTATGAGCTTAAAGATATTTCAGGGCGAACTGTCAAACCCAAAGAGCGAAGGTATCAACCGGAAACGGTTCCTGACATTGATGGCTGCCCCGGTCGTTTTGGACAAGGTGCTCCCGCAAAGGGACTTGCCCATAATTCTCTCTCTATCGCCCTCCAGGACAATTTCCATCCGCTCCCTGCCGGAAAGT
The DNA here is from genome assembly GCA_964583955.1 of uncultured Chloracidobacterium sp. Taxonomy (GTDB): domain Bacteria; phylum Acidobacteriota; class Blastocatellia; order Pyrinomonadales; family Pyrinomonadaceae; genus OLB17. Next base: position 3,770 of record CAZOXY010000050.1, on the reverse strand, counting down.
ATTCGTTTACTCTAAAGCTCTGTGTATCCGGCTCCGCTACAACGCTTGTTTCAAACACTATCTCGTTTGAAATTATAGATTGATCCAACTCCGTAAATATTATCTGCCATCCTCCAGACACATTTATCAAACCGGCAATTTACCCGGCCTGAATCGATAAACCGCTGTTGCTTGTGCATTCTGATGAAGCAAAAAACTTACAAGTACTGTCGCTTTACAATAGTATTGCATTGCGTTAGTATTTATAGATGGCAATTCGCTCATTCCGATGCTCGGATACTCAAAAACTATTCGAGGGACATCGGGTAAAGCATTTTGTCAACATCGAATCCGTCGCAATGCGTAAACTTGCGATCTTGAATCGGGCAGAGCGGTTGGATGACCTAAGAGTTCCGCCTGGTAATCGCCTCGAGGCTCTGAAAGGAGATCGGCGAGGTCAATATAGTATTCGCATTAATGACCAGTTTCGGATTTGTTTTGAGTGGACACACGACGGCCCGGAAAATGTTGAGATAGTCGATTATCACTAATGGAGATCTGTTATGCGTAAAGTTCCATATCCGCATCCCGGCGAGATTCTTCTTGAAGAATTTCTAAAACCAATGGGAATTACCCAGTACCGGCTGGCAAAGGAGATCGGGGTCTCACAGCGGCGAATCGGTGAGGTAGTCGCCGGAACCCGCTCTGTAACAGCCGACACAGGTTTACGTCTTTCGCGATTTTTCGGGATGTCGGACGACTTTTGGATCGGACTGCAACTGGATTACGACGCGGCCAACGCTAAAGATATTTTAAAGGACACTTTGGCAAGAATAAAACCGTGGAAACTTGCTGAGGCTTGATAAACGACATTTCAGGAATGCATGCATTTTTCCGCGATCTCCTGAACTCGCAAAAGACTGATACCGTTTCTTTGTTCTTTAGCGAGCGGATGATCCATCGGTTCAAGTTTGACTGATGGACGCGTTCCGACCGATTGCGTATGTATATTTGCCGCAAGATTAAGGGTGCTTTCTGCATACACCGGCAATTCGCTTTGCAGCCATCCGAAATAAGGCGGCTCATTTTCTCGTCCTTCCGTCTCCCACAGTTCTGACATTCTCTCAAAACTTTCTTCGCTTACCGACAACCAGACCAGCCAGTAAAATTTTTCATCTGAATCGAGGACAGGTATTTCTATCCGCCCCCGAACAAAGAAACGTTCACCGTCGATGATGCATTGATCGCTCGATATTTCGATGCGTTCATCTTGTTGCGCTTCGGGAACATCGAAAACAGCAGCCGGATATTCCGGCCCCCAACTCAACGGCAGACCGTAATGTACTTCCTCACAAGTACTACATTTATAAGAGTAGTTCTCTGTCGAAATCATATATAGCAGTCTTTCAAATTTCATAGGTCAACCTATCAAATTTGATAGCATGACCTATGAAATTATCCTGATCCATCCAAAACACGTTAGTGACCGCCAGATTCCAAGGTGGGACTATCCCAAACGTTCTTGTAGATAGGCCTTTAAATTATCGACGCTGATGCGTTCCTGTTCCCATGTGTCGCGGTGGCGGACGGTTACGGCGTTGTCTTCGAGGGATTCGTGATCGATGGTGACGCAGAACGGCGTGCCGATCTCGTCCTGGCGGGCGTAGAGTTTGCCGATGCCGCCGGTGTCGTCATATACGGCACGCATTGAGGGTTGCAGGTCGCGTTTGATCCGCTTTGCCATCTCCACGATCTCCGGCTTGTTCTTAGCCAGCGGCAGAACGGCGACCTTGATCGGGGCAAGTTCGGGTTTTAGTTTCAGAATGACGCGTTTTTCGCCCTTGTCATTGGTGCGTTCCTCGTAAGCGTCCATCATCACGGCCAGCAGCGTGCGGTTGACGCCCACCGACGGTTCGATGACATAGGGATAAAAACGCTCGTTCGTTTGCGGATCGAAATACGAAAGGTCTTCGGTCGTATCGGGGTTGATGCGTTTGCCGTCGGCATCCTCGGGCTTTTTGGAGTGAACGCGGAGGTCATAATCCGTGCGGTTGGCAATGCCGAGTAGTTCGTCCCATTGTTTGTCTTCGTCCTCGCGTTCGGGAAAAAAGCGGTAAAGGAAATCGACCGTCCGATCTGCGTAATGTGCCAACTCGTCTTTTGACTGTTCGTAATGTTTGATATTTTCACGCGAAATGCCGAGGCTGTCGATCCATTCACCGTAACCGTCGATCCATTCCTGATGGATACGCTGTGCATCTTCGGGACGGCAAAAATATTCAAGCTCCATTTGCTCAAATTCGCGGGTCCGGAAAATGAAATTGCCGGGCGTCACCTCGTTGCGAAACGCCTTGCCAACCTGAGCGATGCCGAACGGCAGTTTACGTCGCGAGGTGTCGAGTACATTCTTAAAATTGGTGAAAATTCCCTGCGCGGTTTCGGGACGCAGATATGCCAGAGCCGCCGGATCGTCATCGGACGACACAGCACCAATGGTCGTGCGAAACATCAGATTGAACGGGCGAGGATCGGTCAGATCTTTCGAACCGCAGTTTGAACACATCGCTTTGCCATCCGCCGGATCGACATCAAGTTTATCCAGACGCAAACGCGATTTGCACGCACGGCAATCGACCAGCGGATCGCTGAACGTGTCTTCGTGACCGGAATATTTCCATACCAGCCGGTTTTGTATGATCGAAGAATCCAGGCCCTCGATATCATCGCGTTCATAGACCAGCCAGTTCCACCAGCTTTTTTTGATATTGTTGGCAAGTTCAACGCCGAGCGGGCCATAGTCCCACGACGATCCCAAACCGCCGTAAATATCCGATGCGGGAAAAACAAAACCCCGACGTTTTGACAGGGAAACAATGGTTTCAATATTTGGTGCTGACATAAAATTAGATCACACTTTTAAGGCCGAGATGCTGTTCAAATGGAATAAAGTCCCGGTCACTGTGCAAAAGTTCATAGCCGCTGATGATACAACGGGTGGCGATCATCGTGTCGATGGTCTTTCTGATCGTTATTCCTTTGGCTTGCAAGGCGATATAGTTTCGCGATGCTTGTAAAGCAACGTCATAGCCGCCAACAATAACAAAATTTGCTAGGCCCAACAGCTTTGCCGTCTCTTTGAACACTTTCGGATCGCCGCAGCCTTGCAGGACCTCGGTAAATACAAGATCGCCTATCACCACCGGCTTTACTCCCAGAATATCATCGAGCTTTTCGGTCTGCGGCGTGCTTGCATTATTGATGTAGTCTATCCAGACACTGGAGTCAACAAATATCATCTAATCAAGCCTCATCTTTTCAAGATCGCCTTCCCACTTAAATTTGCCTCGTAGTTTTTTCATCTGCTCCTGCTGCTTCAGACGCAGAGCTAACTTTAAGGAATAATCCACTACTTCACGCTTGGTCTTTAGCCCCGTTGCCTTGAGCGTGTCCCGTATCAGCTTTTCGTCGATGTCGATGTTTGTACGCATGTGTATAAATCACTCCTTTTATACACATTCTATGGCTTTGCTCGGCCATGTGTCAAAAAAAGGCAGCCATATAGGCTGCCCGGTCTTGCCTATATTCTATGAGATATTATTCATCTCCGCCGCCGGCTTCTTTTGCCTTTTCCTCGGCGAGTATGGCTTTGCGGGAAAGCTTGATCTTGTTGCCTTCCTTGCCGATGCATTTGACGAGTATCTGCTGGCCTTCCTTGAGTTCGTCACGGACGTCTTTGACGCGCCGGTCGGATATCTCGGAAATGTGCAGCAGGCCGTCGAGTCCCGGAATGA
>CAZOXY010000049.1:26046-26927 GCA_964583955.1 uncultured Chloracidobacterium sp. | reverse complement strand
GCAGAATCCGCCCATGCAAGTTTTGCTTCTCTGGTCCGCAGCGAATCGGGATAAGCGGAAAGGAGCTTTTCAAATGCCGCCATTGCATTGCGTTGGTCTCCTGCGTTTTGCATTGCCTTGCCCCTTAGCCAAAGAGCGTGATCGGCAAGGTTTGTGCGTTCGGTAAATTCGTTCGAATCAAGGATCGCGGCGGCTCCGGCAAAATCCTTGTTCTCAAAACGTATCCTTGCCCGCAGCAGTTTTGCCAGCGAACCCGTTCTGGTTCCGGCAAAACGTCTTTCCAGATCGGCAGCGACCGATTCGGCAGGCATCTGTCCTCCGGCGGTCAGCCGCCGCAGATCTTCAAGCGCCTGCCGCTCGTTCGGCTGTGCCGAACAGCTTATGGCAGTGACGACGACAAGGAACGCGGTTGAAGCCAGTGAGCAAAAAACTTTTATGGACATAGGTATCAAATGTGCTATAAATATTTCCGTGAAGTGTAACTATATGGAGTGACGCGATCTCTCCTTAGGCCAGCCTCTTCAAAGCGTCACTTATAGTAATATCATAATAGAGATTCGCCGCGCGTCAGAAAAGATGTATGCCAATGGCGTTTCGGACGGAGCGAGCATTATATGAAACGCCTTATATCGGTCTTTATTGCCATTGCCGGATGTTGTGTGTTCGGGTTTGGTCAAACTTTATCTGCCCCTTCGCCGACACCGACACCAATTGAGGATGATGATGTCGTCAAGATCTCGACAACGCTGATCCAACTGGACGTCACCGTCACTGATAAAAAGGGCAAGCCGCTAGCAGGGCTGAAGCCGGAAGATTTCACCATTTATGAGAACGGACGTGAGCAGCGCATTTCGGGCCTGTCATATATTTCGGCGACGCGG
>CAZOXY010000049.1:0-26036 GCA_964583955.1 uncultured Chloracidobacterium sp. | reverse complement strand
AAAGCGAGAGGTCGTCCACGACAAGCGCGATAGTTCTTCTGACGGCGACCGGGAGCCTGCCGACCGGCTTGCTCCGCCGCCGGTTCTGCCCATTCGCCCGGAAGCCGTCAGAAGAACTATCGCGCTTGTCGTGGACGACCTCTCGCTTTCGTTTGAAAGCGCTCATCACACACGCAGGGCGTTGAAGCGGTTTGTTGACGAGCAGATGGAGGACGGCGATATGGTCGCCATCGTCAGAACCTCAGCCGGTGTCGGCGCTCTGCAGCAATTCACTACCGACAGGCGGATATTGAATGCGGCTATCGAAAAGGTGAGATGGTACCCGATGGGCAGAGGCGGCATCAGCGCGTTTGCCCCCATCACTCCTACGTTGCTGCAGCAGGCCAGGGCCGCAGGAGATTCGCAACCTGACGAAAACGGGCTTCAAGCGGTCACGGATGCCGATCTGGCAGCGGAAAAAGCTTTCAATGCAGGATTGGAGGATTTTCGCTCAAGCACTTTTGCCACCGGCACTCTGGGAGCTCTCAGATTTATTGTCGAAGGCATGGGCGAACTGCCGGGACGCAAATCAGTAGTGCTTTTTTCGGACGGCTTTCGCCTGATGAGTACGAATCAGCAGGATCTGGCGGGTGGAGGAAGCGTTGCGGAGTTTATGCGAAGGCTTGTGGATATCGCCAATCGGGCATCCGTCGTCTTCTATACCATTGATCCGCGCGGCCTGGTCGTGACCGGTTTTACAGCTGCGGATGACATAGTTGACACCTCGGCAGCCGGCATGAACCAGATGTTGGCGGAACGAAGCGATGAACTCTTTGAGACACAGGCAGGACTTAGGACGTTGGCGAAGGAAACCGGCGGATTTGCGGTCGTTAACAGCAACGACATTATCGGCGGGGTCCGCCGCGTGCTGGAAGATCAGAGTTATTACCTTTTGGCCTATGAGCCGGTTGATGAAACTTTTGATGCTGCCAAGCTGCGCTATAACCGTATCGAGATAAGGGTCAACCGCACGGACGCGGTGGTCCGGCACCGCAGCGGCTTTTTTAATGTTACCAGTGAAAAAGTGGCAAATGCTCCTTCGCCGTCATTGACCCCGCAGCAAAGGATAGGCAGGGCGTTAATGTCGCCGTTCGCTGTAAATGAGATCGAGCTTAACCTGAATGCGCTCTACGCCAATGACGTGACACACGGAAACTATTTAAGAGCATTGCTTCATATAAACGGGAAGGATCTTTTGTTCACTAAAGAGGCCGATGGCAATTGGATGACACGCGTCGGCATAGTGGCTGCTAATATGGACGCCAATGGGCAAATTGTGGAGGAGAATGGGAAAAGCTATACCATAACGCTGCCCGAAGGGCTTTACAACAAGGTATATGCAGAGGGCCTGATCTATCAACTAGCCCTTCCGGTCAAAAAACCGGGAGCCTATCAGATGCGTGTTGCGATAGTCGATGAAAGAACCGGAAAGGTGGGAGCCGCAAGTCAATTCCTTCAGATCTCTGATCCGAAAAAGAAAGGGAGGCCGACGGTTTCCGGTATCGTGCTTCAAAATCATAGTATCGAAGGATGGGAAGGCCTCGCGAAAGGAATTTCCCAGCCGGGTGCCGATCCGATGCGGGACACTTCGTTCAGGAGGTTTAAGCGCGGATCCATTTTGCAGTACGGTTATGAGGTTTATCAGGCGGCCCTTGACGCGTCAAAGCGGCCAAAGGTGAACACCCGCGTCAGAATGTTCAGAAACGGGGAACTTGTATTCGAAGGCGAGCCGAAACTGATAGACCTGACAGGCCAGCCTGATCTAAAGCGGCTTAAATCGAGCGGAGCGCTTTCTCTGGCAGAACAGTTGGAACCCGGAGAATACGTTTTGCAGATCGTGGTCAAGGACGAGGCCGCCAAGGACAAATATGCCACGGCGACCCAGTTCGTTCAGTTCGAAGTCGTCGAATAAACGCTATCGCCAGTTGCCGATGAGTATGAACGGCGACCAGTAATACGGATGAGCGAACGGCGCCTTGGGGTCGGGCGTGAATTTTGGCATATCGTCGCCTTCACCGTCAAAATTTATTATATCGGATCGGACCTTGCCTGCCTCGCCCACGGAATATTGCCCGTTCATAAGTTTAATTTGTGCTTGTCTGAGCGCTTCCGCCTTGGTGATGCCGCCTTTGCCGTAGAGCCTGTAAAATTCGACCATCAGATCTTTGGTTGACGTGTCAAAAACTGCCCAAAGCGTCGCCATTACAGCTTTTGCTCCTTCCTGCTGGGCGACGGAGCCAAACCCCTCGATTTCGATGCCGTTGGCGTTGCCGCCCGCCGGTGTCGCCGTGTTGCAGGCGGACAGAACGATGAGTTCGACATCCGCCAGCGACTGATTTCGCAGATGTTCCACGGTAAAACGCCGCTGGTCGCCGCCGCCGAGCAGCAGGAAAGAGTTGCGGTCGTCGCCGGGTTCGAGCTGAAAATGGCTGGCGATGTGTATCACCGGAAACCGCCCGATACTGTCCTCAAAATTCGCAAGCGTGAAATCTTCATCAAGCAGCCTGCGTCCTTTCAGCACGCCCGTTTCACATTGACGCTCACCGTTCGCGGCGGTCCGCGCTCCGGTGTCGTTGACGATGCATTCCAGTTCGACCGGAACCGCTGTCAGCGGCTTAAAGCCATCGACCGATTTGGATACGCCGACGCCCAGAACTTCCCACGTCTTGCCGTCCGAAACCGGCAAGGCTATCGTGTCGCGGCTTGCCAGATTTACGATGACGTTCGAGAAACGTTCGGCCAGATAGCCTTTCTGTTTATCCCACAGCACAGCGGGCGGCAGATAGCGGAGCGTTGCATCCATGCTCCAGACGATGGTGTCGGCCTTGATGCCGGCAAGGTCGCCTTCGATCGGCTTTATCAGCACATCATAAAGAGCCTGCGACGCCGGCCGCGGATCGTATTGCGGCGACGTCAGAGCCTTACGGAGGGTTGCCACCAACGCATTTATCTTTTCTTCCGAGATCTCTACGCGATGGGCCTTTTGCGTGCGGCTGGTGGTGACGATGATGTTCAGTTCATTCTTTCCGACAATGGTCGAAACGGCGGCGGTGCGGTCTGCCTTCAGGCGTTCAAGCGTGCGGCGAAGGCCTGATTCGACCTGAGCGACGCGAACGTCCTTTTGCCCAAATCGTATCTTCAGGTCTTCAAGGAACTTCTCAAAAACAATATTTGCGTCGGCAAGCTGCTGTTTGAGTTCGTCGTAGCGGGACTGTTTGGGAAATTCACCGGCCGCAAACGTCCTGCGCTCCATGTCCAACCGGCTGAACTCATTGCCGAGAGCGGTCAGGTTTTCGGCCAACTGCGAATATCTGGTCAGGGCTTCCTGTTCCTTTGGCGAAAGCGACACTGCGCCTTTCAGATGGCCTGCCATCTTGTCATCGCGGCGGACAAAATCGAGAAGCTCTTCCTGTTTCAGCATTACGAGTACCTGTTCGGCCTCGGCAATGCGGCCGACGCGAATGAGAAGGTCGGCCAGCTTTCTGTATGCGTCCGAAACGGACGCGAGATATGATGCCTGCAATTCCGGGCTGAGCGAACTTATGCCCTCGCGAAGCTGCTGATATGCGTTGACCGAGCTTTTACCATAAAAAACAGCATAGAGCGGGTTTTTCAGATCGTCCCATACATACATCAGGTTCGCCAAAGCTCCCGCCTCGCCCTGGCGGTCGCCGATGGCCTTTGAAGTTACCAGAGACCGCTCAAGGTACTCGACGGCCTTTGCGTTGTCGCCGCCCATCAGATACGCGCGGCCCAGGTTGTTCAGTATCTTGCTCTCGAGATCTCTGTTTCCCATCTCACGGCTTATGGGAAGGGCCCGGTTCAAAAATGTCATTGCCGTTTCGGCATCGTTCTCAAGCAGGGCGATCATGCCGAGGTTGTTGAGGGCCGTGACGGCCACCGGGATATCCAGCGTTTTTTCGGCCAGCTCTATTACCTCTACCAGCGTTTTTACCGACTCTTCGTAACGGCCCTCTGACTGATGAACCGCCGCTATGTTCAGCATGATGGTCGCTTCTCTTGAACGGACGCCGATGGATCGGGTCCGCTCCAAAGCCCTGCGGTAATATGTCAGTGCCTGTTTATTGTCCTTTAGCCAGTAATAGGCCAGGCCGATGTTATTCTCCAGCGTGACGACTATCACCGAAGAAATTATCCTTTCCGCTATCTTGTTGCCGCGCTCGTATATTTCGAGAGATTGTGAGACCTCGCCCGCCGCGTAAAAGCTTTGGCCGAGGTTGGTCAATATGAGGACCGTCATTTCCGGCTCCTCTTTTTCATCGGTCCTTGCCAGTGCCTGACCGTAAAATTCACGGGCCTTTGGCTGTTCGCCCAGATGATAATGCAGAGCGCCGAGGTTGTTCAGCACCAGCACCTCAAGGTCGGCGATCTTGTTTTCCACGGCCAATTCGAGCGCTTTTTCAAAAAGCGTACGGGCCGACACTCTGTCGCCAAGGTCGGACAATATCTGTCCCAGTGTATTGATGGAGCGTGCCTCGCCGCCAATGTCGCCGATCCTGCGCGAAGCCTCAATGGCGTCACGCGAAAGGGCAAGTGACTTGGGACGGTCGCCAATTGCCTCATAGATCATGATGAGCGATGTATAAACGTTCATCACAACCGAGTCGGCCTCACCGCGGGCAGCTATTTCCAGCGCTTTTTCGTAATGTTCCCGGGCAGCCTCAAGATCGTTACGTGCCAGATAGATGTTGCCGAGGTTGTTGTAGGCGACCGCAGCCCCCTCGCTGTTTTTCAGATCGGTGTAGAGTTTTACCGCCTCGGTATAAAGCGGCAGTGCCTCGTCATATTCGTTCAGGTCGTCAGCACAGCGTGCGGCGTAAAGGATGGAATTGGCCCTTTTTTCGGCATTGGCGGCCTTTGCAAATTTTTCCGCCGCTGAAAGGAACAGCGTTTTCGCCGAAGCGAGATCTTCGGGCGTGCCTTTATCAAGCAGTTCGCTGCCGGCCGCAAATTCCTTTTCTGCCTCTGCCAGCAGGTCAGTGTCAGGCGTTTGCGCGGCGGCAAAAGACGCGAACGCCAAAAGGGCGATCATCACAAACAGCGGCCATTTTTTTTCGGTGTATCTCATTTGGTCAGGCGGCGGCCCGTTCTATTTTTCGTCGGTGATATTGAGTTCCATGTGAATAACGCCCCAGCGGTCCGGTGCGTCAACGACCGAACGCGCGTCGCGCGTCGCTTCGCCCGAACGGGTCAGCAGCCTTTCCAGAAGCGAGGGCGAATTTCGCGTTCCGCGCGTTTCATAAAAGCTCAGGTCGATATGGTCTTTTGAAACCACAATGACAAAGCGTTCGATGCCGACAGGTTCGGTCATCCGCAAAGTGATGTTAACATCCTTTCCGTCCTGCAGGGCGTCATTTGCTCCGCTGGAACCGTAAGCGTTCCTTATCTCGCCTTTGTTCGTGAGGGCGAGAACGGCGATGTGAAATGCCTCGCCCGACGCAAATTCGTTTTCCTTTCGGCGTATCTCGCCGGAAATATTCTTTATGTTCAGTTGAAAGAAAGAGCCTATCGGCGTTTTTCCGTCCGTGATCTCCTGAAAGCCGCGAAACTTGTCACGGTCAGGCCGATAGGTGATCTTGCCTTCGCGGCAGCCTTCGATTATCGCGTCCGACGGTATCGAATTGAGCGTCACCTTTATCTGTTCGGGCAGGGAAGATGCCTTGTTGTCCAGTCCGCGAAGATTTCGTGAATAGGCGTGGTCGCGTATCAGCGAGGCGATCTTTTCGGCAGCCGCAGGATCTTCCGGATCGAACGTCATACCGTAGATCGGGCGGCTGTCGGCTCCGTCCGTCAGGTAAAATACATCTTTTTCCGACGCCGGATAACGTTCATTTTCGGTCAATGTTTTCAGGTCATCGCCGTCGCAGGTGCTGCGCGGTTTCAGCGGAGCGAGAAATCGCCTGTCTGCCGCAATGTCCTTTACCTTTCCCCGGCGAAGGGCCAATACGCCGCCGGAAGCGGACGCCGCCGTGTCCAGCTTTACCATTCCGTTTTCGACAAGCCCGTCCTTTTCCAGCGAGGCGGCGACCGACCTGGGCAGCGAAGCCGCATCACCGCTCATCGGCCCAAGGTCGGCGACAAGCGCTCCACCGCCGAAAACGGGCGATGCAAGTATGACGCGCGACGTGACCTTAACTTTTTCGGCGTTCGGCTGTTCCTTTGGCGAAGGCAGACGCACGACCGATGTCGTGTTGCCGACGCGTTCGACGACGCCATTGACAAGCCAGCCGTCACGGCCTGTGTTCGTTGCCGAATCGGACGAATAGACCGAAACCTGGCTTCCTGTTTTCAGCCCGTGAATGATGCCGGCGCGTATGACGATCCCACCGTCGGGCATGACGCTTTCTATTTCGATAAAAGGCGTTGCCCTTTTTGCCGCGCCGCCGAAAAGCACAGTGTCGCGGCTGCCCTCAAGCTGCGGTTCCTGCCGCGAATGAACGGCGACCTCGGTCGAAACCTCGCGCATCAGCGAACGATATGTCGTGTTCGGCGTCGAGCGTTTCAGGGCCTGCACCAGCGCCCGTGTCATCAGGCTCATCGGCTTGTCGCATTTACAGAACGCGGCTGTTTCCGATTTCGCCGTGTTATAGCTTAGCGAGGCGGCTATTTCGGTGTAGGACATTGCGTCAGACGGCCCCGACGGCGGATGGCGGCGTTTGTACGCGGCCCGCTTTCTCTTGTCGGCGTCGGCTTCCTGCGAAACGAGCGTGTCGCTGCTATCGCCGCGCGTTCCCGTGCCTGAATGGCAGCTTTCCAGAATGAAAACGGCGTTCGACGTGAACGGCCTGAGGTCTGTTTTCAGGTCGTCAAATTCATCATCAAGAATGTCAAAGACTTCGCCGGTTCGCGCGTCGTATGGGACGAAGGTCTCATCAAGCCCGTCATTCTCGTCGCCGTCCTGATCGGGATACTGCGAGCCGTGTCCGCAAAAATAGAACACGATAGCGGCCTCGGCCTTGTTCTCGGCGGCGGCCTTTGCATTTGCTATAAGATGCTTTTGAAATTCACCGATGATGGCGTCGCGGGTGGCGGCCTCGTTCACAAGCGTTTTTACGTTCGCCGCCGGAAAACCGTAATCGCGTGTGAGCGTTTCCGAAAGGGCCGGAACGTTGTTCTCACAGCCGTCAATGCGTGTGATGTCCTTTGACTTATAGTTTGAGATGCCGACAAGCAGTGCGAACGCGGGACGCTTTGGCTCTTCACGAGCGGCTTCCTGCGAGCGGACGACACTGCCGCCGCTGAGCCATAGGGACGTCACGACGAGCGTTACGGCCATGCACAGGATCAGGTTGTATCGCATGTATCTCATTATCTTTCCGGTAAATATTCGTCTAAGAACGGCCGGGCGTCGGGGCCGCATTCCCAATGCCCGGCCGTTTTCTTTGGAGGGAGAGTGTTATAACGAGCCTAATATCCGGTCAATGGCCGCCAGGTCGAGTTTGCCGTAACCCCAGTTGTTGTTCGGCAGGGCAGAAGCGAACGGCTGCAGGCCCGATTTTGTCGAATGACGCATCAGCAGCGTTCTTACATCGCCAAGCGTCAGCTTCGGATTCTTCTGGAACATCAGAGCGATGACACCGGACGTATATGGCGTTGCCGAGCTTGTACCGTTCATCGCCGCATAGTTTCCGGTGGAATCGTATCTCCAACCCTGCACAGGACCCATTTGCGGAACCTTTGCCAGGCTGGCGGAATACCATTCGCCCGGTGCGACGATCTCCGGTTTGATGACCGCGGCCTTGCCCGCGACCGCACGGTTCGGACCCGGGCTGGAATAGCAGGAAAGGAACCCGATCTCGAACGCGACGGACGTGCCGGCCGTGCTGCGGCAAACGGCTCCGAGCGTGGTCAGGCTGCCGCGTGTGTGAAAGTTGTCGTTCCAGCTATAGCTGCCGACCGTTATCGCGTTCTCAGTATTGCCCGGCGCTCCGACCAGATGGCTGTAGCTTGTGTTCTCGGGCGAGAAGACGGCCTGTTCGGTGCTGTTGACGTAAAGATGGGCCTCGCTCGGTTTGTCGTCCGTGTTGGTGAACCAGACGCCGCCAATGCCCTGAGCCACGCTCAGCGTTGCCGAATACTGATCGGTAAGTGGATTAAGCTCGACCTTCAGGTTGTCGCCAAGAGGCGTCGCCTTTGAGGCGAGCAGCACAAGGCCCTTGTCGTCCGAACCCATATAGATGCGGATCTTTGTCGCGCGTTTTGCGTTCCACGAGACAAGCTGCGGCTCCTTTGAAAATTTGATGTGGGCGTGAATGCCGTCAGAACCTTCATTGCCCGCTGCCAGCACCAACGCCCTGCCGGATTTGGTCAGCGGAAAACGGTCGTTCAGATGACGTTCAAAGACCGTCTGTCCGTCATGGCCCGAATAGTGTCCGCCGAAGCTGCCTGAAATGATGAGAGGCGTCGTTCCCGCAACCCTGTCTAGCCATTCGACCATCGGGTTCATAAGGTATGAGTTCTCAAATCCTCCGGCAAAGCCCATCGTGATACCGACGATGTCGGCTTCCGGTGCGACGCCAACGACCTCTGGCCGTTTCAGGCCGTCGGTTCCCTGATCGCCGTTGCCGTTGCCGACCGCGATACCCGCACAGGCCGTTCCGTGGCCTTGCAGATCGGTTCCGGGAATGGTCACGGTCGAGGAACGCAGTTCCGCCGTCAGTTGGTCACGCGTGAAGAGCGTGCCGATCGATCCGCCGTTGGGAAATTTGACCGGAGAGACGCTGCCGCGGCCCGGTATGTATGCCATGGACGTGTCCCACAGATAACGGAGCCGCGAGGTCGGCCTGCCCTGTGTGTCATAGGTGATAAAATCCGGGTGGCGAAAATCCACGCCTGTGTCCAACACGGCCACGATGGTGTTCTTTCCCGTCAGGCCTGAGCGGCCGCCGCGAACTATCGGCTCCGGTATCGCCTGTGATGTCAACGGGGCCTGTGCCGCGGGCGGCGGAGGCGGAGCGTTGACCGTGGCGCCGTATTCGACACGGACAAGGCCGCGAGACCGTTCCACCGCATCCCACGCTTCATCACTGGCGACGAAAACGTCAGCGAAACGCCCGCTTGTTGTGACAACGGTCGCTCCGGCTATTCTGGATGTTTTCTGATTGGTGAAAATGGCGGTCCGTGCGGCCGGAGTCTCAAATTCCAAATGAAGCAGGGTGAACAGGACGGGTTCGCCGTTGCGGTTCATTGCCACACCGGTCGATGCCTGTTCGTCCGTTGACAGCGATCTGAGTTCCGAAAACGATCCGATGGACATCTTGGACACCATCGGGTCCTCGGCACCGGCTATAACGACCGGTGATCCTGTCGCCGCAAGCGGGCTGTCGGCGGCGTTTTGCGAGTTTGACGGAACCGGCAATCCGAGAAAGAGGATGGCGGCCAAAAGGAAATACGACATGGCCATGTGACGCGGGCCGGCCGTTCGGGGTGAGTTGGTATAGGGTGTTTTCCTCATTTTTATCTCCTGATCAAAATTAAATGCGATGCTCCAATAAATTTACATTCCAATTCTTTTTTTTCGATGATCGGGCCGGAAAGCCCCTCCTACGTTTGCGGCGGTCGCTCTTAACGTAACCGCTGTCGCGGATCGCGCGATCCGGCCTTTCAAATGATATGCGTTCTTTAAGGGTGAGGGCGGACATCTTTATTGTTTTGCTGCTCTCAATAAGTTCAAGGCTGTCGGTTTACCAGGCCCCATTAACCCTTCTGTTTGAAGAACGTCCGGAGATGTGTCCGGTTGCAAAAAAATTTTATCAATGGCCGCGCCGCCCGGTTTATGAGGACATAAATGCAGGCACGAAAATGGTCTCGGATCGGAAGGCAAGAAACATCACCTGCCGATCAGGAGGCCTATGCCGGCGGCGAGTGCATCACTCTGACAAAAATAATTTTGTTCATCGTTCAGGGAATCTGACCATCAAAGAAAATACCACATTTTTGTAAAAACAACCCTGTTTCGGCGTGGCTAAAGACAGGAATTGCTTTTGCCCCGAACAAGGACTAATCTTAAGTTTTTGTTAATTCCATGCAGATAAGATCAATTGAGCTGACAGAGATCCGGCTGCCGCTGGTTCATTTTTTTGAGACAAGTTTTGGCCGGACATACGAGCGCCGGATCATTTTGGTGCGGGTTGAGGATACGGACGGCGCCGAGGGCTGGGGCGAAATTACCTGCGGCGAAGGGCCGGGCTATTCCGACGAATGGACGGATTCGGCCTGGGTAACGGCTGAAAAGATATTGGCTCCGATGGTTGTAGGCAAAGAGGTCGCATCGGCAGCGGACGTTTGGGGACTGATGAAATGGGCGCGCGGCCACCGCATGGCAAAGTCCGGCATCGAGACCGCATGTTGGGACCTCGAAGCCAAAAAGCTGGGCGTGCCTTTATGGAAACATCTCGGCGGCGTAAATCAGGTGATAGAATGCGGCGTTTCCATCGGCATACAGGACAACGTGCCGCAGCTTTTGGACAAGATCCGCGTCGAACTCGAAGCGGGTTACAAACGCATAAAGATAAAGATCTCGCCGTCTTGGGACTACGATGTGATCAGGGCCGTCCGAGCGGAATTTGGCGACATTTTGCTGATGGGCGACGCAAATTCCGCATACACGCTTGATGATATTGATCTGCTGAAAAGCCTCGATGAATTTAATTTAATGATGCTCGAACAGCCCTTGCCCTATGACGACATCATCGACCACGCAAAGCTTCAGGCCGAGATAAGAACTCCGATCTGTTT
Source organism: uncultured Chloracidobacterium sp. (assembly GCA_964583955.1). Classification (GTDB taxonomy): domain Bacteria; phylum Acidobacteriota; class Blastocatellia; order Pyrinomonadales; family Pyrinomonadaceae; genus OLB17. The sequence continues at coordinate 15,239 of CAZOXY010000049.1, read as the reverse complement.
GGACGAACCGATCAAATCACCAGACGACGCACGCAAGGCAATTGAATTAAGATCCGGCAAAATAATAAATCTGAAAAACGGCAGGGTCGGCGGACACACGCAATCGAAACTTATCGAGCAAATTTGCCGCGCGAACGGAGTTCCCGTCTGGTGCGGCGGTATGCTCGAATCCGGCATCGGCCGCGCACACAACATCGCCATCTCCACGCTCGAAGGCTACACAATGCCCGGCGACGTTTCGGCAAGCAAACGCTATTGGCACGAAGACATCATAGAACCCGCCGTCGAGGTCTCGCCCGAAGGCACGATCACCGCACCGGACGGCCCGGGCATTGGGTTTGAGGTGCGACGCGATAGGATCGAAGAAGTGACCGTGCGTACGGGTGTCATAAGTGCGAAATAACCGTTAGAAGCTCTTTGGACAGTGCGGGCCGGCGGGTTTATAGTCGTATTTATGTTTGACCCATCACGCCGTACTTTTCTAGCTCGTGCAGGAGCCGCGAGTACTGCACTCGTGTTGACGCCGTCGCTGTCGGCTAGAGCTTTTGATCAAATGTCCTGGGTGGACTCGGCAGCTGCCGGAACTCCCGACGACACTCCATTCTGGGCCCGGATCCGCACCGGGTTTGATCTGCCGCCCGGCGTGATCAATCTCGATAACGGCTACTGCAATCCGCTGTCGCGTGTGTCGATGACCGACCTGATCAACCGCACGCGTTATATCCAGCAGCTGCCTTCACATCGACTGGAAGAGCTGATGATGGACGTATCGTTAAAGCACGTCAAACCGGGCCTCGGCCGTATCCTCGGCGTACCTGCAGAGGAGGTCGCGTTTACAAGGAACACGACCGAAGCTCTCGATACGGTCATTTTCGGCCTCCCGATGACGGCGGGTGATGAGATCGTTTGCTGCTCGACGGACTACTACGCAATGCTGGACGCGATCGATCAGCGCCGCAGGCGCGACGGCGTTGTTGTCCGGATGATAAAGCCGCCTTTCCCGGTCGCGTCGGACGACGAGCTTGTCAGGCTGTATGAGCGCGAGATCAACAATAGGACCAAGCTCGTGCTAGTAACGCATGCCAGCAATCTAACCGGACAGATCTTCCCGGCAAAGCGGATCGCGGCCGCAGCCCATCGCGTGGGTGCCGAGGTCATTGTCGATGGCGCCCAGACAATGGCGCTTGCAGACTATAAGATCCCCGATCTCGACTGTGATTATTACGGCGCATCATTGCATAAGTGGCTGGCGGCACCGGTTGGCGGAGGACTCCTGTGGATGCGGAAAGACCACGTCGATAAGGTTTGGCCGCTGATCGCACCACCGATCGGTACGCAGGGAATGGAGCGTTTCGAATGGTGCGGTACCTATCCCGAGTTCATCTCGTCGGCCACGCTCCCGGCGATAAAGTTTCATGAGAGCCTCGGTGCAAAGCGAAAGGAAGAAAGGCTGCGATATCTGACCCGGTACTGGCGCAGCAAGGTTGAAAAAATTTCCGGCGTTAAATTTTATGCGAATGAGAATGCAACCTGCGGGATCGGGGTCTTCGAGATCGCCGGAGTGGACTCGGCAAAACTTCAAAAAGAGATGTGGGAGCGGCACAAGATACTCGTCCAGCATATGACGGGCGAGGGCCGCCTTTCTGAACTCAGCGGCATCCGCGTGACCCCGAATGTTTACACGACCGAACGTGAACTCGATCGGTTCGTAAGTATCCTCGAGTCTGCCGTGCGCCGGAGGTAGTTAGCTATGTCAAAACTTCAAGTTGTTACAGCCAGCACGCGACCGGGGCGGCAGGGGCCGGCGGTTGCGAGGTGGTTTATGGACGCGGCCGGGCGGCACGGGGCGTTTGACGTTGAGCTGGTGGACCTTGCGGAGGTGAATTTGCCGCTGCTCGATGAGCCGAACCATCCGCGGCTGAAAAAGTATGAGCACGCTCATACGATCGCCTGGAGCGAGAAGGTTGATTCGGCCGACGCGTTCGTTTTCGTCACGCCGGAATACAACTACAGTTCGCCGCCGGCACTGATAAACGCTCTCAACTATCTTTATCAGGAGTGGAACTATAAACCCGCCGGTTTTGTAAGCTACGGCGGCGTTTCCGGCGGACTCAGGTCGGTGCAGATGACAAAGAACATGATCACCACCCTGAAAATGATGCCGATGGTCGAAGCGGTCTCGATACCGTTCTTCTCAAAGTTCATAGGCGGGTCCGGCGATTTTGTCGCCGAGGATATCCATGAACGATCTGCCGCAGAATTATTGACCGAACTCGCCCGCTGGACAGAAGCGCTCAAAACGCTTCGGACGGCAGCTTGATACAGCCCGGCTTGTCGAAAGACTTTGGCAAACTTTGCCATACCTGCTATTGTTATGTTATGACCACGATGAATATCTCACTGCCTGAAACGCTACGGTCATTCGTTGATTCGCAGGTTTCCGAGGGCGATTACACCAGCAGCAGCGAATATGTAAGAGACCTCTTGCGGAAAGAGCAGGACCGCGTCCGCCTCCGAGAGATGCTTCTTGAGGGTGCCGCGTCCCCCCTCAGCGAAACCGTTTGGAACGCTGAGTACTTCGAAAAGATGCGTCAGCGTGTCAAGGCGAAAAAGAAATGAGTAAGCCTGTTGTTCCTCGCGTTTTAGCCGAGGACGATCTCGATCGTGCGCGCGATCATTATTTGGCAAACGCGGGCGTTGATGTAGCCGTCGATTTCCTCCACGATTTTGATCGTGCCATCGCGCACATTTCCCGGTTTCCGGACACAGGCTCTCCTAGATACGGATTTGAACCGAGTTTGGCAGGCGTCCGTTTCTGGCCCATGAAGAAATTTCCGTTCCTTATCTTCTATATCGAGACCGAGACTCAGATCGATGTCTGGCGGATTTTGCACGGCAGCATGGATATCACCGCAGAGCTTCAGGATCCTGATGCAACTCTGTAAGTTTTTATATGAGCAATAACGAACCAAACAAGATCATCTTTTCGATGGTCAAAGTAAGCAAATTTTACGACAAGAAGCCTGTTTTGAAGGACATCTATCTTTCGTTCTTTTACGGCGCGAAGATCGGCGTTCTGGGGTTGAACGGCGCGGGCAAATCGAGCCTGCTGCGGATAATTGCCGGGACGGACAAAGAGTTCAACGGCGAGGTCGTTTTTTCGAAAGGTTATTCGGTCGGCCTGCTGGAGCAGGAGCCGAAGCTTGACGAGACAAAGACCGTGAAGCAGATCGTCGAAGAGGCGGTGCAATCGACCGTCGATCTGTTAAAGGAATTTGAGGAGATCAACGCCAAATTCGCCGAGCCGATGGACGATGACGAGATGAACGCGCTCATCGAACGTCAGGGCGAAGTGCAGGAAAAATTAGACGCCGCTGATGCGTGGGATCTCGACAGCCGTTTGGACATGGCGATGGATGCTCTCCGCTGTCCGCCGCCGGATACGTCGATCAAAAACCTGAGCGGCGGAGAAAAACGTCGCGTCGCTCTGTGTCGCCTGCTGCTGCAAAAGCCGGACATTCTTTTATTGGACGAGCCGACGAACCACCTTGATGCCGAGACCGTCGCGTGGCTGGAACAGCATCTGCAAAAATACGAAGGGACGATCATCGCCGTGACGCACGACCGCTATTTTCTCGATAATGTCGCCGGTTGGATACTCGAACTCGACCGAGGCGAGGGCATACCGTGGAAAGGGAATTATTCAAGCTGGCTGGAGCAAAAGCAGAACCGCCTTGCTCAGGAGCAGAAGACCGAGGACAAGCGGGCGAAAACGCTCGAACGCGAACTCGAGTGGATACGCATGTCGCCAAAGGGCCGCCATGCCAAATCAAAGGCCCGTATCAACGATTATGAAAAACTGGTCGCGACTGAATCCGAAAAGCGTTCGGAAGAGCTTGAGATCTTCATCCCGCCCGGCGAACGCCTCGGCGATCTGGTCATCGAAGCGAACGGGGTTTCAAAAGCATACGGCGACAAGCTGCTTTTTGAAGGCCTCGAATTCTCGCTTCCGCCCGGCGGCATCGTCGGCGTGATCGGGCCGAACGGCGCGGGCAAAACCACGCTCTTTCGCCTGATAACCGGACAGGAAGAACCGGATAGCGGCACATTTCGCGTCGGTCCGACGGTAAAGCTCGGCTATGTCGATCAATCGCGTGACAGCCTGAACGCCGACAAGACCATTTTTGACGAAATATCGGACGGACTTGATTTTGTCGCGCTCGGCAAGCGCGAGATGAACGCTCGGGCGTATGTTTCGCGGTTCAATTTTTCCGGCAGCGATCAGCAAAAGCGTGTCGGCCAGCTTTCGGGCGGCGAACGCAACCGCGTCCACCTCGCAAAAATGCTCAAATCTGGTGCAAATGTTATCCTGTTGGACGAGCCCACGAACGACCTCGACGTAAACACGATGCGGGCGCTCGAAGAGGCACTTGAAAACTTTGCGGGCTGCGCCGTCGTAATAAGTCATGATCGTTGGTTTCTGGATCGTATCGCTACCCATATACTTGCCTTTGAGGGCGACAGTCACGTCGAATACTTTGACGGCAATTACAGCGAATACGAAGCGGACAGAAAGCGGCGTCTGGGACACGACGCAGACCAGCCGCACCGCATAAAATACCGGAACCTCACACGGGCATAGTTTTATTTTGGAGCCTGACCGGTCTTTAGCCCCCGAACGATCGGTATCGCACGCGGTGCGATATATTGATTTTCGATGACCTTTTTTTATCTCAGAATGGCCGCTTTTTTTATGGCGGCCTCGATGATGCTTTTTCTTGCCGGCTGCGGGGCTGAGACCGGCTCCGACGTCGCCGACGGCACCAACGCTCAGCGAACCGGAGCGGAGGACGCTGTGCCGCCGGTCGAATCCACACCAGAACCGACGCCGGAGTTTCCTGATCTTCAGGCGGAACTTACCGATGACCGCTTTCGCTCGACAGCGTCTCCTTTCGCAACTTTCGATTTTCTGAATCATACATATCCGCTCCCTCGCGGTTGGCAAAATCCTGACGGCACGGACATCACGCTCGAAGGCGGCAGCGTTCCGCCGATACCGGGAACTGCGGGCGAGGACATCAGCGATGAGGAAAAGGCACGCTTACGCGCCGAACGACGCATCGGGATGTCGCACGTAGTGACAAAATATTTCGACGCGACCGGTGACGGACAAGACGAGGCCATCGTTATCCTGAAGATCGAAACTGCCGGAAACGCCATTCCGCAGATCGCCTACATTTATGAATGGAAAGACGACAAACCGGAGCTGATATGGACATTTCGCACGGGCGACCGAACGGACGGCGGGCTTAAGGACATCCGCCCCGAAAACGGGATGACGGTCGTCGAACTCTATGGACAGGACCGCTTTTTGCTCGGCGAGGTCGAGACCGGAAAGGTCTTTGGCGACGACGCCCAGCTTTGCTGCCCAACGCATTTCACCCGGACGGTCTATAAATGGAACGGCAAACACTTCATCCGTCAGGGCGACCGTTTAATGTACGTCACAGCCGATCCCGCGGCCGAACCCGTAAAAAATTACGGCGACATCGTGAACGAACGGGAAAAAGCAAAGAAATATAAATAAAACAAAGGCCCCTGCTTTATCGGAGCGGCTCACACAGAGCAGAGATGTTTTTATCTGCTTTATAATATAAAGTTCTTGACAGACAGAATTACTTGGCGTATATTTCCGTTTGCGATGTCAAATATTCATCCGATCAGAAAAGAGCGTGAGGCGGGCGAGGAGCCGATAAATATCTCGGACCGTGCCATCGACAACCTTAAATTCATCCGCGATGCGATGGAGCGGTCAACCAGTTTTACGGCGGTTCCGGGTTACGGCGGGATGCTGATGGGAGCGACGGCCGTTGGGGCGGCATATATCGCCGCACAGCAGATATATCTGCGCAACTGGCTGGTCGTCTGGCTGACCGAGGCGTTCCTCGCGGCAGCGATAGGGCTGCTGGCGACGTGGCAGAAATCAAAGATAGCGAACACATCGCTGTTTTCCACGCCGGCGCGCAAATTTGCGTTCGGGTTCACACCGCCGCTGATAGCCGGTGTCGCGATCACGCTCGGCCTGTGGCGGCATGAGCATTATGACGTGATGGCCCCAATATGGATGCTCTGTTACGGAGCGGCCGTGGTGACGGGCGGAGCGTTTTCGGTAAAGGCTGTTCCGGTCATGGGTTGGATATTCATCACGATGGGTGCGGCCGCATTCGCATTGCCCGCCGCGTTTGGCAATTACTTTATGGCGGCCAGCTTTGGGCTGACACACATCGTCTTTGGCGCGGTCATCGCTCGGCGATACGGCGGCTGATCGAAATTGCGTGAGAGGGAAAAAATATGAATTTTCAGAACAAAAGATTAATCGGCATTGTGATTACCATTGGGGTTTTATTGCTCATACCGGTAATAGCGAGATTTCCCTGGACACCGATCGATTTTATTGTCGCCGGTGTTCTGCTGCTCGGGACGGGCATCGCGATCGAATTTGCTTTGCGAATGGTTAAAACAACATTGTATCGCGTCGCTGTTTGCGGGGTTATAATGCTCACCCTTTTTCTCGTGTGGGCCGAACTGGCAGTCGGTGTTTTCGGAACGCCTTTCGCCGGAAGTTAAGAAGCGAAAGTCCAGGATAATGAAGCGGAACCAGGATCCATGGTTACTGGATTAGTTATGAGAAGTAAGAATTTAGCAGTAAAACAAGACCCGACGGAAAAAAAAGCGACGCGGGGACTTCACGTTGCCCGTGCGGCTGAGACGGTTTCGAACGACCTCGACAAGATCATTCACGAGCGGATGCGGCTTGGCATTATCAGCGCTCTGGCGGCAAATGAAAAGCTCAGCTTTACCGATCTGAAAAACCTTTTGGACACGACCGACGGCAACATCAGCGTCCACGCCCGCAAGCTGGAAGACGCAGGCTATCTTACCGTCAAAAAATCGTTCCTCGACCGCGTGCCACTGACCGAATACAAGATCACGAAAGAAGGCCGCAAGGCATTGGAGAAATATCTCGACCACATGGAAGCGCTGATAAACGCAATGAAGGCACGTTGACCGTCTGCTTGGCTGAGTAACTACTTAGTAAGTGAGAATTTATAAATTGAGACTTATAGTTAAAACATTGGGGCTATTTATCCTTGCTATATTTCATTGGGCAATAATGTTCGCTGCGGCCGAAGATGGGTATGATATCCTGCATCATTTATTTTTAGGCAAATCCGCCTATACACATGAAGCTGTCTATCAAATTCCCGCAACCTCAGAGCAAATCGTCATGGAGCGACGTCCAATACACTTGTATCTGGCTGAATATGATCGGACGATATTATTTCGTAATGAACAAAGGGAATTGATTCGTAAAGCGGCAACAATCGACGCCGGTGGTTACAGCAAGATGAATCTTTATCGCATTTCTGCGACCGCCTATCTTCTTTGCGGTGAATTAAGTGAAGATAAGTGGTTTCTAGATATCGAAAGCAAAAGTATTCGGAATATTGATTCTGATGAGACATTCTATGATCTAACTTACTTAGGGATGTTTAATACCGATAAGAATCGTAAGTGGAGCTTTATTACTCCTGATAAACGGTCTGACGATGATGAAAACCAGACCGGTGCAGGATGTGGACATGTTTGAAGATTTAGCAAAATAAAAAAGAATGCTGACACTCTTGTTCGCAATGAGTGCGAAACACAAAGGGGACGTATGACGCATTTTAGAAAGAAAGTAATCGTACTCACGCTGACGCATGTTGTGGCATTTGGGGTTGGTTTTTTCACCCTTTCTATAACACCCGAACCATTAAGATATGTTTGGGAATTTTTTCTTGGTAGTGAAGTGATGAGCCAGGCTTCATTTCCCCGTGGAAACATGGCTAGGGTTTACTCAGCGTGGGGATTTGGAGAACAGCGATTGATCTTTAAAGTAAGCGGCAAAAAGGTTCATGAGATCTCTGATTTCGCACCGGGAAATGTCAATGAAGAAATAGTCTGGGACTCTTCGGGCAAGGTTGTTATGTTTTTTGCGTTAGGTCGGAAGATATACACGTATGACACAGAAACCAAAAAAGGTTATGCCGAATAAGAGGTGTTAAAAAAAGAACGCGGACACTTTGCCCGCATTGAGTGCGAAGCGCGGAAGAGAATACTATGAACGAACGAACACGAACAGGTTTAGAGATATTGCTGACGGCTTTTTTTGTTGGGCTTTTGGGAAATGTGCTGCTGAGGCAGACGCCGTGGGGCGTGAACGCGTTCCTTTTTGTCACCGTGTTTACGGCGGCGATGATCTTCATCACCGTGCGGCATAGGGCGGAGCTTTTGACCGTGAGGACTCTGTCGCTGCAAGGGGCGATGATCTTTTTCGCGTCGATGTTCGTGCTGCGCGATTCGATAGAGCTTCGCGTTTATGACACGTTCGCGATCATCATTCTCATGGGCATACTCGTTTTGCCGAACTTTGGAATAAACCAGCGCGTAGCCGGTGTTTTTCATTACGCGGTCGGGTTCTTATGGTCGGGGATCACATCGCTGTTCGGTCCGTTCCTTTTGCTTGGCTCGGACATAAACTGGGGTTCCATGCCCGGAAACCGTCTGAGCCGGATCGTCTTTTCGGTGCTTCGCGGGCTTGCCGTTGCGTTGCCGCTGGTGCTTGTTTTCGGAGCGCTTTTCATGGCGGCGGACGCCGCGTTTGAGGATTTTGCGAACCGAACGCTTAATTTTGACATTGATACAATAGTTTCTCACGTCGCTTTGACCTCGATCTTTGCGTGGCTGGTCGCGGGATATTTTCGCGGATCGCTGGTCGATCATTTCGCAGCCGCCGCGGCATCCGCTGCACAGCCCGCTGATGCTTCGCCGATCCCGAAACCCGATGCGGAACCAAAACAGGAGGCTAAGGCGTCCGAAACGGGATTTGTCCAAAATCTGTCAACCGACCCTGTCACCGAACCCGGCCCTTTGCCCGACAACGCGACCATTCTGGAACACATAAACCAGTCCGAAAACTCCCCTCCTTACAAAGGAGGGGTGGCACCTGGTGCGACAGCAGCAGGTGACGGGGTGGTTCTTCCCTCACCCGAACCCAAAAAACGCGATTGGCAAAACTGGGACAACACAAATTTTCCCCAGGTTTTCACGCTCGGCACGGTCGAAACCGTCATCATCCTCGGGCTTGTAAACATTCTGTTCCTGAGCTTTGTCATCTTTCAGCTTCCGTATCTTTTCGGCGGTATGGAGCTGGTTCAGAGTACGCCCGACCTCAAACTGGCTGATTTTGCCCGACGCGGATTCGGTGAGTTAGTCGTTGTGGCGTTCCTTGTTTTGCCGATACTTCCGGCATCGCATTGGCTGCTGCGGCGAGACAACGCAAGGAACGAGACGATCTTTCGCATCTTTGCGGGCATACAGGTCGCATTGCTTTTTGTCATCATGGCGTCGGCGGTTCAGCGGATCGTCCTGCTGACCGGGCCGCTCGGTTACGGCTGGACGACCGTCCGCTTTTACCCGCTGATGGTCATTACGTGGCTGGCGGCCGTATTTGCGTGGTTCGGGTGGACGGTGCTCCGCGGCAGGAGAAACAACTTTGCCTGGGGAGCCTTGTGGGCAGCCATTATCGTGCTTGGCGCGACCAATCTGATGAACCCTGACGATTTCATCGCCCGAAAGAACATCCAGCTGATGCAGCAGGGCCGGGAATACGACGCCCATTACAACGCAGGCCTCAGTGACGACGCCGTTCCTGTGATCTTAGAAAATCTTCATTTGATGAGCAGCGATGACAAGTGCCGGATGATGTCGTCTCTTTACCATCGCCTTAATGAATCACGGACAGAGGACGACCGCCGTTCCTATAATCTTTCGCGAGAACGAGCGTATTGGCTGCTTGAGGCAAACGCCGGTTTGCTCGTGAATCGTTCCGGCTGCGACGGTTTGGTAAAGTGACAGGAAAAGTCTGGAGTCTGAAGTCTTGAGTCTGGAGTGAGGCTTGCAGCCAGTGCGGGCAAGGATGACCGCGTTCCAAACGGACTGAGCAATCTGATAGACTATTTCTGCCGTTATGAGCCGTGATCTTGTCCGTGAATATATTTCCTATCTTCGAGCCGAAAAGGGCCTGGCGAAAAATTCGCTTGAGGCGTATGAGCGCGATGTAGGAAAGCTGGCGGCGTGGGCGGAAAAGAACGGTTTTGATCTGCTAAAACTGACGCGGCGGGAGCTTCGCGAATGGCTGATGGACCTTTCGCGGGCAAAGATCGCGGAAAATTCAAAGCGGCGGATGATAAGCGCTGTTCGGGGGTTTTATAAATTTCTTTTAACGGACGGCCATCTTGCCAAAAATCCGGCTGAGGATCTGGACACACCGCAGAGGTCGTCCTATCTGCCGAAATTCCTCAATCAGGCCGAGATGGAAACGTTGCTTTCCGCCCCAAATGTTTCGACCGAGAGCGGTTTGCGCGACCGTGCAATTTTAGAGGTGATGTATGCCTGTGGGTTGCGTGTTTCTGAGGTTGTCGGGCTGCAAACACGCGATGTCGATGTTGATGCGGGCATTCTGACAACGACCGGAAAGGGCAGCAAAACACGGCGTGTCCCCATCGGTTCCAGCGCGGTCGAATGGCTGAAAACGTGGCTCGCCCGCCGCCGAAAGATAGAGAATATCGAGACGCAGAACCTCTTTATAAATTCGCTCGGCGCTCCGCTCAATCGTCAGCTTATCCACAAAATGATAAAGGAATATGCCGAAAAATGCGGCTTTGAGGGCGTTTCGCCGCATACCATCAGGCATTCGTTCGCGACGCATCTTGTGCAAAACCGGGCGGACATCCGCTCGGTCCAGCAGATGCTCGGCCACGCCGACATTTCCACCACACAGATCTACACACACATCACCGACGCCCATCTGAAACGGGCGTATGAGAGCTTTCATCCTCGTTCGGGAAAACCTGACGACCCCGAAAATATCTAGGCTTTTGCCGGGCATTTATGCTATTGTTTTAGCTCCAATACAGTTTTCGTTTTAAACATTAAATTATGCGTAAAGAGATCAGGCCTCCTGAAGAGGATATTTCTGTCGAAGGCACGCGGCGTGATTTTCTGAAGAAAACAGCCGTTGCCGGCGTCGGCGCCGTTACGTTAAAGATCGCTGACGTTCTGCCGGCCGTTGCCAGCCGGCCTGTGGTCGAAGGCGGCGTTCCGGTCGAGAAACTGGCTGTAAAACTGACCATAAACGGCAGCCAGCATTCGCTGACGATAGACACCCGCGCGTCTTTGCTTGACACGCTTCGTGAACAGATGGAAATGACAGGCTCGAAAAAAGGGTGTGACCACGGCCAATGCGGAGCCTGCACGGTGCTGATAGACGGCCGCCGCGAGCTTTCGTGCCTGACGCTGGCCGCCATGTGTGATGAACGAAAAGTAACGACCGTGGAAGGGCTTGCCGATGGCGAAAAGCTTCACCCGATGCAGGCCGCCTTTATCGAACGCGACGGAATGCAGTGCGGCTACTGTACGCCGGGACAGATATGTTCCGCGATAGCCATGCTGGAAGAAGCGAACAGAGGCGACGCCAGTTTCGTGACAAACGACCTTTCCGTTGCGATCCGCGGCAGAAAGCTGTCACCTGACGAGATCAAGGAGCGGATGAGCGGCAATATCTGCCGGTGCGGAGCTTATCCGAACATCGTTGCCGCAATAGAAGATGTTCAGGCGGGAGGTGCGAAATGAGGCCATTTGCATTCAAACGCGTTTCTTCGCCCGCTGACGCCGTAAAGATCGTCCGGGAAAATACCGATGCCCGCTTTATCGCGGGCGGCACCAACCTGATCGACCTGATGAAGGAAGGCGTTGACCTGCCGGACGAATTGGTTGACATCTCGCGGCTTTCGCTTTCGCTGGTCAGGTCGCTGCCCGACGGCGGTGTTTCCATCGGAGCTTTGGCAAAAAATTCGGACACGGCAAATCACCCGCTTGTCAGAAGAGGTTTCCCGATGTTGTCGCAGGCGATACTTGCCGGAGCATCGCCGCAGATCAGGAATATGGCGACAAACGGCGGCAATCTGATGCAGAGAACCCGATGCGCCTATTTTTACGATGTCGCAACACCCTGCAGCAAACGCGAGCCGGGTTCGGGCTGCTCAGCAAAGGACGGCCTCAATCGTTATTCCGCCATTTTTGGCTGGAGCGACAGTTGCGTAGCCGTTCATCCTTCGGATATGTGCGTGGCGCTGGCCGCGCTCGATGCCGTTGTAAATGTCCAAACCGCTGAGGGCAGCGAAAGAAAGATAAAATTCACTGATTTTCACCGCTTGCCCGAAAATTCTCCGGAAAAAGACAATACGCTCGCTCACGGCGAAATGATAACTTCGATCGACGTGCCAAAGAACAATTTTGCGGCGGCCAGCCATTATCTGAAGGTGCGTGACCGGGCAAGCTATGCGTTCGCACTGGTTTCTGTCGCTGCCGCACTTGAATTGGATAAAGGCACGATAAAACAGGCACGCATCGCTCTCGGCGGCGTTGCCCACAAACCCTGGCGGTGTTTTGATGCCGAAAAAATGCTGGTCGGCAAAAACGCCGAAGAGAAAACGTTTCAGGAAGCGGCAAAGATCGCTCTTCAGGATGCGAAACCTCTTTCGGACAACAGCTATAAAGTAAAAATGGCAGAACGCGCGGTCGCAAAAGCTTTGAGGAGGTCTGCACGAATATGACCTATCAACAACAACAGCAGGACGGCCCGAGCCGCGTTGACGGACGTGCAAAGGTCACAGGAACGGCGAAATATATCGCCGAATTCAGCTTTCCGCGCATGGCGCACGGTTATCTGGTGCAATCGACGATAGCCAAGGGAAAGATACGTGACATCGACACCGCCGAGGCGGAAAAGCAGCCCGGCGTTATCAAGGTGCTTTCGCACAAGAACCTGTCAAAACTTGCCATTCCCGCTCCGGCTCCCGATGCCGTTGTCCGGCCGTTCTATGCCCTGACATCAGACGAGATCAGGTTCAACGCACAGCCGATAGCCGTTGTCGTTGCCGAAACGTTCGAACAGGCACGCTATGCGGCGTCGCTCGTAAGGGTAACTTACGACCGAGCGGCACATTCGACCGATCTGCGCGGCACATTGGACACGGCTTTTGTTTCGGGCCGCGAACAGCCTGACCGAGGCACGCCGGACGAGGCATTTGCGGCGGCGGAGTTCAAGATCGAGGCTGAATACACTATCCCCATCGAACATCATAACGCGATGGAGCCGCATGCGACGGTCGCAAGCTGGGAAGACGGCAAACTGACCGTTTATGACAAGACGCAGGGAATTCAGGGGACGACCGGTTATCTGGCGGCGGCGTTCGGCATCGACCGAGCCAATGTCCGCGTGCTTTCGCCATTTGTCGGCGGTGCGTTTGGGGCGGCGCTTCGCCCCGGGCCAAACCTGATAATAGCTGCGATGGCGGCCCGCGAGATCGAGCGTCCTGTAAAGGTGGTCTATTCACGGCGGCAGTTGGCGACGGCCCACGGTTATCGGCCCGAATCGGTCCAGATCGTTAAAGCAGCGGCGGACAAGGACGGAAAACTTACCTCGCTGACCCATCAGGCGATCCACAACACATCGGCTTATGAGAATTTTTCGGAAAATCTGGTCGGCATGGCCCGCGGGCTTTATGCCTGCCCCAACGTCCGAACCGTCTCAAAGATCGCCCGGACCGATCTTCAAACACCGCTTTGGATGCGTGCGCCCGGGATGGTGTCGGGTGCATTTGCCCTCGAATCGGCGCTAGACGAGCTTTCCTATAAATTAAAGATCGATCCGCTTGAACTTCGTCTTAGAAATTATGCCGAGACTGACCCCGAAACCGGCAGGCCCTTTTCCAGCAAGGAGTTGCGGGAATGTTACAGGCAGGCGGCGGAGCGTTTTGGATGGAGCAAAAGAAAGCCGGAACCACGTTCGATGCGTGACGGCAAATATCTGATCGGCTGGGGAATGGCGACCGGAATGTGGCCCGCAGGCCAGGCACCCGCTTCCGCCCGCGTCACGCTGAACGCCGACGGCACCGCCCGTGTGGAAAGCGGAACGACCGACATCGGCCCCGGAACATACACGACAATGACCATCATTGCGTCGCAGGTGCTGGGTCTGCCGCTTGAAAAGATCACGTTCGTCCTCGGTGACAGCGAACTGCCGCCAAGCCCCGCGCAGGGCGGTTCGACCACGACATCAAGCGTCGGTACGGCGGTAAAGGAAGCGAGCGAATTGGTGTTGAAGGAACTTGCCGAACTTGCAGCCAAGGATGACGGCTCGCCGTTTCGGGGAATTGACGCCGAGAGCCTGATCGCCGAAGATGCTTCGATCCTTGTTCGAGGCAGGCCGGAAACAAAGCGGAGCTTTACTGAGATATTGAAAAAGAACAATTTGGGACACATCGGGCTGCTGCATCGCTCAACGCCTGATACAGGTGAACGCGGCAAATACGTGATCGCCTCACACGGAGCGCAGTTTCTCGAGGTTCGCGTCGATGAGGAGATCGGAAACATTCGTGTGACGCGCGTGGTGCAGGGAACCGCTGCGGGCAAGATCATCAACCCGAAAGGCGCTCACAGCCAGGAAATGGGCGGCGTCGTGTGGGGCATCGGCATGGCAATGACCGAAAAGACCGAGGTTGACCACGCGCTTGGCAGAATAATGAACCCCAACCTTGCGGGCTATCATGTACCCGTGAATGCCGACATCGGCAGGATCGAGACCATTTTTGTTGAAGAGGACGACAAGATCGTAAATCCTCTGGGGGCAAAGGGTTTGGGTGAACTGGGAATGGTCGGCATTCCGGCCGCCATCGCGAACGCGGTCTTTCACGCGACCGGAAAACGCATCCGTGACCTTCCCATCACGCCGGACAAGCTTCTCTAGGCCGAAAACCTGAAAATGCCCTTTTTGGACTTGCGCTCAAAGACGGTATTCGCTAATATTGGAAATTTGCTAATTGGCTCAAAAAGTCAATCTCGGCAACAAACAATTTGGAAGCAAGGGTGGTCGAGTGGTTAATGGCACCGGGCTGTAAACCCGGCCGGCGAAAGTCGTACGTAGGTTCGAATCCTAC
Organism: uncultured Chloracidobacterium sp.; assembly: GCA_964583955.1. Lineage (GTDB taxonomy): Bacteria > Acidobacteriota > Blastocatellia > Pyrinomonadales > Pyrinomonadaceae > OLB17. Next base: position 135 of record CAZOXY010000049.1, on the reverse strand, counting down.
CCCTTGCACCATGAGCGGGAGTAGCTCAGTTGGTAGAGCGTCAGCCTTCCAAGCTGAATGTCGCGAGTTCGAGTCTCGTCTCCCGCTCCATTATGTTTTTCAGGTGTATGGCGTTTTAGCCCAAGTAGCTCAGGG
>CAZOXY010000048.1:15513-27039 GCA_964583955.1 uncultured Chloracidobacterium sp. | reverse complement strand
GCCGGGACACCGCGCCACCGATTCGCACACGGCATTTATAAAGATCGCCGAGGGCTGTGACCGCCCGTGCGCGTTGTGCTCGATACCCGGAATGCGTGGTTCTTTTCGCTCGCGGCGGTTTGGATCGATCCTGAAAGAAGCGAACGATCTGGCAAAGCAGGGCGTTAAAGAGATAGTGCTTATAGCTCAGGATTCGTCGCGTTATGGCGAAGACCTTGGCGAGGTGGATGCACTTGCGGCGTTGATCCGCGCGCTTGGCGAAATAGATGAGATCGAATGGGTGCGCGTAATGTATGCTTATCCGACGCATATTTCCGATGCTTTTCTTGCTGCAATAGCCGAAACACCAAAAGCCGTAAAGTATCTGGATATGCCGCTGCAGCACGCTTCGCGGAATGTTTTGAAATTGATGAAACGCGGCGGCACTCGTGAATCGCTCGAGAGGCTTATCGAGCGTGTTCGTGAAAAAGTTCCCGGAATAACTATCCGCACGACCTTTATCACCGGCTTTCCGGGCGAGACCGAAGAGGATTTTGAGGAACTGATGGCGTTTGTCCGAAACTGCCATTTTGATAACGTCGGTGTTTTTACATATTCGGACGAAGAGGGAACTCCCGCCTTTGATCTGCCGAACAAGGTCGATGCCCGCACAGCAAAACGCCGCCGTACAGCCCTGATGAAGGAACAGGCAAAAATAAGCAAACAGTTGAATAAAGCAAAGATAGGCAAGACCTTTCCCGTTCTTTTTGAGGGCCTGTCACAGGAATCCGACCTGCTTTTTCAGGGAAGGCTTCAGGGGCAAGCCCAGGAAATAGACGGCTATATTTTGATCAACGACATACCCGAAAATCTCAAACCGAAGATCGGCGAGATATACAACGTAAAGATCAACGAGGCGTATGATTATGATCTCGTCGGCGAGATCGTGTTATCACTTAGTTCAATGGCTATTACAAATATGTAATTACTTCTTAAGTTGATTACGATTCTTTGGATTCGCCAATGTCCAATAAGATCTTGTGATAGAACTTATCAGTTATCCAAAATCCTGCAATATTTCTTAGGTCGTCGAGTATCGGACCGACAAGTGGTATTAATCTTTCTTCTTTTGCTTTTACCAAAGTGCCGATCAGTCCAAGCGTCTTTAATCCGTTATCGCGTGCAATGCGTGTGCCTATTTCTGCATCCACAGACGCGGGAACAATGACAGTGGTATAAAGCTGACGAAGAAGATCGAGTCGTCCGATAAGGATCAAATTGGAAACCGGCGAAGTGTCGGAAACGATTATCATTTCCGAAGTCCGAGAGTTTCTATATCCCTCTCAAATTCCTCTTCACCGTAGTGGATCGGGATCCTGCGTTTTGCCAGCTCTTTCTGGAATTCAAACTGGTGCATTCCAGCCAATCGGCTTGCTTGCCCAAGCGTAAGCCGCTCTTCCTGAAATAGAAGAAGCGCGACCTTTAATAACAATTCGTCTGATGACAAACCAGTTTGCTCAAGCACATTATTTGGAATCTCTACAGTCATTGTATTCAAGTATATATCAAAATCCACATTTTTCAGTAGCAATAAAAAATGAGTAATAAGTCTTTTGAATCCCAAATCAGACGATTTAATCAATGATTGCCTGATAAATGAGAACTCGGAGTTTACCAAAATCGTCTATATTTCCTGCCGGGATAAGCTGGGTGAAATATACGACTACGAGTTTTTCCTTTGGATCGACCCAATAGTTTGAGTGGTAAGCTCCGCCCCAGCCGTATTCGCCGACGGAGGATGGGACGCCGCGTGAGCCGATGTCTTTTGTTACTGAAAAGCCGAGTCCGAAGCCCTGGCCTTCGCTGCTGTATGGAATGCTGCGTAGGTGATCAACGGTCATCAGTTCGACCGATTTGCGGCTCAATATTCTAATACCGTCCAGCTCGCCGCCGTTGAGGGTCATCTGCAGAAATCGAAGATAATCCGGCGCCGTCGAGAGCAGCCCCGCACCGCCCGAAAAGTTTTTTCTCGGCCCCGTTACATAACCGCCCTGTCCTACCATTTCGCTTTTGTCGGGAGTGCGTTCTATTTTGCCGTCCGTCCTCGCCGAATATACTGTCGTCAATCTGTCCTTCTTTGATTCGGGCAGATAAAAATGCGTGTCGTTCATCTTCAGCGGCTCCAATATCTTCTCACGCAGAAAAACATCCAGCGTTTTGCTGCTCGCTTTTTCGATCACAACACCCAGAATGTCAGTGGAGTAGCCATAAACAAATCGTTCGCCGGGATGAGCGTCCATCGGCAAAGCGGCCATGCGTTTTACGGTCTCGGCTATCGGTTCGTCGCGGTCGGCAAAATACCATCCGGTTATGCCCGCTTCCTTCCATTTGTTAGCCGCAGGCCCGCCGCCGTAGCCGATGCCAGCCGTATGCGTCAGCAGATCGCGGATCGTGATCTGCCGCTTGGCCTTTACAACATCATAGCCGCCGCCTTCTTTCGGCACGGCGACAGTGCTGTTCGCAAATTCGGGGATATATTTGCTGACCGGATCGCTGATGAGAAGTTTTCCTTCTTCCTGAAGGATCATTATTCCCGTGCTGACAATGGCTTTTGTCTGTGATGCTATGCGGAATATTGAATCTGTCCTCATCGGCCCTGCCGCTTCCTTGTCGCTGTTGCCAAAAGCGTATGCATAGACAAGTTTCCCGTTTCGGGCGACCATCACCACGCCGCCCGCAAGCCGTTCCTCGGCAACGTATTGGTTCAGTGTTATGCCAAGCCGGGCAATGCGTTCCGACGACATCCCGACGTCTTCCGGACGGACCACTTCCTGCGCGGCCGCTGAAACGACAAACAGCAGGCAAAAAATAACGAAGACGTGTGTATATTTTCTGAACGTGAGCATAAGGTCTATCTTTCCGTGTTGTTTATAAAATATCGGTCTGCCGCTTTGCGGCAAGAGCATCAAACCGGGCGGCTATTGCCAGGAACTCCCGTCCCCAGCCGCTGCTTAGGCTGACTTCCTGGATCGGCCCGGTCGGGGCGAAAAGGATGTCCACCGGGGCTGTCTGTTCATTCATCTTTAGCGATGTGATAAAAGCGTCCAGTTCTGATAAGCAGTCGGCCTTGTCCGCCCAGCCGGACCACGAAAAGTCGTTCTTGTCATTGTCCAGCAAACGCCGCACGTCTTGCAGTACCGCGAGTATTGTGTCGAGACGTTTCTCAGACGGCATGATCGGCCCGGATGTCGTTCCCGTTCGCCCGCCGAAATAACTGCCGCCAAAATGGTAGGAGTCCATTTTTTCAAACAAAGCCAGGGCATCATCCGCCGTCACGGCCGCCACGTCATCGGATGAGATCTCACCCATGAACCATCTGCCTGAACCTGTAAATCCCTCATTCTCATAAAAATAGCGTAGCCAGTATCGCCCGCAAACACGGCATCGCTTGACGGACACCTCACCAAAAACCCGATCCGTCCCAAGCTGTCGCTCGGTCACTGCTTTACTGATATTGTCGTCCGAACAGTCACAGTCCATAGCCTCACGCTTTTCTTATATCCCAAACCGGCCAAAATCACAATCACACGGGTTTCATCGGATATTTGATCCCGAAAAAGAGCGGTGAGCATTTCAGGATGCATCGGATCAATTAAGGCTTATAAAAAAGCGGCCGTCCAAAAAATTAGACGGCCGTCTGCTCTGATCCGAGTCGAATGCGGATTCGTTCTAAAGGTCAATGTCCACTTTTAAGGACAGGTCGTCGGTCGTCGGCAGGCAATGAAGACGAAAATCCAAAAGACACCGGCAGAAATAGATCATCACCTGGTCGCGCATGTCTTCTTTTTGTTTTGACAGGATATGAAGCAGATCCGCTGCGGTCTGTGTCCCGGAGCGGCCCGGTTGGAACTGGTACATGAATTTGAAATCGCCGGTCACGCTTAGGTGCAGATCTATTCCAAGATTGGCTACATCGCTGAACATCGCATCTTTTATCTTTGCGAACTGTTCCTCAATCAGGTCGATGGTCTGGGCGCTTCCCTTGCTTTCCGGGCTTTTCGGGATCAGCTTGATAGCTCCTTTGGCAAGCCAAAGACTGCCTTCTGTCCACGCTCCGCGATCCCATTTGAATCCCATGCTCCCTCTGGCCGATATTTTGAATCCGATCATATTTCCTCCCCTCTATTCTTATCTTTCATCCGATCCGTCAATAAAAAAATCACCGAGCCTTAACATTAGCGGCTGTCGTTATGTTTAGTGACGGGGCGGTTAAACAATTTTTGCGGTTGACTTTTGTGTTAAACACGACGCGGGTCGGGGTAATGGATTAACCGTGAAGATATCTGAAGGCCAGGCGGACCACCTGTTCAATGTCCTCTGAAACTGTAAACGAGCGGCCGCGTATGATAAATTTAATAGAACAATGCGTAAGTTTTTTCACCATTTTGCCGTCATCCTCATCCTGCTTCCCTTAACGGCATTCGCGCAGAATCCTTCAAAATGGAAACTAGAATCGGCTGAAGAGGCGTCCGGCTTCAAGGCGGGCCGTGAATTCAAGGCGACATTGGCTGCCGAGGTCGAGCCGGGATGGAATCTTTATTCGCTGGATCAGCCAAAAGGCGGACCGTACGCCACGACCATCAATGTCGCGGAAGCGTCACCGTTCGAGATCGTCGGTGAGATAAAAGCTCCCGAGCCGATAGTGAAACCCGACCCAAATTTCATCATTGACGGCAAGCCGCTGATGTCGCGGTTCTATCAGGAGCGGGTCGCATTTGAACTGACGCTCCGGCCTGTGCGGGATGCCGAGGCGGCCGAGCTGAAGTTAGATGTACGGTTTCAGATCTGTAATGACTCGCTGTGCCTGCCACCGAGGACAAAGCGCGTTTCGTTCAGCGGTGAAGAAGATGTCGGGCGGCGGAGCGTTGCTCAAACAGCGGAAACGCCGTCTGACGGACAGACTGCTCAAACGCAAGCCGCGACGGTTGAAAGCAATCAGACGCCGACCGATCTCGGCCCTTTCATCTGGCTGGCTATATCGCTCGCCCTCATTTCTTTGCTGACGCCCTGCGTGTTCCCGATGATACCGATCACGGTGTCGTATTTCACCAATCATTCATCGGGCAGCCGCGCAAAATCGGTAAAACTTGCTTTTATCTATTCCGTCGGCATCATCGCAACGTTCACGCTTTTGGGAATGATGCTGGCATTTTTTGTCGGGGCGGCGGGCATCAACCTTTTTGCGGCAAATCCGTATGTCAATCTGCTGATCACGGCGATATTTCTTTTCTTTGCGTTCAACCTGTTCGGAGCGTATGAGATAAATATCCCGACCGGCGTTCTAACAAAGCTCGACAATCTGACACGCTCCGCCGAAGGCGAGGGAAGCGGCATTGTCGGGGCGTTGCTGATGGGGCTGACGTTCACGCTGACGTCGTTTACCTGTACATCGCCTTTTGTCGGGACGCTGCTTGTCGCGACATCGCAGGGCGAATGGGAAATGCCGCTGATCGGGATGCTGGTCTTTTCGACCGTGTTCGCATTGCCGTTCTTTGTTCTGGCGCTGATACCGCAGCTGGCGTCGCAGCTTCCGCGGGCGGGCGGCTGGATGAACTCGGTAAAGGTCGCGATGGGCTTTCTTGAGGTCGCAGCGGCGATGAAATTCATATCGAATGTCGATCTGATATGGAAATGGGGTATCTTTACTCGAAATACGGTGCTTGCCATTTGGATAGCGATAGGTATAATTTTGACGCTGTATTTGCTTGGCAAATTTCAGTTGGCACACGATTCAAAACCGGAACGTTTGGGTGTCGGCCGGGTGATGTCGGCGATCCTTTCGCTGGCCGTTTCGTTCTATCTTCTGACCGGGTTATTCGGCGGCAATTTGGGCGAACTGGAGGCATTTCTCCCGCTTGACACGAACCGCTCGGCAACGAGTCCATTTAACAGATCCGGTGAACGGCTGGAATGGATGAAGAACGATTACGAGGGTGCGTTGGCAAGAGGAAAGGCGGAGAACAAGCGCGTTTTTCTGGATTTTACGGGTTATACCTGCACCAATTGCCGATGGATGGAGGCGAATATTTTCCCCAAACAGGCGGTTCAGGCCGAATTTGCCAAAATGGTGCTTGTATCGCTATACACGGACGGCATCGGCGACATATATGAGAAGAACTATCGCCTGGAAGAGGGAAAATTCGGCACGGTGGCATTGCCGCTGTATGCAATAGTCGAACCGGACGGGAAGATCATTGCCACGTTTGTGGGAATAACGCGGGATGAGAATGAATTCGTAAATTTTCTGAAAAAGGGAACTGAGCAGTAAAGTCCTTTGGAGGTGAGGATATGAGAAGAGTTGGGATAGGAGATCTTGTGGCCGGTTTGCGAGAGATACCGGATGCTGAATTTGTTTGTGACACGGTCTATGAATACCTCGGAGCAAATCCTGTGAATGTTGACACGGTCAGCCGTTACCTTCACTGGAGCGACAAACACTATACCCGCAACCTTATATATAAGGACGAACGGTTCGAGATGATGGCAATTTGCTGGAAGTCGGGACAGGTTTCGCAAATACATAACCATTCCAGCCAACGCTGCTGGATGACCGTGCCGATAGGAAAGCTGAGAGGGCAAAATTTTGCCGTGGTCGAGAGTGACGAAAGCCGCAACTACTGCAAACTGCGTGAGACCGACACCTTTGATCTTTCGGATTGCCTGGCCGCAAAGGTCGAACTCGAAGAACCGATCCACCAGATACTCAACCTGCCGGATTTTAACGAGGACGCTGTCAGCATCCACATCTACTCAAAACCCTTTGACACCTGTAAATGTTATTGCAGCGAAAAACACGAGGTCTGGGACGTGAGCCTGAAATACACCAGCGTTGATGGAAAACTGTGTGAAGGCGTCATTTTGTAGAATATACACGGACGCCGATTATTTTCGGGCTTTACATCCAAAAAAAGAACAGATATTGAAATATACGTTAACGCTGTTTCCCTTGCTGTCCTTACCCGAGAGCACGTCGTATGCTTGGCCGTTTATACTGCTCAGTGACTGCATGGACACGGTATATCCGAGTTCTCGCATTACTCGATATTCTTCCGGTATGCTCATGACGTAGTATGCGGTTTCAGGAGTTTTACCGTCGCCGCTTAAAAACAGTCCGTGTCTGGCTCTGTGTGAGAGATCTTCGTATAAAGCAGCTTTTTCTTTATTGTCGATCTTCTTATACGCATCGGCCATGGCCCCGAGAACTCCCGCGTTGATAAACTCATAGTCAATTATCTCTTCCGCCAATTTAACGGCTTTGGCATGATCTTCAGCTTCAAATGCCTTTATCATTTCCGAACGGTCAGGAAATTTATATGAATCAGGTAAAGTGTTAAGCCAATTTACAAAAGCTCGTCTTAATTCTCCAAAATTTACGTCTTTATCACCCTTGCGGAGTTTTTCCACCAATTGAAAGTAAATATCCTTTTTCGGCGGTTCCGATTGGGCTCTAATTTGTTGTGACACAGGTGAAACCAAAAGACAGAACAAACAAAAGATCATCACCTTAAGTCCGGCGTTATTTTTGAGCATTACCATTTCTCCTAACTATTTTCTTTTCCACCTTACGCCATCTTTAGTATCTTCCAAAATAATGCCTTTATCAGCGAGTATGTCTCGGATCTCGTCCGAACGGGCAAAATCGCGATTGCGGCGGGCTTCCTGACGTTCTTCGATAAGAGCTTCTATTTCGGCGTCGAGCAACAGCGTTTCTTCTTTCCCGAAAATGCCAAGAACTGAATCAAATCTTTCAATCGTATCAAGCAACTGACCTCGATCCTTCTTAAGAAGAACTCCATCTTGCATAGCTATATTGACGTCTCGAATCAGATTATGTATTGAGGCCAAGGCTGTGGCTGTATTAAAATCATCGTCCATTGCTTCCTCAAAGTCGCGCATAGCAGAGTCAAGTCGCTCATCAAGGACTGAATTTATCCCAACGTCGTAAGTCTCCCACTCTCTTACTCGTTGTCGAAAATCTCTCAGCCGTTCAACAGTCGCTTCGGCTGCCTGAAGTCCTTCAAAAGTAAAATTCAACTGCTTTCTAGTCGGCACGGAAAGAAGCAGGTAGCGTATTGCCAATGCCGAATAACCCTGTTCGCGGAGGTCGCGGAACGTAAAGAAATTGCCCTTTGATTTGGACATCGTTACGTCGTCTATCTTCAGGAACTCGCTGTGTATCCAGTATTTTGCAAACAGTTTTCCGGTTGCGCCTTCACTTTGGGCGATCTCGTTCTCGTGGTGCGGGAACTGAAGGTCCTGGCCGCCCGCGTGGATATCAAACGTCTCGCCGAGGTACTTCATCGACATTGCCGAGCATTCGATATGCCAGCCCGGACGCCCTCGTCCGAAAGGAGCGTCCCAACCCGGTTGCTCATCGTTATCGACCAGCTTCCACAGAGCAAAGTCGCGAGCGTCTTCCTTGTCGTATTTGTCCGTGTCTATCCGCGCGCTGCCGCCGCTGATATTGCCTGAAAAATTTATCCGCGACAGTTTGCCGTATTCGGGAAAGGCGGTTATGCGGTAATAGATCGAGCCGTCCGATTCATAGGCGTGGCCGTTTTCCAGCAGCCTGGCTATGATGTCGATCATTTCCTGAATGTGATGCGTCGCTCGCGGCGTGACCTCCGGCCTTTCCATTCCCAGAGCATCAAAATCTTCCCAAAACGCTGTGATATACGGCGCCGTAAATTCGTCGATGCTTATATCACGGGCCTTTGCCTCATTGATTATCCGGTCGTCAATGTCGGTCAGATTAAAGACGTGCGTAACCTCATAACCCTTATATTTAAGATACCGCCGCAGGATGTCGCCAAAAATGAACGTGCGAAAATTGCCTATGTGAGCAAAGTTCCAAACCGTCGGCCCGCAGATATACATCCGCACCTTGCCCTCTTCCAAAGGCTGAAACTCCTCGACCTGTCGCGAAAGCGTGTTAAAAAATCTGAGCATAAAATTGCAGAAGCCCGCATGTAAGTAAGGGCGAAATAAATATACTAACTCAATATTGGTTTTCAGGTGAACTTCGCGGCCCACGCATACGCGAGAAATATCATGAAATGCCGCCGAGATTGTGATAATGTGCGGGCTACGTCAGGTCACATTCTAAAAACTCTGCTCTTGCCTCATCCGAAAATAGAAGCTCGCGGCTGTAAAAGCGCAACGGATGATCCTTGTCAAAATCCCTCAACAGTTCGGCGGCCTTTTCGGGCAGTGATGCTCCGTTTTTCATTATGGCAAAGTCATTGATCGTCCGCATCCAAAAGACGGTCAGCGTTTCGTGGTAGGGCATTTCTTTTGTCAGGTCAACGCCGAAAGCGTCAAGCAGCCTGAATATTCCGGAGCGCATTTTATCGGTCGCGGTCTCCAGATCGTGGCGGGTCGCATAATATAGAGCAACCACCAAATGCTCGGCGTGTTTCCATTCGTCTCGCGAGACGGTGCAATTCTCAAATCTGCTCACCAGATCGGCTATGTCTTTTTCTGTTTTGTACATAATATTTCTCCAAACGCAAAAAAGACGAAGGCGGCCGACAAATTCGGATACCTTCGTCTTTTGATAAAGACGGATTTTAGCACATCAGACGGTCATCCAAAAAGAAATACTTGCGAAACTCGGTGAGCGAACACCGTTCGGAAGGGTGTCCCTGACCGGGCAGGTTATTTGATATTCTCATTCAGGTCGAGCATCCAGATGTTCGATTCACTTTTCCGTGTTGTGTAATAGATCATTTTGCCGTCGCGGCTGACGGCGATATTTCGAATGTAGTCTTTGATCTCGGGCAAAATTTCCCTCACGCGTTTGGTGTCTGTTTCCGCAATGAACGGACGGCCATTTCTTTCAAAGATCATGCGGCGTCCGTCCGGAAGCCATCGCGGGAGCGCCACAAAGTCCGTAATGCGCTCATATTTACGCGTGTCAAATGAAAAATACCCGACGCCAGGGCCATGTGCCGTGTCAAAACTTCCAGCCAGCCTCTTTCCGTCCGGCGACCAGTCCCAGACGCGAAAAAAACCTCCATTATCGGTGCGCGGCAGTGTTTCAGCCTTGCTAATGTCGGGAGCGTCTTTGATATCTATGATGTAGGTCAGATCCTCGTTGTCAAACGATATTTGTTTGCCGTCAGGCGACCAAACGGGAATTGACACGATGCCGCTTTCAAAGAACGTCAATTGACGGGGTTTCGCGTCTTCCAGTCTCATTGCCCATATTTGATAGCTGCCCGACTTATCTGACGAGAATATTATTTCGCGGTCATCGGGCGACAGGCGGACGTATCTGTCAAACGGCGCGTCGTTTGTCAGATCACGGATCGCCCCGGTTCGAGCGTCGATCAAAACAATGTCATCCTGCGTTTCTCTTATCAATCTGGCGGTGAAAAAATTGCCGTCAGTACTCAGTTCCGGCGCCGAAATTTCAAAATCACCGCTGGTGACGGCGGTCGGTTCGCCTCCAATGGTTTCGCTGTCCATATTGAACCGTGCCATTTTTATGTTTGAGCGGTTGCTGGTCTGGACATAGACCATTCGATTGCCGTCCGCCGAAAACGAAAGATGCCGATTATATTTTGACGGAGTGACAACGATCTCATGCTCACCAGTGGCTTCGCCGGTGTCCGTATCTATACCGGCGCGCCAAAATGCCATATTGCCTCTGCGGTCGCTGGCATAATACAGATACTTTCCGTCGGGCGACCAGACCGGGTTCCAATTTGTATTACTGGCTTCGGCAAAGATGACCGGTTCGCCGCCCTCGGCCGGGACAGTTGCGACTATGCGATTGCCGCCCTGACCCGTGAACCAATAGGCGATGCGTTTTCCGTCCGGCGACCACGCGGGCTGGAGCGCGTAGTTGTCAACCAGCATCTTTTTCTCACCGCTTTCCACGTTCACCACCCAGATGGAACTTATCAGCCGGGCGGCCGGGATATCCTGTCTGTTCGCGGCGACGGCAATATGCCTTCCGTCCGGAGACCATGAGGGCGAATAGCCAAAATCTGCGACGCGCCTTATATTTTCACCGGACGTATTTATTACATATATCCCGGCAGGTTCCCGGTCAGAGCGAAAGGCGATAGAACTGCCGTCGGGAGAAAAAAAGGCATCGTGTCCGCTGCCTCGGAGTCCGGCGTCAGATTTACGGCTGCTGCGTCTCCGATCCTTTGAATATAAATGTCGTCATTTCCGTTCGTATCCGCCGTAAAGGCAAACGCCTGTCCGTCAGGAGAAAGAGAAGGATATGCCTCGGTACCGGCCTGAAATGTAAGCTGAGTATTTTGGCCCGAAGACCATTCCGGCATTTTGGGATCGGATGTCCACGGTGCAAAATACCAGAGCAGCGGAATGGCGACGAGCATCATTGCCGCAGCAGCGTAAAGCAGTACCGGTCTTCCGCGATGCTGCTGACCGTCACTAGCCGTCAAAGACATATCAAGGCTTTTCTTTACGCCCTTCAGATCAGTGCGGAGAGCCTGCGCCGATTGATAGCCT
>CAZOXY010000048.1:3027-15503 GCA_964583955.1 uncultured Chloracidobacterium sp. | reverse complement strand
CTTTTTCGAGCAGCTTTGCCACAATGAGGTCAAGCTCTTCAGGCACGGCCGGATTCAGAGAACGGCACGGAGCGGGCTGCTTTGAAAGGATCGCCTGAAAGGTCTTCTCATTGGTTGCCTCATTGAACGGATTTATCCCGGTCAGTGTTTCATACAGCACCACGCCGCAGCTCCACAGGTCGGTCCGGTGATCCACCGGTTCATCCGATATTTGTGACGGCGACATATATGCCGGAGTGCCGACCATCATGCCATTGGCCGCGCTGACGGCAAAGCCTGCCTCTTCCGATCCGGTCAGAACCGCAACGCCAAAATCAAGAAGTTTTGGATAGCCGTCCGCGCGGATCATTATGTTCTCCGGCTTGATGTCGCGGTGAATGATCCCTTCGGCATGAGCGGCGGCCAAAGCGTCAAGTATTTGGATGGAAGAAATGACGGCATCGCGGACGCTGATCGGCTGTCCCATAAGCTCGCGGAGCGTTTTGCCTTCCACAAGCTCGGTGGAGATATAGTTTATTCCGTCAGATGTTCCAACGTCATAAACGGTGATGATGCCCGGATGATTCAATTTGGCGATGGCCCTGGCCTCTGCCTCAAATTTGTGGAACAGGCGGCTGCCTGACAGGAATTCCGGCGGCAGCACCTTTAACGCGACCTTGCGGTTCAGTTTTTCATCGTGGGCAAGATAGACGCGGCCCATTCCTCCGGCGCCGATCATCCGTTCCACCCGATAGGTCGCGATCCGCTTACCGATCAGATCGTTCGTTGTCGATAGTGCCTCGTTTGCCGCTAAGGCTTTGGCAACCGCATCAATGGCAGAGCCGTCGAGCATTGTTTCGGCATCGGCCTGCGCCTGCAGCAGTTCCAGCACCCTGTCACGCAGATCATCGTCCGGCCCGGCCTTGGTCCGCACCAGTTCGGCCCGCAGCGGTTCAGGGGCCGCGAGAGCCGCGTCGAGCAGGTCGTCGATCTGTTTCCAGCGTGCTGCGTCCATCAAAAGCGGAGAAATTGGCCGTCAAAAAACGTAAACTGCACCTGTCTTTCAGGGCAGAGATCAGAGCGGCCGTTCATGCGTTTTCCGACAAGGCTTTTACGTTTTATTAAGAGTGAGATAGAGCCATGCCTTTGCCTTTTTCCATTCTCGGAGGACGGTTATTTCCGCGACTTCGAGTATTTCGGCGATCTCATTGGTCTTCAGGCCGCCGAAGAATTTCAGTTCCACGATCCGGGCCTTTCTTTCGTCGAAGGCTGCAAGCTCATTTAACGCTTCGTCGAGGGCAACGAGATCGGCGTCAAGTTCATTGGCGACATCATCCGCGTCCTCAAGCGGGACCTTATATACCGGCGCGTCATTTCTTTTGGGCCGCTTGCGGGCAAAATCCACCAGCACCATTCGCATCAGATGTGCCGATACGCCAAAGAAATGTTTACGGTCATCAAATTTAGCGTTTTCCCAGTTGATCAGCCGAACATAAGCTTCATTTACAAGGGCGGTCGCCTGAAGCGTGTGGTCGGACCGCTCACGGAGCATATATGCCTGAGCTATCCGATACAATTCGTCATAGATTATCGGTGTCAGCTCATCTAGCGCCGACCGGTCGCCATCGCCCCATTTCCTGAGCAATTGAGTAATGTTTTGTGAAGGCTTTATCGACATTACATTGAGCTAATAGGGTATCTGAACAAAGACAAAGGTAGCATACTCGGTTTTCAGAAAAAAGAATATCTGATGATAGTTTTTCCGAGAGATGAACGCATTTGAATATGAACCGCGTGTTTCTCTTTGTTTTAGGCGGTCTTGAGAACACGCGGCGAGAGGGAAGGGAGCAATTAGCTTTCCATATTTTATCTTGTTTTTGGATCGGAGAAATTATTATGGCTCATAAGGAAAGTGTTCAGAACGACGATATTCGTCAGTGGTTGAGCGGAGAAAGATTTATTTGGACAAACTCGGAAAGGGTTGGGTACGGATATAGAAACCGGCTCGAAGATGTGATGCTGGTGCAGTTTCTGGTAAACGGCGCATTCAGGGCCGGCAAGAAGCTCTATAACTGGCATAGTAAAAATGTTCCGTCTGAACTTGTCATAGACGGGAAGTTTGGCGGTAAAACCTGGAAAGCTATAAAGATGTGGCAGGAAATGGTTACTGGCGTCGTTGTTGACGGTATGATAAGCCCGTCGGACGGCACAAAGGCGCTGACTCCCAGACAAGGACAGATCTACACGATACTCACGCTTAACGTCTATTATCGGGACGGATTTCCCATTTACTATCAGGACATTAGCAGTGATCCCACCATGAGGCCGGAACTGGCGGTGCATCTGATGAAATTAGGCGCCTGGTGAAGCATTTTATCGGCCTGCCGTTAGAAAATGAAGCATTCTGATCGTGATATTGGGGCAAGAGTGGGTTCGCAACGGAGCGGACCCGCGATAATTATCCGTTTGCCTTTGGAGCAGCGATGATCAGATGTTTTGAGGAAGTTTCCTCGTCGTAGGGCGACAGGTCAAACTCGCCATAGTGGTTTTCGATGACAAATCCGTTTGAGGAAAAAAGTTCCGCCACATCTTTGTAAAAATACTCTCGCGAGTTATATGTCAGAGAAGTTTCCTTGCCCGTTGGTTTATGCCAGAAATGCCAGGTCGTATGGCTGGTGCGGTTCGCGACATCGTAAACGGAATCTTCGGTGAGGATATGATCGCCGAACTGGCCGATCATCAGCCGTTTTTCGGGTTCACGCATCAGCAGCGGCCACGACGGGTTGAACATCTCTACAAGGAGACGGCCGCTCAGGTTAAGATGAACTTTTATTGAATGAAATGCCGCCGAAATATCTTCGTCTGTCATCAGGTGCTGAAAGGAATTTCCGGCGACGAAGATGAGGTCAAATCTTTGTTCTGACCGAAAGTTGCGCAAATCGTCGAGCCAGACATCAACGGCGACGTTCTTTTCAGCCGCCTTTTGTTTACACGCCGTCAGCATCTCCGGCGAAATATCAAATCCGCAAACATCTATGCCTGCTTCCGCCAGCGGTATAAGGATATGTCCCGTCCCGCAGGCCGCATCCAAAACCTTCGGGCCGTAACGGACGGCCATTTGATAATAAAACTCAAATGTTTCGCTGTCCGCAAACGGCCCGTGTACAAGGTCGTATAGTTTTGTGTTTTCGTAAAGCGACATCGGCTATGCGGCCATTGAGGCCGCTTCGCTCACTTCCTCGGTGTCGTCATCCATGAACAGATATTTTTTCCATTCGGGACGCGACTCGGCATAGTGGCACAGCAGGACGTGATCCAGCCCGAGCCTCAGCAGATTTTGCGAGGTCAGCAGCGGCATTCTTGCCTGTTCCGGCGTGCGGTTGCCTTTTCGCTGATTGCATTTTACGCATGCTGTGACCAGATTGGCGGGTGTGCTTTCGCCGCCCTGCGCCCGAGGCAGAATGTGATCAAGGGTCAGGTCCTTGGCGTGTTTATGCTCGCCGCAATACTGACAGCGATAGCGGTCGCGGATGTAGATGCGTGCGCGCTTCATGGTCGTTTCACGGCGGTTTCGGCGCACATTTACATAGTGACGCAGCCGAACGACCGACGGCACCTTGAAAACGGTCGAGGGCGAACGCAGCACATTGTCTCCGTCGTGTTCCTCGATGAACACCGCGCCGCGAAACCATAGACATACGGCCCTTGCGATCCCAACAGTTCCCAACGGCTCATAAGAAAAGTTCAATAGTAATACTCGTCCGGTTAACAAACTCATCTTCCTCCTGTCTTCGGGCCAAAATATCTACTTTGCACCCTGTAAATGTAATATCAAATGCCGCTTTAAGGCAAGCACCAGATATTGTTGTGTAACAAAATTTTCAACCTATATATGGACTGGCGCTTAAATATAGTGGCTTCCGCCCATCAAATATTCGTTGCAGAAAAGCCGTTTTCAACGCAAAGCCGTGTTATAATTCGCGACAAGATCTGTCACAGAAACCACTGAATAGCCGTAAGGGATATTTGTTAAGATCGTTGGCGAAAACCCTCGAGCGGATGTCAGAGTATCGACGAAAAACGCGGCAAGTCCGCAAATTTAAGGGAGAGAAAAATATGGTCAGGAATATACTTGCAGTGATAGCCGGGATCGTTGTCGGCGGCATCGTCAATATGGCGATAGTTACAATTGGCCCCGCTATTATACCATTTCCTCCGGGAACGGATATGTCAACTCCCGAAGGTGTCACTGCCGCGTTGCCGCTTCTTGAAACCAGACATTTTATGGTCCCGTTTGCCGCTCATGCGATAGGAACGCTGGTCGGTGCTTTGACAGCGGCAATGATAGCTGTTGGCAGCAAAACGACATTAGCTATGGTCGTAGGCGGCTTTTTTTTCATTGGCGGCGTCGTTGCCTGCTTAATGATACCAGCGCCTATGTGGTTCATTGCCCTTGATCTGATAGTTGCTTATATTCCAATGGCTTGGATAGGAGCAAAACTTGGCGGTGCAGGGAAAGCAGCTGTTTAGCGGCCGAAATATGGATGTGCGATCCTAAAGTTTACAGCGGTGGTTTCTATCCTAAATGGGAACCTTCCGTGTATGAACTCGTCCGAGCATAAGGAATTTTCAATGTCTATATTATGAAAAAAGCAGCAGATGTTTTTCAGATAATAAGTTATATTCAGTATCCGCTGCTGTTCGTGGCGATGTTCTTTGTTTTCAGGCCTGTTTTTACGGGGTTTGAGACGTATTGGGCAAATCTGAACAACGCGCTGATATTCGCCGGGCTTGCGGTCAGTTTTTCCAGTCTTCAGGATCCGACAAAGACGCAGAACAATTTTTCCAAAAAGATCTGGGAAGATCCGAAAAAAGGTAAAGCCGGATTGGTGGTCTTATCGATAGTGGCTTTTTCTTTTATGATCTTCGGGCTGTCGGGCATTTTTCTGACAACCCAGGGCATATTAAATGAAGTTTCGATAGGCCTTTTTGTCCTTGGCATCGGTTACATCGGCCTGCTAAAGGTTGCTATCGAAATGTTCGACAACCACCGCCTTGACAGACAAGGAGTTGAGGAAGATGCTGCCGATATGGCGAGTTAGCAGGCAAATCATGAAAGCCGGTGAAAGCATCCTATACCAACACTGATCTTAATGGAGTATCTTATGTCTGAAAGCAGCACTATTGTCCAAAATTATTTGCGTGAATTGGAAGCCGAGGCCCGCTCGACACGTGAGTGTCTGGCGAATGTGCCGATGGACAAGCCGGATTACAAGCCGCACGAAAAGTCGATGCAGCTTGGCTATCTCGCAGCGTTGGTCGGAGACATGCCGCGTTGGATACAATACATGATCGAGCAGGGAACTATCGATCTGGAAAAATATCATCAGGAAAAACCGGAAACTGCCGAAGAACTGACGGCAAACTTTGATAGAAATATGGAAGCTGCCCGTGCCGCTTTGAGTTCTATATCCGACAGCGGCCTTTCAAAAGAATTTATCCTTAAAATGGGTGAACAGATCTTGCTTCAGGAACCGCTTGGTAAAAGCATCAGCGAGACAATAAATCACATGGTTCATCATCGCGGCCAACTCACGGTTTACTTGCGGCTAAATGACCGGCCCGTCCCGTCGATCTACGGCCCGTCCGCTGACAGCGGCGGATTTTGAAGTAACAGAAACAACGTGATCAGGCAGGCATTCGATCACAGAATGGAAACCGACGGCTAGAATGAAAATCCTACATACAGGTTCATGCTTCGTCCGGCAAAAGTATGTTGCTGAGCACCGTTGATGAATAAGATGCCGCCGTCGGAAAAACCTGACAGGTATTGCAGAAAGTTCGGAGAGGTCATATTGCCAACAGGCGTGCCTTTGTTGATGATGTTAAAGACGTTATTGACTCTCAGGCTAAAATTCAAGGTCTGCTTCGGCGGCGTTTTTTTATCCGCAGCCTGATTGAAGGCAAATGACTTTGAGATCGAGGAATTGAACATAAAACTTGCCGGGCCGCGGGCAAGATTGCGTGGGATTATCCGGTCGCCCGGTCCGGGATTTGGGTCAAGAACTCCGTAAGGAGTTGTGACCAGCCCTGGCTTATTGAGGTCGGCGGCAAACGCTGGCCGTTCCATATATGCTCCGTCTCCGTTAGTATCGCGTCCGGTGGTAATGTTAAAACGCCTGCCGGAACTTATCGACATATCTCCGCCGATATTTATCCTGTGCGGCAGGTTCAAAAAGAAGAATCCGCCGGCGTTATGGACACCATCGAAACTTGTCGGGCCAAATTCACTTGAAAAATCATAAGGATCGTAAGGAGAACCGCTGCTTCCGACCGCATTATCGCTCGATGTGCCGTAGGAATATCGCAGATTTGCGAAGAGCTTTTGCGATTGTGGAAAGCCGAGGCTGACGGAATAACGAGTGGTTCTCGAAGATGCTATGGAAGACGTTTCAAACATATTCCCGACATTTCCAAATGGGCGAACGGCAGCGGGCGGATCCATCGGATCGAATGTTCCGGCGAGCGGAGCGTTGATATTTCGCGTGATCGATTGGCGAAATACCTTACCATCTGAAAACGTAAAGGTTATGGAGAATTTCTTTGGCATTTGCTTTGAGACGGTTATGTTCAACAAGGACTGATATGGAGTTTCAAACCCGTCAGCAATGAACCGCTGCGTTTGCGGAAGAGCAAATTGCTCAAGCGTCTCGATAGTCGGGACATTGGGATAGCTATCCAACACCTCGGTCTCGATCACCAGATACTGCGATCGGTTCTGGTCGCTGGCTTGCCTGACATTTACCGTATTATTAAGGGCAAATCGCGAAAAGAAGAGGCCGTACCCAATGCTGACCCGGGGAAATGTTGTCAATAAGCTCTGTTTTTCCTTTGCCTTTGGAGCCCAGATCAATCCAAAACGCGGAGCAAAATTTGCAGAATTGTTTATGTTTGTCTGGTTCTCGTAACGAAGGCCAAAACTGGCCGCGACCGTTTCCGAAACTTTGAAACTGTTCTGCACATATATGCCGAAGTCATACTGCGAGGCATTCAGCCTTGGGTCTCCGCCCGAAATTGTGAATTGATTCGGTCCGCCGCCAAGTTCTCTGATCTGCTGGCCGCTGTAACCCATATCTTGAAACAACAGGGTTCGTCGATAGCTTTCCAGGCTGCTGATCTGTGTCATCACAACCTCGCCGTTCTCATCCAAAACAGGCTGGTGATTTGTATCAAGCATGGGAGCCGTCCTGCCGCTGAAAGTATATGTCCCGCCGAAATTGTTCATTGATGTCTGCGACGATCTTTCACCACCCAGTCGAACGCCAAACCCCAGAGTGTAGCGCTTCATTTGCCATGTTGTGTCATTTGACACATTGAAACGAGAGGCTCCCATGGAAGAATTTGACTGTGATCCACCGCCAAAGAAAGCTTCCAATACGTTTACCGCCGGTTCGTCGCTGCCGCCGAAACTCTCGTTATCGGTGAAGTAGGCCATAAACCGCGTTTGATTCACTATGTTCGGGTTGATCAGAAAAGTATCGGAAAACTGGAAATAATGAAACTTAGTGTTTGTGTCATTGGCACGGCTCGGCAGCGAGAAACCGCCGGTATTTTGATTTTTCGATTCACCGAGGCTTAGGCTGTAATTGAAATACAATTTGTGTTTTGGTGTCGGATCGGCATTGACCACAATATTGAATCCGCTATTCCTGGTTGGTGTTGGCAGGGACTCTTTGAACGCAACAGGCTGAAGGCCGGCATCAAGCACGGTGGCGTTTATCGCTGAACTCGAGTCAGAGTCAGTATGGCGGCCAGACATAAAAAAGTTCGCCTTTTTGCCAAAAAGCGGTCCGGAAAAGCTGGCGAAATAGTTTCTCATTTGAAAGGGAAGACGCTGTCCGATAAACGGATCGGAGGCATTGAGTCTGGAATCCGCAAATGTAAATCCCACGGAGGTTTGATATTTGTCCACTCCTGACCGCGTAAAGATCTCTATGCCGCCGCCGAATGGGTTTTCATATTGTGCCGAGAAAACGCTCTGATTTACCCTTATCTGCTGGATCGCTGCTTTAGGCGGTATTTGACCGCCCTCGACGCCGTTGACCGAGATAGGCAGTTCTTCGCCGGTCACGGCTTCGCCCAATCTTCTGATCGCTCTTTCCAGTTCTTCCTGATCGTCGGGAAGATTTGCTATGACGTTCTCATTCAATGTGACCGTGAAGCCCGTGTTTTCCGAGCCGGAGATCGTCTCATTGTTGACATCTACGTTCGATTCGATGGATGCGACATTCAGCACGATCTCGACAATCTTCGTTTCGTGACCTCTATGTTCGAATGGGTCGTGTTTGTATTCTTCAAAGCCGGGAGCAACGACTGTTATTATGTATCGCCCTTGAGGCAATCTCGATATCCGTACGTTTCCCCCACTGTCAGTTAGCGTATTTTGGGCGAATTTTTGTTTGTCCACGGATGTGACGGAAACCTCCGCGCCTGCTACGGCACCGCCAAACTGATCTTTTACGCTGACGCTTATCACGCCATCTCTTGCCTGAGCGGAAATAAGCGCCGGGAACGTCACCAACAAAAAGCACATTGAAATAAAGTGTCTCGATAAATACATAATCTGTCGGATCAGAGAGGGTCACCTTTTGACAAAGGTGTGAATTGATGTGTACACGAGATCAAAACAAAAAATGTTGCATAATTATTAAAGTATGATTAGTTTTTAATTTGAAAAAGCACCGTGCCGGACTCGAACCGGCGTCTTCTGGTTGGAAGCCAGATGTCCTTTGCCATCTGGACGAACGGTGCTGACAAATGCAAGTTTGAGTATTGCATACGTTCTCTTAGTAAAGTCTATGGAGGCAACTCATGAAACCTAGCCGTTTTTTCACTTTGTTGATGTTCTTTGCTGCATTTGCTTTCGCAACTTATGGTCAAACCAATTATTTAGACAGGGTTGAAGAATTGCAGCAGACTGCGGCTAAAGCCAATGGAGGAGTTTTAGGCTGCGGAGCAGGCATGATAACTATTGTTACGAGTAACGGCGAGGTCACGACAGCCACGGGGCTTGACCCGATCCATGTCTTCGGAAACCGGATCGTGGTGGCCGACCTGTTAACATTGCTTCAGGCCCGCGCCGATTCGAACCGCACCGGCAAACAAAATCCTATGTCCGGTCATGTCAACGATCTGGGATACGTGATCCTTTCAACTTTGGCGATTTCAAAAGACCCTGCTGTTGTTCCTGTCATTGCAGAACTGCTCCACGATAAAGAAGACAGAATTAGACGATCGTCAGTGCTGGCACTGATTCAATTGGCTGATTCAGATGAAAACTTGAAAAGCGAGATCGGAAAGATCACATTCCCAAAATCGGCAATAAAGAGCGCGTTTCGAGACTCCGTAAATTTCCCCGATTGGATTCGCCGCGAAGACCCGCAGGAACTTCCAATGGAATAACACCGCACCGGACTCGAACCGGCGTCTTCTGCCTGGCAGACAGATGTCCTTTGCCAACTGGACGAACGATGCTGGTTTGCGTTACGAATTTACTTTGGACCTCGCTGAAGCATTAGAATCAAAGTGGCGGGCTTATAATATCGGCTTGAGCAATTTGAAATGCTTCACGGTTTCTCGTGACTGGACTAAACTCATCAGAGGAGACGCGAAACATGAGAGTACAATCAATGTTATTTCTGGCCTTGTTTCTGCTTATTAGTTCGTGTTCAGATCAGCAGATAAAGACGCTGCAGCCACAAGAAATTAAGATGAAACGTGAAAAAGTTATAATTGACGACGACTTCATTGCAACGAAAGATATCGCCGCGATAATCCATCCTGTTTGGTTCACCGCCAACATTTATGGATCGTACACTGACTATGAAACGAGTCTTGCGAGATTCTCTCGCAGCCAGAGACTGGTACACGCCGCAGAATGGTATCAGGCAGAAGTTCATAACGGTGGACACGATCAGTTCTATTCGAACTCCACGGGCATTGTTTGGGAAGATGCTCGAACAGCGTTTACAGAATTTGGGCTTCCCGAAGTTGCGGAAATCATTGGCGAATCAGCGAAACGCATGGGAGGCCAACCATCCTTTGACCGAGACGAACGCAACGATGTACTCGATGCGGAACAACCAAACTTTGATGACCTTGATGACCGCTTCTATAAACTCACCGATATCGACCCCAAGATACTTGACTATATACGTAAACGGCCAAAGGATTTCTTGTTCAGTGGGGAAGTGGAAATTCCTGCCGCGCAATGAATTCCCTGAATCGATTCCAAGTCGGTCACATATAAAATTGCGGATTTAAGATCGTTGCGCGATGAGGATATCTGAAAAGTCTTTTTCTGTGTATTCGTTCTGTGAATTCTGTGTTCCAAGTCCTGCAAATCAAGGAAGTACCACAGAATGCACGGACAAAAAACCGAAACACACAGACCAAACCCGACTTTTCAGACAGCCTCACCTTATCCCTTAACGCAAATGACCTGCTTTAGCTCGGCGACGATCTCTACGAGGTCGTTTTGGGCACGCATGACTTCCTCGATGTCTTTGTAGGCACCGGGGATCTCATCGACTACGCCTTTGTCCTTGCGACACTCGACGCCGGCGGTCTGCTTTTTCAGGTCGTCGATCGTGTATTTCGCCTTCGCCCTGGTGCGCGACATTTTGCGTCCCGCGCCGTGCGAGCACGAATTGAACGACTGCGGATTTCCCTGCCCTTTGATGATGAACGATTTCGCTCCCATCGAACCGGGAATAATGCCGTAGCGTCCCTCTTCGGCATTTATCGCACCCTTGCGGGTAACGTAAACCTTGTCCCCGAAGTGCTCCTCAATTGCCACATAGTTGTGATGACAATTTACAACAACATCGGTCTTTGTGCTTTGGCCTTTGGTCTTGGATTCGATATCCAGATCCGAGCCGAACATACGATTAAAAGAGCGTATCAGACGCTTCATCATGATCTCGCGGTTCTTCATCGCATACTTCTGAGCCCATTCCAGGTCGTGCCAATATGCCTTGAATTCATCAGTTCCGTGAATGAAGTAGGCAAGATCAGGCGACGGCAGTTCGTTCAGGCGGTGAAGCGTTTTCGCGGTCGCGATATGACGCTCGGCAAGTTCCTTGCCGATGTTTCGCGAACCGGAATGCAGCATCAGCCAGACGTTGTCCTCAGTATCAAGGCAGACCTCGATAAAGTGATTGCCTCCGCCTAGCGTCCCAAGCTGCTTCATCGCCTTGCGCTTGCGGTCCTGAACTCCGCCGTGCAGGTCGTCGAATGTTTCCCATCCGTCCCAACGCGACGCCTCATCGACCGATTCCTTGTAGGCATTAAAGCCGACGGGAATGGCACGCTCGATCTCGTGGCGAAACTCCGCCATTTTGCGATCGAGAATGCCGCTTTTGAACGGCGTTTTCACCGCCATCATCCCGCAGCCGATGTCCACACCGACCGTTGCCGGAATAACCGCGTCCTTCGTCGCGATGACCGAACCGACCATCGAGCCTTTGCCCAGATGCGCGTCCGGCATAAGCGCCACGTGCTTGTAAAGGCACGGCAGACGCGAAACGTTGCGGAGCATCGCCTCTTCCTGATGGTCAAGCCCGTGCGTGACCCACGAAAGCACATCGGCGTTAGCTCCGCTGATATTCAGCTTGTTATATGACATTATTTTCTCCTAAAAAATGATATAAATCCTCCCAAAATCGGGTCCGATGCCTGAATGACGGCGTATTGACCTGAAACGCTCCAGCCTGCATTGAATCAATACAGCATGGATTGTCGGCCTAATAAAACCTCAATAATATTCAGGGTTTATCTTTGGAACGCATATTGCTTCTCTTACCATTTGAACAGACCGGCTAAAATGCCATGACACAAAAAAATACGTAACGAGCCGGTCAATAACGTTTAATAACCATCGAGAAAGGGGGAAATGATGTTACGAAATCTACTGATCAATTTTGGGATGTTTGCATTGCTATTTGTCGGGCTGTCCGCAGGGACCTGGTTCGTGAGTGACGCAGCTGCATCAGAGCGTGTCGAAGCACAGGCTGTTGAAAGCCCGACACCGACACCTACACCATGTCCGTCACCTGAGGACCCGGAAAATCCGTGTCCGACACCAACTCCGACACCGGACTTTCCGGAACCGGTTCCAATGCCGACCGGAGAACCGACACCAGACGATCCGGAGCCAGAACCGACACCGACTCCGTTCGGCTGATCGTGTAAGACCGGCAATAGCACATAAAACTTACCGAAATGATCGGGCTAATATCAGGCCGGGTCATTTCGGTTTTTCTTTTTATGACCGTCATGATATTCGACGATCAAAATAAACTGGTAGGCCTGATTACTTACAAAGACATTATTAAACTGAAACAGCATCCTAATTCAAATAAAGATGAGTTTGGCCGCCTACGGGTAGCTGCTGCTGTTGGTGTTACCCAGGATACTATTGAACGTGTTACTGCGCT
>CAZOXY010000048.1:2616-3017 GCA_964583955.1 uncultured Chloracidobacterium sp. | reverse complement strand
CAGGGCGGGACTCGAACCCGCGGCTTCCGATTTAACAGAACGGCACTCTGACCAACTGAGTTACCTGTCAAAAAATTGCGGAATGCGGATTTGGGAGCGCGCGGATTGTTTAGCTGCCGGAATTCCGCAATCCGCATTCCTCATTCAAGCTGGTTGCGGCGGGAGGATTTGAACCTCCGACCAAGGGTTTATGAGACCCTCGCTCTCCCGCTGAGCTACGCCGCCAAAAAAAAATGATCTGGTCCGCCGGGTGAGATTCGAACTCACGCATCCCCTGCTTAAAAGGCAGGTGCCTTAACCAGCTTGGCCACCGGCGGTTAAATGATCTCGGTAGGCGAACGTGGCGTGGAATGCAGCATCAATGGACAAAGGACTAGTCGTGTTCATTGCGAACAAGAATG
>CAZOXY010000048.1:0-2606 GCA_964583955.1 uncultured Chloracidobacterium sp. | reverse complement strand
GGTGCCTTAACCAGCTTGGCCACCGGCGGATGGCGATATCGGTAGGCGAACGTGGCGTGCCTTGCTGCATCAAAAGACAAGGGATATGTCGTGTTTATTGCAAACAAGAAAGGAATTAAACGCATTCCTTCGTCCTCGCAGCAGGCACAGCCGCGTTCGTTTTGGTAAGATCGTAACCGCCCGCGTAAGCGGGTGGCGAATATTTTTATTTACAGACAGACACACTCTCTACCGGCTGTGTTTCTGACTTTTAATTGGGTTCCGTGCCGGCCGGCTCCGAGGTGAACCGGCCGGTTGCGCCGTGGGAGAAGGCCGGGGTCTTCCGTTTCCCTGAAAAAATGGTGGACGCTCCTGGTATCGCGCCAGGCTCTTCGGTTCTTCAAACCGACGCTGATCTGTCTCAGCTAAACGTCCAGCGAATACTACCCTTTTACAAAAAAAACGTGTTTTTGTTCAGAAAGTGCTATATACTTTTGAGTTACAGCAAAGGCGGAACACAATACAAAATTTATTTTATGAGGGAATTCATTTTGAAAACTCAAAATAATCGAGGGCTATTTCGAAATATATTTTGTGTGATTATTTACGTTTGTTTTTTTTGTATTGTAAATAACCTAAAAGCGCAAACGGCTGCTCCAACTCCACCGATCGAAGAACCGATCCTTGTAAACACCAGGTTGATCCAACTCGAAGCTATCGTTAAAGATAAAAAAGGTAAGATCATAACTGACCTCAAAGCGGAAGATTTTGAAATATTTGAGGAAAATAAGAATTATCCCATCGAATTCTTTTCATATGTTCCGGTCATTGAAAATCGTCAAATAGTTGAATCAACGGGAGACAAACGACTTCAGCTAAATCAAGTCAGACGGACATTTGTTTTTATTGTTTCAACTCCGGTTATCAATATGTTTACCATGGTTAATACTCAACATGGTGCTGACAGCAGAACAAGAGAATATAGAGAAGCGGCGGTTTTAGATGTCGCTAACGTGTCAAGGGTACTCAAACACTTTGTGAAAAATCAGATAGGACCAAATGATCTAGTTTCGATCATTGATGAAGATAGAAATCTAGGAATACTTTCAAATTTCACAAATGATAAAGACATTCTCATTGGAGCCGCAGAGAAAATTAGCAAGAAATATACCGAAGTAGGAATGCGGCCGATAAGAGTTTCTGTTACAGCAGATGGCAGGGATATAAACTGGTCAATTAGCAGTCTAGTCCTACAAAATCTGAACGTGATCAGTATAGCCGAAAGTTCAATTGAACAATTAAAAATGCTGCCGGGAAGAAAAGTAGTTGTTTTACTCTCACGCGGTTTGCTAGGCGATTCTCATATCAGTGAGGCAGCAATCGTAACCGAAAAACTAAAGAATTTGGCCGAAGCCGCTAATAAAGCAAATGTTACTTTTTACAGTTTGCATCTTAAAACGCTTGGTGAGGCAGGGATTGGCACTCCTTCTTCATTACAAGGTCTTGATAGTATGAAACGGTTGGCTGAAAGAACTGGAGGGAGAGCCATTTTTAACACCAACGATCTAACTCTCGGACTCAATCAAATAGTGGAAGAAAATAATGGTTATTATCAACTTGCCTTTGCCCCAGATGATATTGAATCAGATAAACCATACAAAATAAAAATTAAGCTCAAAAGGTCTGATTTAAGAATTCAATATCGTTCAAATGTCTATCAAGGAAACTCTGTTTCTGACAATTTTGATAGCAAAGAATATATTTTGAGACTTTTGCGAAGTTCTTTCGCTACAACAAATATAAAGGTTACTTTATCAACGGATTATACCGCCGCCTCAGATAAAGATGGTAATATTAGAACAGTTGTCAACATTGATCCACACATCTTAGAGCCAAAGCTGCTAGATGACGGAATCAGAGAACTTGACCTTGATTTAGGTATTCAGATAGTAAGACCTGACAATAAACTCCAACGCCAAGATGTAAAAAAGTTTACCTTAAAATTAGATGAAGAATCTTGGCATGATACCCTAAAGAACGGCTTAGTTTATCAATTTGATACGAAGACAGAGAGTATCGGATTTTATCAAATAAATATTGCAGCTTGTGTTAAAGGCTCTTGCGGAACTTCAAGCGGAATTGTTAATACTTCAACAAAGAAATAAATATTTAAGAAACACTGTTGGCAGTGTACGTGCCGCACCATTCTGTTCTGTTCTTCAAACCGATGCTGATCTGTCTCAGCTAAACGTCCGTAAAGTCGTGCCGGCAGTGGTGCCGGCGTTCTATTGGCGGGACCGAACGGACTCGAACCGTCATCGTCTTCATAGACAGTGAAGTGCATACGCCTTTCTGCCACGGCCCCCTATTAATGCGGAACGCGGAAAGTAGAATGCGGAATTTTCTTATTCCGCAATCCGCAATTCGAATTCCGCATTCAACTGGGTGGATCGACAGGATTTGAACCTGCAACGGCCTCGTTCACAGCGAGGTGCTCTGCCATGTTGAGCTACGAACCACATAAGAAGTCGGGAGACATGAGAGAGCGAACTCCCATATGACAGGGCTAGAACTGATTGAAGTGCTATTTTTCCCTGAGTTGCTTCACTCATCGGGCAAGCTCGAAC
>CAZOXY010000047.1:25067-27468 GCA_964583955.1 uncultured Chloracidobacterium sp. | reverse complement strand
CGTCCGAGCCGCCGTCATTACGTATTTTGTGCCAGATGATATTGGTCTTATATTCAAAACCCCACGCTTTCATAACTTCAAGTCCGGATTGTAGAAGTGCATTCGGGACCCAAAGATAAAGGTGCGACGGGTCATCAGCCAACATGCTGATCGGGAGCTCCTTTATTTCATTTAGCTTCATAGTCGGATAACGCAAAAGCCTTTTGTGTTCGGGAGCCATTTTCCCAGTCCGATTGTCAAATTGCCATGGTGGATCAGCAAGGATCGTTCGATACTTACCTTTTACACAGTTCAATAAATCCCGAGCTGGATCACTTAGCTCGACATCCCGCAACTCCAGTTCATTCTGAATCGACATATAGCTCCTTTTTGATCCCAAAAACAAGAATTGGACAACCACCACCTCCACCGCCTTCTATTCTGGGAAGCAGTTTCGACATATGTGTTGTTGATGCTC
Organism: uncultured Chloracidobacterium sp.; assembly: GCA_964583955.1. Lineage (GTDB taxonomy): Bacteria > Acidobacteriota > Blastocatellia > Pyrinomonadales > Pyrinomonadaceae > OLB17. The sequence goes on along the minus strand of CAZOXY010000047.1, from coordinate 27,011 downwards.
CGTAGGAAGTTCCGCGGCCCAACGAGTTAAAAATACTTTGAAGTTCATCACAACGCGTTATGATGATTCCAACCGAAACGGCACGCAGCTCAAATAAGAGACGAAAGTTATTTAAGTCTCTGTCAAAAAAAGGGTCTTTGTTGTTCCACTCGATTTCCAATGCAATTTGATTCTTATAACAATCAACCGAGTGAGTTGGTGATTCCAAGTGGGTATCATCTATTGTGATCTTGGTATCGAATTTCTTTTCTACCCACCCTCTCTTATAAAATTCACCGTCAATCCAACTAGATACTTTGGACTTACGACCGCCGCCAGTGTCAATGAAACTCTTAAGCAAGCGAAACGTGCTGAGGACACTGCTTACATCGAGAAATTCATCAGGAAAATCACGTTCAAGAATGGCCGATGCGTGGCGCCATTCGTGGACCTCATATCGATCTGTGACGTGTCTTGGGAACGCAGTTATCGGCATAAGCAAGCAAATGATGCAAAACGAGATTCGTGATAGAAATGCACACTTTCCCCTATTTAAAGTCCTTTATCCGCAATGAATTTAACCAAATCGCGGACGCGGCAGGAGTAGCCCCATTCGTTGTCGTACCACGAGAGGATCTTTATTGCGGTTCCGCCGATGACCTTGGTGTTTTCAGCGTCAACAATCGACGAATTCGGGTTGCCGCGGAAATCTATCGACACGAGCGGTTCTTCAGAAAATGCCAGGATTCCCTTTAATTCCTCGTTTGCGGCGTCTTTGAGAACCTGATTGACCTCTTCGGTCGAGGTTTCCTTTTCGACGTTCATCACAACGTCCACCAACGAGACGTTCGGCGTCGGAACGCGAACCGAAATGCCGTCAAATTTCCCTTTAAGCTCAGGAATTACCAATGCGACGGCCTTTGCCGCTCCGGTCGAGGTCGGGATCATCGAAAGAGCGGCGGCGCGAGCCCGACGCAGATCTTTGTGCGGCAGGTCAAGTAGCTGCTGGTCGTTGGTATAGCTGTGGATGGTGTTCATCAGCGCATTTTTGATGCCGAATTTTTCATGAATGACCTTTGCAACCGGAGCCAGGCAGTTCGTGGTGCAAGAGGCGTTTGAGATCACGTGATGATTTGCCGGGTCATACATATTATCATTTACGCCCAGAACGATCGTAACGTCCTCGCCCTTTGCGGGAGCCGAGATGATGACTTTTTTTACCGAACCGCGAAGATGCTTGGCGGCGTCCTCGGCTTTTGTAAATCTTCCGGTCGATTCGATGACGATCTCCGCGCCGACCGATGACCAATCTATCGCAGCCGGGTCTTTTTCAGAAAAGACCTTGAACGAATCCCCGTCAACCGTGATCGTATCGCCGTCAGCCGATATTTCGTTGTCCAGATTGCCCATTACGGAGTCGTATTTGAGCAGATGTGCCAGCGTTGCGGTATCGGTCAGGTCGTTTACCGCTACAAAATCTATATCCTTGTCACCAATGCACGACCGAAGCACGTTGCGCCCGATCCGGCCAAATCCATTAATTGCTACTTTTACACCCATCTTTTGTTTACAAAAGCCTCCTGTTAAATACGTATGCTAAAATCTCGAAGATACTCCAATTTTTGGCAAACTTCAACGGGAGTCATTTCGCATTCTCTGACAGGCAGGAGCGTTGTCAAAGCCAAAATTGTTGAAACTAAGACAATTACTGTAACGTAATACCAGTTTGACTTTACGGCGAAGCCACGGCCACGCCTTTTTTTCTGGAGCATATCCTTAGATGAAGATATTTCGTTCCCTAGTAACTGCTCATTTCCTGGCCGCTTGTTTTGCTGCGGCCTCAGCGGAAAATGTTTTAGCGCAAGAGGCCCAGGTTGCCGCCAATTCCGCGCCCAAACCACCGGCTCATGCCGCGGCCACTTCCGGCGGAGATACGACGCGAAATGATGCGTTCCCTGATCCCCG
>CAZOXY010000047.1:0-25057 GCA_964583955.1 uncultured Chloracidobacterium sp. | reverse complement strand
CCACGGCAGACGACCTGGGCGCCGTTGAGGTTCTGGCGCGCGTTGGTGTTCAAACCGTTGACACCGTGCCGCTGACCCTGGACGAGGCGATACGCCGGGCTCTTGCGAATAACACGAATATTGACATAGCCCGTGACGATGTCCGCATTCAGGAAACACAGATCGACGCATTCCGGGGTTTTTACGATCCGGTCTTTTCCGTAACGCCGACCTACCGCAGGAACAACACAACGGGTTCGTCCGCGACCAGCGACATTGATGTCAACACCGGGCTGACCCAGCAGCTATCGACCGGCGGCAATTTCAGCACATTTTTTAATAACTCACGAACTGAGAACGCGTTCACACAGGCCCAGGTCAGTTCCGGTTCGCTCGGTTCCAGCAGCAGTGCGATATATTCATCCAGCTACGGCGTTCGCTTCACACAGCCGCTTTTCCGCAACCGCAAGACCGACAACACGCGGCGAAATCTGACCATTGCGAGACGCCGGCTAGAACAGACCGATGCCGAATTTAGGCGGCAGACCATCGAGGTCATCACACAGGTCCAACGAACATATTGGGACCTTGTTTTCGCCCTTCGCGATCAACAGAACAAACAGGCAAATCTGGAACTTACGCGTGAAAATCTGCGTCAGATCGAGGCCCGCATCGCCGCCGGTGCGGCCGCACCGCTGGCAAAGGCGGAGGTCGAAACAGAGCTTGCCAATCGCGAGTCTGAGGTGATCATCGCCACACAGCAGGTTTCGATAACTGAGAACGGCCTGAAGCAGCTTCTTTTGAGAGACGCTCTTTCGCCGGAATGGGCCAGAACCTATCTGCCGACGGATACGCCTGCTTTCTCGACCGATCCGATAAATCTTCAGGCCGCCCTTAGCGATGCCCTGGCAAATCGTTTTGAACTGCGAAGCCTGAAACTCAGCCAGGACATAAACAAGATCGACATAGATTTTTTCAAGGATCAGACAAAGCCGCAGATCGACCTGAACACGAGCTTTTCGCTGAACGGCCTGGCCCGCAACGGTACGACCGATCCGATAGTCACGAACATGTTCACATCTCAGGCTGACCTGATCCTTTTCAACGGCCTGAATGAAACACGGGCCGCTACGGGACTCGACGCGATCCTCAATCCGCAGGTCGTTATACCGGGACAGCCTTCATACGCTGTCGGCGGCCTCGGGCGTTCTTTGGCAAACACGTTCCGTTCAGATGCGCCGAACTTTTCCATCGGCGTTACCATCTCGTTCCCTTTCAGGAACAGGACCGCCAAAGCAAATCTTGCCGGTGCAAGGATCACGCAGAACAGGATCGAAACGCAGCTTCGGGCACAGGAGCAGACCGTAATGGTCGAAGTCCGCAATGCGGTTCAGGCGGTCGAAACCGCCCGCCAGCGTGTTTTGGCGGCAAGGCGTGCACGTGAGAACGCTGAGATTCAGCTTGACGGCGAAAGAAGGCTGTTTGAATCGGGCCGGTCAACTACGTTCCTCTTGTTCCAGCGCGAGAACGCCCTGATGAGCGCCAGAAACGCCGAGATACGCTCTGAGACCGATTACAACAAGGCCCTTGCCGATCTTCAGCGTGCTACATCGACAACATTTCGTGTAAACAACATTGACGTCCAATCACCGACGGACGGCCAGTAAACGGCGCCGATATTCTATTGGCAAAAGCGTGGCAAACCCGCCACGCTTTTATTTTTGCCAAAGCAATGTAAGAATATCCCGGTGAAGATCTCTGCCTGCATCATTGCCTTTAACGAAGAAAGCAACATTGCCGATGTATGCGAAACCGTCGCCTGGGCCGACGAGATAGTTGTCGTTGATTCTGATTCCACCGACAGGACAGCCGAGATCGCCAGAGAATATACGGACAAGGTCTTTAACCGTGAATTCAATGGTTTCAAAGACAAACACGAGTATGCCGATTCGCTTGCGTCGGGCGATTGGCTGTTCTGGATAGACGCCGACGAACGTGTTACCGATGAACTGAAAAGGTCAATAGAAAAGCTTCGCGAGCTTCCTGAAAGCGAACTGCCCGATGGTTTCCAGATCGCCCGCAGCACAAAATATCTTGGCCGATGGATACGGCATTCCGGCTGGTATCCCGATCATCAAATGCGTCTTTACCGAAAGGAAGGAAGCTATTGGGACGGAATCGCTCCGCATCAGACCGCGCGCGTTCGAGGCAGGGTCGAGACGCTCGAAGGCGAACTGCTGCATTACACCAAGCAGAACCTGGCGGAGCATCATCGCGTGACGGAGATATATGCCTCGCTCGCGGCGGAACATCTTAAAGAAAAGGGCAGGACGACCGGGATCTTCCATCTCTTTTTCTCGACCATCGCCGCATTTTTTAGAAGCTATATCGTAAAACAGGGCTTTCGTGACGGCTTTCAGGGAATGATCATCGCGATCTTCACGGCCTACGGTGTTTTTTTGAAGTACGCAAAATTGTGGGAGTTGACCAACACTCAAGAATGAGAACTGTTGTTTTATGCGGCGGACGCGGCACAAGGCTTGACGCTCTGGGCAAGGCGGTGCCGAAAGCGCTGGTCGAGATCGGCGGAAAACCCATCATCTGGCATCTGATAAACGTCTATGCCGCTGCGGGCTTCACGGATTTTGCTCTGTGTACAGGCTATCTGGGCGATCTTATACGAAATTATTTTGACGGACCGGAGCTTTCGGACACGTTGCCGTTCGCTGATGTTCGCGTTGAGATGTTCGATACAGGACCCGACACGAACACCGGTGGCAGGATCGCCGCGATAAAGGATTCGCTTGCTGAGGAAGAACGCTTTTTTGTAACCTACGGCGACGGCCTTTCTGATATTGACGTAAAGGCCCTTCTTGATTTTCATCTTTCGCACGGAAAAAAGGCGACGCTGACATCCGTAAGGCCAAATTCGACCTTTGGCGTCCTTGATATTTCTGCGGATGGTGCTGTTGAACAGTTCAGGGAAAAACCAAAACTGGATGTTTGGATAAACGGCGGTTTCTTTGTTTTTGAACGCTCGGTGCTGGACATTCTGGAACCGGACTCGGTGCTTGAAAGAGAACCTCTGGAACGTCTGGCCGCCGAAGGCGATCTTATGGCATATCGCCATGACGGATTTTGGAAATGCATGGACACGTTCAAGGACAGCCTGGAGTTCAATGAACTCTGGGAAGCTGACGCGCCGTGGAAAAGCTGGTAGGGGAAAAAGCTGGTAAATGATATGAGTGAATTTTGGCGGAACAGAAGGGTTTTTGTTACGGGCGGGACAGGTTTTGTCGGTGCCAATCTGGTGAAACGTCTCGTTGATGAAGGTGCGGCAGTCACCTGTCTCCGCCGTGACGAGATAGTTCCCGATTCCCTGTCGGCGCTTGGCGTCAGCGACCGCGTCTCTTTTATCAGCGGCAGCGTTGAGGACGGCGAACTCCTGCAAAGATCGCTGAACGAACTGGAGATCGACAGCGTGTTCCATCTGGCGGCGCAGGCGATAGTCGGGCCGGCAAACCGTTCGCCCATATCAACCTTTGAGACAAATATTCGCGGCACCTATATGCTGTTGGAAGCGTGTCGGCAGATACCGTGTGTGACGCGCGTCGTCGTTGCGTCTAGCGATAAGGCATACGGCACGCACTCCGACCTTCCCTATAACGAAGAACTGCCATTAAATGCGGTATTCCCTTATGACGTTTCAAAGGCGTGTACCGATATGCTTTCGCGGTCGTATGCCGTGACCTACGGTCTTCCGGTCGCGGTGTCGCGCTCGGCGAACATCTATGGCCCCGGCGACCTGCATCTTTCAAGGATAATTCCGGGAACCATACTTTCCGTTCTGCGGGGCGAAGACCCGATAGTCAGGAGCGACGGCACACCCGTCCGCGAATTTGTTTATGTGGACGACGTGGTCGAAGGCTATTTGAAACTGGCCGAAAATATATCGGAAACAAAGGGCGAAGCCTTCAATTTCGGAACGAATGAACCGGTTCGGATAATCGACCTCGTGGAGCTTGTCATCGAAAAATGCGGCAAGTCCGGTGAGGTCAAACCCAATGTGCTGCTTCAAACCAAGATAGCGAATGAGATAGACGCCCAATATCTTTCGGGTGAAAAGATGAATGAATTCACCGGATGGAAGGCAGCCGTTCCGCTGAATGAAGGGCTTGCCCGCTCCATTGACTGGTATGCTAAACTTGAAAAACGTTGAAAACCCTGTTTTATTGAGCCGAATGCAACCGAACGGCGGGCCGGGAACATCAAACTCTAACAAACGCAGTATATCCATAAGGCCCGTTTGATATTGAAATGAAACGCTTTACCAAATTTTTCGTTCTCGCGGTTGCGGCACTGTCCGCAACAAGTGTCGCCGCTCAAAAAGGCGTCGATACCCAAACCCAAAAGATCAGGGACGACGCCGGCAAGACGACATCCAGAACCACCGACGCGACAAGGAGCTTTGATTGGGGAAAGGACAAGACACGCACTCGTGAACGTCTTGCCAATCCTTATCAGTTGAACGGCCGCAGGGACGGACTGGTTCAGGCCGTGCAGGATGTTCTGCGTGAGAAAAAGATGGTCATTGACGAGGCAGCCTCAAGGCTCAACGAAGGCATCATCATAACCCAGCCGTTCATTTTTGGCCGCGGACAGGTTATCGCCACCACGGAACTCAAACGATACGGCAATCTCGCCTTTGGTGACGACGCGTGGTCACGCGGACAATACAGCCTGATAATCGAGGTCCAGCCGATAGACGGAATGAGAAACAATGTTTCCGTCACGGCAAAGGTTGAAGGGCGCTCCGCTCGCGGACTGTCAACGGAGTGGGTCACTGTGCCGAGTTCGGGCCTCGCCGAGGAGCAGTTTTTGGTGGCTTTGGTAGAATCAGTGACCGGAGTTTCACCGGATGATGTCCTCAAGACAGATCCGGCAGATCAATAAGATAAATTCTGACATCAATGGTTATTGCGAGAGCAGCATTTGTATTTTTTATCGGGCTTGCGGCCGCAGTCCCTCTTTTTGCCCAGGCGACACCGAACAACAATATTCCCACGCCACCGCTGAACGAGAAAGAGCAAGTTGAACAGCTTCCTCGCAATATGAGAGAAATGCGTCAGCGGCAGCTCCGAGACCGTGAGAAAAAACAGCACGAAGAAATGCTGAAACGCGGTGAGACGGCAGCCGAACTCGCTTCTGATCTTTATGAGGCCATTGAACGGAAAGAACAGTTTTCCGCCACCGACCATAAAAAGCTGGATGATCTGGAAAAGCTTGTCACTCGCATAAGAAAGGACCTTGGAGGCAACAACGACGGCATGACGCTGGAGGAAGACGAGGATTTTGAACGGCCTTCAAACCTGACCCAGGCCGTCCTGTTCCTTAAGGAGGCCACCAACGACCTGTTGCAGGAGTTAAAAAAGACAACAAGGTTCTCGATCTCTGCCGTTGCGATAAGGTCGTCGAACACGGTCATAAGGGTCGCGAGATTTTTGAAACTTCGGCGTTGAAACGACAGCATTTTCAGCGAACAAATTAATGACAACAATCGCCCGATCATTTTTGCTTCTGACGGTGATCGCCCTGTGTGCGGGTTCGATCATGGCTCAGGATGACGACGTTATCAGCGTCGATTCCGATCTGGTCGTTTTGAATGCCCTGATACGTGACGCCAACGGGCGGATCGTTTCGGGCCTGAAGAAAGAGCTGTTCTCGATTCTTGAAAATGGCGTTGAACAGCCTATTTCCCTGTTCTCACCTGAAGAAACGCCCTTTGCCGCAGTGATACTTATTGATACATCGGGCAGCATGGAGCAAAGCGTCAGCCTTGCCAGATCGGCGGCGATCAGGTTCCTTGACGGTATTCGCCCTGACGACCACGTTGCGATATACAAATTTGACAGCAAGGTTTCGCTTGTTCAGGATTTTTCAAACAGCCGGGACATATCGGAAAAGATATATGATATTCGGGCCTATGGTATGACAGCTCTCAATGACGCGGTTTTCAAGGCTGCCGAAGCTCTTCGGGATCGTCCTGAAAAACGACGGGCGATAGTGGTTCTTTCTGACGGCGCGGATAACCAGAGTTCGCGGTCGGCATCGAGGGCACTTCGTGAAGCAATGGCCGCAAATGCCGTGATCTATACGGTTGATATGGCGTCTCCGACCGGTTCGCAAAACCAGCGGCAGCAAAATCGCGGAGCGCTCAGGAATTTTGCAGAAAGAACAGGCGGGCAATTTGTTGCTGCTCCGGGCGGCGTGGCGATGCGCGAGGCGTTCGAGAATATCGTCAAGGAACTTGGCGAACAATATACATTGGGTTATTCGCCGCTGAACGAAAAAAAGGACGGCAAATGGCGGGAGATTGAACTCCGCGTCAGCCGTCCCGGTCTTACCATCAGGACCCGAAAAGGGTACACTGCCGAAAAACGTGATAAGGACTAATCGTCCGAAAGAACGAAAGTAACGATCATCGTCACCCTGTATTCGGATACCTTTCCGTCCTTTATTTCAACCTTTTGATCCTTTATCCAGGCTCCTTTGATGTTGTCTATCGTGCGTGAAGCCCGTTCGATCCCTGTTGAGATAGCGTCATCAAAGCTCGTGGACGAAGATGAAATGATCTCAATATTCTTTGCTACTGACATAATAAATAACCCCCTTTTTCAAAAAAGAAATAGAACATGCGGCCTTTTACGTACCTGTCCGGTTTCGTGACCGGTCAGAGTGCCGCTCAATGGCATGGCTTATCAAAAGGTCGATCACGTCGGTGAACGATCTGCCGCTGCCTTCCCACATTTTCGGAAACCCCGAAGCGTCCGTCAACCCCGGCATCGTGTTGATCTCATTGACCAAAAGCATTCCGTTGTCGCTCCGCAGAAAATAATCGACCCTGGCAAGGCCGGAACCGTCGATCGCCTTAAAGGCCGCAACGGCCATTTCGCGAATCTTTGTTTCAAGTTCTTCGGAAACCGGCGCCGGGACGACAAACTCGTTGTTTCCCGTGCCGGAATATTTCTCGACATAGTCAAGAAACACCTTTTGTTTATTGCGGATGATATATTCGCCCGGACGGCTTGCCTCGGCGGCATCGTTCCCGATGACCGCACATTCTATCTCGCGCATCCTGAGTTCTTCTTCGACGATTATCTTGCGGTCGTATTCGGCGGCTAGCTTTATCGCGGCGGCCAATTCCTCAGCGTTCCCGGCCCGCGAAATGCCGACAGATGAGCCGAGGTTCGACGGTTTGACGAAACACGGATAGCCGACCTTTTTTTCAATGTTGGCGATCAATTTTTCCGGATCGGCTTCCCAATCCTTGCGCAGGAACCAGATGAACCGGCATATCGGCAGTCCGGCATCCTTAAATAGGGTTTTCATCGTGACCTTGTCCATGCCGCAGGACGAAGCAAGAACACCGCAGCCGACATACGGGATATTTGCGAGTTCAAGCAGGCCCTGTATCGTGCCGTCCTCGCCCAACGGGCCATGCAGGACAGGAAAGACCACGTCCAGTCCGATGTTCGAGTGTTCGCCGCTAATTGCCGTCAGCCCGTTGAACGCTGTGTCCGCCAGCAGGCCATAGCTGCCGTCCTGATCACGCACATCCAGCAGATCAGCGACATCATCAGGCAAAAGTTTGCTCGATGCTGTCGGGCTGAGCCAGTGTCCCGACGGGTCAATGGCGATAGGCACGACCGAATACTTGTCGCGGTCGATGGAGCGGATAACGGAAACGGCTGATCTGATCGAGATCTCGTGTTCACCCGATCTGCCGCCAAAAATGAGTCCGATGCGTGTTTTCATACAAGATGTATATGCGGAAGACGTTTGATTTTACTATCGTTATGGCCGAGTCCCAAACACAGGAAAGTGAAAAATCGGCGAGAGATCAAGAACGATCGGTCTCAGGTGAGGAATTTCCGAGGCAAATGCCGTCAGCGTAAAGAAAAACCCCGCGAAGCGTTTCGCGGGATCTTTCCCTTTGAGAAGACCGGATGTCTGCTGGACATGTTGAAAAAGCAGAGCGCGAAGCACACACAAATAGCAACTAACAAGTTTTGTTGCAGTAACTTCTTTGCCACACCTACGAGGTTAGCTGACGGGCTAGGAACGAAAGATTATCCCCGCGGCTATTGCCGCCTCGCCCCTGTAATGATGTACCTCAACATTACCTTGGTTCCCCCGCAGCAAGAGTGTTCAGGACGCTCCTGCTTTCGGTGATCAACTTTTCAACGTATAGAACGTAGCATATTACATGCCAAAAATCAACGGTTTTTTGCGATTTTTTCTATTTTGCGGGAAAAAGCTGGTAAAGCATCAGATATACGACAACTCCCGTCAAAGCAACATAGAGCCAAACGGGGAAAACATAGCGTGCAATGCGTTTATGGCGTTCATAATTGCCTTTTAAGGCCCGCCAAAGCGTCAGGATCACAAAAGGGCCTATAACGGCGGCAAGGACAGTATGGGACAGGAGTATCGTAAAATAAATGGGACGAGCCAGCCCCTCACCTTCAAAACGGGTCGGGCCAAGCCCAAAATAGTAAGTTCTGAGGGCGTGATGCGTCAAATATGACACCAGAAACAGTGCCGAAAGAGTTGATGCGGTCAGCATACAGGCTCGATGGGCCGAGATCCGCTTTGTTCGGATAAAATAAAAGCCTGTTATCAGGAAAATGGCGCTGATCCCGTTCAGTGTCGCATTAAGATGGGGGAAAACAGGCAATAAATCCATTTTGTTCTATTTCCAAAAGCCGAGCAGAAGGAAAAGGGCGATCCAAAGAAAGCCCATAAAATGCCAATACATCCCGACAGATATGGCAAGAGCTTTTCTGTAACAGTATTCGTCCAGGTCGGCGGTCGGATCCCAGGTTCTCAGCGTTATAGTGCCGAGTGCGATGATCCCGCCCAGCACATGAACCGCATGAATGGCCGTAAGGATGTAGAAAAAGCCGGAATACGGGTTTCCGCTGAGGTAAAATCCGCGATTGACCAGAACGAACCATGCCATTAGCTGTGAAGCAATGAACATTCCGCCGAGCGCCGATGTCAGGATCATATATCGGCGGGTTGCGGCGGTATTCGATGCGATAACACCACGTTTTGCAAATTCGTAGGTGACGCTGCTCGCTATTATCAAAGCTGTGCTTATCCAAACAGGCACAGGAAGCGCAAAAGGCCGCCATTCCAGAACGTCGTTGGTGGCAATGACGACATAAGCACCGATCAACCCGCCAAAGGTCATCAAGACCACAAGCAGCAGAAAAAGCGTTATGATCTTTGATTTATCGCGAAATGCGTTCTCGTTGTCATCCATATCATCGAACGGTTCCGGTTCGCGCGGGCCTTTTTTCCCTGGGCCGGTCGTTGGATCTCCGCCTCCGGGCGAGACAACGGGCCGGTCCCGAACTGCTATGTCGATGGCATTTACGGATTCAGTCGCCATGGCTAGATCTTGTCGATAACCATCAGAAGAAAATAGAGCGGCAGATATATTACAGAGACAAGCAGCAGCTTTCTTGCCACCTTGTCCGTTTTTGACCGGGCCATTTTGACGCTTTCAAACAGGAACCATATTCCTAACAGCGCCGATCCGATCAAAAAATATATCCCCGCAAATCCCAAAAAGAACGGCCCGAGGCTGACCGGAACGAGCATCAGCGTGAACAATACTATCTGGCGGGCGGTCAGACGGCCGTCCGGTTCAACGACCGGAAGCATCAATATGCCCGCTTTTGCGTATTGTTCGCGGTAAAGCCAGGCGATGGCAAGAAAATGTGGAAATTGCCACAGGAACTGAACGGCGAACAGCGCCCACGCGCCCAGCGTTATCTCATTGGTCGCGGCCGTCCATCCCATCAGCGGCGGCATGGCTCCCGGAAAAGCTCCGATGGCCGTTGAAGCCGAGGTCTTTGTTTTCAGCGGCGTGTAAACAAGCACGTATCCGGCGATGACGGTAAGTCCGAGTGCCGCCGTCAATATGTTCACAAAGAACAAAAGATAAAGTTCTGCAACAAGGCATTGGCTGATGCCGAACACAAGAGCCTCGGTCGGCGTGACCCGGCCCGATGGTATCGGCCGGCCTGCGGTTCGCTCCATCAGCGGGTCGATCGCACGCTCATACCATTGGTTCAATGTGGCAACGCCGAACGCAAGCAGTGTTATGCCCAGCATAGAATGGACGAAAACCAGCGTGTCGAAAGTGCCTATCGAACCGGCATAATATCCTGCGGCTGAGGTCAGCACCAGCAGAAATGCTATTCGCGGCTTGGTAAGCTCAATAAATGCCTCAAGGCGCCCGCGGACGCTCAAAGCTGATGTATTCTCTTGTTCGGTGGTGACTGCCTGCATTGCCAGATAGTCCAAGAATACCTTTATCTCAGGCAATTTCCAAGTCGGTAAGGGGCAACGGCGCTTCTAATTTTGAGAAGAATGCCTAATCTATCGACGGGTGACAAAAACCGCCCGCTAGGATATGATTTTTACAGTATATTCGCATATCAAATGTCCGTTGCCGAGGAAACAATCAGGGGGAAAGACCGCGCCGAGCGCCGTTCGGTGCCGGTGATAAACCGGTTCATCAATTTTCTGAGTTCGGTTCGCTTTGGCGTGACCCTTTTATGCATACTTGTCTTTCTGTCGATGGTCGGCATGATCATCATTCAGCAGAACGTCACCGGGTTTGATTCTTACTACGCGTCACTGACACCCGCCGAAAAGGCCGTTTACGGCTATCTCGGGCTTTTCGATATTTATCACAGTTGGTATTTCAACGCCATACTTCTGATTCTGTCGTTGAATATCGTCCTTGCGTCGATAGACCGCTTTCCTTCTGCATGGAGTTACATTGCGTCGCCGAAAAAGACAGCCACGCGCCCGTGGCTGCTCGGACAAAAGGAAAATACGGTAGTCTCAATAGATTCCGGCGATGAGGAAGCCGTTACAAAACTGGTCGAGGACGTTTTTCGCGAGAACGGCTACGCACCCCTCGCGACGGATGACAATATACGTTCCTACGGGGTTGATGAGAGCGGAAACAGGGATTTTTCAAAGATCGAGGAGGTTAGGGCAAAGACCGTTTTTGGCGATCGCGGAAAATGGAACCGGATCGGCGCCTATCTGGTGCATGTTGCCCTGCTCACGCTCTTTCTGGGACATTTTGTCGCGAATCAATGGGGATTTGACGCTGATGTCCGCATGATACCGGGCGATATTTCGGATCAGATACAGATGATCCGCATAGACCTGGATAAACGCGAAAAGTATAACGTTCAGCTTCCCTTTACGCTCGAATGCACCGATATTCAGCAAAAGCTTATCGATCCGCGAGGCTCCATCTCGGTCACGAACACGCTTGACTGGCGGACACAGCTTCGGATAACCGATCCCGAATATGGCGTGGCCGTGGCTGATGTCAGCATGAACAATCCGTTCAGCTATCGCGGCTATCGTTTTTTTCAGGCATCAGCTGCGCGCATGGGAAGCGCCCGAAGCATAGGGTTAGAGATCGAGTCGCAAACAGACGGATCAACGCAGAAAATTGAGATACCGCGGCTCGGCTCAGGGACATTGGCGGACGGCACGCTGATCGAATATGACGAATTCCTCCCCGATTTCGCTTTCAATGCCGAGGGTAAGCCAGACAGCCGCTCAGATGATTATAATAACCCTGTTGCGGTTCTGAGCGTGGTTCCGCCGGGCGGTGAACGCATTCGCGTATATGCATTTCAGGGCAGCGTCGCCGAGAACATTCCGGTCGGCGCTCCAAAGGCCGGTTATAAATGGCGGCTGGCGGATTTTGAAAAAGTGCCTTTTGCACATGTCCTGTCGATAAAATACGATCCGTACAGCGGAGCGTTCATCGCATGGTATTTCGGCGGTTTTGGGCTGATAGCGGCCCTTGGATTCGTCTTCTTCTTCTCGCACCGGCGCGTGTGGGCATTGGTGGAAAAGACGCCTGACGGCAAATACGAGGTCGTTCTGGCCGGAGACGCGAACCGCAACCATTCGGCATTTCAGGATAAATTCGCGAACATGGCGGCGACGCTTCGGGAAAGAGGAAAGGAATTAGCCGACGGTCAAAATTGACTTGCGGTTTTACAGGTTTTAAGAGGTATAAAAATGGCAAAGGAGATATATGATTCTGAGATAGGCAGGCCGTGGCTTTCTTACATTCCGGCCACTGCGGCCGTCGGCGGTTCGCTGCTGATGCTTGCGGGCAAACTGCAAATGGGCGAACGTTTTATGTCAGACGGTTCGCTGATGATGATCGCTCTGGCATGTTATATTCTCGCAGCCCTGTTTCAGATCACCAATCTCTACGCACCTTCGGAAATGGCCCGAAAGATCGGGCTTTGGGGAGCTGCTCTGGGCGTCTTTTTCAACCTTTCCAGTTGGATGGTCCGATGGGTCGCGGCTTATGAGCGCGAGATACAGATGCTTCGCGCGGGCGGGAGCGAAGAAACGCCATGGATATTCAGATATGTCCCGTTCGCCAATCTTTATGACCTCAGCCTTGCGTTCGCTTTCGGCGCGGGCATTGCGACACTGCTGCTTGCCCGAAAGCGGCATTTTCAGGTTCTGAGTTCATTCACGCTGCCGCTTGCGGCGCTGATCCTGACGCTGGCGCGGTTTATCGGTGACGAGTTCATCGACCTTCCGCCGGTGCTTGATTCATATTGGCGCCCGATACATGTCGGCGTCGCGTCACTCAGCTACGGTGTCGCTCTCGTGTGTTTTGCGGTTGCGGTAATATATCTGCTGAAGGACAAGGTAAAGGTCGAGGCGATGGCGATATGGTCAAGTGTCTTCACATTTGCCGTGATCGCTACCGTTAGCAAGTTCTCCGTGCTGACAGAGGCCGTTTACCGGGCCGGACTCTTTCTGCCCAATAATTCTGGCGGCAAGCCGTTCTCCGCTCCGTTCAGGCTGGAGATACCGTATGCCGGGCCGATGCTCGTCATTGCCGCGATACTTTCGGTTGCGGTCATCGTCAGTTTTCTTTTATATCTTTACCAGCAGAATGAGGCAGCCAAAAAGGCAGGCCATATTCTGCTGAAACTTGCGTTGGTCGCACAGATCGCCTGCGTGATGTTTATGGTTTCCGGGATGCGGTCCAGTGACAATATCCTGCCGCGTCTTCAGACCCAGCTTGAAGCAGACAAGGATCAGTACATCGTTGCCGGCAGAGCGCTGGCGGAGCGGCAAAACCTGACCGCCGCCGAATATAACGCCATTTCTCCGATCCAGCTTGATCAAATGGGTAGGAGCTATATACAGGCGAACGGAAAGGACCTGTATCTGAGCCTTAACACGAACCCGGTCGAACTGGCCGGGCTGATAACCGCTCTGGCCGGGACATTTTTCTGCATTCTTTTCGCATTCAGGACCGAACAGCTTACAGAAAGGCTGCCGAGCCTGGAATCACTGGACGACCTGATGTATAAGACCGCGTGCCTTGCCTTTGCCGGGCTGGCGATGCTGCTGATAACCGGAGCGATCTGGGCAAATGAATCGTGGGGCAGGCCGTGGGGATTTGATTCAAAGGAAACCGGGGCGTTGGTCGCGTGGCTGACCTATGCGGCATTTTTGCATACAAGGATCTCACGCGGATGGAAGGGCAGAAGCTCGGCGTATTTCGCTATACTCGGATTCCTTTTGGTGATCTTCACATATCTTGGCGTCAGTTATTTGCTGCCGGGACTTCACAGCTACGCGTAGGGGATTTTCGGCAGGATCTGATTTATGCAAAAGCCTCTGGTTTTCGGTATCGCCGGTTTGGTCGTTGGCCTTTTCCTCGGTTTTTGGGGGGCGAACAGCATCAACCGCACCTCATCGCTTTCCGCTGCTCCGGTGGGCAGCGGAACTATGCCGTTCAATGGAATTGCCAATGGCGGGAATATGCCCGATGCCGATATTCAGGAAGTTCTTGATCAGGCACAGAATGAACCGAAGAATTTTGCCGTGCAGATGCGAACAGGCGATATGTACGCCCAGATAGGACGCTTTGCCGAGGCTGTCGAGTTCTACAAACGCGGGCTGGCCGTTCGTCCTGAGGACAGACAGGGCAATCTTGTTCTGGCAAATGCCTATTTTGACGCGCGGATGTTCAAAGAAGCCGTCGAGCAATATCGCAAGGTACTGTCACTCACTCCCGAAGACAACAACGCTCGTGCCGACCTTGCCGGTTCGCTTATCGAGACCGACCCGCCTGATTACGACGCGGCTATCGTGGAGGCCGAAACGGTTCTTAAAACCGATCCGAAACACGAACCTTCCCTTTATTATCTTGGCATTGCCCTGTCGCGAAAGGGCGAGAAAGAAAAGGCAGCCGAGGCACTGAAAAGGCTGGAAGAGGCAAATCCGGCAAATCCGCTGATAACAAGGCTCCGGCAAAACATCGAATCCTGAACCGTTTATTCGACGGAAAATTTGGATATATCCTTCATCTGAAACCGTCTGATGCGGCCGTTCTTTTGAACGATGACAAGCATTCCACTGTCCATTGAAAAGCGGAGAACATCGTTCATCGAAACGTCCACCCTCGCGCCGTCGCGAAAGACCACAACGAGTTTTTGTTCGGCCGGCGGTTCTTCTTTGGGCGGTGGCGGCGGTTCAGGCTGTGCGACCTCAGTTTCCGGCTTTGGCTGAGGTTCGGTACGCGTTGGGGCCGATGCCGCTCGTCGCTGTCTGGAAGCAGTGGAACGCCTCTGCGGCGGTGTAGGCCGGGCAGGTTTCTCGTCTTCCGTCGGTTTATCGACACTCACTTCCCGTTCAGGCGTCGCAGCGGAGCGTTCGTCCGTTTTGGCCGGAACCGACTCCTCAACAACGACCTCAAGTTTCGGCTCGGTCGGTGTCTCGGCATTTTCCGCAGTTTCAGCCGTTCTTTCCGGTACTGCGGCGGGAATGGACACCTTTGGCAGTTCCGGAGCGTTCTTGTAATCGTCCTCAGAAACAGCCAGAAAGCTTCCCGCAAACTTGATCGTAAATCGGGCAGGATCGTCATCCGGTGTGCGTCCGCTTACCCGCAGCAGCAGCTTTTCCGGTTTACGAAGGTAAACAACGCGGCCGGTCTCGGTTACGCCGTGATCTGCCAGAGCGACGATGCGTGTCATCAGGCGCAGGCCGTCAACGACAAATACATCTATGTCGCCGTTGAGATTCTCATAGACGACATTTATGAAAATATCACCCTGTTTGCCTTCAAACGCGTAAAAGTATTCCGTCTTGCGCGAATCGCCAATGGCCCGGGCGGAGATGGATCCTGAAATAGTGTCGGTCGTGATCGCTGTGGGGTAACGCTGGTCGGTGGATTGGGCGCTCACCTGCGACAGGCCGATGAAAAGGCCGGTCAGCAAAAGAAATAATGATCTGAGGCAATTCATTTTCGATCATCAAAAGGTGCGGGCGACCCGGTCAAAGCTCTTTTCGCAGATGAACCAGCCGAGAGGTTTCCGCATATCCCAGGCTGCGATGCGCGGCCAGACTGGTTTCGTTGCCGATCTCAGCGTCTGATGCCATTTCGATCAACCCTTTTTGCCTCGCCCAATTTTCCGCCGAGGCAACCAACTCGCGGCCAATGCCCTGATTTCTGAATTCAGCCTCAACGAACCATCCTTCCAGATATCCGACATTGTCTGAAAGGCAGTCTTCCACAAAGGGCCTGATGCTTACTTCCAGAAAACCGACAAGGCGGCCGTCATGTTCCGCGACAAAAACCTGCTGCGAATCGGGGTGTTCAACTATGTCCACCATCTCGGCCTGGTGGTCATCCTCAGGTGTTCTGTCCCACAATATCTTGCGGAGCCGCAACCATTCATTCAGGTCGGTCTCATTCAGAGGGCGTATATCGACAAAGTGCTGATCCATCCGAAACCGATTTTAACAGGGAAACGCGTTTTCCAACAACACTTAAATAGGAGATTGTGGTGTCAAACAAAAGAGGCCTGCTTTGAACAGGCCCCTTTGAAAAAGTATCGGTCATAAATGTTATGCTGCCGCTTTTGCCGCTGTCGAACCGGCATTCAGTATCTCCAACGCCTTTTTCATCTGAATATCCTCAGTCGAGAGCTTTGGCGTCGGTGATGGAGCAGGTGTCGGAGATGGCTGTGGATTTTCGGCTTCATCCTCTTTCTGCTCGATCAGTTCCTCGACCTCTATCGGTTCAGGCGTATCGGGACGCTTTACCTCGACCGAAGGCTTGATGCCCATCGAGTCGCGGTCATCGCCGAGGAACGGCTTGCCGGCCGGTGATGACCACCTTTCGGTCGTTAGCAGCAGAGCATCGCCGCCACGCAGCGGGAACAGTTTTTGAGCGGTTCCGGCACCAAAGCTTCTTTCACCGACCACATCACCGCGTTTGTTCTCAAGGATCGCCGCCGCGACCGCCTCTGCGGCTCCGGCTGTGCTGAAATCTATCAGAACAACGACCTTACCATTGAACAGATGTTTGCCGGGATCGGCCTTGAATGTTTTGGTAATTTCCTTATCGCGTCCTGTTATGCTCGCCAGATCGCCTTCGCGAATAAAAAGATTTGCGACATCAACCGCCTGGTCCAACGAACCGGCAGAAACTCCCCTGAGGTCCAGAACTACCTTCTCGACGCCCTTTTTGCTGAGCGTTTCAACCTGCGACCTGATGTCCGCAGCTTCACCGGCCTCAAGGCTGAAAACCTTTATGACACCGACGTTTCCGGTCTCCATACGGGTTTCGACCTTGGGGACAGTATGAGCGCCGCGCTTTACCTTTATGACCAGCGGTTTTGAATCAGACCTGAGAACGCGAAGCGTGACCTCAGTTCCCGGCTCGCCTTCTATCATTTCTTTGGCATCGTAAAGCGATATGTCGCGAGTTGCTCGATTCTCAACGTATTCGACGACATCACCGGCTTTTAATCCCGCAGCTTCGGCATTAGAGCCTTTAAGCACCGACAATACGTAAAGATATTGAGAAACCTGGGAAAATTCGGCGCCGATGCCGACCCTGTTCGTTGCCTCGCGTCCGTTGAACTGTTTTACCTGATCGGCCGTAAGATAGGACGAATACGGATCGAGTCCGCCGACAAGCCCGCGCAGAGCGCCAAGCCGCAGCTTTTCGGGATTTGGCTCGTCAACGTAATCATTCTGAATGTGTTGGAGAACTGATTCAAATATCCTGAGCTGTGCGCCGGAATCGTTGATCGGCTGCTGTGCCTGTGTTTGCAGCAAACTCCCGACGAACGGCAGGCCGCCCACAAGGACATATCCGGCTATTACCGCCGAGAGCAAAAGCGTCCACATCTTACCGCGAAATGACATATAATACCTCTTAAAATAAAGCGATCTCTCCGGCTAATACGAATCCTAGCCGGTAAAGGTTACACTTATCAGGTCTTTATTATCAGACATCCAAACACTTGGCGCAAGAAAAAGAAACAACTAAAACCACCGAGATTCTTGATTTGGAAAGCTTTCCGGCAGCGGGACGCCTGTTGGCGCTCGACCCCGGAACGGTTCGCATCGGCGTTGCCGTGTCTGATGAACTGCGGCTCATCGCCTCGCCTTTGCCCCGTATCGACAGAACATCCTGGAAAAAACTCCTTAACGCCGTCACAAAACTTATCGGTGATTATGATGCGGCGGCGCTCGTCATTGGTTTGCCGTTGGAATCGGACGGCTCGGAAAGCCCGATGTCTGCCGAAGCTCGTAAAATGGCCAACAAGTTCTCGCTTTCACTTCAAATTCCCGTATTTCTTCAGGACGAGCGAGTTACAAGCTATGAAGCAAAAGCCCGGCTTTGGGAAAAAGGCGTTGGCTTGAAAGAAACGCGCGACCTCGTTGACAGCGAGGCCGCAACCATTATTTTGTCGGATTTTATATCCCGTCTTAAGCCAAACGGCCTTTGATACGTTGTTACTGATCCTTTGCCGGTTCGTATGTAACCGATCTCGCCGCTGCCTTGTTAATCGCTTCTGCGGAGAACGGAAAAACTGCCGGTGTCCCGTCTTTCCATCGGTCAAACTGATCTTTGTAATGCGGCGATTTTGGATCGCCGCTCTGGCCGAGCGGGATAACGAGCCGCGTTGCGTCCCAATTTCCCGGCGAGGCAATGTGACGCATTGAGACTGCCGAGGCAACATTCGGCGTCTGGCCGCTGCCGGAAATGGCAACTCTCGGCGTAGAAAACTGTCCTCCGATAAGCGGTGCGGCGGCCAAAGGATGCGGAAAGCGAGCGGTGGAAACCGCGCCCCAAACCCATTTTTCCTGTTCCTTTCCGTAACGCTGTGAAAGCGAGGCATCCAGCCCGTCTGAACACGACCTCAGTAATTCACCGTAATCGCCGAATTCCTTTGGCAGCCACAACGCCGATCCTTCTCTGACGGCTCGATACAGAATGCGTTCACGGATCAGATAAGCCGGTATCTTTTTATCCGCCGCAGATAGCTTTTCGGCGGCGCAGTTGCGTATCTCATTCACCGCTAACGCGGCCTTTGAATCCGGCGTCATCTCTCCGTTCCATGCTGAAATATCTTTAAGCAGGCCGTCGTTTGCCGCCTTCAGCCTGACTATGTCATCCGCCAGCATCTTTAGCGGAATGTTGTAAACATCATGCTGCGCGGCAGATGTGGAATCCATCGTCGCCTTTGTGTCCCTTGCGATAAGGTCATGAAGGCGTCTGGCGCGCCATGGCATGGCGATATTTCGAACAAGCTGAGGATATTTGTAATCTGTTCCGACTATGCGCTGGTTTGCCGTCACTATAAAACCTTCGGGCGGGTTGTAGAGATGCGGCAGTTCCGCAAATGGGATAAAGCCTGTCCAGTCGCCGTCGGTCGTTGAACCGTCGTATGGCAGCGAACCGTCGCCCTTTCGCCTAAGAGGGATCTTTCCGGCAGCGTACCAGCCGATGTTTCCCTTTTCGTCGGTATAGATGAAATTTTGCATCGCTCCGCCGTAATCGCTGAGGGCTTTTTTGAAGCCTTCCCAATCACGGACACGGTTTAACATATAGAATGCCCCGAAATCGCTGTTCTTTGGGTCGAAAGCCGTCCATTTCAGGCTGTAACGCTTTCCGTCCGCTTCAATGATAATCGGCCCGTTTGCCGTTTCCGCAATCTCAATCGTTTCCGTTGTGGTTTCGGTCTTAAGAGGGTTTTGCCGAACCTTGATCTCTTCCTTTCTGACCGCGGCGATCTTCCATCCCGAAGCGCTTTTATATTCACCCTTTTCGTTAAAGGTTTCCAGATAAACGTCCTGTACATCCGGGCCGACATTTGTCGCTCCCCACGCAATATGTTCGTTATGGCCCAGAATCACGCCGGGAACACCCGGAAAGGTGACACCGGCAACCTTCATTTGAGGAGTTGAGAGATGCGACATATACCAGATTCCCGGGGCCGAAGGCATTAAATGAGGATCATTTGCCAGTAACGGCTTTCCGTCGGCGGTTCGCTTACCCGAAATGACCCAGTTGTTGCTTGCCGCAAGCCCTTCGGCATACAGCCCGACACGCGAAAGCGAGCTTTCGCGCAGAACACGATCGTTCTCCAAAAACGCGCGAAGTTCGTCACCGTTTGAGTTGTTCTTTACGATACTTTTGTCTATTTGCAATGCTGAGTTTGTTGCGGCTTTTGCGGACACATCCTTGCCGAAAAGGATCACGTCATAGGGCGTGACAACATTCGCAAGTTCGGCATATTTTGCCTTGTCAATGTCCTGCATCGACAATTTTAAGAGATCCATTTGATAAGTGTCGCTCAGTGCATCAGCCAGTATTTTTCCTATGATGATGGAATCCGCCGGCGTCCATTCTCGCGGTTTGTATTGCAGTATCTTGAACTCGATCGGCATCGTCTCGTCATTCAGCGACGCGATGTAAGCGTTGACGCCGCGAGCATAATCGGTTAGGGCCTGCCTCAATTCAGGCTGTAAATATTTGACGCTTTCTTCCGCGACTTTAGCAAAGCCAAAGCGACGCCAGCGTTTGTCCTCTTCAAGCGTCGTTTTGCCAAATATTTCAGCCGTTTCGCCTCTGGCAACGCGTCGGAAAAGATCCATTTGCCACAAACGGTCGCTCGCCGTCACATAGCCCTGGACAAAATAGAGGTCATGATCGGTCGCCGCCTCGATATACGGTATCCAGCGGGTATCGCGCTTTACAGAAACATTGTCCTTTATGCCGCTGAGCGTGGTTATTTCAGTGGAGGCCTGTGAATAGGCGTTGATACAGAACGTGACGAACAGCAGGAAATGCAGGGCGAACTTTGCCAAAATTTTCATGAGGAAAAGATACTAGAAATAGGCCGAAATACAAAACCGCAGGATCTTAGCCTGTTAGTTGTTGAGAATACAGTGGTCCAGAGAGGCAATGCGACATAAAAATATGCTAAAATTTCTTTAAGTTCCAGGTTTCGTTTACATTTTGCAAGGACATGTTTTTTCAACGCCGAACAGGCGGATTTAGCAGATGGGAGCGGATATGAAATTCAAAAATCCGCGTGAATCTGTTCGATCCGCTTGATCCGCGTTAAAAAAATGTCAAAAATCATAAATATCAACAGAACCTAATATACTCACTGGAAATTATCTAAAGACAATGGCAGAAATAGCAGCGACAAACGGTGTGAGTGCCGGACAGCTTACGCTCCCGGCGTGGGGAATCAAACCTGTAACGATCCAGCTTTTATTGGTCATAGCGGCGGCGTTCATCCTCCCTGCTGCGGCTCATGCGACGGGGCTTCCGGTTCGTGTTCTGCTGCCGATGCACTGGCCCGTTCTTTTTATAGGGCTGGTCTATGGCTGGCGTTCAGGCGCTGTTGCGGGAGCGGCGGCTCCTTTGGTCAGCTTTGCTTTTTCGGGAATGCCTCCGGCTTTTATGCTTCCGTCTATGATGTTCGAACTGGCGGCGTACGGTTTTCTCGCCGGAGCATTCAGGGAAATATTCAAGCTGAATGCGTTTGTCGCAATGGCGCTTGCCTTGATCGGCGGACGCGTCATCTTTCTTGCCATTGCGTTTTCGACCGGAGCGGTTGCTCAGGGTTTTGGAGCATATTTTATGGCGGCAATGGTTCCTGGTCTTTATGCCGCTGCCGCACAGCTCATCGTATTACCGCTGTTGGCTGCGATCATGCTCCGCAATGACAAACGCACAGATATACACGAAACGGACGCCTAACCGCTTATAACGATGAGCCTGGGTTCTGTCATTTCCTCCATCGCATAACGGACGCCTTCACGGCCAAAGCCTGAATCCTTAACGCCGCCGTAAGGCATATTATCAACGCGAAACGTCGGCACGTCATTCACGATGACACCGCCGTATTCCAGGCTGTCCGCCGCGGTGATCGCGCTTTGCAGGTCTTGTGTAAAAACACCGGCCTGAAGGCCGTATTTGCCGTGATTCGCCATTTCCACCGCGTTTTCAAGCTCTGTGAATTTCTCAACAACAACTACCGGAGCAAATGCTTCTTCGCTGACGACGTTCATTTCCGGGGTCGTATTTGTCAGCACCGTCGGCTCAAGCGAACTGCCTGAACGGCCTCCGCCCGTTAGTTTTTCTGCTCCGTGATCGACAGCATCCGTAACCCATTCTTCAGCGCGTTTTGCTGCGGCCTCGTCGATCATCACACTGATCTCTGTGCCCTCATCAAGAGGATCGCCGAATTTCAGTTTGCCGGTGCCTTCAATGAATGAACCCGTCCACCGATCAAAAATCTCCGAATGAACAAAGATACGCTGGACCGAAATACAGACCTGGCCTGAGTAAGCAAATGACCCGACCAGACACTTTGAAACGGACCTTTCCACGTCAGCGCTTTTATCGACTATCACTGCTGCGTTGCCCCCGAGTTCCAGCGTGACGAACTTCTTTGCAGCTTTGGCTTTTATCGACCAGCCGACAGGAGCGCTTCCCGTAAAAGAGATCATGTTCACGCGGTCATCAGAATAGACACGATCCATGTATTCGACCGTCATCGGCACGACCTGTAAGGCCGCAGCGGGAAGGCCGCTTTCAAGAAAAACCTCGCCAAGAAGAAGCGATGTCAGAGGTGTGCGGTCGCTTGGCTTGATGATGATGGAATTGCCGGAGGCCAGGGCGGGAGCGACTTTGTGGGCGACCAGATTTAACGGAAAATTGAACGGCGTGATGCCGTAGATCACGCCTCTAGGGACGCGTCGTGTAAAGGCAGTTTTCCCGGCACCGGAAGGCTGCGTATCAACCGGAACCGCCTCGCCGCAAAAGCGTTCGGCCTCGCCCGCCGCCCACGCAAATGTCGCAATGGCGCGGTCAACCTCGCCTCTGGCATATCTGACGGGCTTTGCCGATTCTGCAATAATACACCTTGCAAACTCATCTTTACGGCTTTCTAATACGGCAGCTATGTTTCTCAGTCCGCGGGCAAGTTCAAACCTTGCCAGCTTTTTCATTTCGGTCGCGGCCGTACATGCGGAGCCTATGGCCTCCATCAACTGATTCTCATCCGCCATTGAAACGTCGGCTATCAGATCGCCGCTGTAAGGCGAATGAACGGCTGTCTTCTCATTGCCTTCTGCCCAGTTACCGCCCAATAATATGTTTCGCATATCACCATTATAATCTTTGTTAAGCCTTTTATTCACCGGCGATCTGAATTTGGTTCAATATATAGAATGGTTATTTGCAAAATCCGTGGTCTCGAATTAGGATTAAAACTGTTGTGCACCTGTAGCTCAGCTGGATAGAGTATCTGGCTTCGAACCAGAGGGTCGCAGGTTCGAATCCTGCCGGGTGTATCACTAAAAGTCTTAGATTTATTATGTTTAATAGATTTGAGACTTTTTTCTTTTATTTATCATGTAAAATCAAAAACTTGACAACATCTCTATCAAGTTTTCTAACAATTTATCCACTCTAATCCACTTGACAAATTTTAACCTTGTTTTATAAACTAGCACTCATACAAAGAGAGTGCTAAGCTCTCAATTTTCAACTTATATTTAAGGAGTTAACACAAATGGCTACAGCAATTAAACCATTACATGACAGAGTAATCATCAAACGTCTTGATGAAAGTGCAGAAAAAACAGCAGGCGGATTATTCATTCCTGATTCTGCTAAAGAAAAACCGCAAGAAGGCGAAGTAATCGCTGCCGGTGCTGGAAAAGTAAGAGAAGACGGAAGCCGTCAAGCATTGGATGTTAAAGCCGGTGACAGAGTTCTTTTCGGAAAATACAGCGGTTCTGAAATCAAATTAGATGGTGAAGAATTCCTGATCATGCGTGAAGACGAAATTCTCGGCATTATCGAACGTGCAGGCGCTGCAGCGTAAGTGCCTGATTTGTAATCGGTGAATTCGCAAATAGCGGCTTCCCTTTACTTATTTATAAACACAATTTTAATCAAATATTTTTAACAGAAAACGAATAATCGTATTACGAATAGCGTATTACGAATAACGGAGTAAAAGAAAATGGCAAAACAAGTTATTCATGGTGAAGAGTCACGTTCGGCAATTTTACGTGGTGTAAATCAATTAGCTGATGCAGTTAAAGTTACCTTAGGTCCAAAAGGACGCAATGTTGTTATTGACAAAAAATTCGGTTCACCAACCATCACTAAAGACGGTGTAACTGTTGCAAAAGAAATCGAATTGAAAGATGCTCTTGAAAATATGGGAGCTCAAATGGTTCGTGAAGTTGCTTCTAAAACTTCTGATGTAGCCGGTGACGGAACAACTACTGCAACTGTTTTAGCACAAGCAATTTTCAAAGAAGGTGTTCGCACTGTTGCTGCAGGAGCTAATCCAATGGCACTTAAACGTGGTATCGAACAAGCTGTTTCTGCGATTGTTGCTGAAGTTCACAGTCTTGCTAAACCAGTTTCAGGCGACATGATCGCTCAAGTTGGAACAGTTTCAGCTAATGGCGACAAAACAATCGGAACAATCATTGCTCAAGCAATGGAAAAAGTTGGAAAAGACGGGGTTATCACTGTTGAAGAATCTAAAACAATGGACACTTCATTAGAAGTTGTTGAAGGTATGCAATTCGACCGTGGTTATTTATCACCTTATTTCGTAACTGATGCTGAAAGAATGGAAGCTGTTTTAGACGGCGCTTACATCTTGATCAACGAAAAGAAAATCTCTTCAATGAAAGATTTGCTTCCAATTTTGGAACAAGTTGCTAAAACAGGAAAACAACTTCTTATCATTGCTGAAGACGTTGATGGTGAAGCATTAGCAACTTTAGTTGTTAATAAATTACGCGGAACATTGAACGTAGCTGCTGTTAAAGCACCTGGATTCGGTGACAGACGTAAAGCAATGTTGGAAGACATCGCGATTCTTACCGGCGGTAAAGTTATCAGTGAAGATTTAGGCATCAAACTTGAAGGAATTACTCTTGAAGATTTAGGTCGTGCTAAGAAAATCACTATTGATAAAGATAATTCAACTATCGTTGAAGGTGAAGGAACAGGAGAAGCTATCGAAGGTCGCGTTAAATTAATCCGCAACCAAATCGAAGAAACTTCATCTGACTATGATCGCGAAAAACTTCAAGAACGTCTTGCTAAATTAGTAGGTGGTGTTGCTGTTATCAAAGTTGGTGCTGCAACTGAAACCGAAATGAAGGAAAAGAAAGCTCGCGTTGAAGATGCTATGCATGCAACTCGTGCTGCTGTTGAAGAAGGAATCGTTGCCGGCGGCGGCGTAACCTTAGTTAAGGCTTCTAAAGTTCTTGACAACTTCACTGCTGAAGGTGATTCTGACGAACAAATCGGTGTTAACATCATCAAACGTGCTGTTGAAGAACCACTTCGTCAAATTGCGGGAAATGCTGGTAAAGAAGGTGCGGTTATCGTTGAAAAAATCCGTGAATCAAATGATTCTGCTTTTGGATTCAACGCTGCAACTGAAGTTTTTGAAGACTTAGTAGCTGCTGGTGTTATCGACCCTGCTAAAGTTACCCGCACAGCATTACAAAATGCAGCTTCAATCGCTGGATTGATGTTGACTACCGAAGCTATGATTTCTGAAATCCCTGACGAAAAAGGTGATGCAGGAATGGGCGGCGGAATGCCGGGCGGAATGGGAATGGGAATGTAATC
>CAZOXY010000046.1:0-27499 GCA_964583955.1 uncultured Chloracidobacterium sp. | reverse complement strand
CTCGGTGCGTATTTTTGACGCTAAGCCGTATCTGGACAAGGGAATTTTCACCGAGTTGAAAGACCCGGAATATTTTAAGAATTTTCGTATCGCCTTCGGAACGGTGCAGTGGGAAAACGAACAGGATTTTGCTCCTGAAACGCTTTATATTGAAAGCAGACTTTTAGAGTTGAAAAAATAACAAATGGCTATTCAAACTGCGGGGCAGAAGACCGCAAAAGCAGTAAAACTAAAAATAGAGGATCAGTCCACGATCGGTCTTCCGAAAGGAACCGAGGAACACATCCGGAAAGTGTTTGACTGGATACCGATAGAGCATCTTCGCGGCCTGGAACGCGTAAAGATCGTTGATTTTATCAGCGATCCGCGATTAAAGAACCTTGACGTGCCGATGAAGGGCGATCTGCCGGGGCTTTACCATCCCAAGGTCGGCAATCAGAACGCATGGTTCGAGGTATCGGCCGGAGCCTTGCTTCAGCCGACCGAAGGATTTGCAAAACGCTGGATGGCAAAGACATCGTTCAAGCCGAATCTGGCGGGGCTGTTGTTTTCCCTTGTGGGGCAGCACTATTATCTGACGCTTCGGCATTCCGTCAAAAAACAGAATATGGAGCCGCAGATACGCCAGTATGCCGAGAAAAATCTGCGTGCCTGGAGCGAGGAACAGAACAAGCACAGCTTCCGCGCCAAACTCTTCAAACCCATCCGCCCATTTGTTGAACGCTGGGCGAAATGGCTGAATAAAAAAGCGGCGCAAAAGAAGAGCTGATCGTTAGTAGTCAATGGCGGGCATCAGCGATCAACAATTCACCATTCACAAACTTATGAACTATTGGCTGGTAAAACAGGAACCCGAATCTTATTCATTTGAGACGTTTCAGGGCGAAGGCAAAACGGATTGGACCGGCGTGAGAAATTACACCGCCCGCAATAATCTGCGTGCGATGGGCCTTGGCGACAAAGTGCTTTATTATCATTCCGGCGGCGAACGCTCGGTCGTCGGCCTCGCAAAAGTGACAAAGACCGCCTTTGCCGATCCGACCGCCGAGGATGACACATGGTCGGCGGTGGAGCTTGAGGCCGGAAAGGCGGTCAAAAATCCTGTGACGCTTGCCGTGATAAAAACGAATCCAAAGTTAGCGAATATCGCTCTGATAAAACTGTCGCGGCTTTCGGTCGTGCCGCTGACAAAAGAAGAGTATGACGAGATAATCACAATGTCTAAATAATGGTTTACGGAGTTCCCAGATGTTTTCGGCATCGGTATATGACGATCCGTCCGTTCATTCTCTGGCGAAAAGAGTTTTTTGTTGAGATATTAAAAACAGCATTCAGCTGTCAGTTTTACGTTGCCGTATGTGCGACCAAAGATCGCCCTAATGTTTACATTACAAATTTGAGACCTCAGATCTAAAATTGTTTTTTGGTGTTCACCTATTATGCGAAAAGAAGCCGTTGCCTACTATCACGAACTCCTTGAGGACAAGGAGCTTGCTCACGAATCTGCCCGCGTTTTGGACGAAGGCCTGGAAAACGCCAGGCTTATTTTCGGCGGCCGCCGCCTGTCGCCGTATCTGCGACCGCATTTCATAACGTCGGCTGAATGGGAACGCACGAAGCAGATATGCGAGACCATCTGGGGAACTTTGCAAAAGGTGAAGAACGCCGCTGTCGAGGATGATGCTCTGCTGGATGAACTTGGCATAACCGAAATAGAAAAGGAGCTGGTCAAGATCGATCCGAAATATAGCCAGGTATCACCGACCGCGAGACTCGATTCCTTTCTTACTGACGATGCATACAGCTTTGTGGAATTAAACGGCGAAAGTCCGGCCGGCATTGCCTACGCCGATTCGGCGTCTGAGATCTTTGAGCAGCTTCCGGTAATGAAAAAATTTGGTGAACGCTATCCTTTTACTCGTCTTGAGGGGCGGTCAAAGATGCTGAAAGTTCTGCTTGATTGCTATGAGGAATTTCTTGGCCGCAAGCCGGAAGATGCTCCCGTCATTGCAATAGTTGACCTCAAAGATCTGCCCACACAAAAGGAATTTGAGCTGTTCAGAGAGTATTTTGAATATTCGGGTTATACGTCGGTCATCTGTTCGCCCGATGAACTGGAGTGTGACAACGGCGAGCTTTTTTATGACGGTTTGAAGATCGACATCGTTTACAAAAGGCTTTTGGTAAATGAATATCTTCCGATAATGGACCAGTATCCTGCCTTGCTTCAGGCCTGTCAGGCAGGAACCATTTGCATGGTCAACAGTTTTCGAGGAAAACTGATCCATAAAAAAGCAATATTTTCCATTCTCACAAACGAAAGATACAGCCATCTGTTTAGTGAAAATGAATTGGATGCGATAAAGGCCCATGTGCCATGGACGCGAAAATTCCGTCAGGAAAGCACGTTCAACGGCGGACAGGAGATCGACCTTGTTGAATGGACAAGGGCAAATTCGTCAAAACTTGTTCTGAAACCAAATGATGACTACGGCGGCCACGGCATCTACATAGGCTGGAATCTGGACGCGGCAGAATGGGATGCAGTAATTGAAACATCGCTCGCAAACGGAGATTATCTCGTACAGGAGCGCGTAGCCACGGCTAAAGAAGACTTTCCGATGCTTTTTGACGATCAGGGAAAATGGGCAATGATCGAACAGCTTGTCGATCTCGATCCTTTGCTCTACAACGGTGTCGTCGGTTCGGCATTTACAAGGCTTTCGTCATCCGAACTTGCAAATGTTTCCAGCGGCGGCGGCATGGTCCCGACCTTTATTTTGGATCACGACTGATCGGCCCAACCGGGGCAGTAGTTGCGGCATACTACGTTCCTGTAATGGCCCGTTCCAATACCGCTTTATATTTTTGCGGGACTCGTTTACTATAATATTGATGTTCTGCCGGTTTCGTCCGTTGCCGGAACATTTCTTATAGGCGGACATCCGCCGTTCATACAAAGTTTTGTTCACACTTTCTGGTGTCCTCCTTCGACCTCAGTTCAGAAAGTTCTGTAATATTCGCATAGCGTTTTGTGTTTCTTTTTGAATATGAGTCGTCGTCATTTATGACACTGTGTCCTGTAAAAATCATCTCCTGGAGGAATTGTCATGTTCCGAACGCTTTCTGCGATCGCTTTTCTGTTTACCCTGTTATTGTCTGGTTCTGTCCTTGCCCAACAACGTCAGGCTCAGCCGCTGTTCCATTATAAAAAGGCCCCGGCTTCTGCCGATGCGCGGTATTCCGGTGCCGCCGTGAAAGAAGCCGCGATAGCAATGACTCCGGCGGCTTTGGCGTCCGATACAGTGACATTTGAAATACCGCTTTTTGATGTCAAGACCTATACGGCTGTCCGACGCGGCTTGGAGCTGAGGGCCTCGGATGACTATACATGGCGGGGCGTGATACAGGACGGACAAGCCGATCTTGATGTAATGCTTACATTCAAGTCCGGCTATGCGGTAGGGCTTATCTATGCGCCCGATGCGGTGTATGAGATCTCAACCAGAGGCGATGAGCAGATCATTTCACAGATCGACCAGTCACGTTATCCTGTCTGCGGCGGCGAACCCATGCCGTTGCCGCTATCCGACAATACAGACAGGAGCAGTTCACTGCTGCTTGGCGGTGTTGCTCAGGATTCGGGCGACAGGATCGACGTTCTGATGGTTTACACTCCGGCGACAAGAAACATTTTAGGCGGCCACACACAGGCGGCGACGTTTGCCCAGGCCGCGATAGATTCGGCAAACACGACATATATCAACAGCGGCATCCGTATGCGCGTCAGGATGGTTCACGCCGGGGAGATCGATTTTGTCGAAACGGCCAGTTCCAGCGCCGACCTCGGCACGCTCAGGGCAAATACGGCCATTCAGGCGCTTCGCAATACGCATCAGGCAGATCTTGTTGCCATGATCGGGGAAATGACCGATAACTGCGGCATTGCGTATCTGCTGACCAATCAGGCCCATGTCGCTTCGGGATATTCCTACACTGCAAGGAGCTGTTCGATAGGAAATCTTTCGTTTGCGCACGAACTCGGCCACAATATGGGCAGCGCGCATAATCCTGAGAACAGCGGCAATGCCCCCTGGTTCCCATATAGTTACGGACATTATGTGAACGGCGTGTTCAGAACGGTGATGTCTTATGTCGATCCGTGTCCGAACGGCTGTACGCGGCGCCCGTATTTTTCCAATCCGGCGGTTTCCTTCAATGGCCACCCTGCCGGCATAGACACTGCCCGCAACAACGTCCGTTCCATCAACAACACAGCGGACATTTTGGCAAATTTCCGCTACAGCGGAAGCAGCCTGACCCTGACAAATTTCAGCAGCGGCGATATGCTGCCTCGCGGCATTACGCGCAATATCCAATGGACATCGAACAATCTCGGAGGCAGCGTCCGCATTGAATATTCGCGTGACGAAGGCAGGACGTGGGAAATTCTTCATGCCTCGACACCAAATGACGGTTCGGCCCCGATAACTCTTTGGGGGCCTGCAACAAAACGTGGGAGCATCCGCATAACCAGCCTGGACGTTCCGTTCGTGAGCGATTCAAGCGTTGCAAATATCGCCATCCGGTAGCAATATTTACTAATGAATGACGGCAAGAAAGCTTCGAGGCTGGCGGTTCTTTCAGATGAATTCCGCTCTCTCGAAGAAAAACTAAAACATGGCGGCGGCTCTGAAAAAATAGAAAAGCTGCACAAACAGGGAAAGCTGACGGCTCGTGAGCGCATCGGCCTTCTTCTTGACGTCGGTGCGTATTTGCAGGAGATCGGGCTGCTTGTCGCCTATGACGAATACGGCGGAACTGCTCCTGCGGCGGGCGTCGTTACGGTCGTGGGCCGCATAAACGGACGCGAGTGCGTTGTGGTCGCCAATGACGCCACAATAAAGGCCGGAGCGTGGTATCCCGAAACGATAAAAAAGATATTGCGGGCGCAGGAGATCGCTATGCGAAATCGCGTGCCGATAATCTATCTTGTCGATTCGGCGGGAGTGAATCTTCCTTATCAGGGCGGCGTTTTTCCGGGGCAATATGGAGCGGCCCGCATCTTTTACTACAATTCGATAATGCGGCGTTACCTGAAGGTCCCGCAGATCGCCGCTGTTATGGGAATGTGCGTCGCCGGCGGCGCGTATCTGCCCGCGCTTTCGGATGTAATTCTCATGGTGGAAGGAACTTCCTTCATGGGCCTCGGCGGAGCCAATCTGGTAAAAGGAGCGACGGGGCAGACCATCGACAACGAAACGCTCGGCGGAGCAATGACGCATAACGCCATCTCGGGCGTAGCTCATTACCGGACAAAGGACGACGCAGAATGTTTGGAAAAGATCCGTGAATTGGTAGCCGAACTCCCCGCTTCAGAGTCATCAAAGGTCTCAAAGATCGAACCAAAAACTCCAAAAACTCCGAACTCTGAACTCTGTGAACTTCTGCCTGACGACCACCGCGCTCCTTATGACATGCACGCTGTGCTTGATACCTTCCTTGATTCGGATACGCTCGACGAATTTCAGGCGGATTTTGCCAAAGAGATGATCTGCGGAACGGCGCGTATCGGTGGAATACTTGTCGGCGTGATCGCAAATTCGCGAGGAATGTCGAAAGGCCGTCCGGGCCAGCCGCCGCGTTTTGGCGGGATCGTCTATACAGAATCAGCGGAGAAAACTGCTTATTTTATTGATAATTGCGACCGTCATGGGACACCTCTATTATTTGTTCAGGACGTTTCCGGTTTTATGGTCGGGGCCGATGCGGAACACAGCGGCATCATCCGTGCCGGTGCGCGTTTTGTCGAGGCAATGGCAACCGCAAAGGTTCCAAAGATCGTCCTCACCATAAACCACGCCTCAGGTGCCGGTTATTATGCGATGGCGGGTCAGGGCTTTGATCCCGATTTCATCTTCACCTTGCCGACGGGCCGCATGGGCGTGATGGAAGGCGACAGCGCCGTTCAGGCGATGTTCGGAACACAATTAGACAAGCTAAAAGCCGCCGGTCAGGAACCGGATGAGGCTTTGCTTGCGGAAATGGAAAATGTCCGTGAAACCTATGACCGTGAATTGGATGCCAAACACGCCGCCGCTCGCGGACTGGTTGACGCCATAGTTATGCCTGAAGATGTTCGGGATTCTCTGGTGCTGGCATTGGAAACCTGTCTTAATACGAATGAACCGCACATCGGCGCGTTTGTCTTGCCGAGGGTTTGAAAGGAAGCGAAACTGAACACCGAACGATCACCACGATCTGTAAGGCCGCGATGCGGCAATGGATCTGATCTCTTCCACAAGCGGATTTGCGACCCAGAACGAAAGCAGTCTAAACGGCGGTATGAATAGTATCGAATCTCCGAATTCGGTCGGTCGTCTAAAACTGATCGTTATCCAATACGGCTGCATCCAGCGCATTTCGGTCACGTCATAAATATTGCTGAGCGGAACTGCTATTTCCTTTTTGTAGTCGGAGATAAGCAGATGATCGCCGTGTACATAAACCCGTTTTATCTTGTAGGACATCCAGACGGACATCACAAGGCTTCCCGCAAAAGCCAAAAAAAGCATTAACATCAGGAGCGGAGGGACACGTTGTATTTCCGCAGGCGAGTAAAACCTAATGGCGATGACCGCAAAGATCAATGTCAGGAACGGTACGATGAATTTATTGAAAAAGGTAAGATGGCTGGAGAGTCGCTTCTTCTGCATAGGGTAAACAGCGTTTAACGCTATGGATATTATACATAAATCCCGATAGGTTCGTGGAAAAAGCCATTGGCTGCATTGTTTTGACCCGTAGTGTATAAGGTGATAGCTCGTCGCAACCCGACGGCTCGACCCGAATTCTCTTTGTTCATTCTAAACGTAAAGCTGTATCATCGACCCCATAGCCGGAATGTCTAATTTGCTAGTTACAGAAAGCAAAGCCTCAATGCTGATCCTTCGGTTGGATCATCGCGAAAAGCGGAATTGTCTTTCAAAACAGATGATCGGAGAACTCGTGACTGCCCTTAAAATCGCAGGCGACGATGCTTCAGTCACTAAAATAATGATCACAGGCACAGATGATGTTTTTTCGGCCGGCGCGGATATAAATTACATCGCGGAAATGCTGCGAGACGGTTCCGCCGAGGAATTTGCCGCTCTTGGGCGTTCTCTGATCGAAGCGGTCATTTCGCTGGACAAAACCACCGTCGCTGCTATCAACGGTCTGTGTTACGGCGGCGGCCTGGACCTCGCGTTGGCATGTGACCGGCGGATCGCCACGCCAAATGCAACATTTTGCCATCCCGGCGTAAATCGCGGTTTTATAACGCCGTGGGGCGGAACCCAGCGTCTCCCGCGTTTGACAGGCGAAGCCGCCGCTCTGGAAATGCTGTTGACCGGAGAGCCGATCGATGCAGAAAAGGCTTTGCGGATCGGGCTTATAGGACTGATAACGGATGATCTGACAGCGGCGGTGTCTGCATTGTAACTTTTGCCGTGAGTAAAACTCGGATATATTTATATAAAAGGAAGTTATATGAAGATACAACTAAAAGACCTGGCTCACGCCCGTTCGGGCGACAAGGGCGACACAGCGAACGTCGGGCTGATAGCTCTGAAAGAAGAATATTATCCGATCCTGGTCCGCGAAGTAACGGCCGAACGAGTAAAAGAACATTTCGGCGATATGGTTAGGGGCGATGTCGAACGCTTTGAACTGCCAAACCTCGGAGCTTTGAATTTTTTGCTCCACGGCAGCCTCGGCGGTGGCGGCACCCTCAGCCTTATGACCGATGCGCAAGGTAAAACATTTTCGACCGCACTGCTGAGGATGTATATCGAAGCAGATGATATAGATTTACCAATTAACAATTAACCAATTTATAATGGACAATTTGTTATGGATAAAAATCCTATCGTTACTAAATCGTTTGCATTCGCCTTGCGTATCGTAAAACTTAGCCGCTATTTGGCCGACGAACATAAGGAATTTACTCTTAGCCGTGAAATATTATCATCAGGAACGGGTATCGGTAAGTTTGTAAAACTGGCAGTCAGCGGAGAATCGCGCGAGAGTTTTATTCTTAATATGGGAAAAGCGTTGCAAAATGCTGATCTGACAGATTATTGGCTCAATCTTATTTATTTTGCCGAATATATTACTGAAAAGGAATTCGATTCATATGAGGCTGACCGAGGCGAACTAGCCAGAATGCTTAACAGTATTGTAAAAAGTTCAAAAGGTATTTAATTGTAAATTGTCAATTTGTGAATTGATAATTGGAACAAGTTGCCCAATTTACGATTGACAATAGTAACTATGGCTGAATTACTGAAGTCTGATCATGGGCCTGTTCGGATACTGACCCTCAACCGCCCGGAAAAGCGAAATGCGTTGAATGACACTCTCGTCAACGCTTTGAAAGATGCGATAAGAGACGCGGATAATGACGAAGAGCTTCGTGCCGTGGTCATTCGCGGGGCGGGAAAGGATTTCTGTTCGGGTGCGGACCTTTCGGCTCTGCAAAAGATCGCGGAAGCATCGTATGAAGAAAATCTGGAAGACGCCAGGAATCTTGCCGAGTTGTTTTCTCTGATAAGAAACTGCCGTGTGCCGGTGATCGCCGCCGTTCACGGCAGGGCGTTGGCGGGCGGATGCGGACTCGCGACCGGATGCGATATCGTTCTCGCAACCGAGACGGCACGGTTTGGGTATCCTGAGGTGAAAATAGGTTTTGTTCCGGCAATAGTTATGGCGATACTCCGCCGCAACCTGGGCGAAAAGCTTTCGTTCGAACTCGTCACACAGGGCTTTGAATTCACCGCCGCCGAAGCAAAAGAACTCGGCCTCGTTAATCGTCTCTTTCCCGAAGAAGGTTTTGAAGGAGCCGTCCTCGAATACGTTTCTGTTTACTCAAAAATTTCAGGTTCCGCCGTCCGCCTTAGCAAATCGCTCTTTTACCGAATGGACGCGATGAATTTTGAAGAAGCCCTCGCCGCCGGCTCCAAAACCAACGCCGAAGCCAGAATGACTGAAGATTGCCAACGGGGAATCGCAAAGTTTTTAGACAAAAGATAGCTCACTAAAACATCCTTTCAGCTTATCAGTGCAACAAAGAACGTATGAAGGCAAACATACTGACTATAGTAATTCTTTTCTTGGGTTTGGTTGTGAATACGTACGCCACGGCCCAAATTCCTGACAAGATCATTTACAACGGTAAGACGTATTCTCTGCACAATAATCCGATGGAGAATTATTTTGAAAAGAATCCGGATAAGAAACCGAAATCGGGGTTAATTTCATCGGCCTTATGGCGCGGATACGTAGCTACTTTTGAAGTGGCTGGTAAGGAAATACTTTTAAATGATATTCAAATTGAAGAATCTGTCGATGACGGAGACGACAGTTTTCAGACCAGATGGACATCTGTACTAAATGATGTTGTGCCAAAAGGCCAAAAGCTGAAAATTGATTGGTTGAATGGAATTTTGGTGTTGCCTTACGGCGAAGTGGTAAATTACGTTCACATGGGTTACGCATCTACCTACGAAAACTATATTTTGCTCGAGGTTAAAGAAGGCAGTGTCGGAAGATCAAGAGAATTGACCAATAAGGAATATGAAGAGTTTCGCGAAAGACAGTTTAAAGCATTTAAGAAAACTCAAGAATATAAGGATCTATTGGCAAAGATGAAAAACGACGGACGAGATGACGAAAAGTTCAATGAAGAATTTATAAAGATATTTATCATCAGCTATCTGTCTGAATTTTTAGACTGATCTGTTTCTTTTTCAAATGTCCATTTAATAATGCTGAGCAGAAAAATCTATGGGTTTTACATACGGTTTTTATGGTGTCCTCATGTGCGTTTTGTGAACCAGCCTTGAATAAGGCCAGCCTGAAAGAAGTTGACGGGTGTCTGAAATCCGGCTGATCTGATGATCGCAGCAACCGCCGCAGGAGGTAAAATACCTACGTCCTTATTGTAGGTGGCCTTCATTTTTTCCAGAGCTTCCGGTGTCATGTCAGCAGAGGACATCGTCCTGAACCACACAGCAAGAATATCTGCATAGATATCTATGTTTCTGTCAAAAGACAGATCGGTATTGACCAATATGCCGTTTGGTTTTAACCTGATCGCTATTTCGCGAAAAAAGTTCTTGCGTTCATTCTGGTCTAAAATAAACTGGGAAACCAGAAAACTGGTAGCTGCGTCGAAACTCTCATCTTGCGGCAGCGAATCAACATAACCCTGATGAAATCGGCAGCGGTCTGCAAGGCCGGCTTTCTCTATATTCTGACCACATACATCTGTCATCGCTCCCGAAGGCTCGACCGCCATAAATTGCCACGTCGGGAAAAGGTCTGCCAGATGCACTATCTCTTTTCCCGTGCCTGCACCAACGCACAAGATGTTTGCATCAGGCCTGATCTCCGCAAATATCGACCTCAACAGCAGATAAAGACATTCATTTATAGCAGACAAATTGCTCCACTGTTTGTCATAACCGGCTGCCGCCTGATCGAAAAGACTGTTCAATTCATCTTTGGTCATACGTAAATACTTATTGATCGCGGAAACAGTTTGTCCAGACTCTATGCCTCGATGATCTCGACCTTGGTTTCGATCAGAGATTTCGGGATCAAGGCGGGGAAGTCTGCCATGATCTCTTCGACCTTTGGGCGGCCGCCTGTGAAGCCGGCAGGTTAAGCGGGTTCTGCGTGGATTTTCAGTCCGAGTGCTCTGATCACTTTCAAAACAGTTTCAAAACTTGGGACTCTTTCACCGGACAACGATTTATAGAGACTTTCGCGGGACAGGCCGGTTTCGCGGGCGATCTCTGTCATGCCTTTGGCGCGGGCAATATTGCCAAGAGCTTTTGCTACAAATGCAGCATCGCCGTTTGCTTCTTCAATACAGGCTTCGAGATACGCAGCCATTTCTTCCGGCGTACTCAAATACTCTGCGATGTCGTATCTGGTTGTTTTTGTTTTTTTCTTTGCCATATACCTATAGTTCCCTGGCCAGGCTTAAAGCATTACTAATGTCTCGCGATTGCGAGCCTTTGTCACCGCCGGCAAGAAGTATTATCAATTTGGAGTTTTTTTGATGAAATAAACACGATAACCGGGACCGTAGTCTATCCTCATCTCTGATACGCCTTTCCCAACAGGTTTCACGTCGCCGGCATTTCCCATTTCAAGCCTGTCGATCCTGGCTTGAATTCTTGCCCGGCCACGCAAGTCACGAAGTTTCAGAAGCCATTTCGAAAAAGATTCAGTTTGCCGAACTTCGATCATTTTAAGTGTATCCTAATGACTACATAATTACAATTCATATTTACGCCTCGACGATCTCGACCTTGGTTTCTATAAGGCTCTTCGGGATCAGGGCGGGGAAGTAAGCCATGATCTCTTCGACCTTTGGGCGGCCGCCGGCAAAGCCGGTGACGGCGGGCGGGCCGGTGAGGATAAGCGGAGCGATCTCTTTTGTAAAGCGTTCGACGTCCGCTTTGTTTTGGCCGCGGACGCCGATGCGGAACTGGACCTCGGGGATGTCGGAAATATCTCTTTCGGAAGAACCACCCCGTCCGCCCAAAGTGGCGTCCACCCCTCCTTTGTAATGAGGGGAGTTAAGAGCAAGGTGGCCGTGAGTGGCGTTGACGCCGACAAATTCGGTCAGGATCACGTCGAATTTGAGGCCGAGGCGATCAAGGCGTTCGCGTAAAATTTTATCTGCGGCCTGTGCCTTTTTGTAAGCGTCGGGCCAGGCATAGACCAGCGTTCCGACCGCTTTGTAGCCGTGAGAATATGCAATGGAAACTTTATAGAACTCCGTATTCGGATTTCCCTTGATACCGAAAACCTTCACGCGGTTCTCGCCCGCTGCTTCGAGGCGTATCGACGAAAAATCCGCGACCACATCCGGCGTTATATAGGCTTTCGGGTCGCCCATTTCATAAAGCAGTTGTTCCTTTACCGATTGGACGTTGACGCGGCCGCCGGTGCCTTCGTGTTTGGTGATGACAAACTCGCCGTTGGGCCAGGCCTCGACAATAGGGAACCCGACGTTTGCCAGATCGGGGATATTCTCCCAATCGTATTGGCAATTACCGCCGCTGGCCTGTGCGCCGCATTCTATGATGTGGCCGGCAATGGTTCCGGCGGACAAAAGGTCCCAATCCTCAAACGTCCATCCGAATTCATGCATCAGCGGAGCCAGCGTCAAACCCGTGTCGGTCAGGCGTCCGCCGATTACGATCTGAGCGCCTTTGCCGAGAGCTTCCACCAAACCGCCCGCTCCCAGATAGACGTTCGCCGCCTGTACCTTGTCCAAAATGTCGGCGAGTGGTTCGCCGGTGTCCATGTTGTTTATCTCAACGCCTTTCTCAATAAATTCACCGAGCCGCGGCAAGATGTCATCGCCTGTTATGACGCCTATCTTCAGTCTGCCCGAAAGCCCAAGGTCATTCGCCGCTTCCTTGACGGCCTCGGCACAGCCCCTTACGTTGACGCCGCCCGCGTTTGACATCACCTTTATGTCCTTCTCCACACAATCGGGCAATATTTCGCGCATCAGCGTGACAAAATCCCTCGCGTAACCGGCATTTGGGTCTCGCTGCCTCTGTTTTTGGACTATCGACATCGTCACCTCAGCCAGATAATCCAACATCAGATAATCCACCGGCCCCTTGCGTACCTGATCAACAGGCGCCGTCAAAAGATCTCCCCAAAAACCCTGCCCACTCGCTACTCGCACCTTTTCTTTCATAACTTTATGTTTGATAAGTATAAGCCAAAAGCTATTTTTATCTAAACTGACCTATTGCAATCAATATATTCAACTTAACTCAAATATTTTAAGAATTTATGTTATCTTGGATTTGCTCTATTGAGTCTTTTCAAAATCATCAATATCTCGATTTGTCCTTGCGTCCCAGGTTATCTATGTCGTCCAAATTTTTTACTAATAGTAAAGACAGAACACTATTCGATAAATTTACCGGTATCATTGAGGGGATGCATCCGTTCGCATTTCATGCGGTCGTCGGATATTTCCGATCATCTGGATATTTTGCTTTACAGCCATTTCTTAGAAATATTAAAGAAATCAAGATATTGGTGGGAATTGATGCTGATAAGCTTTTCGCCGAGTCACAAAGAAAGGAATTATTATTTTTTTGATGATAATAAAACTGAAGAATTCTTTCAGAGGTTTCTTGATGACATTAGGCAAGTCTTCTTGAAGGACTTAGACCATTATAATTGGACATTAATAAAATCTTATTTACAATAAGTTAGGTTTAATCAATTAAAATACAAATAAATTTCCTGATGGGGACACCAACATTCAAAGTAGGCAGTTTGTTCGCAGGGGTTGGGGGAATCTGTGAAGCGTTTCGTCTTGCGAGTTGTAAAGTTGTTTGGGCAAACGAGATAGATCCTCATTCGAGAAAAACATATCAGCTTAATCATCATGAAACTAAATTAACAGATGAATCAGATATACGAAGGTTGTCTGTAGCCAACGTAGAATCTGTTGATATAATTACAGCCGGATTTCCTTGTCAGCCGTTCTCTCAAGCTGGCTCTGCCCGGGGTTTTGAAGACGAACGAGGGAAACTATTTTTTGAAGTTACCCGATTGCTTACTGAATTACAACCGAAGGCTTACTTTCTTGAAAATGTAAAAACACTAGCAACACACGATAAGGGCAAAACTTTCCAGGAGATTCGAAAAGCTATTGCCAAAACCAACTATTCTTTCATTCCCTTTATACTTAAGGCCTCTGAGTATACTAATATCCCACAAGGAAGAGAAAGAATCTACATAGTTGGTTTCAGAAATGAGGTAGAGGTTTCATACGAGAGACCAGTAAAAACTAATGAAGCCTTTAATTTTTTAGAGGAATATGCTTCATCACAATTCGAAGTTCCAACTAAGATTGTGTCCCTTCCTAAAGGCATTTCTGAATTTCTTGACCCGTCTAGTGTTGAAGAAAGCGATTACTACACTCGACCTGACAATAAGATTCATAAGCGTGTTCGAGCGGCAGTCACACATCCCGAAACCGTGTACCAGTACAGACGTTGGTTTGTCAGAGAAAACAAATCAAATGTTTGCCCGACTCTTACAGCAAATATGGGTCTTGGTGGACATAACATTCCAATAATTTTAGATGGAGACACTCCAAGACGGCTAACTCCAAAAGAATGTTTTAATTTACAAGGCTTCAGATCAGATTTCTTGCTTCCGAAAGATGTAGCTAAGGTTCATTTGTATCGCCAGAGCGGTAATAGCGTTGTTGTGCCGTTAGTCGAGCGCATAGCTAGAGAAATGGTCAGGGTGCTTAATGAGAACAGAAACCGTTAATCCAAAACTTGGTAATTTTATCGAATCACTGCGGGATGTGGGTTACACATTTGAGATCGCCGTCGCGGATGTTCTAGACAACTCAATAGCCGCAGGAGCTAAGAATGTAAAAATATCTGCACTTGCACAGCCCGAGCCGAGCTTTGCAATGTTGGATGACGGGTTCGGCTTGAATGAGAGCGAATTGGTAGAAGCGATGCGCCTTGCAACAAGGAATCCTATGGAGGCCAGAGATAAGGATGATCTTGGACGATTCGGTCTTGGGCTTAAAACTGCATCGTTTTCTCAGTGTCAGAGCCTTATTGTTGTTTCCCTAAAAGATGGCGTAGTCTCGGCAAGGCAATGGGATTTGCGGTTGCTTGCGGAACGCAATGAGTGGTTATTAGTCACTCCGGAAATTGCGGAAATGGAACTCTTGCCTTTGGTTTCTGACTTGAAGGAGCAGAAGTCAGGCACCCTTGTGGTTTGGAAAACGCTGGATCGATACACGTCCGATACTTTTGGAAAAGAGATTGATCGTCTAAGAAAACATGTTTCTCTGGTCTTTCATAGATTTATCGAGGGTCTGACTCCAAAGAAACGTTTGCGCATCGAGATAAATGGAAATGCAGTACAGCCGTTTAATCCATTTAATCCGGACCATAAAGCAACACAAGAATCTCCAAAAGAAACCATACGATTTAGTGGATACAAAATCGAAGTGCAGCCGTTCGTGCTTCCGCATCACTCAAAAATTTCACAGCAGGAGTACGAGCGTTTTGCAACCGAGGATGGCTACACGCGATCGCAGGGATTCTATCTTTATCGAGCTAATCGATTGCTGATCTACGGAACTTGGTTTGGTCTGCATCGTGCTGTTGATGCACATAAACTGGTTCGAATTAGAATCGACATCCCTAATAACCAGGATCGTCTTTGGGGAATTGATATTAAAAAATCTACAGCAACTCCAATTTCACATATTAGAAAGGATTTAATAAGAATTATTCAGCAAGTTACAGATCGTGGAGCAAGGACATTTTTAGGTCGAGGCAAAAGGATTTCCGATAAGAATATCATACGATTTTGGCAACTTATGTCGGCGAATTCTGGAAAGACCAGATTTGTCCTTAATCCGGAGCATCCGCTTTATCAGAAACTTCTATCTGCTTTGGATGACTCATCGTTTCTTGAGGCATATCTCAGAGGAATTGAGGCATACCTCCCGCTTGAGACAATTCAGGCGCAGTTGCAGCAAAGCCCTCACGATCTTGACCAAAAATCGGCTTTTAGTGAAGAGGAGATTGAAAAACTAACAAAAAAATTGAAAAACTCGCAGATTCCCGATGAATTTGTCCAGCAATTCTTAAAGACTGAGATATATAAATCCAGACAGGAGCTTTTGATTGGCAATGGCTGACACATACGAACGAATAAAAGAGCATATTGGCGGCAAGCTTAAAGCTCGCCAAAACCAGCTCAATGAAGGCGATATTGGAACGGAAGTGTCGAATACTCGTGCGCTTATTCATACGATAGGATTGGATACTTTTGCAAGATTTCTGCCGGATAATAGTCCGCTCACTGACTTGTCTGATACTGACTGGACTCGAATGGAGCGAGAACTGGAAGGTCACTTTAACGTCCGGATGACTGAAGGAGTTATTCTCAAAGGCTCAGAACAACAGTACCGAGATACTACATGGTGGAGCAACAAGGCAAGAATCCAAGGCGAAAATTTCTACTGGAACAGATACGAAAGCTACATCAGGGGAAAGTTGCCACCAAAGGTTGTCGCGACCATTGATCTTGACACGGATCTGGTCATGAACAATATTGGCGATCCATCGATATCCTCGTTTGATATCAAAGGAATGGTCGTTGGACACGTCCAATCGGGCAAAACCGGCAATTATGCGGGCTTGGTTTGTAAAGCTGCGGACGCCGGTTATAAATTCATAGTTGTTATTGCCGGTGGAACTAACAATCTTCGAGACCAAACCCAACATCGTTTAAATGAAGCCTTCGTGGGGCTTGATAAAGGTCAACAAGTCGGTGCGGGAGTGGGAAATTCACCAAGTGACAAAATGCCCATCTGTTTAACAACGAGCGATAAGGATTTCAACAAACAAGATGCAGATAAGATTTCACAAGGCTTGAATTTTCATGTTATTACTAGTCCGGTTTTGATAGTTATTAAGAAAAATGTCAGTGCTTTGAAAAATGTAATTACATGGCTTAATAACCAGTATAAGAATCAAATCCCAGACCACTCAATGCTGATAATCGATGACGAATCAGACTATGCATCAATTAATACCAATGATGCTGATAACGATCCAACACAAATAAACAAAAGAATTCGAGAGCTAATAACCCTTTTTAAGAAGGGATCCTATGTAGCTTATACGGCGACGCCGTACGCTAACATTTTCATAGATCATGAAGCAACCAGTGAAACATTAGGGAATGATCTCTTTCCCAAAGATTTTATTTTTGCTCTTGATGCTCCTTCTAATTACTTTGGAGCAAGAAGGATTTT
Organism: uncultured Chloracidobacterium sp.; assembly: GCA_964583955.1. GTDB lineage: Bacteria > Acidobacteriota > Blastocatellia > Pyrinomonadales > Pyrinomonadaceae > OLB17. The sequence goes on along the minus strand of CAZOXY010000046.1, from coordinate 10,608 downwards.
TATTGAAACAGACGACCATCACTTGATCACTATCCCTGAGATGGATTTAGAGATACTGCCTCTTAACCATAAAAAGGAAACTGAATTAGGTCTACTGCCTGAGAGTATGTATGAGGCAATCCGTCTGTTCATAATTAACGTCGCTATTCGATCTATAAGAGGCCAAGGCCGAAACCATAACAGTATGCTAATTCATGCGTCGCGATTTACAAACCTGCATGAACAGATAGCAATAATAATTAACGATTACCAACGGCAACTTGAATCGGATTTCTCCAATTTTGGAATGCTTGATACTCCCGAGAGTCAGAGCAGTCATATAAAAGCTACTAAAGATACATTTTTAGCCCATGTCCAGCCGTTAACAGATCAAGAATCATGGCCGAATGTAGTCAGGGCGATAGCTGAAATAATTCCGACGGTGGCAGTTAAAGAAGTCCACCAAAATTCGAAAAGAAAGCCTGAATATCGTAGCGATATCGCAGCAAATGTAATTGTTGTCGGTGGGGCAAGTCTTTCTCGAGGATTTACCTTAGAGGGACTTAGTGTGAGCTATTTCATGAGAAGCACTGTTTTCTACGATACGCTCATGCAGATGGGGCGGTGGTTCGGGTACCGGGATGGGTACGAAGATCTCTGCAGAATTTATTTGCCGGAAAAAGTCATTGATTATTTTCAAACTATCATTGAAGCAACAGAGGAGCTTATTAGCGATCTAAAGATAATGGCAGATTCAAATCGTACTCCGTACGACTTTGGTCTCGCCGTGAAACAGCACCCTGACAGTGCACTGCAGATCACCGCAAGAAATAAGCAACGAAATGTTTATGAGTTTTATATTGACATGAAACTCGACGGACATCTCAAAGAAACGGCATATCTGCCGTCAAAGCAGGTTGATCGAGATCGAAATTTTGCAGTGCTGAAAACTATCCTTAGTGAGCTTGGGGATGATTTTGTCAAAGTTGGAAAAACATGTATTTGGAAAAATCAGTCAAAGGAAATGGTGGCAGAGTTTTTAAAGTCCTACAAAGTGTTTTCTAGAGACTCTCTTGGGTTGACTACGCGTATGCCGATCGACTTTATCAAAAAGTATGTGGCTGAACGGGAAGATAGATGGGATATTGCATTATACAGCGGAGAAGGCAAAGTCTTTCCAGAAGATAACCCAATAATTCGCAGGGAAATACGCCAAGTCACTTTAAAAGATGGCGGGTATGAAGTTAAAAACCGTCAGGTGTCCAGCGGAACTTCAGAGTCAGTTACTTTATCTGACTCTCAACGCGAACATGTTGGAAATAACCGTGCCGCAGCGAGAGCGCTGTTGCCACGACCATTACTAATGCTTCATGTTCTTCAAACTGGTGATGATGGGGATTTTGTAGCATTTGGTGTTAGTTTTCCTGGGCAATCCTCTGATTCAAGTCAGCCGGTTAGAGTAAAAATAAACACCGTGTACTATAAGGATCTATTAAATCAAATTGAACCTGAAGATGAGGAGGCAATTTAATGTCTAACAATCCCTGGGCAGGCATGCCTCCAAATAATCAGAGGCGAATTGAGCAAATGACTGAAAGAAACCTGTTTTGGATGACAGATATTGAAGGTTCTTATGGCTTCTACATACATGCTTCTACTCCATTCGGCCCAGACGCGGCAAAACTGTCTCTCACAGGAATCACTATAGCTAAGCGCACTTCAGAAAATGGAAGTGATTTTTTCCTAGTTCTTTCAAGAAACGAAGACTGGCCAATATTCGCTTCGTTATGTCGCGATTTGATATCGATGGCCGTTCAATGCAATACAGAAGAAGCAATGATCGTCGCCGTTGAAAGCAGGTTGCTGAAATGGCAAAGGCTTCTCAAAAGTGTCTCTAGGCCACTGAGCATTGAAGCCCAAATGGGTCTTTTTGCGGAACTCTTGTTCCTGCGCGACATATTGGCGAAGCGCTCAGGATTATCGAGAGCCATTTCGCAATGGAAAGGACCAGAATCAGACAAACAAGATTTTGTAAGCGACTCAAGCGTTGCGGAGGTGAAGTCCTACTCTTCTTCAAAAGGCCCGACAGTGCTTATCTCTTCGCTTCAGCAGCTTCACTCTGAAAAAACAGAATTCTATCTCGTTGCTTACGGACTTTCCGCGTCATCCGCCGGACTCACCGTCGGAGACTTAGCTGAACAAATATTTAAATTGCTTGATGCGGATATCAATGCGAGGGACTTGTTTGAGACTAAGCTTGGGCAATATGGCTACATACCTGACATTCCACAAAGTGATCTGGAAAAGTTTGTTTCGGATTCGGCCAGGGCGTATAAGGTGCTAGGGGATTTTCCTCGATTGTCTCCTGCGGAAGTTGCTCCTGAAATCACTACGGTAAAATATGCAATTGACCTCAGCCGCTGCTCAAGGTTTGAAGTTCAAGTTGAATCTATTGAGTTCTGAATATGATTTCTATTAATGAATTTCACGAAGACTTTTTGCAAACGATTCTTTCGGATACTGAAAGCCGAGGGATCATGAAACCGCAGGCGTTTTTCGAAAATGTGTGTGAAGAGCTAGTTTCAAGCGGTGATCTTTCAAATAATTACACTGCTGCTGAATATGTTAAGAAAGGTATTGAAATCCATGGTTATGATTTTGACGAAGATAGGAAAGTGCTTTCTCTGATTGCTCATGAGTTTTTTCAGGAAGATGAAATAAATACACTCACCATCAAGCAAATTGAGAGTAAATTCAATAAACTGAAAGGATTTTTCCGCATGGTTGCGAAAAAAGATTTTCATGAAATGGAACAAACCTCAGATGGCTTTGCGATGGCTCATAATACCTATGAATATTTTTCGACCGGACAGATAGATAGAGTCCGACTTATGATATTGACTGATGGCCGCATGACAAAGAATCTTACGGATATCCCGTCGGAATCTTTTGCGGATATCCCATTTGAGTATCGCGTAATTGATATTGATTACATCTATCGGATATACCTCTCAGATTATGTTGATTCTAACTTTGAGATTGACGTTGACCTTCCAGCGTTAAGAGTTCCAACTGAAACAGATGAGTACCAATCATTTCTCTCCGTGGTACCGGCTAAACTGCTTGCATCGATTTTCGAATCCTACGGCCAAAAGCTGTTTGAGCAAAATGTACGTACTTTCTTAGGTGCTCGCGGCAAGACCAATATTGGTTTGAGGAACACAATTGAGTCGCGGCCAGAAATGTTTTTTGCGTATAACAATGGCATCACTGCAACTGCCTCAGAAGTTGAATGCGACAAAAGCGGGAATATTCGCAAGATCAAGAATTTTCAGGTCGTTAATGGCGGACAGACAACATCATCTATCTATGCAGCCAGCAGAAATAAAAATCTTGATTTATCGAAAGTTGCTGTACAAATGAAGCTTTCTGTTGTGAAGCATAAAGATCAGGAACACACATTTGTTTCAGACGTTTCCCGTTATGCCAATACGCAAAATAAAGTAAATGATTCAGACTTTTTCTCAAACAGCCCCTTTCATAAGGAAATGAAGGACTATTCACGAAGGGTGTGGGCTCCTGCCGCTTCAGGTTCTCAAAAAAGGACTCATTGGTTTTATGAACGGGCTCGTGGAGAGTATCTGAATGCCCAGCGAGATTTAACTCCAGGGCAGAAAAAAGCGTTCTTGTCGGAGAATCCGAAACATCAGTATTTAGATAAAACTTTCCTTGCGAAGAGTGAAGTTTCCTGGCTGCAGAAGCCAAATATCGTGTCAAAAGGTGCGCAGGAGAGTTTCAAATATTTTGCGGAAAATATTACCAAACAACTTGAGAATGACGATTTGTCCATAAATGAACTCTTTTTCAAAGAGGCCGTTTCCAGAGTCATTCTATTCCGTGAAACTGAAAAACTTGTTTCAAAATCCTCATGGTACGACGGCGGTTTCAGAGCACAAACCGTAACATACACTATTGCCTATCTTTCATCTCACATCTCCAAATCGCGGCATTTTCTGAATTTTAATCTCATATGGAACTCTCAGGCTCTCCCTTCTGCGTTGGTAAAGATACTGGAGACAATTTCGGAGGCAGTTTATGATGACATCACGAATCCCGGTGCCGGAGCCGCCAACATATCGCAGTGGTGTAAAAGAGAGGCATGTTGGGAAAGTGTAAAAGATCTGAACCTTAATGTCTCAATACCATCCTCTTTGCTGGTGAGTCGTGAAGAAAAGAAGTACGAGATAAAATCTGAGAAATCAGAGAAAGTAATTGAATCAGGCATTCAAAGACAGGCGTTTGTAATAGGTGTGTCGATGGAGTCATGGTCAGAGCTTTATAACTATTTTGCAAAGAACGGACAAGCAGTTTCTTCGATGCAGTTGGACATTCTTAAGAAAATGGCTAACGGTTCGCTTGGCCTGCCTTCTGAAAAGCAGTCGAAGATATTATACGATTTGTTTCATCGAGCAAAAGATGAGGGATTGGTAATAAATGTCTGATTAATCCAGTAATGGTCGATACTATTTCTTCAGAACAGCGCAGTAGAAATATGTCACGGATCAGAAGCCGCGACACAAAGCCCGAACTAGTGGTTAGGTCTATGCTGCATCGTGCTGGATTCCGTTTTCGTCTGAATGTTAAGAAACTGCCGGGAAAACCTGATATAGTCTTACCGAAATACAAGATAATTATATTCGTACATGGATGTTTTTGGCACCAGCACCCAGGATGTAAACGACAACTTATACCCTCAAGCAGAAAGGAATATTGGGAACCGAAGTTAAAAAAAAATACTGAGCGTGATAAGTTGCATTTACTTTCACTAAAAGAGCTTGGATGGAGGGTTGGAGTAATTTGGGAATGCGATACCACATCGCCCGTTGTCCTTTCAAATAAACTTTCAAATTTATTTCCCATGCAAATACCATCTAATATGCTTTTACACGGTAAGAAATGCTTATAGAATTAATTGGGTAATGTAATATTTGGTGGAAAGCGATTTAAGGCCTCAAACTTTATAAAAGGAAGGAAGTCGCCGCGAAATGTGCCAGCATCTTCCTGATCTCCGCATCACTTTTGGTCGTTCTTTATGCGCTTGGTAGAAAATCTGAGTAGATAAAAGAACTTATCGAGCGATTGCGGGAAATTTTGTGATTGGTGAAGGTCTTCTCTGATTGGTCTGTTAGGTTCTTTTTGTCAAAAAAGAACCTCCGGAATGATTCGGGGGGATTTTTGTGTCGTGGAAAATAATTTTTGTATAGGGAAACATTTCTCTGAGCGGGGGAAAGAAGTTCGGGAGCGGTCCCGAGAGATTATTATGTCGTCAGAAATGATTTTTGTTGAGGCAAAAATGTTTTTGGACGAGGGAAAAATGTTTTTTGTCTAAGGAAAAATTTCTCTGAGCGGGAGAAAGAAGTTACTGAGTGACAGAAAGATCTTCGGGAATGGTTCAGAGAGCGGAAAATCGGGAAAAACGGCCTGTTTTTGCACGAAATGGTGTGCGTTCGGTCATTTTGACGGATTTTTAGGCGAACGAGGGAGTCTGGAGTCTTGAGTCTAGAGTCTTGAGCAGGAAGACGGGAGACGGGAGACAGGAGACGGGAGACAGGGGAGACAGGAGACAAGGAGATGGGAGACGGGGAGAGAGGGAGTGAAAGAGTGAAAGAGTGAAAAAGGGGAAAAGCTGGGGGATTTGGGGGATTTTGGGAGAGAGAATTTTTTGCGAATTTTGGGCGGGGATGCTGTGGCGTAGTGTTTATGGGTGTTTGGGGGCTTTGGGCAGGGTAAAAAAAAGTTGTTGACAAATGTTTTTCCGGGCGAATATACTTTTTACGGATCAAGGGAAAAGTGATTCCCAAGATTTTCTTCCACGAAAACCTACCGGTTATCTCCCGCCGTCCTGCCAACCTTTTCTGCAATACCCTCGGCACATTTCGGCATCTTCCACTGATCCCCAAAATCCAATTTTTAGGAGAATAATGCCATGGCAAGAAGATTTTGGCTGCCAGCAGCCCTGCCGGAGCTTGTCAATCTTTTAACGAACTTTAGTGCAAAGATAGGGTCCTATGGGGAAACTCTCGGGATGTTGCCCGCGCAGGTCACGTCTGCACAGGACCTTTGCACACATCTGATAGCCGCGTACAATTACGCGGAAAATGCCCGCGCCACCATGCAGGCCGTTACGCAATGGCGCGACCTTGTCTTTAACGGCGAACCCGTCGGCAGCAGCGCTTTGCCGGTGCCAGAATTTGCATCGGCGCCCGATCTGCCGTTCAAACGCGGGACTCTGCAGCTTTTCATACGGCTTCGCGACCAGATAGTCGCCAATGACAATTACACCTTTGCGATAGGCGAGGACCTGGGAATTGTCGGGCCTGAGATAACGCCCAAACCTCCTGAAGATGTAACGCCGAACCTGAAGGTTTCCGTAAGCAGCGGCGACACGGTCAAGATCGGCGGCAGCATGCAGCGGATGTCGGGAATGCGGATAACGTACAAACCGACCAACGGAGCCGTCCGCGAGGTCGCCTTTATCACCTCGACACCAGCCGAGATATACATTGCAAAGGATAACGACGCCCTGCCGGAAAACGGAACCATCCAGGCACAGTTCTATAAAAAGAACGAGCCTTACGGCAATCCTTCGGCGATCTATCCGGTAACTCTTGCCTGATATTTGTTGCGCTCCCACGCCCCTCCCATAAAACAAATATCCGGCAATTGAATAACGCCGCCGGAAGGCTTGTGATCCGACGGCGTTGTTTTTTAGCATCGACGGAAAAGCAAGCTTTTCCGCACAACATAGCGGCAAGCCGCAAAGAGCAGAGACATCTTCATCGATTCACGCAGGCAGTACAGACAGATGATCTGTTCCTGCACAAGACTCCAGACTCAAGACTCCGCACTCTTAAAGCGGTTTTTCGTCTTCACCGACCACGAATTCCTTTGTGGCGGTTGCGGCCTTTTTGGTCGGGTACCAGACCTTTTTGGCGACCCACTTTGTGCCGTCCCAGGTCGTTACGGTCAGCCATCTGCCGCCCTCGACCGTTTTTTCAGCGACATCTTCCGATACATTTACTGTATGGTTTCCGAACGATTTTGCCGTCGATGCGGTCTTTGAGCCGGCGGCCTTAGTGCCGTCTTTGGTGGCTCCGGCGGCGTCTTTTGTTTTATCGGCGGCGGTTTCCACGCCGTCCGTCACGACCACTGCGGTCTTTTTAGCTGCCTTTACCGTCACGTCCTTTGTCTTGTCCGCGACATCGACCGTAACGTCCTTAGTCTTTTCCGCTGCGTCCTTTACGACCTTGACAACCTGCGCCTCGCCGGTGGATGCGGCAGCAAATACAATAGTCACGACAAATACAGTTCCTATCAGTTTATTAAAAAGTGACATATTCTCTCTCCTCTCCATACAAAAATGGACAAAGCCAATAATGAATAATTCAGAGATATTGTATGCATACCACGTGCCAAAGGGTATCAGCGCAATAGTTATAAACTTAACGCAGGGTTCGCAATGAACGCAGAGAGATTCTTATATCACTTGTGTGTACTCTGTAAGCAACTCTTTTGTCGGGATCAAATTGAACACGGATATCACAGATGAAGACACCGATCGCACGGAATTTTTAGACTGCTTTTATTCTCCCTCTGTGTGTTCTGTGGCTATTATATCGTCCTTACTGATGAGCGGAGAAAGGTGACAATGTCTTCGGTGGATGTGCCGGGCAAAAATACCTCGTCAATGCCCTTTGCCTTCAGGTCGGGGATGTCTTCGGCGGGGATAATGCCGCCGACAACGACGACAGTGTCGTCCATTCCGTTTTCGCGAAGCAGATCGACTATGCGCGGACAGAGCGTTTTATGAGCGCCGGAAAGTATCGAGATGCCGACGGCATCAACGTCTTCCTGCAGGGCGGCGGCGGCGATCATCTCGGGTGTCTGGCGAAGCCCGGTATAGATAACTTCCATTCCGGCGTCGCGCAGAGCGCGCGCGATGACTTTTGCTCCCCGGTCGTGGCCGTCCAAGCCCGGTTTTGCCACCAGAACTCTTATTTTTCTTTCTGTCATAGTCGCTGCGTAAGTATAGTATTTGACGCTATATATCGGCAAGGCCGCCCCGGTCAGCCATCATGGTTTCAGAAGGTTTTCCCACGGCGTGCCGCATATACGGCGAACCGAAAATGCATCTCAGCTTGCCGCCGAACGTCTTTTGCGTTCGCATGGCGTCCCACATTTCCACCCAGGCGTGTGTGTTTACCCATAAGAGGTTATTGTTCTTTAGCTGAGTTATCAGGCCATAATCCGGCTCTTCCTTTTCTTCGGTAAAGCTGCCGAATATCCTGTCCCAGATTATCAGAACTCCGGCGTAATTTTTGTCCAGATAATGGTCATTTGTGCCGTGATGAACGCGGTGGTGCGACGGCGTGTTGAGGATGTATTCCAGCGGCCCCATGCGGTCGATCAGCTTTGTATGTATCCAAAATTGATAGATCAGGTTAAATCCGTGCATCAGGGCGAACATCCACGGTGCAAACCCAAGCAGCATTATCGGCAGATAGAATATCCAGTGAAGGATGCCGCTGAACCAGCTTTGCCGAACGGCAACGGAAAGGTTATAGCTCTCGCTGGAATGATGAACAACGTGAAAATTCCAGAAAAAGCGGCATTCGTGGCTTACTCGGTGAAACCAATAATAGGCAAAGTCGTCTATAAAGAACAAAAGAACCCATGTCCACCACGCATCGGCAGCAAATTTATACGGAGCCAGTTCGTAAACCGCCGTATAGATGTATCCGATAAAGATGCCAAACAGCGCGCCAAAGGCAACGCTCCCAAAACCAAGGAAAATATTTGCCCACGCGTCCTTGCGGTCGTAATTCTCGCGGTCCTCGCGGACCGTAAGCCACGCCTCGGCCGCGATCAGAATGGCAAAGAGCGGTATGGCGATGACCGTTGGCTTCAGATATTCCACGAGGAATATTTTACTATCGGTTTGGTGTTTGTGGAAAGAGATGAGGAGACTCGAAAGATCAGAAGAGGTTGTCTGAAAGGTCGTATCAGTTCTGTGTGTTTCGGTTTCTTGTCTGTGCCTTCCGTGGTATTTCCTCTATTTCAGGATATTGACCACAGAATGCACAGAGCGAAGACACAGAAAATGACTTTTCAGACAGCCTCCACTGCGATGCGGCAAAGCCGCCTTTTTCATCTTTTTCCCCTTTTCACTTTAGAAGGCTTCGAAATTGCCGGTGGCGTTGACGGCGACGAATTGGCCGCTGCCGATATAGACCAGTTCGATGGTCGAGAATTTCTCGCCTCTCAGATAACCGGTAGTACCGATAGTTGTCGCCGGAACTCCATTTGCTCCCATTTTTATGATATAGATCCGCCCACCATTCACTACGGTGGCGAGTTTTGTGCCGTCTGCTGTGGATACGATAGTTCGCCACGCACGTGGAATTTCTCTCACCGACCATGTTTCCCCAGAATCTTTTGAAATATATATCTGTCCGCCATCGACCACAGCCGCAAGGTTTGTACCGTCAGCCGAGGAAGTTATCGATTGCCAACTGCGACTGCTTTCTGTTGCTGTCCAACTAGCTCCCGAATCAGATGACGTAAATATTTGCCCGCCAAATATGGCTAAAGCCAGCCTTGTCCCGTCGGCGGAAGATGTGATCGAGCGAACATTGATAAAGTTATTTGTTGTGGTAGCGTTCCAGGTAACGCCCGAATCGCTCGAAGTGCGGACATTGCCATCGCCGACAGCAGCCAACTTTGTTCCGTCGGCGGACGATGTGATCGAACTCCATCCTCTATTGTTTTCCCTTGCCGTCCACGTAACACCAGAATCTGTTGAGGTATATATCCGATCTCCGCTCGCAACGGCGGCCAACTTTGTTCCGTCAGCAGAAGATGCTATCCCGCGCCAAAAGCGATCAGTATCCGTCAACCTTGCGGTCCACGTAGAGCCGGAATCGGCAGAAGTATATATATGACCGCCATTGGTCACCGCCGCCAGCTTTGTACCGTCGGCGGACGACGTGATCGAAAACCAATTGCGATTGCTGTCTCTTGGCGTCCACGTCAAACCCGAATCGGTTGAGGTATATATCTGGCCGTTAGTAACAGTAGCGGCCAGCTTTGCACCGTCGGCGGATGATGTGATTGAATTCCAATTGCGAAAATTTTCGGTGGGCGTAGATGAAAAACTATTCCCCGGGATATTCGATTCCAATATCTGTTGGCCGGCCAGTTGAGATATCCGAAAACCGCCGTCGCCCTGTGCCCTTATCTTTATCACGTCACCCGGATTCGCCGATGCCGGAAGCGTAATTACGGTCTGGCCCGTATTGGTCGCCACATAAGCGTTGTTCGGCGACGCCGTAACAGATGTCCCCGTAACCACGTTCCATTTCAGAGTCCCCGCAACATTGGTCAGACCAGAACCGTTGCCGGTGAGCAAGCCCGTGAATGTTTTGTTTCCGCCGACGGTCTGGTTTGATGTAAGATCAACGGCGTTGACGGCATTCTGGGCTGTTTGAGCATTGACCGCATTCGTGGCATTATCGGCGTTCGTGGCGGTTGCGACCGGGCCGCTGATCTTTGATCCGCTGATGCCGGATG
>CAZOXY010000045.1:0-27511 GCA_964583955.1 uncultured Chloracidobacterium sp. | reverse complement strand
CGACGGCCGCGCAAAGAAATGAGCGGTATTGCCAACGCGGCCGGTGATGCGCGACGAAAATGAGAATGCCCTGACACCTGCGTGAGTGTCCATCTCTCCTCTTTCCGTCTTATCGACCGGAATGTGTCCCCTGGTGCGAAAACCATAAGCAGAAGCGTCTGCTGTCCATTGCCCGAACGCCTTGCCGGTATAGACCGAGCTTGAAAGCGTCCGTTCGCTGCCGCCGAAAACCTCGCCGGAAAATACATATTTACGTTCCACCGAGCGCGGGACTATCTGCACTGCTCCGCCAAGGGACGAATTTCCGTACAGGCTCGAAGCTCCGCCCCTAAGCACTTCGACGCGTTCGACAGCGATCGGCGGTATCCGGTTCCATTGGACCCAGCCGCCGAAAGGGTCGTTCAGCATCACTCCGTCAAAGATGACTGCCGTGCGGCTGGCGCCGCTCCCGCCCAGCCCTCTCAATGAAACGCCCTGCGTTGTCGGGTTGGCGGTGCGGCTGCTGGAACGCCGAAAGATCGAAAATCCGGCGATCTGACGGAGAGCGTCGTCAAGCGTTGGGGCGGCGGCTGACGCAATGTCTTCGCGTCCGATGACCGCGACGCTTTCAGGTGTGTCTCCCGCTCTGTTCTCTATGCGTCCGACGATGATCGCGGGGTGTTCGATGTCGAATGAACCTATCTTCAGCGTAACGCTTATCGGGGAGGACATTGTTTCCGGTCGGCTGAAAGTTCGTCGAAAAGGAGCGAAGCCCTCAGCGCTAACCTCCAGCACGAACGGGTATTCGTCTGTTTCGGGACAAACGAAAAGCTCTTCCGCGAGATCACATTCAAGGGCGAAGCCGTTCGGCGTAACGATACGGACGGCGGCATTCCGTATCAGCGAACCCGCTTCGTCGTTAACGATCACGCTGATGCCGAGCGTCTGCGCTGACACTCCCTCTGCGGAAAAAAGAACGGCAAAGATCAGCAAAAATGTTCGGGCGGTTCCAGCCATGGCGACAAGTCAGTACAAATTAAGGGTAACATTCGGCTTAACATCTTCAGAATGAACGCCATCCGGTTTTGGCAAAAAGGCGATAGGGGACTAAGATATAACTGATAGACCTAATATTCGGAGCCAAATAGTCTTATGATCGAAGCCCTTGACCCCAAGGTTACTGAAAAACCGATGGTGCGCTGTGCCGAATGCGACCGCGAGGTGCGCCACTACAACACTTTTTTTTCGCCGACCAACCAGACGCGTAATGTCTGTTGGGAGTGTGTTGCACGTGATGAGAAGGGCTTTTTTGCCAAACGGGATTTTCGCCGCGGCTCGCGGTTCGGCGTCATTCCCCGATAGCATTTTTCCGGCGGGCCGTAAATTAAGAGGCCGGATGGCATTGACTGTCTGACACTGATGGCGATCAGAAAAATAACCGAATATCCTGAGGCTGTTCTCGCGGCGGTCGGCAAGCCCGTGGAAACATTTGACGACGAGCTGAAAGCGCTTTGCGAGGATATGTTCGAGACGATGTATGATGCCGAGGGCGTCGGGCTGGCCGCTCCGCAGATCGGTTTGAACCTGCGTCTTTTTGTGATGGATTGTGACGGTGTAAAACTCATCGCGGCAAATCCGGAGATAACGCATACCGAAGGTGAACAGAGCGGACAGGAAGGCTGTCTTTCCGTCGGCAAGGTGCCGGCGGTCGTTAGCCGCCCGATGAAGGCGCGGCTCAAGGCCCAGGATGAGAACGGCGAATGGTTCGAGACGGAAGCCGAAGGCTACGCCGCCAGAGCTTTTTTGCATGAGACAGATCATTGCAACGGAAAACTGTTTATTGACCATCTACCTAAAATGAGGCGTGACATGGTCGTCAAACGCTTTCAGAAGGAGAAACGGTGGAAATGAAGTCGGGCTTTACAGAAGAAGATGCGAACGGAGGATGACCGAAACACGGTCGTTCCGATTTGCTTTAGCAGAAACCTAATAAAAAGGAGATCACCAATGAAAATATTAGCAAGCTTGCTTTTTGTCGTCGGGCTGTTCGCTTTCAACGCGCAAACGGTACAGGCACAGTGTAATACCAATTCGATGACACCGATAAGGTGCGGTTACTATAATCAAGGCTATCAGGACGGTGTCAATGACGCCGGCGAGGGAAGAAGCCGGAACTATAAAAGATACAGCAGCAAATACACTCGTACGTACGAAAATGACTTTCGTGACGGCTATAACGCCGGATTTGACACAAGGCCGTCGTTTGGCAGATGGACAACGGCCCAGCGAACGGCGTACGGAACCGGCTACAATGTCGGAGCCAATGACCGATTTATGTCGCGCGGCCGGACGCCCGAGGCGCAGCAAGGCCGTCAGAGTGTAACCGTTCGTCCGTATTTTGTCCAGGGCTATATGGACGGTTATGAAGGCATTCCGCGCCGATATGATTTTCCGATAGGCCAGGGCCAGTATCCGGGAAATCCCGGTTATCCGGGCAACCCGGGTTATCCCGGCAATCCCGGATTTCCGGGCGGAACGACCACCGGAACCGCGACATGGGCGGGCCGCGTTGACAAGACAGCGAACATCATTCTTACCGGAAACACGATCCGCGCCGTTGATGTAAGCAACACGGGCCTGACCACGACGCAGCAGAATGTCAACGGCACGCTTCCGCGACGGGCGGCAAACGTGACGGTGCGCAAGGCCGACGGCCGAGGCACAGTGCGCGTTCTGGAACAGCCGAGCAGCAGAAATAATTTTCAGGCTGTCATCAGGGTTGAAGATCCGCGCGGCGGAGCCGACAATTATCGCCTCGAGATCAGTTGGCAGGGAAGCACCGCGATAGAGCCGTATCAGCGGGGCAGCGTGACGTGGCAGGGACGCGTTGACCAAACGGTGCATCTGTACATCTCCGGCCGCGATGTTTATCCGCAGATCGTAGCGGGAAATGCGGTGCAAAATGCCACGTTCAATTTCACCGGAGCTCTTGCGCGGCGGCCCGGCAGCGTGACCGTCAGAAAGCGTGACGGACGCGGAAATGTGACGGTGCTGCAGCAGCCGTCTGCGTCAAATGATTACATGGCCGTTATCCAGATACACGATGAAGGCGGCGGAGCCGACAATTACCGGATAGAGGTAAGCTGGTAAAGTTCGCAAAATAGAACGGAACAGGTGGCTGTCAGAAAGGCAGGAGGATGAGATCTTCCGCTGCCTTTCGACAGCCTTTTATCCAAGATCAAGCGACAGCGGATATTTCTCCGTTTTCTTTCTTTGCGTGCTTTGCGGCTTGGCGTGAAACTGCTTTTCTCACGCAAGGGCGCAATGTCCGCAAAGAAACCGCAAATATGAAGGAAGAAAGATGGGTATCATATCCCTAACGCTTGATTTGGGTTTATTTCGCTGTCCACATTGCCCGATAGACCGGCAGGCCTTTTTCCTCGACCGCGTTCTCTCGCTCGGTCTTTACGGGAAACGGGTTCGCATTCACAGCAGCCTCAACAAACCTTTCATTCTTTCTGAAAAGATCGAACATCTCCTCAGCGAGAAATTCAATGTCGGTCTGGACAAAAATTCGCGCGCCGGGCGCTACAACAGCAGCTAACGCCGCGACCAGTTCGGGCGTGACCATGCGGCGTTTTGAATGTTTCTTCTTGAACCACGGATCGGGAAACTGGATGGTCACGGTTTGGAGCAAACCTTTTGGAACGTTTTGCAGCAGGCGGCCGAGCCAGAGCATCGCGTTACAGAAAGAATAGTTGAGATTTTTCAGTTCGCGTTCCTCCGCGAGCCTGTTCGCTTCATCGACCAGAGCTTCGCGTATCTCCACTCCGACAAAATTTTGTCCAGGTTCCATCTCCGCCATTTTCAAAAGAAAACGCCCGCGGGCGCATCCCAGATCGAGATGAAGCGGAAGCGTCGGATCGGTAAACAACACGGCCACATCCAGCGGTTCGGGAGCCTGGCGAAAATAAGGAGCAAGCGGATTGACGTGCTGATGAACTCGGACTCTGGCCATATCAAAGGTCTAGTTTATCGCGGTAATGATCAGATAAACACTCAGTAGCGAAGCGGCAATAAAGACGCCTAGTGACGCAATTCCTGCTCCCTGTGCGACCGGGCCGGCTTCGCGCGGGTCCTTATAGACGTCAGACGGTATCTGGAAATACGCGTAAACGGCGCCTGCCAGCAGTCCGCCGATGTGGCCGTAATTATCGACCACGTTATAGAGGACAAAACCGAAGATAAGAATAAAGCCGATGTTCATCATCAGGCTTTTGCGAAATTGCGGCGACACGAACTGACGGCGGCGAAAGGCATAGACCGCAAGGTAGCCGACGAGGGCGATGATGCCGCCTGACGCGCCGACGGACGGAACATCGGGCAGGAACAAAAGGCTCAGAACATTTCCGCAAATGCCTCCGAGCAGAAACACTATCGCGAGGTGCGAACCGCTCGACAAAAACTCAAAAAGCCTGCCGAAACTGAAAAATGCGTAGGTGTTCAGAAGGAAATGAAGCAAAAAACCGTGAGCCGTCATTCCCGTCAAAATTCTCCAGTATTCCTCACCGTAACGAAAGGCGTTCTTGTCGAATGCGATACTGGGATTGGACGCATCAAAGCCGATCCACAGATGACCGGTAAATCTCTGCCAGTCTCCGTTCTGAATAACATTTTCCCTAAATTCAGCCCATACTTGAGCCAGAAATACAAGCACAAGACATCCGATAAGAACACAGGTGTAGTGCGGGATGCCGAAACTTACACTTTTTTGGGCGGCGTCGATGCCGTCGTTTTCTTGTCCTGACCCGTCCGCGTGTTCCAAAGACAATTAGTTTTCCTCCAATGACATTTTCCTTGTGATATTGTCGAACGAGCCTTCACTACATAGCCAAACCGCCGTCGGGCTGGACGACCTGTCCCGTAAGGTAGCGGGCGGAATCCGAGAGCATGAAACAGGCTATCTCGGCCACTTCCTGAACATTGCCAAGGCGTCCGAGCGGTATCGAAGCAAGTATCTTTTCGCGATATTCGGCGTTCATTTCCGATGCCATTTCGGTCTCGATCAGGCCGAGGGCAAGAGCGTTAACGGTTATCTTGCGGCTGGCAACCTCTTTTGCAAGGGATTTTGTCAGGCCGATCATGCCTGCCTTTGACGCGGAATAATTTGACTGGCCGAGCATCCCGACAACACCGGAGATGGATGCGATGTTCAGGATCGAACCGCCGTTCTCGTTCTTCATCATCGGCCTGATCGCCGCTTTTGAAAAATTCCACGCGCCCTTTAGATTGGTATCTATCACCGCGTCCCAGTCTTCTTCTTTCATCCTCAGGATAAGCTGGTCGCGGGTGATGCCGGCATTGTTGACGAGGAAGTCCACGGTGCCGAACTCCGTTGTGACCTGTTTTACAAAATCCGCCGAAGCCACCGTATTCGCGACATCGCATTGGGCCGCAAAAGCTTTCACGCCCAACGCTTCGACCTCGCCCTTGAGCTTTTCGGCTTCTTCGGCGCTTTTTGAATAGTTGAACGCGATATTGCATCCGCGCCGAGCCAACTCCATAACAATGGCCTTGCCGATGCCGCGCGTTCCTCCTGTAACAATGGCCGAACGGCCATCAAATTGCTTATCGTTCATTATTTTATATTCGCCTGTTTTTTGGTCTTTGTGAAATAGCAGGGTGAATTTATTATAAAAAGCTTCTCTGACAATTCAAAATTTCGCTTGAGTCGTATATCGGGTGTATTGCGATCGGAAGCACCGTGCAATACAGGAAAATGGCGTGTTCCACGGATGAGGCCGTTATTCAGTCAGGAGATGTGAGGGTCGCGGCGTCCACGGCGTCAGTTTCGTTATTTTCCGCATCGGCTGACGTAAATTCAACACGGTCATAGATCTCGGACAACGGCACCTCGCAGTTTATTGACGGGATGCGTAAAACATCCTCAATGCCGTCGAAAGCATTATGCACCCAGCGTCCGTCCGATACTTTTTCGTGGTGTTCGATAAAAGGCGAATCCTGATAGATCAAAATATAGTCCGTCAGGGTTGGTATCTCTTTGCGGTAGCGGAAAAATTTCTTTGTCTGGTCGTATCGCTGGGTCGAAGGCGAAAGTACCTCGATTATCACTTTCGGGTTGAGCAGAACGTCCCTTTGCTCATCATGGAAAACCGGCTCGCCGCATACTATCGACAGGTCAGGATAGGCGAACATACCCTTGCTCTCGGCACGTACCTTCATATTTGGAGAAAGAGCCTGACATTGTTTTCCTTTGAGAACCAGGCTGATCTCACGGGCAATATTTATGCAGATCTGACTGTGCGCAAGGCTTTCGCCTGCCATCTCGTATATCTCGCCGTCAACGTATTCGTGCCGTACGTCAGATGCCCGTTCAAATTCGAGATATTCGTCGGGAGTATAAAGCGCCTTCTTTTTTAGTGCCAGTCCCATAAGGCATATTTTATCACAGTTTTTGGGCTAGATATTCAGAACATTACGCTGTATCTGAAACAATTCATTTATGCCTTTTTCCGCCAGAGCCAGCATTTCGTCCATCTGTTCTTTCGAGAAAGGCTCGCGTTCGGCAGTTCCCTGTATCTCGATGAACTTTCCGGCGCCGGTGCAGACGATGTTCATATCGACCTCTGCCTCGGAATCCTCCGCGTATGCCAGATCGAGTATCGTTGTTCCGTCCATTACGCCGACGCTGACCGCCGCGACCTCGCTCAAAAGAGGCGACGATTTGACGGTGCCTTGTTTCAGCAATTTTCGGCACGCCAGAGCAAGAGCAACGTAAGCTCCGGTTATTGACGCACAGCGCGTTCCGCCGTCCGCCTGTATCACGTCGCAATCAAGTATTATCTGCCGTTCGCCAAGCAGCTTTGTATCGACGACGGCCCGCAGGCTTCGGCCGATGAGGCGCTGTATTTCCTGGGTTCTGCCGGACGGCCCGCGCTGGGCCTCACGCTGTGTTCTGGTATTTGTTGCCCTCGGAAGCATGGCATATTCCGCCGTCACCCAACCCACGCCCTTATTGCGTAAGAAAAGCGGCACGCGGTCCTCGACAGAAGCCGTGCAGATCACTTTTGTCCCGCCAAATTCTATCAGCGCCGAGCCTTCGGCATACGGAGAGATGTTCGGAGTTATCTTTACGTTCCGCAACTGGTCAATGGCGCGGTTGTCTGGTCGTGTAAAAGTCATAAAAGTAAAAAGGTGCAAAAGTTTTAAAGTGAAAAAGTTTCAAAATTGAAATGTGAAAAAGATCTCTTTCGCGAGCATACTTTTTCGACTTTCCACTCTTTCACTTTTAACCTTTCATGTTATCGCTGCCGTAAACTTCCACGGCCTCGAGCTTTGTCGGCTTCATGCCGAGGAACCGTTCTGCAACGTTGCCAAAACGCTCCGTGGCATCGGTCACAAAAAAATGATCCAGATCGTCGCAAAGCCGTCGCGAACCGGAAACGATGTTCCGGTTATCAAGGGCCTTTTCATGCAAAAGAGCAACCACTTCGTCCGCTGTTGCCTCGCCGGAATCAACTAGCTTAACATTTTCGCCCAGCGTTTGTTGAATGACCTCTTTGAGGATCGGATAGTGGGTACAGCCCAACACAACGGCGTCCGGTTTAAAATCGTGAAAGGCCGAAAGATATTTTTTTGCGATCGAATATGTTTCCGGGGCGTCCGTCCAGCCTTCTTCGGCCAGCGGCACAAAAAGCGGACATGCTTTTTGAAGTATCTCGGCTCTGTCACATGCATCGTGGATCCTGTCGGCGTAGGCATTGCTGGCCACTGTCGCCTCCGTTGCGATAACACCTATGTGCGGGGCCTCGCACCCTACTATCTCAACCGCCTTTCGCCCGCCGGGGCCGATGACCCCGACAACGTCCAGCCCGATCTGCGCGCGTATCTGCGGCAGAGCGAGGGCCGATGCCGTATTACACGCCACAACCAGCAGCTTTATCCCAAAAGACGCCAGAAACTGTGCATTTTCCAAAGCATAACGCTCGACCGTCGCCAGCGATTTTGTGCCGTACGGCACACGCGCCGTGTCGCCCAGATAAACAAAACGCTCATTCGGCAACCGGTCATGAAGGGCGCGATACACCGTCAGGCCACCAACACCCGAATCGAAGATACCGATGGGCAGCGATGCCTGATCGGCCTTCTCTTTTGTTTCCATCTCATTCATCGAAAGAAATGAGAATAGGTTTCGCCGCGTTCAATGTCAACGCTCAATGGAATATTCGGGGGCGCCATTATAAAAGGACACCGGTTCGCCGAAGCGGGACAAGATCCTGCCTTGAGTTTTTTATTGATTTTAGAACGCCAGGACGGATACAATTATAGTCGTGCTTCCCCCATTCCGTTTTTAACGGAATATTGACGGCCCATTTAACATCGCCTGGAACTGAGGTTCCATCACCTAACTCTGATCAAATCAAATCTATCCCGGAGGATCGCCAATGCGACGCTCACTACTCTTTTTATTGATTCTCACTCTGGTCACGACCATCTTTTTTCTTGCGGAAGATCGGTCACACGTCTCGGCCCAGCAGCGTTCCGCAGGAGACAGGCCCGCCCCTGTTTCCGTCCGCAATGGCGACGATGACAAAAAACTGGCCGACACAATAAGACGGCTTACTGACCGCTCATCCGAGGGGTTGGTCGAACAAACTTTGCACGACGGCACTGTCTTCTTTGATCTCGAAGGCCGTTTTCAAAACGTCATGCTCGGTCGTGTCGATTCCAACGGCGAACCGGCAGCCGCTTGTGTCACGAGCCTGGCCGAAGCAAATGATTTCTTCGGACGCGATCTGGACACCGGCCGTCCCGTGCCCTCGCTTTCATTCCTCCGCGAAGATATCTCCACCATCGCCCGACGGCACGGAATGGGTGTGGATGAATATCTTTTTTACAGCAAAATGATAAGCGACGCGGCCATAAACGAAGCACTTGCATCGCCCTCGAACGCGGTAATAACCATAGTAAACAATAATGGCCCGGGAGTTGGCTTTAATGACCCGCAGGCCGCGTTCGTCGTCGGCGAAGGCGGAAATGCTGGCACGACACGCGGCGAACAGCGTCTGAATGTATTCAATTTTGCGGCAGCGATCTGGGGAGCTTTTCTAGATTCCACTGTGCCGATCCAAGTGCAGGCTCAAATGATTGGTCAAACTTGTTCCACAAGTGGGGCGATCCTGGGTTCTGCGAATTCTGCTTACCTAGCTCGAGATTTTGGTGGTGCCGAATTGTCAGGCACATGGTATCACGCTGCTCTGGCCAATAAGCAGGCTGGGGTCGATCTTAGCGCCGCGAATAACGACATCAGTACAACTTTCAATGCGAATATAGACACAGCATGTCTTGCTCCGGATAGTCGGTGGTATTACGGGCTTGACAACACAACACCGCCACTAAGAATTAATTTGCTCGTCGTTGTTTTGCATGAATTAGGCCATGGCCTCGGATTCTCGACCTTTGCGAATGGAAATACTGGTACTCTAAATGGCGACTTTCCTGATGTTTGGTCGCGGTACATGTTTGACAATAACACTGGTCTGCATTGGGATGTGATGACCAATGTTCAACGGCAAGCGTCCGCAAGAAGTGACGGAGCGCTCAGATGGGATGGCCCTAACGTCCGTATTGCTTCCGGATTCCTTACTTCGGCCCGTGATGGGGAAGGACGGGTCGAGCTTTTTGCTCCGAGTACGTTTTCGTCCGGATCTTCTGTCTCGCACTTTAGCACCGTCGCGACTCCAAACCTGCTTATGGAGCCGAACATCAATACTGGAATACCGCTGACGCTCGATCTGACACGTCAGTTGATGCGGGACATTGGCTGGTTCCGTGATACGACAGGTGACAACATTCCCGATACCATAACCGGCGTCGTGATGAGTGAAGATGTTGCTATTATCGGTGACACGGTGGAGGTCTCTTGGACGAATTCGGGTGGCTTTAACGGAAATGTGGCAATAGAGCTTTCGACCGACGGCGGAGCAACGTTTCCACATACTGTCGCGGCGGATATTACGAACACAGGAACGTTTACATGGAGCGTGCCGGATATGCCCACAACCCAGGCCCGGATCAGGGTTCGCGAGGCGGGTTTTGCCGAACCGTCAGGAGCCTCGGCCGCAAATTTTGTCATTTCGCTTGCTCCGTCTTCGGCACCCGTATCGGTATCAGGACGCGTGACCGATCATTTTGGCCGCGGCATCGCCAACGTCCAGATCGTTATTGATAACGGACAGGGCGCTCGAGGCGCGGTGCGGACAAATCCGTTCGGTTACTATCAATTCGGCGGGCTTCCTGCCGGTTCCGGCTATGTGCTGACCCCGACACACAAGCAATACCGATTTGCTCCGATCACCGTTCTTTTGAACGATAATCTGACCGACGTCAATTTTTTGCCTCTGCCATAAAGCGATTGGTTATAAACCAATGCGAAAATTGCCCGGTCTGTATATGGCCGGGCATTTTGATATTTGCCGATCAGGATACAGCCGGAATCAACTGACCTTGACAAACGCTACAGCAATGTATAAACACAAAACACTATCAATAAACAAAGTTTGACAATGTTATAAGAATATTTGACATTGTTATAAGAATATCGTATGATTCACTTCTGACTCGCTGGCGGAAATGGCGTGTACAAGCGACCTCATTTCACACAGCGAAAATTGATATTTCTCAGCTTTAATAACGTTTAAGATACTCATGTCTTTATAACCGAGAGGTTCTCCTACCGTCGAAAGGCGTCATAGAGGACTCCTCCTTTCCCAATTACCCACGTCCACGGAGGATTAAGAGTATGATTAAGCAGTATGGCGACCTTCGCTATTGGTTGGTTGCCCTGATCTTTGTATTTTTCGGAACTTTTGGCCTGAATGCCCAGACCTACAGCGGCAGAGCGGGTGCGGTGAACGTAACCGTCCGCGCGGTTGGGCAGCCGGTTCTTACCACAGGCATAGCAGACACCGGACCGATCCCTCATTCCGGTGGAACCACAACACTCGCAAGCATGACGGCTTCGGTCGGCGCTGTCGGACTGTCTATCGGATCCTCGATGGTTTCCGCGAGCGGCTCCGCCAACGATTCTTCCGCCACCGCCAGTGTCAACAATCTTTCCATCGGGCTGTTGGGCAATTCAATATCTGTTGCCGCCGTCTCGTCTCAAACACATTCAAGCTGTCCAACAACCAGCACTTTCGGCGATTCCACTTTGGTTAATGTTATGGTCAACGGCCAGGAGGTAGATGTTTCCGGCCAGGTCAACTATGACATTCCGATCCTGGGCGAAAAAGGCCTGTTGGGAAATCTTAGGGTGAACGAACAGATAGTTGACGCGCGGTCAATGACCGTCACGGCCATCAATCTGACCGTTACCGATCCTGCCACGCTTGCGGAAATAAACATCAAGGTTGCCTCATCGCGTTCCGGCATAAACTGCGCGACGGCTCCGTCGCAGGATCTTTTCGGCGGACACGGAACAGGGTTGTGGTTCAAAGAGACCGGCCTTCTGGGCAATGACCTTGCAACGATAGTCTCTGACACCGGCGCTCTGCCGGGCCAGGGAGGCGATCTGTCAACATCAACGCTGGGCGTAAATCTTGCTTCTGGGCTTATTACGACCGGTGCGCTGGGATCCGAGACCGATGGCGGCGTTGAGGCCGGTACGCCTGATTCCACAAGTTCATCGTCTCAAGTGGACGGCCTGTCGGTAAATGTCCTGAACATCCTTTCTATTGGAGCGGGAGCTGTGGAAACAAACACGCAGTGTACCTGTTCACTGGGTGTCGCCACCTGTACAGGCAACGGCAGCCTTGCCAGTTTGTCATATTCCATTCCTTTACTTGGAACAACGAACGTTCAGCTGACCGGCCTTCCCCAGACCGTCAGCCTGCCGCTTGGCCTTGGGGCCATAGCCATAAATGAACAAACGGACAGTTCGTATCTGACAGGCGGAGCAAAGACCGTTAATGGCCTTCGCCTGAACCTGAACGCGCTCGGCCTGACAGGCAGCGAGATCATAGCCGCGAGATCACATTCGGAAATAGTCTGCGCTTTGGCTCCGTCCTCCGCCGGTGTGATGGTTGGCGGCCGGGTGTTGGACGAAAGCGCCAACGGCGTTCGCGGAGCAACCGTCACGATCATGGACGACCAGGGCGGAGCGCGAACCGTGACAACGAACGGTTTTGGGTACTATTCGTTCAATGATATTGCATCAGGACGGATGTACATTCTTTCCGCAGTTCACCGGCAGTATTCGTATTCGACAATGGCTCTGAATGTTTCCGACAGCATTACAGATGTCGATTTTCTTCCCACACCATCGTCCGTCAGGGGCCAGAAACGGTTCTGAGACGGTGATAAGAACTCCCACTCTCCCACGTTTTTACTCCCACACTTAAAAGAAAAAAAGAGCGGCCCCATAGCCGTTCTTTTTTTCTTGACCGGAATTATAAATGTTAAAAGGTTGGTGGAGGCGGCGGGAATCGAACCCGCATCCAAACGTTGCGGCAAATTAATGCCTTTATGAGAAGTGTTTGCTGCCTGGGATAACCCGTACGTTGCAAAAACTGCGGATCTTTTCAAAATCTTTTACGTTATCGGTTACGATCGCAGTATTTGAACGCCTGGCAACACGGGCAATAAGCACATCACGAATGATCTTTTGCTTTTCGTCAACGGATATCTTTGGCGTTCTGCCTTTGTTCTTAACCCGTTGGCCGCGAAGCATCGAATTCAGCACTTTTCCTGCCATCCACCAGTCTTCGCCGTTCGGCACTAGCAATGTCCCTGCCAATTCATGGTCGCGACGGGCGGCATTCCAGAGTTTAACGATAGAGTCATCCGTCGCCCCTGCGGTCAATTCCTGCAAAACAATAGCCGTCATTCTAAACCCTTTCGGGAAAGATGCCGGCTTGCGCGAAATAAAAATACAGGTATCGTAGGTGACGATGGGCATTAACTAATTGAGAAATTTCTCCCGATTTTCGTAGGTCTTCTTCCACGCCCGCATGGTCGAAATGTCGGCCTTCGTCATGCCGTTTCCGTTTGAAGTGCTTCCCTTAGCAGCAGCCGAACGCGGTGCAGCGTTTTGTTGAGCGGTTTTGCCAGACTTTTTCTCGGAGAGTTTTATATTTCCGTCTTTTGCTTTCATCTCATTTATTATAGCAGCATGAAATTTTTTCTTTTGTCAGGGCCGTAAGCGACATCAGTTATCTTCGATGCATTACATATACAGGACCCGCAATAAAATTGGTGGAGGCGGCGGGAATCGAACCCGCATCCAAAGGTTGCGACCAGTGAAATCTACACGTTTAGTCGATTCACTTTAATTTCGCCTTTCGAGAGCAGATGAACCGACAAGACCTCTCAAAAGGCTAACCCGGCTGATTTTAAGCCGCGTCCGCAGGTGGAGAACGCGCCCGAGCCTGAACTGGGTTATGCCACAACCGGTCGCATCAGGCGAACTTCCGGCGTGACATTGCTGTAGCTAAAGTTAATTAGGCAGCAAGAGCTAATTCTTGATTAGCATTTGTTTTTGCAGTAGTTTTTTTAACGAGCCAACCACGCAGGCCCGACGTGCATTCAAAGATCCATACAAGCCCCTGTCGAAGCCTGTCGCCCCCAAAATGAGTGCGTTCGTAAACAAGTGCATATTACCGCACTCCGCGTTAGCATCTTGCAGGTGCCGACGCGGAACATAAGTTTACCGCAATAGGATGAAAAAGGGAATGGTTCGGTTGCAGGCGTTCTATTTTCGGCGGAGCAGGTAAAATGCCAGAACGGCTGCAAGTAGCAAAGCGACCCCAACGGCCGCGATCAAAATACTTTTGTTTCCCGATGAGCCGTTTCCGTTCAATTCAGGGCTTGGCGACGGTTCAAGCAGCTGCTTTTTCTCCGTTTCCAGACGGGTTCGGGCGGTTTGCAGCACTTTCTGTACTCGCTCGCTCGCTTCGCGTTCGACTACCGATCGGGTCAGGCCGTCAAAAAGCCCGCCGAGCGCGTCTGACCTGGAGCGGTCCATGAAAATTATATAGCTGACAGGGCCGGAAGTGTCAGTATCATGAGTCAGGATGGAAAACGAAAGCGAGGCGTCAAGATAGCGGCTGGCGTATATCTGTCTGGCGGCGATGGCGAGCATCTGTGGGCCGTCATCGGCCGGAGCGGAATAAGCGGCGGTGTGCGTCAGTGTGATCATCGGTTTCAGGCCGAAATCAACTATTGACCAATGAAGCTCATTTTGTATTCCGTCAGAAGGCTCCGCCGGAAACCGCTTAAGAAAAGCCGTTAATTCCGGGACGAGTTCGTTTGCAAGGCCCGATGACGCCAGCAGAGTATCGTGAGTCTCCGCAAGGTTGACGGGCTTTCTGCTATTGTCATAGCTGCCCAGTGCCTTATCGCCTTTTTCGAGATAGTTTACAGCATATTCAAGCAGTATCTGTCGCATCATGGCAATTGCCTGTTCACTGCGGTTAGCTGTGTTCCAATCCACGTCCGTTTGAAATCTGCGAATAGCCTCAGCGGAAAGATTCATATCGCATCTGCCAACGACGCATTTTTGCAGCTCCTCAAGATCCTTTTTCTCCAGTTCGAGGCCGGCAAGATCACCGATCTGCGGAGGTAAATTGAATTTGCTGCCTGACGTGCGTTCGCTGCCGCGTTTTTGTGCAAGGCTTTCGCGAAATGCGGCGATGTCCGCAAAGCTCATGTCGCTCAACCGCAAGATGCCGATGACGACAGTTTCCTGTTTGCTCGCTGTCGGCAAGGCTTTGACGACCACTTTGCCGCTGTCTAGTGCTGTTATTTCATCAGTGGTAAGTTGAGCGTTTTCTATCAGCAAAGCCCGAAGCTTTGTAGGCGCGGTCTGCGCCGTTAATGCAGCCGATCCGATAACGAACCATGCGGCAAACGCCATAAAAGCGAAGATCAGTCTGGATCGGCCTGGCCACATAAATAACATTATACGGATATTTTTGCCGGAACATGGCAAAAATCTCCGAGTTGTGTCTGCAAAATAGGGAATGTGGAATGCCTTTGGCGGTTCAACCGTTCAGGACAAGTTGGCGAAATTCAGGCTCAGGGGACACATCCAGCCGTATTTCAGCGACCATGCAGGGCAGAGAGAAAGTCATGTCGCCGAGCTTGACGGCGTCCTTGGCGGTGGTGATCAGAGCGTCGGCGTTTGCTTTTGCGGCCTCGGCCTCAAGCTCCTTTATGATCGCGGCAGTATATGAAGAATGATCGCGAAACACACGATCTCTCCGAACGTCGATCCCGTTCATTTCAAGCGATCTGAAGAAATTACCGGGATTTCCTATCCCGCAAAATGCGAAGTATTTTATGTTGTTCGCATTGGTTTCGCCTTTTAGCGGCCATATTCGATCAATGGCGGTGCTTGCGTGAAAGACAGGAGCCGACGGCGCGTGTTTATTTAGTATTGCCGTTATCTCGTCCGCTTTTTCGGACTGTTCCGTTCGTGTGATAACAAAAGCGTCGGCGCGTTTCAGGTTGTGGGGCGATTCTCTTAAAGGCCCTGCGGGAATGACCTCACCGTTGCCGAACGGGTTGGTCGCGTCTATGCAAACGATGTCAACATTGCGCTTTGCGCGGCGGTGTTGAAATCCGTCGTCCAGAACGAACACGGACGGTGAAAATTCTTTCACGGCAAATTTTGCCGCCGAAACGCGGTCGCGATCGGCTATGATGACGGCTTTGCCCAGTAAGCGTTCGGCCAGTTCGACAGGTTCATCGCCGCCGGTCGCGGCATCGGCCAAAACCGTTTTGCCGTCGCTGACCACAATGCGTTCCGCGGCGTTCGTTCTGCCGTAACCGCGTGTCAGTATGCATACGCGTTCGCCGTTCTTCGCCAGCAGTTCTGATACGAATGCGACAAGCGGCGTCTTTCCGGTTCCGCCGGTCGTGATATTGCCTATACTGATCGTTCGCGCTCCCAGGTCATGCGAACGCAGCCGCCCGCTGTCGTAAAGGGCGTTTCTGGCGGCGGTGATGCCGCCGTAAAGCATCCCGATAGGAGAAAGTGGTTTCATCAGAGGCCAAGAAAATTTTTCAGCATCAGTTTGCCATGTTCGGTGAGGATGGATTCGGGGTGAAACTGCACACCCTCGATCTTTTTTTCACGATGACGCAATCCCATTATCAACCCGTCCGGCGATGTCGCAGATATTTCCAATTCATCAGGCAAGCCTTCGCGTTCGACGACAAGCGAATGATAGCGTCCGGCGGAAAAGCCGTCCGGTATGCCGGAGAAAATGGTCTTTCCGTCATGCAGAATATCGACAGGTTTTCCGTGAACGGGTTCGGGAGCGCGCGTCACCTTACCGCCATAGAACTGGCCGATTGCCTGATGTCCCAGACACACACCCAGAACGGGAACGCGTCCGGCGAAACTCTCGATAACTTCAAGCGAGACACCGGCATCATCGGGCGTTCCCGGCCCCGGCGAGATCAATATTCTGTCAGGGCCGAGAGCTTCGATCTCATCCACGCTCATCTCATCATTCCTTATCACCCGCATTTCGGCCCCAAGCTCGCCGAGGTACTGGACAAGGTTGTACGTGAACGAATCGTAATTATCGATAACCAAAAGCATAGAAATACGGCTCTAATTTTGCACTATCAGAGCCTAAATAGAAAGATGAGCAACTTTATCAAAAATAAAGGCGTTTACTTCTGTTTGCAATACAACTATCATTTACACGTCAAACATCAGGAGGCCAATGGATGAGATCATTTAAAATTTTTGTACTTGTCATTATTTTCTTTTCATTTCAGTCGGTATTTGGCCAAACACCGACGCCGACACCGGACGAAACTGAAAAGCAAACAATGGAAAAAGCAATGCGTCTTTTAAGAGAGACGGCTTCAGAGGTAAGCAATATGCGAACGCAGGAAAATCGCATCAGCTTTACCGCTGAGATCGCGTCGCTCATGTGGACACATGATGAAGCAGAGGCCAAGCGTCTGTTTGGATGGTCAGTGAGCGAATTCAAGACCCTTATTACGATGTATGACGATCAGATGAATATGTTCCCGCCGCCGGAAGATGGTGAGAGATCGTACGGAGGCGGATTTTTATTCGGGGAAGTGAACGAGCGGTCTCGTGTGCTGCAAAAGTTTCAAGTCGCTATGGGTGTAAGGCAGCAAATAACATCCAGCATTGCCGAACACGAACCTGTACTTGCCTTTAACTTTTATCATGACAGCGTAAGCGGGGTTTCCAATCCGCAGCTGACAACTATATTGGGGTACGGCAACAATACTTATTTTGAACTTGGCCTGCTGAGAAAGATCGCAGAAAAAGATGCTGCCAAGGCAGCCGACCTGGCAATGGCCTCTCTGCAAAAGGGCTTTCGCTCGCATCATGTTGATCTGTTGAGAGAGATGCACTCAAAAGACCCTGAAAAAGCGGCCGAATTTGCCTCAGCCGTGTTTTCACGCATTAAGAATGAGAGCCTGGACAAACTGGAACTATACAGTCTTCACAACCTTATTTCGTTTGGTGATGAGAAACTTGAAGACAGTCGTGAAGACCCCATAAAGAAGCCGGTCTATTCCAG
Organism: uncultured Chloracidobacterium sp.; assembly: GCA_964583955.1. Taxonomy (GTDB): domain Bacteria; phylum Acidobacteriota; class Blastocatellia; order Pyrinomonadales; family Pyrinomonadaceae; genus OLB17. The sequence goes on along the minus strand of CAZOXY010000045.1, from coordinate 9,935 downwards.
AGAAGATCTGCGTGAATTGACCGATATACTGGCCAGGGCCATTCTTGAAGGCGATGAACGCGGAGGCTTCCGATCCTATCTGGCCAACATTGAAAAGTATAATCCGGGCAGGGCATCGCAGATACGTACAAAATTCAATATAGAAAATACGGGACGTCCACAGCCGCAGCGGGCAGGCGGTACAAGAGGGACGGGTTCAGGCACATCAGTTGCCCCGCCGGCACCTCGCAGTCCGGGTGGATCTGCCGTTAGAGGATCAGGAGAATCGGCGGCAGTAAGACAAGGGATCGACGCTCGTGAAAGGGCCGAGCAAGAGCTTATGGCTGAGGTAATGAGCCTTAATAAAAAAGAACTGCCTAAGGAGGAGCGTGAGAAGATCGTCGCCAAGGCCCGCGAGATGCTTATGTCAACATCGGGCAAAGACAAAAAGCTGATCGGCCTCAGCGCCCTTGCGGCCCAGGTTGCAAAGGCCGGCGACAAAGAGCTTGCATCTGAGCTAATGCGTGACGCGGCGAATCTGGTTAACCCATCTCCCAAAACATATCAGGATTTTCTTTATACATGGATGTTGATCTCAGGCTATGCGGAAGCCGATCCCGAAAGAGCATTTCCTCTTTTGGAGGATACGATCATAAGTTTAAATGAGGTCATTGGTTCTCTGGTAAGGGTCGGAGAATTCATCGACACATCAGAACAGATGATCGTGGACGGAGAGGTACAGGTCGGGGCATTCGGGTCGGGAATAGCCGGAAATATATCCAGACAACTGAATCTTGCGACGCCAACTATCAGATCGCTGATAAAAGTAGATTTTGACCGGCTTCAGCAAGCGTCGAATCGATTCAACCGCGTGGAGACACGAGTCCTTTCAAAGATGATCATTCTTCGCGCGGCCTTTGAGAACAAGCCGGATCAAAAGGATGCAGAAATGCAGCGGTACAATATACTTGGCAGTTATTGATCAGATCTGGCATTTTATGCCGGTCAACTTTGTTGTGACGATCATCCCAGACTTGTGCCGAGCAGCCATTGTCCGCCGTCAACCACCAGCGTGACGCCGTTGACATAGCTGGCGGCGTCCGATGTAAGAAAAAGAGCGGCGTTCTCTATATCCTTTATCCGGCCAAAGCGTCCCAGCGGTATCTTCTTTGTTATCTTGTCTTTAAGCGGTTCGGGCAGAAGGCGTTTCATCCCCTCGGTATCCTCTATCGGGCCGGGTGCTATGCCGTTTACGCGGATGCCGTAACGTCCCCATTCAACTGACAAGTTGCGTGTTATGGCGTCAACACCGGCTTTTGCGGCGGAAACGTGTATCTGCATCGGTGTGGCGAGGTAATGCAGAGTTGCCGAGATATTCAGTATCTGACCCTTTGATCTTTTAAGCTCCTCGAAAGAAGCACGGCAGACGTTGAATGTTCCTTTTGTGTCTATATCGACCACCGTTCCGAAACCGTTTGCCGAAAGTTCCCCAGCGGCGCACAGAAAGTTTCCGGCGGCGCCGTTCACGACAATATCGATCTTGCCAAAATGCTCAACGGTTTGGGCAATGGCCGATTCGACGGCTGCATAGTCGCGAACGTCAGCCGCGACGGCCAGACATTCGCCGCCGCTGCCTTCGATCAGCTTTTTCATCGGTTCAAGGTTCTCGATCTTGCGGCTGGTAATGGCGAGTTTCGCGCCGTGTTCAGCCATCGCTCTGGCAACGCCGCCGGTTATGCCCGTTCCTCCGCCAGTTACAAAAGCGACCTTACCCTGTAAAATATCCTTGGCAAAAATAGTTTCCGTCATATTCGAAAGATGTTATCACAGAAATACCACCGCAAAGACGCAGAGAAGCAGGGCCTTAAAGACAATTATCAAAGCGGCCTCTCTCACGGCAGCCCCGGCACCAGGCGACGCCGCATTCCCGTGTCATCGCGTCTCTTTGTCTTTATCTTTCTCTGCATCTCTGTGGTGACGCTTTCCTGCGGGTCGCCGCCGACCGATCCGCGAACCGTTATGCCTGCGGATTCTCTGGTTTACATGGAGACAAAAGACCTTGGAGCGCTCGTGGCGACATTGACCGAAAGCGAGATATATCAACAGGCTGCCATGACAAAACCGGATCTGAGCGGCATCAACGGCATTGAAATGGCGGTGGCCGTCACCGGTTTTGAAACAACGGAACAGGAGCTTACCGAGGAAAATTCCATACTGAACTTTCAGCCCAGATTTGTAGCCGTGGCGGAAACGCGGTTCTGGAACTTTCAGGTGCTGCATTTTGTCGAGGAGGAATTGGGCCTTTTTATAAGCGAGGCATACGGCGGCGAGGCATTGCTCGAAACCTCAAAGAAACACGACGGTGATTATTTTGTATGGAAGTCTCAGGACGGCCGCAAGGCTTACGCGCTTGTCATCGGCAGCCTTGTGTTTTTCGGAAATGATGAGACCGCGATAGAAAAATGCCTCGCGGTAAAACGCGGTGAAGTTCCGTCGATAGCCGGAAATCCAAAGATAACGAACGATGAGCGGATCGCATTTGGCTATATCTCGCCTGAGGGCATTGGGCAGCTTGCAAATATTTCCGGTATTTCAATGGCCCAAAGAGCCGGCGGCGACCCCGAAACGCAAAGTTTTATCGCCCGGCTCCTGCCTGAACTGCTTCGCAATTCCCTGAAAGAGGCGACATGGACGGCCGTAAAGGCCGATAACGGCATCGAGGACCGTTTTGACATCGTAATGAATGCGGACGTGGCGCCGGTCCTTAACGAAACGCTTGTTCCGTCGGGGAACAGCACTGATGGCCGCATTATCGGCGGCATGCCCGCAACACCGGAAAGCATAACGCGATACGACCTTCGCGATCCGCAGGTCGCATGGAGAAGCGTTTTGCTTACGGGAGCGAAATTGACCGACGAGGTCAGCGGAGCCATCCTGATGGCATTTTCATCCGCCGTTTTTGAACCTTACGGCGTGGAGGCCCCCGACGCTCTTTTATCATCCGTCGGCCCTGTGATATATACCGTCCGCTTTGATGAGGACGGCGAGAGAACCATCTTTATTGCAACTGTCAGGGACGCGGCAAAGGTAAAAACATCGCTGGCAAAAGAGCTTGAACTCACAAGGCCGCCTGAAAAGATCGGCGAGGCGGAAACGTGGCTTTCAAAAGACAATGACGTTCGGGCGCTGTTCATCAGCGACATCGTTGTCGCGGGCGATCCTGAAGAGGTTCTGGAGTTTCACAAACGGTTCGTTTCCGCTCAGATCAGTCCGGCCGATACGCCGCTGTCAGCGATATTCGCGAGCCAAAAGGCATCCGCCATTACTGTCACCAATGACAGGACGACGGCGTTAAAAGTTGCGGAGGTGATCTCGGAAAAAAAGGAAGATGCCGCCAACGTCAATATGCGGTGGATAACCGAAACCCGTTTCAGCAGGAACGGAATAGAGCGAAAAATGACCTCGCAGCTCGGCCTGATCGGCCTGATCGCGTCCCAGTTCGCAAAGGAGTAGGGCTTCCATTTATTCCGAAAAACGCAATAGATCTCCTTTGATTTGGAAAGTCCAATTTGACAGGAAAACCGATCGTGAATTGTAAATTGGTTAATTGTGAATTGGTTGTAAAGATCATTTTCTCATTACCAATTTACAACTGGACAATTACCAATTTACAATCCCCGGTAAGATCAGCCTTATATACTAATGCTGAATTTTGGTTCATGATGCTCTTGCCCTTCGCCGCATCTTTCGCACATTTCTTTCTATCCACTCCTCGGCGTCAATATAACGTGAAAATCTTCGCTCATCGCGCCGAAACGCAGGTGTGTGATTATATCGCCGGCCGTTGTAATGGACAGTCGGATGGTGAATATGAAGCATTTCGTGGAATACGACGTATTCCACCACGTAACGCGGTGTGTCGTGTGAATCGAGCGACCTGCTTATAACTATCGTGTCGTGGGTCGAGTCATGATGGCCGAGGATCCGATATGTCCGCCGTGCTGACCACGTAAGCGTCGGTTTTTGTAGGTTCCCGTCAAAATATTTGGCGTTCAGCGTGTCAAAGACCTCGTTCAGGTCAAAGAATTCGCCATTTGTTCCCGTTATCACTTTTCTGCCGCGTACTCGTTTATTCTCGGTGGAACGCTCGCGTATCTCGTCCGTTTTTATATATTCCGCATAAGCCTCGCGCGCCCATTTTGGAGCGCGGCGGCGATACAATTTGGAAACAAGGATGAAAGCCAGTGCAAGATGCTCGGTCTCGGGCATCTCGCCGCAGATCTCGGCGATCCTGACATAGACCCTGCCGTCACGGACGCGGATAGTGTGATTTATGCCAACATAGGGATAAAAACTGACGTTGATCTCAGGTATCATACGGTCGCGGTCGTAATGCGTGAACGCTTTGCGGTATAATTCGCCAATGGCTGCGGTTGTCAATGCGGGACTCATGTTAATCAAGGTTTAACTAATAATCGTTGACAGCATCAGGTTCAAAATGCTATTCCTTTTAAAGGAAGCATACTGCCTTTGTGCCGTTTGCTTCAAACTCACCGTAATAAGATGCAGGGTCGAGTTAGAAACGTAAAGAACGGAGAAATTCGGGAAATCCCGGATACTCGCGGCCAAACGATCCTTTCCGCTGTAATCAAAGAACATTTTGTTACCGGTGAACCAGTTGGTTCCAAGGCCGTCGCGGACATATTTGCCAATGCGCAGGGCCTTAGTCCGGCCACTATCCGCAATGTGATGAGCGATCTTGAGGAGCTTGGGCTTCTTGAACATCCTCATACATCGGCCGGCAGGATACCGACAGATAAAGGGTACAGATTTTACGTTGACAATCTGTTAGGGGTTCTGAGTATCTCAAATGAGGACCTGGACCGGATCGGCAGCGATCTCGGCCTGGCCGACAGCGAGATAGCGGAAACGCCGGACAGATTGATGGAACGTACGTCTCACCTTCTTTCTGCTCTTTCAAATAATGTAGGCATCGTAGTATCGCCATCTCTGGCCAATGATCGCCTGCAGCATATCGAATTTGTCAATCTTTCCGACAACCGCATTCTGGTCGTGTTGGTCTCTTCGCCGAATATTGTCCATCATCGGATAATAAGGCTAAAGATGTCCTTTACCCGCGAGGAACTCGAACAATGCGCGAATTACCTGAATATCGAATACGGCGGAAAGACATTGTCAGAGATCAGGGACAGGATACTTGTGCTGATGCATGAGGAAAGGTCCCTGTTTGACCGATTGCTGCAAACGGCCGTTATCCTTTGTTCGCAAAGCATTGACAGCGACGAGGACAGGGCCGGACAGGTGTTTGTTGACGGAACGACCAATATCCTCACGGGAAAGGATTTTGCCGACCTTGAACGGCTTCGTGACCTTTTGGCCACGATCGGCGAAAGGTCACGGCTGATCCAGATACTTGAGGAATGCATCGGCCGGGACACGACAGTTCCCGGCGGCATTCAGGTCGTCATCGGCAGCGAGAACCGAACGCCTTCATTTCAAAATTGTACGCTGATCTCGGCCCCGTACCGTATCGGCAACAGCCCGACCGTGGGGACGCTGAGCGTCCTCGGCCCGACCCGGATGGAATATGCAAGAATGATCTCGATCGTCTCGTATGTTGCACGGGTACTTGAAAGGATGATGTCAAAGGACATAATTCGCGACTAGACCATGGAGCGGCGTCCGCCGCCTTGCAAAAAATGGATCCAAACCAGGAAATCGATGATCTCGATCTGTATCGTGATGAGCCGCAAGAGGACGATTCAATGTCCGTTGACGACTTTATCAGAGAGCTTGAGGCAAAGGAAAAAGACCTTCATATCACGCTCGAAACTACCGTGATCGAGATAGAGCAGGGCTTTGACGACGTGAATCCTTCGGTGTTCAGGTCGCCGGAAGCCGCTGCCGCCGCGCCTCAGCCCACGTCCCAAAAAGAACCTGAGGTGATAGAGGAACAACTCGCTCCCGAATCGGAACTCGATGAGGATGACGAATCTGAGGAAGACGATCAGGTCGATGAACTGATGGAGCAGATAGACGGCCTGAATGACGAATTGGCCGTGATGAAACAGACAGTTTTACGGCTTGAGGGCGAACGAAAGGAACTCTCGGAAAACTCCCAGCGAAGAGCAAAGGATTTTGCCGCGTACAAGGCCCGCACCGAAAGAGAACGCGAGGAATTTCGCAGCAGCCAGGCCGGCGATCTGGTGTCAAAGCTGCTGCCTTCGATAGACAATCTTGACCGGGCGCTCGAATTTGCAGAGAACCTGCAAAGAGAAAAGAACACGGAGTTCAGCCAGTTCTTTGAGGGCATCAAAATTCTGAGCCGGCAGATAAATGAGACGTTTTCCGGCATGGGCGTTGAACCGATACATGCCCTCGGCGAGATATTTGACCCTCATCTTCACGAAGCTGTCGCGACAGAAGAAGAGACCGAATTTCCCGATAACACTGTTTGCGAGGAATTATTAAAGGGCTACAAGATCGGCGACCGCGTGCTTCGGCATTCAATGGTAAAAGTGGCAGTTGCCGCGCCGACAAAGGTCGGGGAAGAACAGAATATCGAAGCCGAAGCAGAAACCGAACAGGATGGCGACAATGTCGCTGATCTGAACAACGAAATTGATATGAATGAATCCGTTTCGGAGTCTGCTCCGACTACGGACTACGAGATAGAGATATTTTCAATGAGTGACGAAGATGTTGGCAATGCGGAGTTTATCCCCTCACCGGATCCCGAACCCGACTCACAGCAAAACCCGCCGGAGATCCCACAGAATCCATCTGAATAAAAAGGAACCCGTATGAGCAAAGTAATCGGAATTGACCTTGGTACGACAAACTGCTGCGTTTCCGTTCTGGAGAGCGGAACGGTGCAGATAATTTCCAACAAAGAGGGCGGCCGCACGACACCGTCGGTCGTCGGCTTCACGGATAAGGACGAACGCCTTGTCGGCCAAATAGCAAAACGCCAGGCCGTGACCAACCCGGCCAACACGCTGTACGCCGTAAAAAGGCTGATCGGCCGGAAATATACCGCGCCCGAGGTCGAAAAGATGCGCGACACCGTACCTTTCGAGATAGTCGAGGCGCCGAACGGTGACGCCCATATAAAAGTGCTTGACCGCGTTTACAGCCCGCCGGAAATATCTGCCATCGTGCTTCAGCGTTTGAAGCAGGCCGCCGAAGAATTCCTCGGCGACCGCATAACCGAGGCCATCATCACGGTTCCCGCATATTTTGACGACATGCAGCGTCAGGCAACGCGTGACGCCGGCAAAATAGCCGGGCTTGAGGTCGAACGCATAATAAACGAGCCGACGGCGGCAGCTCTTGCCTACGGGTTCGGCAAGAACAAGACAGAAAAGGTTGCCGTTTACGACCTTGGCGGCGGCACGTTCGATATTTCGATACTTGAGATAAACGACGGCGTGTTCGAGGTGCTTTCAACGTCGGGAAACACGTTCCTTGGCGGTGAGGATTTTGACCAGCGCATCATTGACTGGCTGGTCGAGGGCTTTAAGGAAGAAAGCGGCATTGACCTGAAAGAGGACCGCCTTGCGCTTCAGCGTTTGAAGGAAGCGGCAGAGCGTGTCAAATGTGAGCTTTCAACCGTTTCCGAGGCAAATGTCAGCCTGCCCTTCATCGCGGCGGACGCGACCGGGCCGAAACACATCAATGCCACGCTCACGCGGGACAAGTTTGAGGAACTGGTGCAGGATCTGGTCGATTCGTCGGTCGAGCCTTGCCAAAAGGCTCTTTGGGACGCAAAGCTCAAGCCTGAGGACATCGACAAGGTGATCCTCGTTGGCGGACAGACACGTTCTCCGATCATCACAAAGACCGTGACCGAGGTGTTCGGCAAGGAGCCGTCGGCGGAGATCAATCCGGACGAGGTGGTCGCGATGGGAGCCGCCATTCAGGGCGGTGTTCTAACCGGCGATGTCAAGGACATCGTTCTTCTGGACGTTCTTCCCCTGAGCCTCGGGCTGGAAACGCGCGGAGGCATTTTTGTAAAACTCATTCCGCGAAACTCGACCATTCCGCTCAAGAACACGATGACATTCACCACGGTCGTGGACAACCAGCAGACAGTGCAGATACACATCCTTCAGGGCGAACGCGAGATCGCCAGAGAGAACCGGAGCCTTGCAAAATTTGAGCTGGTCGGCATACCGCTGGCGCCGCGCGGCGTTCCGCAGATCGACGTTACGTTCGAGATAGACGCCAACGGAATCGTCAACGTGTCGGCACAGGACAAGATGACCGGATTGGAACAGGCTATGCAGATCACGCCTTCGTCGGGCCTTTCGCCGGATGAGATCGAGCGTCTGATCCTGGAAGCAGAAAGTTCGGTCGAAAAGGACCGCCAGGAGCGCGAACTCATAACACAGCGAAACCGGCTGGAAAGCGTGATAAAAAATGCCCGAAAGGCAATGGCAGAGTTTGGCCGTTCGTTCCCGCTGGAGGAACAGCAGGAGATAAACGGTATTTTGAACGAGGCCGACAGCACGCTCCTTTCCGAGGAGATGTCCGTTCTCGAAACTTCGTATAAAAAGGCCGAGGAGGCCTCAAACCGCATAACCGCCGCAATGCTGGCCGAGGTCGGATAGACGGCTGCGGGGTTGTGAAAATACGCGGGTTGTTGGAAAATAGTAAAAGCGTCAGTTCATTAAATTTGGACTGGCGCTTTGCTTGTGAAAGTCAGCAGCACGTGGCCGGTTCATACAGCCGCCGACCGCTTACTGCCAACCGCCTACTTGTTTGTATAGACCTATGGCAAAACGAGATTATTACGAAGTTTTGGAAATAAACCGCTCCGCCACCGACGCGGAGATCAAAAGGGCATATCGCTCGCTCGCGGTAAAATATCACCCGGACAAGAACCCGGACGACCCGCACGCCGAGGAACGGTTCAAGGAATGCGCCGAGGCTTACGCGGTGCTTTCCGACTCGCAAAAGCGGGCGGCCTATGACCGTTTCGGCCACGCGGCGGCAGGAGCCGGAGCGGGCTTCGATCCCGGTTTCGGCAATATCGAGGACATCTTTGATATGTTCGGGTTCGGCGATATGTTCGGTTCGCGCGGACGCCGCCGGTCAACCGTCCAACGCGGTTCCGACCTGCGTTACGATCTGGAAATAACGCTCGAAGAGGCCGCCGAAGGAAAGGATGAAAAGCTGAGGATACCGCGGCTCGAAACGTGTGATGAGTGTGACGGTTCAGGTGCGGAAAGCGGCACCGAACCGGAAAACTGCATCACCTGCGGCGGCAGCGGCCAGACAACCTATCAGCAGGGATTTTTCAGCGTTATGCGCACGTGTCCGAACTGTGCCGGCAAGGGCAGGATCATCCGCACACCCTGTAAGGAATGCCGCGGCCAGGGACGCATCGAAAAGGAAAAATCGCTGGAGATAAAGATACCGGCCGGCGTCGAGACCGGTTCGCGGCTCCGCGTTGGCGGCGAGGGCGAAGCCGGAACGAACGGCGGGCCGTCGGGCGATCTTTACGTCGTCATCCACGTAAAGGAACACGAGACCTTTGAGCGTCAGGGGGCAAATCTTTACTCAGCCGTTCCGGTATCATTTGCACAGGCCGCGCTCGGGGCGGACATCTCCGTAAAAACGCTGGATGGCCAAGAGGAATTGAATGTTCCCGCCGGAACGCAGACAGGGACCGTTTTTCGCATCAAGTCAAAAGGAATGCCGACCCTTGATGGCAGAGGCAGAGGCGACCTGTTTGTTGCCGTGACGCTGATCACGCCAAGATCGCTTACAAAAGAGCAGCGGAAATTGCTCGAACAACTGGCTGAGATCGAGGACACCGAGTTCAATGACGAATCCTTTATGGACAAGGTGCGAAATATCTTTAGCTAGGTTCTGTTGACATTTTACGCGGTGCATCTTGCGGCAAAGCAGAGCCACGTCGTTTAGAGCCT
>CAZOXY010000044.1:25573-27827 GCA_964583955.1 uncultured Chloracidobacterium sp. | reverse complement strand
CCGATGTTTGCAATGTCCCAGCCGTCCCTGCCGGGACTGGTTGGGAATGATCGATTCTTTCCCGCCGATAAATCGGCGGGCTATTTTCACAGATCCCTACGGGATCTATTTCCATAATTTTGAGTTTCGACACAGCCACTTGAGCTAGTGGAGGGCGGTTTAAGAAGCCTGCGGCTTTAGCCAAATTCTGAAAGGTATTTTTCCTTAATGGCTTCAGCCGCAATATTTACAAGAGGCAAAGGCTAAAGCCATAAGGAATATACCTTCTCTCCTTTTTGGCTGAAGCCTTTCTCCTATTTTGACCGTTGTCCTCCGGCTAAAGCCGGAGGCAATTTAAAAACGCCTTTCAGACAGTCTCAAATTTATTGACAGCTACGAACCGCTCGGAACATACGGCGGGAGGATGACGCGGGCGGCTTTTTCCTTCTTGACGCCCAAAGCCCAATCCGCCTGCATCAGCGTATGGATGTCGCGCGTGCCTTCGTAAATGACGGCGGCCTTACAGTTACGCAAATAACGCTCGACCGGATAATCGTTGGTGTAGCCGTTGGCCCCGTGAACCTCTATCGCCATCGAAGCGGCCTTTTCCGAACGGATGGTCGCCTGCCATTTGGCAAGGCTCGCGGCCTTGGCTGAGGGTTTGCCCTGATTTTTCAGGTAGCCGCACTTTAGCCATAGCAGATGCGCCATTTCATAATCCGCCTGCATTTCGGCGATCTTTTGTTTGACCAGTTGGAAATTTGAGATGGTCTGTCCCTGAACCTCGCGGGTATTTGCGTATTCGACCGAAGCGTCGCGTGATGCACGGATCACTCCTGTCGCGCCGGAAGCAACCGTGTAGCGGCCGTTTTCGAGCGAGAACATCGCTATCTTAAAGCCTTCGCCTTCATTGCCAAGCATATTTTCCTTCGGAACGCGAACGTCCTGAAGCGAGAAATAGCCCGTGTTGCCGGCCTTGATGCCCATTTTGCCGTGCAGCGTGCCGCTCGAAAAACCGGGCATCGTGCGTTCGACGATAAAGCACGAAATGCCGCTGTGGTCGCGGGCCTTTTGCTTTTCCTGATCGGTCCAGCAGAAAAAGAGAAAATGGTCGGCGACATCGCCAAGCGAGATCCACATCTTTTCGCCGTTCAAGATCCAGTCGTCGCCGTCACGTCTTGCGTACGAACGCATACCGACCACGTCCGATCCGGCGTTCGGTTCGGTCAGGCCAAACGTCGCCAGCTTTTCCCCGCGTGCCTGCGGCACAAGGTATTTCTGCTTCTGCTCCTCGGTTCCCCACGAATACACGCTCAGGCTGTTCAGCCCGACATGGACAGACATTGCCACGCGGAGAAACGTGTCGCACGCCTCAAGCTCCTCGCAGACAAGGCCGAGCGAGATGTAATCAAACCCCGCTCCGCCGTATTGCTCAGGTATGCAGACGCCCATCAGGCCCAGCTCGGCCATTTTTGTGAAGACAGACGGTTCAAAATATGCCTTTTCGTCCCACTCTTTTATATACGGGGCAACTTCTCCCTGCACGAACTCGCGCACGGTCTTTTGCAGGGCAAGATGTTCCTCAGATAATTCAAAATTGATCACTGTATCGGATTAAACCTCTCTTTTCGGTAAAATTTTATAAAAAGCTTGTCACGAACACACAGAAGTCTAGCATTTCGGCCTGTTTTCCGCGAACCGATGAGGCCCGCAACTGGCATTCATGCCACAAAAGTCTTTCAGTTAGGCGAACTTTACGCTAAACTTAACGTTATAGACATCAGGGAGAGTTTTAAAATGGCATATAAGGTGAAAAAAGAGATCGAACCGCAGTTCACGCTGCTTCTGGTGGCGACCGTAGTCAGCGTCCTTTTGTGGCTGGCTTCGTGGTATCTGCCTTTTGTCGGATACATCACCTATCCGCTCCAGCTTTTCGCGACGTTCATCCACGAGGGCGGCCATGTGCTTGCAACCGTGCTTACGGGCAATTCGGTTCAGAGCCTGACCGTGTCGCCGGACACGAGCGGCGTTGTGTGGTCGCAGGGTTCGGGCTGGTTCTCACAGCTATTTATCTCAAGCGCGGGTTATCTCGGCACAACAACCTTTGGAGCGCTCCTGCTGGCGTGGATGCGTTACGGGCTTTCCTCGCGTCACGCCTTGTATTTTTCAGCCGGATTTGTCGCGGTGATGACCGCCGTTTTCGGGCTTGCCGCTCCGGTCTTTAATTTTTTCTCGACCGTAACGCTCGGCAGCATGGCATTCACCGTATTTTCGG
>CAZOXY010000044.1:0-25563 GCA_964583955.1 uncultured Chloracidobacterium sp. | reverse complement strand
GCGGTCCTTGCCGTTGGGCTTTTTGCAATCGGTAGATTCGCAAGCCTGACTTGGGCCAATTTCGCAACCGCGTTTCTGGCGGTTCAAGTGCTGCTCAATGCAGTGTTCAGCCTTGTCGATCTTTTCTTTATATCAACATTTACGTCGGCACACTCCGACGCGGCAAACATGGCGGCGGCAACGGGCATTCCCGGCATCGTCTGGGTAGTCATCTGGATGATGATCTCGATCGGGCTTATCTCGCTCGGGCTGCGGCTCTACGCCGTTCGCGGAATGAAGGCGAGGAACGAATCGCTGTTCGAGGATTGATATTCACAAGCTCTCGCTATGACAAATGGTTCGACCGTAATCCTATCGCTGATATTCACGGCATTCACCGCAGCCTCAATAACCGGGCAGGTAAAGACCCCAGCCAAACCGGAGAAACCTGTTCCGTTTGAAAATTCCACGCAAGCAGTTGTCGTCATAACCGAAAACGATGCCGCTAACAAAGGAACCGCAACGCTGTTTTCACGGAGCGGGCCAAAAGGAAAATGGAAGGTCGAGGGCGATGCCTTTCCGGTCGTGATCGGCAGAAGCGGCCTTGCCTGGGACGCAAAACAGGCCCCGGAAAATGTCGCCGCAATCAAAAAGGAAGGTGACGGCAATTCTCCGGCGGGGCTTTTTCCTCTGACATTCGCTTTTGGTTCGGCAGCAAAACCTGAAGGAACCAATCTGAGTTTTACCGAGATCGGCCCTTATACCGAATGCATCGACGACACCGCATCGAGCCACTACAACAAGATCGTTGATAGAATGAAAGTCGGCATTTTTGACTGGAAAAGCTCTGAAAAGATGCTTGAGATCGGCGAAGAATATGCCCTTGGCGTTTTTGTCGGTTACAATTCCTACCCTGTTGAAAAAGGTAATGGTTCGTGCATTTTCCTACACGTTTGGAAGGACGTCGAATCGCCGACAAGCGGCTGTACCGCGATGAGCCGCGAAAATATGGAAAGGGTGATGACGTGGCTCGACCCTGAAAAACATCCGTATCTTGTCCAGATGACCGCCGCCGACCACAAAAAGCTCGCTAAGAAATGGAACCTGCCGCAGATAAAATAACGCTCGGGCAAATGCCCATCGGGACACGGCTGATAGTCCGCTCAAAAAAGGACTGGCGGTTCGCCGTTATCGCGCGCGTTGTGGAAGAGACCATAACCATCTCAATATCTTCGCCGACCGGCTACAATTACCGCATCCGCCGCACAACCGACTCCGAAGTGCAATTCGACGGGGCAATTCCCTGCCTCATCTCCGCCGGCAGCAAAGACACATGGCGTGAAAATCTCGCCCGCTTTGACACTCGCTGGTAACAAAATTGACACTGCAATGAGCCATCGATTATATAACGATCAAGCTGAATACTTACAGAACACTATAAGTGTCCATTTTATTTCTCACTGTTTTCATATGATAATAAGCTGATAGGTTTACGTAATCATGATATGGATGCCACTCTCTTCAAATTCTCATTACCATCAGACTTCGTTGATAAGTTATTAGATCGGGTAGAGAAATTAAATATTGAGAGACAGAAATCTGAAAAAAAATCTAGTCAAAAACTTAATCTTTTTGGGTCAAATCAGAAAACGGGGCTATTGGCGGGTTCGGATAAAATCTTTGATGACAGAAAACCTATTTCCTCGGGTCTTAGCCATAATGTTGTTAGCAAATTAGTGGAAACTGCCTTTTGGGCTAGTATCAAAAAAGAAGAGGGTAGAGAAACTCTCTTTTCAATTCTGTATCGATGTGCGGACAACACACAAGACTTCTTTAACTCTATGGGAATCATAGACAAAAATGAATTTTTGTTTGAGGAACCTAAAATTCTCAGTTCTGACCAAATAGCAAAATTAGCACCTGCAATTCCAGACAATTTTGCTATTTTGGTTTCAGCTGATGAGAAAGAAACTCTATTCATTAATGGCTTTGTCCCTCTAACAAGTGGGGAGCTAAAACTCTCAGTTATCGATCCTGGCACATTAACTATTAGCTATCAAAATGACAATCTGGCGCTAATTTCTGGCGACAAGGTGTCATTCATTCGTTATTCTTCATTCGGTGTAAATACTGGAAGTATATGGGGTAAAATTTTTGCGGAAAAGGGAAAAAAATACACTGTATTTAGTGATCCGCGTGTAACCATATTAAAACACTCCTTGATACGCATGCGTAAAATGCGACATGGCGGAGCTATTATAATAGTCCCTCGTTATGCCCAAAAAATAGGTTCAATAGAAAAAATCGGGACCGTTTCCTCTCCTCTGTATGGGTACGGTAATGCATTGATCGAAGGTATCCCCGAAAGAAACAGGTACTCATATCTTTATGATGATCCTAATCTACGTGAATTTGGAAATAGAATTGCAAAATTAAGTTGTGTCGATGGCTCAGTGGTTTTGACAAAAGACCTAGATATTATTGGCTTTGGGGCAAAATTGAATGGCCTCAAGTCACCGGACGTGATCTACAGAATGACGCCATATGACGAACCTAGGCCATTCTCTAAAATAAATTTGGATGCACTTGGGAATCTACGACACAGGTCTGCTGCTAAGTACATCGTCAGCCAGCCTAAATCAGTTGCAATCGTGGTCTCACAAGACGGTAATATTTCCGGCTTTTATTGTGAGCCGGATAAAGGGAATAGAACAACTCTTCATGTACGTAGCCATCTAGAATACGTTTTGCTATAGATTCAATTTCGTAGTAGCCGTACTCACTGCCCCAACTAATCGTCCAACAGTATAGTAGGACTAACCCCATCCTGTCACTTCAAGTCAAATCTTCAATCTGATAAAATAACTGTTTCGATTATTGGTGCAAATAGTTTCTATGCGGGCTGTAAGATCAAAGGAAGAAGCGGTGGAAGTACGCGGTGCTCGCGTTCACAACCTGAAGAACATCTCGGTGTCGCTGCCGCAGAACAAGCTCACCGTGATAACCGGCGTCTCCGGTTCGGGCAAATCCAGCCTCGCCTTCGACACGATCTATGCCGAAGGCCAGCGGCGATATGTCGAATCGCTCTCGGCTTATGCCCGCCAGTTCCTTGAAAGAATGGACAAGCCGGACGTCGATGAGATAACCGGCATAGCTCCGGCCATTGCCATCCGGCAAAAAAATTCCACCAAAAATCCGCGTTCGACGGTCGCCACGCAAACCGAGATTTACGATTATCTCCGTTTGCTCTATGCCCGTGCAGGACAGACCATCTGCCACGTCTGCAAACGCGAGGTGAAAAAAGATTCGCCCGAATCCGCCGCCGATGAGGTCCTGGCCTCGCTAGCGGAAGGCACGCGGTTTTATGTGCTGTTCCCTGTGCAGCAGGATGTTTACCGCAGAGATGCAAAGGCGCAGAGAAAAACAAAAGCAAAGACAAAAACCGGCGCCGATCTGAGCGTTGCGGCTTATTTAATTTCGCTTTTGCAGCAGGGTTATTCGCGGCTTTATCGCAACGGCGAGATGATCGAGCTTCAAAGGCCGGAAGACTATAAATTCACGGATCTTGATAACACATTCGTTCTTGTTGACCGTCTGAGGGCCGGCTCCGACATTCATGAACGGCTTGTGGATTCGCTGGAAACTTGTTTTCGCGAAGCGCGGGCGGCGATTGTGGAGACAGTTGGCGGCCCGTCTGCAAACGGGGAGAAAAGCTCGACCGTCGAAAAGCAGAAACGCAAAGTAAAAACCGCCGAACCGGATAAAAAAGCAGCCGCGGTCAATTCTGCCGCACCGCAGCTCAAATTTTCGGACAGCTTTGTCTGCAAATACGACGGCACCGAATATGATGAGCCTGAACCGCAGCTTTTCAGCTTCAATTCGCCGTTCGGAGCGTGTCCGACGTGTCAGGGTTTTGGCAATACGATAGGCGTTGATTACGATCTGGTGATCCCAAATCCGCTGCTGTCGATAAAGGAAGGAGCGGTCGAACCTTTTACGCGTCCGCAGCACGCATGGGCGCAAAAGGAACTGCTCAAATACGCTGCATCGGCCTCAATAGACGTGAATAAACCGTATGCCGACCTTGAGGATTATCAGCAAAACTGCATCATCTACGGCGACGAAGGCTGGCGCGGCGTAAAGGGCTTTTTCCAGTGGCTTGAGACAAAAAAATACAAACTGCATGTCCGAGTTTTTCTCGCAAAATATCGCGGTTATACGAAATGTCCCGATTGCGGCGGCCAGCGCCTGCGACAAGAAGCACGCGATGTAAAGATCGGCGGACGTTCGCTGCCTGAGGTTTTGGCGATGTCGATCACCGATGCGCGTGTCTTTTTTGACGATCTGACAATGAGTGAGGAACGCGAAAAGATCGCCGAAAAGCTTTTGCTGGAGATACGCCGCCGCCTGAAATTCCTTGTTGATGTAGGCCTTGATTATCTGACGCTTGACCGCCTGGCGGCGACGCTTTCCGGCGGCGAGGCACAGCGTATTCAGCTTGCGACAAATCTCGGCTCGCTGCTCGTCGGCACGCTCTACGTTCTGGATGAGCCGAGCATCGGGCTTCATCCTCGCGACAACGAACGCCTTATCGGCATTCTCAAAAATCTTCGCGACATCGGCAACACACTGCTGGTCGTGGAGCACGATGAGGACACGATGCGGGCGGCCGATCATATAGTTGACATCGGCCCGTTTGCCGGCGAACTCGGCGGTGAAGTTGTCTTTGAAGGAACGTTTCAGAATCTTCTCCGGTCTGAAAATTCACTTACAGGAAAATATCTTCGCGGCGACGCCGCCATCAAGGTGCCGCTGAAACGCCGTGAGCATGGAACTGAAAAGATCGTTATAAAAGGCGCCCGCGAAAATAATCTGAAGAACGTGGATGTAGAGATACCGCTCGGAATGCTTGTATGTGTCACGGGCGTTTCCGGTTCGGGCAAATCCACGCTCATCCACGACGTTCTGTATGCCGGTTTGAAAAAACAACGCGGCGAATGGAACGGCCACGTCGGGCTTTTCAAGGAAATGACAGGCGCGGAAAATATCGATGACATAATCCTCGTGGATCAGTCGCCGATAGGTCGAACGCCGCGTTCAAATCCGGTCACGTATCTCAAGGCCTACGACACCATCCGCGAGGTTTACGCTTCGACACAGGCCGCGAAGACGAAAGGTTTTGGGCCTTCGCATTTTTCGTTCAACGTTCCCGGCGGACGCTGTGAGGTGTGTCAGGGCAGCGGCACGGTCACGGTCGAGATGCAGTTCCTTGCCGATGTGGAGCTTACCTGTGAGGATTGCCGCGGAACGCGCTTTAAGGATGAGGTCCTGGGTGTCCGATACAAGGGCAAGAACATCCATGAGGCCCTGGAACTTACCGTTCACGAGGCGATCCTGTTCTTTAAGGATGTGAAAAAACTTGTGACGCGTCTTCGCGTTCTTGAGGCGGTCGGACTTGGTTACTTACGTCTTGGCCAGTCGGCGACGACGCTTTCTGGCGGCGAGGCACAGCGGGTAAAACTTGCGTCGCATCTGGCCCAGAAAACGAATTCAAGAACGCTTTTCATCTTTGACGAGCCGACGACCGGACTGCACTTTGAGGACATCAACAAACTGCTGCAGGCTTTTCGAGCGCTGATGGATAACGGCTCCAGCATTGTCGTCATCGAACACAATCTGGATGTCATAAAAACAGCCGATCACATCATCGACCTCGGCCCCGAAGGCGGCATAGGCGGCGGTGAAGTAATAGCAACCGGCTCACCTGAAAAAGTAGCGGCCAATGCCGATTCGCACACCGGTCGCTATCTCGTTCCGCTCCTCTAAGCACGCTAATATTGCGTGATGACAGTCGGAATGATCACATCTATTTAAAGTTCCGATTATCGCAGTTCTTTAATTCTGCCGGGCATTCGCCGACCTGGACCCAATCGTAGAAATCGGCGGGGCTGCGTTCGATGGCGTAAAAGACCTTTTTGATCGTCGGGAATTGTTTCAGTGTTGCCTCGATACTGGAAAAGAATCCGCCGCCGCAGCTTGAGGTCGCCGCGCCGAGCTTTTCATAGACTATCTTGTCAAAATTGATATAGGCGGCCCTGTTCTTGATATTTATGCTTTTCAGGATGCCGCTCGTTTCCTCCGGTGAAAATGAAACAAAACCCTTCTTTTCCTCATCCGGCGTCACGCCCTTAAAAAGCTCTTCAAGCGCTGCTTTTGCCACACCCGTGGTCTTTGGTATCCTTCGCTCGGTTGGTTTGACGTCACGGCAATCTTCGATGTTAGGATCGTTCGTCGTATTCAGAAAATAAACCTTGATCGTCATCGTCTCCGGCCTTTGGGCACACGCCGCTATCGACATAACGGCAACAAAACACATTGTCAGAAAAATTCTCATAACGTCTAATATACGATGGTCAATCATCACCGAATTTTGCCCGCCATATCGGCGCGATCTGTTCCATTATCTTGCCTGCTATTGGTAAGAGAACTTCTTTTGGACATTTCATTTTTCGTACAAGCCAATCTATTTTTGTCTTCTTTGGTTGGATAGAAGTCATATGCTCTGACGAAACCGTTGTCCACGCTAATCCAGAGACCACGATCTCTGTCGAAAAGATGAATGATCCCAGGCAATTCGTCATCTGGTTCTTCCACAAAGGTATAATTTGCAAACTCAAATCTTTCGAATCGTTTTCGATTAAAAGGTGTAACAGAAATAGACATAACTGTACCCGCTTCTACACTATAGTTATTACCATTAGCACAATTACCGTCTGTGTAATATGAGACTGTCACCGTTTGCTCTGACATCCGATAACTGCATATCCACGGATAGCCGTCTTTACAAGGCCCGAGCTTATTTTCAACATCAGTTCGGGTTGATACGAGAGGAATTATATTTTCCCACGGATCACTTTTCGCAACTCCCGAAAACACCAATACAAACAATAGTGCAAAAACCGGTCGCATATTTTCCTCCTAATCGTCTCCGAATTTTCCTCGCCAGATCGGTGCTATCTGTTCCATTATCTTGCAATCGCAATAGCCGCCGTTGTTGGTGAGCCAGCTTGTGAGTTTGCCGAAATCCAGCCGGTTGTCCATCATGAACTTCATCGCGTGGCGAAGACTGTGATTGCATTCCGTGTCATAAAGCTCGTCCTCGACATAGTCCAGCAACAGGCTGATCGTCACCTGTCCGGCAGGCAGCAGTTCCAGAAAGCGCTCAAGCTCCTCACCGCTTAGCTGTTCCAGATTTTCTATCTCACGCTTTTTTAAAATTGCCATATTGTTTTGATAATAGTATTTTACCGCAAAGGCTAAGGCTATAAGTTTTGGCAACTACCTGAACCTCTTCAAACATACAATTTTCTTCTGCAGCCTGCGGAGCAGGCCAAATAGCGATAACTACAGGTGAAGGCCGCAGGCCGGAACCTGTAGCTATCAATATTCTGCGTGCTTCGCACGCCGCCTACCGTCTCTATTCAATTCGTTGCGGCTTTCAACCTCACATTATCACGCCTGCTCCGTAGCCCGACAAGATTGATCCTTACCAATGTTTATGTATCGGTTCTGCGGATGTATTCACGAGCGTCGCGTTTGGTTCGAACCTAATCCTCGGAAAAACCCTGAGCATGGCGGGCTTCTTCAAATTCTTTGTGCATTATGCCTTCGCGGCCGTCGTATTTAAGAAATTTTGGCAGGAAAACCGCCGCGCCGAGTACCGAAACAACGCACAATATGCCGCCCGAAACCAACGCCGCCTTGACACCGAACCTTTCAGCGACGATGCCCATCTTGGCGCTGCCGAGCATTGGGCCTGTCAGATAGCTTATCATCTCGATGCTGGCCGTGCGTCCGCGAAGGTGGTTCGGAATTGTCTGATTCCAGATAGAACCGCGAAAGATGCCTGAGATCATATCAAAAAAACCGGCCGCGAAAAGAAATCCGAGAGCGACGACAAGGCTGTCCGAAAATCCAAAGATCGTTATCGCCACGCCCCACAGGGCCGCAGCAATTGTGACCATCAACCCGTGACGATTTATGCTCTTTGTCCAGCCGGAGGTCACGCTGGCGGTCAATGCTCCGGCGGCTATCGCTGCGGGAAAAAAGCCGACATACTGCTCGCCGAAATACATAGCCAACGCCGGATAAAGCGCCTGCGGCATGGCAAAGAACATCGCGGCTATGTCAATGAAATATGTCCCTATCAGCTCCTGCCGTGAGAAAGCGTATTTCCACGCTTTTATTATTCCCTTGACGCCGGGCCTTTCGGCATTCGCGGGCGATTCGACCGCGCTGATGGCGTAAACGGCATAGATCGTGCCGACAAACGTCACGAGGTCAAGGCCGTATGCAAATGACGGCCCGAATTTTACCGCGATAATGCCGGCTAGGGCGGGGCCGACGATGGCTCCGAGGCTCCGACGGATCGAGTTCAATGCCATTACCGATGTCATCAGTTCCGGCAGAATTATCTTTTGTATGAACGATTCGAACGCGGGACGCTGAATGGCGGCCAGGCCCGCATGAACAGCTACACAAAGAAAAAGCACCCAAACCCGCGGCTGCGGCAACAGCGAATTTACCAGCAGCATCAGCGACGCCGCTCCCTGTCCAAATTCCGTCCATCGCAGCAGCCGCCGCTTGTCAAAAAAATCCGCCAACGCTCCGCCGATCAGCGCCAGTATGAGCATCGGGACAAATTCGACAAGATAGATGAAGCCCACCATCGCCGAGGAGCCGGTAAGCTGATACATGTGCCACGGCACGACGATAAATGTCATCATCGAACCGAAAAACGAGATAAGCTGCCCGAAAAAGAGCAGCCTGTAATCGCGCGAAACCTTAAGCGGGGTCAGGTCCAACAGCATACGTAAGTGTAATTAGAGCAGGACTTTCGCCGAAGGTAAAGACCGCGTTGCGCGGTCAGGCGGCGGAATATATCTTGAGTTTGAACTCATCATTTGAGGTATATACCTCAACGCGGCGGCCGGAGATGCGTTCGGATTGTTTCAGGATCATCGGCAGGCCGCCCTGCGGAACGGCAGCACCATATTCCCTGCGGCCAAAGACGGCGGCGATCTGCGGATTTATTCTTTGAGTGATGCCGTAACGGATCGCCCGCGATGCAGGCGGGACAAATCCGTTTGTCCTTCGGGCGTTGATGAATTCGATGGAGCCGTCGTATATATTTATCCGCGACGCTATATCTCTAAAAACAAGGTCGCGGTGAACGAGCATATTGGCAACAGCTTCGCGGATCGCATAGAGGTGGTAACGCGGCCGCGGATTGACGTGCATCGTGTCAGTCGCCTTGCTCCGCTTTGGCGTGTCTTTTTCAAGGTCGCAGTAACGCTGGACGAAACGCAGGATCTCTTCGTACTGAAAGAGCAGATTGCCCGTGACCTCTCTGCTTTCGACCAGCTGAGCTGCACCATTGTCGCCCGAATATCTGCGGACATGTATGACAGAACGCGGAAATAGGCTTTCGATGCGTTCCTTTTTGCCGAAGAGAACAAGAGCGGCGACCGTCGGATAAAACTCATCCGCGTTGCCGACCGCCATCAGCATATCTTTTTTCAGGAATTCTTCGGTATCGTAAACGTTGGATATGGCATTGATCTCCTCGAATGCCCTGGCAAACGTCCACAAAAGCCCGTCGTCAAAATCGTCTTCATTGGCGGTGAAAAGCGGGATATTCTCATAACCCAACGGCCGCACTTCATCCAGCCAGATCGAAAGCTGCTCTCTGGTCACTTCCCGCTTTTCGTCTCCAAAACGCAGATAAAAACGCCCGTCACGCGTTCGATAAGGCCGTTTTCTCGGCTCGACATCCAGGGCGACGACCCGCTTACCGCTGTCAAACGCGATGGTGTCGATGATCGGGACCAGCGGCGGGACTATCTCTTCGCGGCAGATGCGGTTCAGTTCGCCGATGATCTCTTCCGGGTTGGAAACACCCTCAATCCGAAGCTGGTCATTGACGCCGAAAATGAACGTTCCGCCATCGGTGTTCGCAAGGGCGACAATGCCCTGCGTTATTCTTTCGGGGTTGGAAAGTTTTACCTTTAGCTCAAGGTATGTGTCCTCGCCGCCGCGTATCAGGCGCAGCAATTCCGTCCGGGTCGTGGTCTGGGTCGGTTGATTTAAAAGATATTCCTTATGAGAGAGTTCGCCGGGGCTTTCGTATCGCTGACTGTGTCGAAATCGTCTTCGCGCCATAAAGTGCGGCGTGTGTTTTTTGTCAAGACGGACCACACCGAGGTTCCGCCCGTATGCTTTTCCCGGAAAAGCATCGCTGGATTTGGCCTCAAAAGCCTGTCTATATTCAAACATTTCATACGATAAATGTAAAAAGTTGAACTGAAATGAAGCGAAAATGCGGCCTGCCGCCATGTTGTTCAGCAAGCCGCAGATCGTCTGTGAACGCATCGTCGGATCACTTCAGATCGGCTATTGATGCTCCGAAGTTGATATGATACGGATGTTCGCCAAGCACCAGTGCCGGAACGGATTTGACGCCTGCCGATTCCGCTTCGCCGATACGGTCTTTAGCTTCGCCCAGATGGACGACCTCGACGTCAAAGCGTTCGGGGTCTATCGCATCGGCGACCATTTGTTCGGCGTCAACGCATACGGGACAGCCCGCGTGGTAAAATACTGCTTTCGTTCTCATTTGTTTTTTCCTTCCTTGTTGAGTTAATGTTTGGTTATACAACCTCTGCATCTGTAAAATTAGCAAAACCGAAAGAGCGATATAAGTAGGCACTTTTTGGTTCCCTACTTACTTTTCGGTACATTTTTATGCAGTCAAACGGAAAAAAAATTATTGAAAGGCCGCAGGTAAAGCGGATGGTTGAGAACATCATCAGGTGCAAATGGTCATTGTCCGTGCTGGACATGGTCAAACGCGGCGTCAACCGTCCGGGAGCGATGGAGCGAAACGTCGAAGGGCTGACGACAAAGGTCCTCAATGAACGCCTCAGAAAACTGGTCCGTTTTGGCATATTGCAAAAGACCGTTTATCCTGAAACGCCGCCGCGTGTCGAATATGAGTTTACGGATTTTGGCCTGAAATTTGTCGGGCTGCTGGAAGCGATCGACGCTCTGGAAACCGAGATCGCGAACTGACCTCTTTTATCTTGTGCAGAACGAAGCCGTCACATCCTATTTGAGTCTGGGTTCAAACCTTGGCGACCGCGCCGGAAATCTTCTGATGGCCGTTCGCGGCCTGCTTGAGGCCAGCGTTGAGGTATGCAAGCTGTCCGGCATCTATGAGACCGACGCGGTTGATATGGGCGACGCACCGCCTTTTTTGAACCTTGTTGCTGAGGTCCGCACCGTAAACGTCACGCCGACACAGATGATGGCTCGGCTGCTGAGAATAGAATATCTGCTCGGCCGCACCGAAAAATCAATGAAGCGGCCCCGCACGATAGACCTCGACATCATTTTTTTTGGCGACAGGGTAATGGACACGCCGTTCCTGACGCTGCCGCATCCGCGAATGCACCTGCGGCGGTTCGTCCTTGCCCCAATGGCCGAGATCGCACCGCATGCAATACATCCGGTGCTTCACCGTCCCATTGCGGATCTGCTGGCTGAAACATCCGATATGTCATCCGCGGCAAGGTGGAACCCCGCTGCGGCGGCGCAAATGTCGTCCGGCAGCGGCTAGACTTGAAACCGCTAAAGGTCTAGACTTTAATCTTTCTGATATGGCCTATCTAAAACCCGATAAACCCGAAAAGGTCTATGTCCCCGCGTTGCGGGCGGCAAAGGAAAAAGGCGAGAAACTGGCCTGTCTGACCGCATACGATTATCCGACCGCCAGGATCGTCGATGAGGCAGGCGTGGACATCGTTCTGGTCGGCGACAGCATGGGCAACGTCATACACGGTTACGGCAACACTCTGCCTGTTTCGGTCGATGAGATACTTTCAGCAACAAAGGCCGTAAAACGCGGCGCCAGCCGTGCTTTGATCGTAGCCGATATGCCTTATGGCAGCTATCACGCGGGCGAGAACAAGGCCGTCAGAAATGCCCTGAAACTGATGAAACACGGCGGTGCCGAGGCGATAAAGCTTGAAGGCGGCCGCAACCGCGTAGAACTGGTCAAAAGACTGGTCAATGAGGAAATTCCCGTCGTTGCCCACATCGGTTTGACGCCGCAATCCGTCCATAAACTCGGCGGCTATCGCGTTCAGGGAAAGACGGAAGAAGACGCGAGGCGGCTGATAGACGACGCCAAACAGCTGGAGGACGCCGGGGCCTTTGCCATCGTCCTTGAACTGGTGCCGAGAGAGGTCGCCGAGGTCATAACGAATGATCTGTCCATTTCGACCATCGGCATCGGGGCGGGTTCGGCATGTGATATTCAGGTGCTTGTTCTGCACGACCTGATCGGCTTCACGTTCGGGCGCCAGCCGCGTTTTGTTCGGCAGTACGCCAATGTCACCGAGGTAATAGGCGAGGCCATCACCAAATGGATGGACGATGTCCGTCAGGGCGTATATCCGAGCGAAGCCGAATCATACGGCCTTCCGAAAGATGTTGATCTTGAAAAAATAAAGAACGAGCTTCCTTTCTGATGCCATGGAAATTATCAACCGACGACAGCGAATGGCTTCCATTGCCCGCAAACTTCGGCGGGAAAATAAAACGGTCGGGTTTGTCCCGACGATGGGAGCATTGCACGAAGGCCATCTGGAACTGATCAGGCAGGCGAGGCAGATGTCGGACGCGGTGATAGTGTCGATATTTGTCAATCCGGCTCAGTTCAATGAAAAAAAAGACCTCGAACGCTATCCGCGCGACCTGGCCGCCGATGCCGCCATGCTGGCGGAGTATGATGTCGATCACATCTTTGCGCCCGAACCGGGCGAGATATATCCCGAAGGCTTTTCGACCTACGTTTACGTTGAGGGACTGACCGAAAATCTTGAAGGAGCGTCGCGGCCCGGCCATTTTCGCGGCGTCGCGACCGTCGTTTCCATATTGTTCAATACGATCCGTCCTGACATTGCCGTCTTTGGGCAAAAGGACGCACAGCAACTGGCGATGATCCGCAAAATGACGCGTGACCTTGGTTACGAGACAGAGATCGTTGCCGTACCGACAGTCCGCGAACCCAACGGCCTGGCAAGGTCGTCGCGTAACGACCTGTTAAGCCGTGAAGCCCGCGAAAAAGCCGCCGTGATATACGCCTCGCTTAGAGAAGCGGAAGAGGCATATCAAAAAGGTGAACGAAAAGGGGCAAAATTGGTTGAAATGGTCGAAAATTCCATCGGCAAGGAAACGGCGGCAGAGATCGACTATATTTCAGTGGCGGCTCCCGACACATTGGAACCCATTGATACGATTGGAGATATGCCCGCCCTTATAGCGGCGGCAGTGCGTTTTGACGGTGTCCGACTGATAGATAACATCATCCTTGAAAAAAAGCAGTAACTGGCCCGTGAATTGCATCTAATCAGGCGGAAGAGGTGTATATGCCCTTCCTAAAATTATGAAAAAGACACGTTCAATATTCGCAATACTGGCTGCGGCAATGGTCTTTTCGCTTACGGCGACGGCACAGACCTCGCTGACCTCGACCACCGGTTCAAAGGTGGACATTCAGGGTCAGAAAGGAAAGGTTGTGGTACTCGCCATAGGTGCAAGCTGGCTTCCGCTTTCGGGCAAACAGGCGGAATACACGAACGCTTTGGCAAAAAAATACGCCGGCAAGAATGTTGTGATCTATTTCGTCGCAACTGATTCTACATCGGCAAAATCAAAGAATTTCGCGTCGAACGATGACCTGACGGCATTCGCGACAAAGAACAAGCTGACCGTGCCGATGCTGCGCGACAGCGACGGCGCCGCAACCTTGAAGAAATTCGAGGTCGATCAGGTTCCGTCTTTCGTGGTGCTGGACAAGGAAGGCAATCTTTCCGGTTCGCCTTTCGGCGGCATCGACCCGAAGTTTGATGTTACCGTCCCGATCTCAAAAGAGATCGACAAACTGCTGTAAACTGACAGCAAAAGATCGTTTATTATGCCCTGCCGGCACATATCGGCGGGGCATTTATTTTGTCGCAAAATGTTCGCGGTATAGCCGATATACAAGATTTATCGGCAGTCCGACGACGTTCCAGTAATCGCCGTCGATCTTTTCGATAAAAAGAGCGGCCTGTGCCTGAACGGCGTAACCGCCCGCTTTATCGAGCGGCGAACCGAACCTGACCAGATGGCCTATCTCCTCCGGCGACATTTCGGCAAATGTCACACCGGTTGTCTGCACAGCAGAATGACACACGCTGTCCCTGACCAGCGCAACGCCTGTCAGCACCTCATGCCGTTCGCCGGAAAGCTCCGCTATCATTCTTTCAGCGTCCTTCAGATCGACCGGCTTGCCCAATATTTTCCCATTCAGCAGAACGGTCGTGTCGGAACCAAGCACAATACGGCCGGGATGCCTTTTCGCTATCGCCGATGCCTTCTCGACGGCAAGCCGCAAAACGTAATTAGCCGCTGCCTCGCCGTCGATCTCGCTTTCGTCCACGTCAGGAACGTCCTTTTCAAATTCCCAGCCAACGGCAGTCAGTATCTCGGCGCGTCGCGGGCTGCCGGACGCCAGAATGATCGGCTCCAAACCGAACATGATATTAGGGTGGTTTAGCATTTATAAAGTTTCTCTATTAAGATGATAGATGAACAGAGGGTGAAGGCAAATGCACGGGATACTTGAAACACTTCCGGGCCTGCTCAGAGCAGCGGCAGACGATCCACAGGCAGCGAGGGCGTTCGTTTTTGCCGCGTGGCGGCACACCGCCGGGCGTCAGGCCGCCGAACACGCCATTGCGTCGGAATTTGCCGACGGACGGCTGACGGTCGCCGTGGAAAATGAGAACTGGCGGCGCGAATTGACCGAACTTGCTCCGCAGATGCTTTTCAAACTCAACGCGGCTCTGGGAAAAAGCTTTGCCGTCAGCTATATCGATTTTTTTGTCGAGCCTGGCAAATTTACGAGAAACGATCGGACGGACGCGGGCCGGATGGGTTCTAATCCTCCCGCTTTGCCGCCGGAAGTGCTGAAAGCTGCCGAAGCCATAAAGGATCCGGAACTTAAAAAAGCCTTTTTGGGAGCGGCACAAAACACGCTTGCCCTTAAACGAAATTATGGACGTTAGAAAGATCGCAAAACTTGCCCACCTTGATATTACTGAAGCCGAGGTGGAGATGTACACACCTCAGTTGAGCCAGATCGTCGGCTACGTCGAACAGCTCAATGAGATCGATACGTCGGACATCGAGCCGATGCTCGGCGGACTGACTGCCGAGGGCGAAAAAACGGACAGCATCCGCGATGACGTTGTGCTGTCGTCACTCGGCCAGGAAATGGCATTGAGCGAGGCTCCGTCCGCCGTCGCCGGACATTTTCAGGTGCCAAAGGTTTTATGAAACGGCTCGGGGCAATAAAAATATACGCAGCAGCGGCAGTTTTGTTCGGCGCGGTAATGTTCATGCCGTCATGCAGCATTCCCAATCTGGAAACGCCGGAATGCATCGAGGCACGCCCGGCCGCGAGGATCTTCTATTCGTTCCATTTTGGGAACGACATGACATTCTCGCCCGAAAATCTGGAAGCGCGTTCGCGTTTTTTGACCGAAAGGCTCAAAACCGAGCTTCACTCGCGCACCGGGACCGGAGATTATTTTACGACCGGCGATGACAACGTTCCTAAAGCATTCCGTGCCGGAAGCTGCCAAACCGTTTCGCCCGACCGTGCCGCGCTTGAGGTGCTGATGCTGTGGCGGACCGGCGAAGGCGACACGCAAAAATCCATAACCGTCGAAATGCAAAAGGTAGGCGACGAATGGCTGGTTGACAAGGTTATCTACTAATTTTTTTTTAAATGGTGAGTTCAATAATAAACAGATCGCTTGATGACGCCGAAAGGCTGAACCCGACGCTCAATTCATTTCTCTCTGTCGAAAGCGAACACGCGGCCGAACGTCTTGATGCCCTTTCAAATACATCGGGCCAATTGCCGCTTTACGGCTATCCGATCGCGATAAAGGACAATATCTGCACAAAGGGAATGCGCACCTCGTGTGCCTCGCGGATATTGGAAAATTACCGCGCTCAATATAACGCGACCGCCATAGAGCGCCTCAATGCCGCCGGCGCGGTTGTCATCGGCAAAACCAACATGGACGAATTTGCGATGGGTTCGTCGAATGAAAATTCGGCATTCGGCCCGGTGAAAAATCCGTGGGACACTGAGCGCGTTCCGGGCGGCAGTTCCGGCGGTTCCGCCGTCGCGGTCGCTTCCGGTGTCGTTCGTGCGGCGCTCGGCTCGGAAACGGGCGGATCGGTCCGCCAGCCTGCCTCACTCTGCGGCATCGTCGGGCTGAAACCGACCTACGGACGCATCTCGCGATACGGCCTTGTTGCTTTTGCATCGTCGCTGGACAATATCGGCATCTTCGGACAGACCTCTGCGGACGCAGCCAAGGTGCTTTCCGTCATTGCGGGCCATGACGAACGCGACGCGACCTCGGCGGATGTCGCCGTGCCTGATTATGAATCAGCGTTAAATAACGAGATCAAGGGCAAGACGCTCGGTGTTCCGCGTTCTCTTTTTGCGGACGGCCTTGACGACGATGTTCGTCACGCCGTCGAGGGAACCATCGACCGCCTGAAAGATCAGGGAGCCGAGATAGTCGATGTCGAGCTTCCCAATGCCGCTTACGGCATCGCGGTCTATTACATCATCGCAACGGCAGAGGCGTCGTCAAATCTCGCCCGATATGACGGTGTCCGTTACGGCTTTCGGGCAGAGGACGCCGAAGAGCTGCGGCAGATGTATTTCAAAACTCGCGAAGAAGGTTTTGGGGCCGAGGTAAAACGCCGCATCATGCTGGGAACCTATGTTCTTTCCAGCGGATATTACGACGCATATTATTCAAAAGCGCAAAAGGTCCGCGCTCTTGTAAAGCAGGATTATCAGAAAGCTCTGGCAAAATGCGACGCGATCATCACGCCCACGTCGCCGACAACCGCCTTCAGGATCGGTGAAAGGTCTGACGATCCGCTGGCGATGTATCTGAGCGACATTTACACGGTTTCCGCCAATCTTGCCGGCGTCCCGGCGATCAGCGTCCCATGCGGGCTTTCATCCGAACGCCTGCCCATTGGCCTGCAGTTCATCGGGGATTTCTGGTCTGAAGGCACTCTTTTGAATTTGGCGAACGCGGTGGAAACCATTGTTCCCATTGAGGAAAAACCGGCGATCTTCGCAGAATAGCGCTACTGCGTCCACTTTACCTGCGTAAGGGCCGTGCTGTGCGACACCATGCCGAAATCGGCTTCGGCAAGAGCGTTTCGCCACGGCAGTTCGCCGAGTATCATCCGCTCGATGTCCTTTGCCTGTAGCGGACGCGAGAACATATAGCCCTGGCCGTATTCGCATCCGAGAATGCGAAGCTGATGAAATTCGTGAATGGATTCGATGCCCTCGGCGATCACATCAAGTTTCAGCGCACGGGCAAGCGCCAATATAATGCGGACGATCTCGCCGTTCTCGCTTCCCTCTTCCATCGTGTTCACGAACGAGCGGTCGATCTTTAGCGTGTCTATCGGGAATCTGTGCAGATAGCTGAGGCTTGAATAACCCGTGCCGAAATCGTCTATGCTGACACGGATGCCGGTTTCGCGGATCTGTTTGAGCGTTGAGATGGCCATTTCGGCGTTGTCCATGACCGCGCTTTCGGTTATCTCCAGCTTTAGCGAACTCGGCGTTATCTTTGTTTGCTCGACCACCTCTTTGACCTGTTCCACAAGGTTCGGATGCTCAAAGTGCTTGCCTGAAAGGTTGACACTTACCTCAAACGGCTCATCTGTCATTTCCTGCCATTTCTTGACCTGTATGCACGCGTCGCGAAGCAGTTGGCGAGTTATCGGAACGATCAGCCCGGTCGTTTCCGCCAGCGGGATGAAATCGGCGGGCGAGATAAGCCCGCGCGAAGGATGCGGCCAGCGGGCAAGTGCCTCAAATCCCTTTATTCTCCCATCGCTGAGCGTGACTATCGGCTGATAGAAAAGCTCGAACTGTTTCCGCTTTACGGCAACGCGAAGATCGGTCTCAAGTTCAAGAAGCTGAACCGCCCTGGCGTGCATGTTCGGGTCAAACACGGTAATGCCCGAAAGCGACGTTTTCGCGTGATACATAGCGATGTCGGCGTCGCGCAGCAGTTCCTCCGCCGTCACGTATCTCTTGTCGCCAAAGGCTATGCCGATGCTCGCATTCGTAAAAAGCTGCCTGCCGTCCACTGAGAACGGCTCGGCTATCTGCCGACGAACTCTTTCCGCCAGTTTCAGCGTATCTATCTCTCCGTCAACTCCGTTCAGCAAGATGGCGAACTCATCGCCTCCGAAACGCCCGACCACGCCCTTGTGTGTGATGATGTTCGACAGCCGCGCGGCCACGTGTGTTATCAAACGGTCGCCGACCGAATGCCCGAGGCTTTCATTTAGCGTTTTGAAGCGGTCAAGGTCAAGGAACATCACGGCAAAACGATGATGATCCTCCTTCGAGCGTTTCTCGATCAGTTCCGTTATCTTTTCTATGAAATGCGCCCTGTTCGGCAGATCGGTCAGATGGTCATGATAAGCGGCGTGGCGAAACTTCTCGCGGCTTTCACGAAGAGCTTCCGTCGATTTCTGAAGCTCGTGGACGTAATGCTCAAGTTCGCGAACGTGCTGTTCGGCGTCTTCCGCTCTTTTTCGTTCGGCCTCCTGAGCCTCGGCAGCGGTGCTTTTAACGTCCTCGACATAGCGGTTGTATGTCAGGTAAACAAGCCCGAAAAAGACCGCGACAGCGATGAACATATAATAGTCCATCTGATAAATGGCCTTTGTCGCTATGCCCGCCATGAGCGCTCCGCATAGGAACATCACAAGTGCGTTGAAACAATATTCATTCCACACACGCCACAGCGTCTCGCTGTTCTTTATCGAGACCCAGACAGAAACAAGCACCGAATTGACGGCAAACTGTGAGAAAGCCATCACCGACAAGATCATTATCAGCTGTGAGGTCACGGCCCCGGCCATCAGAAGCTCCGGTGGGCCAAAGACCGCGACAACCGCCGAAGACGAGGCAAAAACCGAGATCGTCGCAATAAGTACGTTTATCGAGACTGTCTTCCAAGACATCCGAACGCCCTGACGCCGCAGCATCATCGCCGTAAAGGCTGCCTCCAGCGTTCCGAGGATTATCGCCACCGATCCGCCGTAAAGAAGAAGCGAAAGAAAGATCAGAGCATCCGAAATTGTCAGATGAATCTTTGTTCGCGGCAGTTGGAAACGAAGTATCGAGCCGAAAAACACTGTTACGACAAAAAGAATTATCAGCCCCGGCGGCGGAGTTTCAAGCCGAAAACCCTTTATCGCCGAATAGAGAGCAAAAAGCCCAAGCGGTATCAAGACCCCGAAAAAGAAGTTGATATACGGCTCTCTTGAGTTTTTGTTCCTTGATGGCTCCATAGCTCTGCTGGCGGGCGGTCAGGTGTGGGCCGGACGTGATCGTTGGTGAGGTGTTTATCGAACTGAGGCCGACACTAAAGGCGGCTGACATAAATTATAATCCAACCTGCATCCTCCAGCCAAACTTTTTTTCGGCTATTCGCATTTTATTTCACTTTTCGCATCGCCGTTTGCGGGTAAAAAAAGGCAAGGTGATGTGTTCGCGATCACCTTGCCTTTCCGGCATTTGGGGGAAAACCGGGGTCAAATTGCCTTCTAATACATCCTTGATGTCGGGTCGCCGTTTATCAGGACCTCAAGGTTTCTCAGGCCGGTGCCGTCGCTGACCAGAAGGCCGTCGCTTACGAGCAATCCGTCGCTGACAAGCAGCCCGTCCGCCATCAGCGTGTTGTCCGGCAGGGCAAAGTTGTTGGACAAAAGCCAGCCCGCCGGAGCGAACGGCGTTCCGGTTGTCAGGCGTTGATAACCAGACGGTGCGGAATTCCCCTGCAAAACAGTGCCGTCGCTGACGAGTAATCCGTCACTGACCAGAAGACCGTCGCTAACAAGCAAACCATCACTGACCAGAAGACCATCACTAACGAGCAAGCCATCGCTGACAAGAAGTCCGTTGTTGTATATTCCCTGATAACGGGTTATCCAGTCGGTTCCTGTAACTACCCCGTGACCGAGCAGCATTCCGCCCGCCCACTGGAACCGCGTTCCGCCGACAGTTGAAAAGTGTGCCGGAAGCGAATTGCTCGTTTGCAGAGCTGCACCGTGCGGGGTCGGCGTCGGCAGATTCTGCTTGAACGACTTGGCCAGACGGACAGCTCCTTCAATATTTAACTGGCCTGCGCCCTGTTCCAGCATGTTTGCTCCCGCAAGCGGCTGTGCCGTGTATTGAAGGATCATCTTGACCATGTTCGGCGTCAGTTTCGGGTTTGCCTGCAGCAGCAGGGCGACCGCACCGCTTACGATCGGCGTGGACATCGACGTACCGCTCAGGTACATCATCTTGCGTTTATTGTCTGCCTGAAGCGTTGCCTGCACAAGAAGCAGATTTGCGCTCAGGATCAACTCATTGCCTTCCGCCTGTGCTCCGATAAGCCAGTTGCCGGGAGCAACGATGTCAGGTTTTATCAGATGGTCGTAACGCTTGACGCCGGACGCATCCGTCCAATAGGAACGCGTCGGGCCGCGCGAGCTGAACGTCGTGACACCGTCATCATCGCGGCGGTCCGTGCCGAAAGTGTTCGAGGCCCCGACCGTTATGACCGACGGATCGTTTCCGGGGGAATGGATCGCTCCGTAGATCTTTTGGCCCGAAGCCGTTTTGCCGTTGTTGCCCGCAGCCGCGACGACAACTATCCCGACAGCCGTCAGCCGTCTGACCGCACGGCACAGCGGATCGTTCCGCCATGTTTCGACCGCCGGAGCGCCGAGGCTCAGGTTCACAACGCGGATATTATTTGCAGTCCGGTTCGCGTAGATCCAGTCAAGTGCGTTGATAAGGCCGGATACGGTTCCCACGCCATTGTCATCCAGAACACGGATGTTTATTACATTGGCGTTGGGGGCGATGCCGGAATAATTAGAGACATACAGGCCATCCAAAAGGTTGAGCGTCTGGCCGGTTCCTCCCGCTGCCAGCGAGGCGACGTGTGTTCCGTGTCCGTGTTTATCGGCGGTCGGGCTTCCGTTACCGGTAAAATTCATCCTCCGGACAACGCGGTTCGCGCCGTTCGCACCGACAAATGCCCGGTGATCTTCGCGAATGCCCGAATCCAACACGGCAATGCCGATGCCTTTTCCGTCAAGAAGTGTTGAGGAGCCGCCTACGTTCAGCCCCAAAAGGCCGACCTTCAGGCCTTCGTTTCCGCGAACCAGCGAGGCTCCGGTCGTAGTGTCTATATGTCCGAGAAATTTCACGTCGCGGTCAAGCGAGATATGCCGGGCGCCTTTTGCATCCGCTATCGCCGCCGCTACACGGGCCGGCAGCCGAAGCGTCAGCATATTCATCCTTTCGGACGTGCTTCTGACCTCGACACCATTTTGAGCAAGAATGCCGCGAAGTTCCGCATCACGGACATCATCGGCCTGCAGGATGACCGTGACAACCTCGTCCGGGTTCTTTCCGTCGATGATCGCTTTCAGATCCGGTGAGATCTTTTCACCTACAAACGGATCTGCTTCCGCTTCGGCCACATCGACGCGTGCCAGTTTTGAGCCGACCTCGCGGTCGAAATTGACCTGTGCGATGAACTGTTCTTTTGTGGCGTGGCTGATGATCCGTGTACTGCCAGCTGTGATCGCTGACCGCATCTTGTCGGCCACCGTGCCGCCAAACCGTGGTTCACGCGGGTAAAAACTTCTTATATCGTCAACAAAAAGTATCCGTTTCCCGTTAGGATCGTTGATAAAATTCAGTATCTCGTCCAGCGTCACCGCCAGATCGAGGCCTTTCGTGTTCTCCTCGGCCAGTGAACGCCAGTCGATCGCGTAGATCGTCCTGTCCGTCCGCGAACGGGCAAGCAGGGCCGCCGCCTGTTCAACGATAGGAGCTATCTGTCCCGGTTCGGCGCCGACCATCACGGGGCTTTTACCGCCGCGTTCGGTTAGCATCCGCGAAACCTTTTCAGCCTGAATGACAGCCAGATCGGAATATTCCTCATTTGGGTCAGGTGTCACCTTTACCAAAAAACGCGGCACTTCCACATCATCCACAGCCGGAACAGGCACGGATGACGCATTGCGCCGTTGAAGGGGCATTTGCCCTAACGCCGTCAGGGGGGAAACTAACGCGAAAAGCAAAAATGCTGTCAAGAAATATGTGGTGAGAGAGCGATTTCTTTGAGCTGATTTCTTCATTGATCTCATTCCTTAAATAAAACTGTTGTTCGACATCTCCGGCGTCATTTAGGGCAAATGTAATGCCATGACCTTTAAGATCAGCGGCCTGTCGAGCAAAACACCTGTATTTACAGGCCAAAACACACCTTGGGTAAAGACCTCTCGCATAACTGCGGCACTAGAACAGCTCGTGTCTTTCGTCAGTTTGAGAAGAATGTTCGGTCAGATTGAACGAAGGAGACTGGTTTGGGTGTTGGAAAAGGCGGTCAATTCTTTACAAGTTTGACTATCAGGCAATAGCGTCCATACAGAGTGGTTACGCTGACCTCACCGGCTCCGCGTAATCTTAACTCGTCAAAAAAAGGCAGAAGCATCTCTGGATATTTGACCTTAAAGATACGCAGCCAGCGTGTGAGCAGCCACCGGAACCATGCAGGAAGACCCTTTTGATCGTAAAAATCCACTATGTAGAGCGAACCGCCGGATCTCAGATTATTCAGCGCGTTCTCTATCGATTCGCGCCACGGCGGTATCATGGAAATAGAGTAGGAAAAATATATGATGTCGAACGGTTCATCCAGCCCGAACGTCGCGTCGTAAGAAAAATCATCGGCAAGTGCGACACTGTACGAAACGTTCTTCAGCTTTTTTGCGGCGGCCTTCGCCTCGGCTGTCTCAAGCATTACGGATGAGGCATCAAGCCCGAAAAATCGTGTATCGCGATGCCGCCGGGCAAGCATCAGCAGATTTCTCCCCGTCCCGCATCCGGCCTCCAGAACATTCTGTCCCGGCAATATTTTCATTTCCGCAAGCAGCCGGTCACGCCCCAACAGGTAAAATTTCCGCGTCGCGTCATAAAAATAACGCTGGAACCGATACATACGGTCCATTGCGCCGAATGCGGACGCGGTGTCTGAACTGATGTCGGTCCTGTCCATAACTTTATCGCAGCGTGTAGAGATGAAAGCCGCCGTAAATGGAAGCTCTGTCTTTTTTGAAAAGTTCCGGCGACTGACCTTGCTCGTATGTGAATCTTTGCAGAAGCTCAGACGGCAATGCGTCATCAAGCGGCGAAGCGGCCCCGGCCGTGCGAAAGATGATCCGTGAACCACTATCCGCTCGGTTTGAGATCGCCGTCCAAAGCTCGGTCATTGCGTCGGCGTTCATCCAGTCCTGGGCATCAAGAAAAACGAACCGGTTGAATGTCCCGAACGGCGATTCACGGATAACATCGGTCGCCGAGGCTACACGCGTTTCAAGGCGGTCGATGCGGCCGCGCAGAACGTCGTAATTTTCCTCTTTCAGATATTCGGGCAGTGCTTTCCGGCCAAGCGTGTCATAGCGGCGGCCAAAGGCCTGCCAGGCAAAATAATTGTCATCTATCGGAAATCCGCACGCCAGCCGACGTGTCCGCTCTTCGTAAATGTCGATGACCGTCCTGCCTTCTTCAAGGTCGTGTTTCAGTTCATCATACTGCTGCGGCGGAATGCCAAGCCCGAACAGCGTAACGGGGAGTTTCCCGATCATTTTTATCAGGCGGCTGTCGAAGAAAGGTTTGATCTTTTGCTCGTAAATTCGCTCCTGCTCTTCCCCGCTTTTTGCTTTGAGGATCGCCTCAGGATCACAGCCAAGCAGCCGTGCGAAGCGATGAAAGAAACGCAGAAAATATCCGTTGCGCGAATGATCGTAAAGTCCGGCCCCGGCAAAGAACGCAATGCGGTCGCCGTACAAAAACTTGCCAAAAGCGGTGTTCGATTCCCAAAAATCCCTTGCGTCGCGGCTGAGGTTCCGGGCAATGTAACGCAGATAGTTCGGCCCCGTGTCGCTCCCCTTCCCCTCACCGAAAAACTCAAAGAACGCCCTGTGAGACGGCAGATGCCTCGCGGCAGCGGCCTTTAGCTCAAGCAAATATATGTGATGCCTGTTCAGGTCAACGGCGGTGACGCTCTCGGGGCCTTCCAGCAGGTAATTCATGGCGTTGCAGCCGCCGGAAGAGATGGTAAGGATGCGTGAATCGCCGTCTATTTTCAGCGCTTCAATATCGACGCATGGGTCTTCCCAGATCTGATTGTAAACAAAAGCATCGAACCAGACAGCAAAAAGCCGCTGGAGCAATCCCTGTTTTGAGGCCGTGTGTTCGTTGCGCACGGCTTCGAGTACGAGTTGTTCGGCCATATCTCAAGTTTGAGCGCGAGGTCCGTCGGGCTTCAAGCAAATGCAAGGAAAATGTTACGAAGATTTTACCTGTTGAATATCTACTCGTTTGCCATAACCTCGACCGGATCTATCGTAGAGGCACGCCACGCCGGATAGAACGCTCCAACGATGCTCCCCGCCAGTGCGATCGCGACGGCGATGATGACCCAGCCGGATGTGAATTCAAATTCGAGTTCAAAAACGTTTCCTATCACCATCGCGGCAGCCGCAGCAGCTAAAAGCCCGGACAAAACGCCTAGCACACCGATCAGCGCCGCCTCGCCCTCGATGGAACCGATGATGAACGGTTTCGATGCTCCGAGCGATTTAAGAATGCCGATCTCTTTTCGCCGTTCCGTAATGGTCGTGTACATCGACAGCAGAACAAAGATCGTGCTCACAAAAGCTCCAAGCCCGACCAGCACGCGCAAAAAGGTCTTCAGGCCCGGAACTCGGTCCTGTGCATTGATTATCAGATCATTGGTCAGGTTGACCTTGTTGCCCGGCAGTTCCTCGTTGATGCGGGCCGCGACCGCCTCGACGTCGGCTCCGTCAGCGACCTTGACAAGGATGTAGGTACACCTGTCTGTTGCCTCCAAAAGCTCCTGCAGGGCCGAAAGCGACATCTTTATCCTCGCTCCCGAAGGCGGTGAGAAAACTCCAACGACCGTGTATTCCTTTCCGCCGAAGATCTCAACCGTGTCGCCGACCTTTACGTTGTCGTCCTGCATTTGCCGTTCGTCAAAAACGACCTCGTTCGGGGCTGTCGGCGCACGGCCTTCGATCAGGCCGATCTCGTTCATCGCTGAGAACGGTTCCCAATCGACGCCGTCTATCTGCCTGATGCCCCAACTGCCTTTCGGGCTGGCGGTAACGTATCTGATGACCGGCAGCGTCGAGGTAACGCCTTCTATCTGCATCAGGCGGTCGGCATAGGCCGTCGGGACAGGTGAATTGGAACTGTCCAGCGACATCGCTCCGGCGCGCGTGAAAACGATCTCGGCCTTCCAGTTGGCGGCGCGC
>CAZOXY010000043.1:0-27867 GCA_964583955.1 uncultured Chloracidobacterium sp. | reverse complement strand
ACGTCTGTTTTCTCAACCCGCCGATAAATCGGCGGGCTATTTTCGATCGTCCCTTCGGGACAAAATGCCGCGTTTCGCCACAGGCTCTAAAGCTGGTGGCAATTTATAAAACCAAATGTCAACAGAACCTGGAACAACCGGCTACCCGCCGACAAGCCTGACGTAAACTTCCCTGACACGCCGTCGTGTATCATCGAAACCGGCGGATGTGTCAATAAGATGATCGGCAAATCTTTTCTTTTCGGCTTGCGGCATCTGGGCGGCGATGCGTGCTTTGGCGGCCGCCTCGTCAAGACCGTCGCGCCGCATCAGCCTTTCAAGCTGAATGTCATCCTCACACCAAACGACGATCAGCCGGTCAAACCTTTTGTATCCGCCCGATTCTATCATCAGGGCCGCGTCAACCATCGCGATGCCGTCCGGGTGTTCCGCCTCACGTTCACTTATCCAGCGGTCCTGTTCCTCTATTACTAAAGGATGCACGATGGAATTGAGCAGTTGCCGTTTATCGGGATCGTTGAAAACGATGGCACCGAGTTTTTTGCGGTCAAGCGATCCGTCAGGCAGCAGTATGTCTTCGCCAAACTCTTTTATTATTTGGGAAAGTCCCGGCGTGCCGGGAGCCACGACATCGCGCGCCGTTTCATCGGCGTCAAGCACATGACAGCCCAGTTCGCGAAAAACATCGCAAACATAGGATTTGCCGACGGCGATCGAGCCTGTTAATCCGACCTTGAGCATAAGAATAAAATGCCCTTACTTCGTGCGGGCCTCTGCAATTAGGCAAGCAGGGATGCTTGCCGCTCCGGTCATTTTTGCAGGTGGCGTTTTTCGAGCTTGCTGACGTTGTATTCGGCAACCTCGCCGAGCGTAAGCCCAAGTTCATCGGCGCAGGCTGAGATGTACCATAACACATCGCCAAGCTCGTCCTTGAGCTTGGCTCGTGTCTCGTCCGTTATGACGCCGCCGTGATCGCGCTGGATCTTTTTTACGATGTTCGCCACCTCGCCCGCTTCGCCCGCAAGCCCGAGCGTCGGGTATTCGAGGTTTTTAAGCCGTCCGGGATAAAGAGCCGTTCGGCTCGCCGCTGTTTGATATTCTTCAAAGTTCATATATGTTTTTCACCGCAGAGACGCAGAGGCTCAGAGAGAAAATATTGATCCTATAACTGCTGATGCTTCTGTTGCATGAGATCCTGTCCTGGTTCTCTGCGTCTCTGTTCCTCTGCGGTTAAGTTCTCCGCATTTTCGCGGCTTCGACCGTGTTTTTCATCAGCATGGCAACGGTCAGCAACCCGACGCCGCCGGGAACGGGCGTGAACGCTCCGGCCTTTTCCATCGCTTCTTTTGGATTTACATCACCGGCCAGCGTAAAGCCGCGTTTTTCTATCGCTGCCAGCCTTTTCGGCAGGTCTTCTTCGGAAAACAGTTCGCGGGCAAGGCTGACGTCGGAGACATTATTGATGCCGACGTCGATCACCGCCGCGCCTTCGCGGATATGTTCGCCGCGAATGAATCCGGCCCGGCCAATCGCGGCAACGAGGATATCAGCCTGCCGTGTTATCGAAGGCAGATCAACCGTTCGCGAATGACAGATGGTGACGGTCGCGTTTTCCTGAAGGAGCAGCATCGCCATCGGTTTGCCGACGATGTTGCTTCGCCCGACGATGACGGCGTGCTTTCCGGCGATGTCGATACCGGAACGTTTCAATATTTCTATCACACCAGCCGGTGTACACGGCACAAGCGCTTTTTGCCCCTGCGAAAGCCGTCCGACATTCATCGGGTGAAAACCGTCAACGTCTTTTTCCGGCAGTATCGCCTCTAGTATCTCGCGCTCGTCAATGTGTTTTGGCAAAGGAAGCTGGACAAGTATGCCGTCAATGTCATCGCGGGAATTAAGGCTGCTGACGACGCCTAAAAGTTCGTGCTGCGTCACGTCGTCGGCAAAATGAAGATGCTCCGAATACATCCCTAATTCCTCGGTCGTTCTTACCTTGCTGCCGACATAAACAGCCGAAGCCGGGTCTTCGCCGACCCTGACAACGGCAAGGCCGGGCCGAAAGCCGAGCTTGTTGACCTCGGCCGCAACATCATCTTTTATCGCCTGAGCGATCTCTTTGCCTGAAAGGATCTTTGCTGACATAGGTTTTACAGAAACTAAGATTTTACAGGAATATCCCGCCCATTGTCAGTTTGAAGAAGCATATTAGAACAGCTTACGCAAAAAAGACGTACCCGCAGCGTCTATTCGGAGAAACTGTAACTTGAACTGTCTTTTAATGAGCATCACAAGAGGAACGACAGCTTTTGCCCTGATACTGACGGCATTCGGTACGATGAATGCCGCGATAAACGGCGGCGCGGCTGATGTATCGTTTTACAGGCCCGATACGGGCGTATGGTATTCGCGCTCGTTCAAGGAACCGGGAGCATTTCGAGCCGTTCGCATCGGTTCAGCGGCGGACGTTCTGGTTACGGGCGATTATGACGGCGACGGATATGTGGACGAGGCCGTGTGGCAGCCCGTCGAAGGCGTCTGGCTCATCAACCGCAGTTCTGACGGAAAGCAGGTCTCGATAACCTCATTGAAAACAAGCAAAGATGCTGTTCCGGTTCCGGGCGATTACGACGGTGACGGAACGACCGACATCGCCGTGTGGGAACCTGCCGCCGGTGAATGGAAAATACTGCTTTCATCAAATACAGCAAAAGAAGCGCGGCCTTTGATGATAAATTTTGGCCGAAAAGGCGATGTTCCCGTTCAGGAAGATTACGACGGCGACGGAAAGGCAGACCTCGCAGTTTTTCGCCCGTCAGAGAACAGATGGCACATTCGCGAAAGCGGTTCGGGTAAAACTTTCACTGAGGTTTTCGGCTTTTCCGGACAGGACCTTTTGGTTCCGGGAGATTATACCGGCGACGGCCGAGCCGACATTGCCGTTTTCCGCAACGGCAGTTGGCTGTTGATAAACAGCTCCACCAAAAAGCAGGAGCGATTTGATTTCGGATTTGTTGACAGCGTTCCCGCTCCAGCCGATTACGACGGCGACGGAACTCTGGATTTTGCCGTTTATCGACGCGGGATGTGGTACATTCAGGGTTCAAAAGGCCCGGAGTTCATAGGTTTTGAATTTGGCGGGACAGACGACATCCCCATCGGGTCGCTGCGTGCCAAACCAAGTTTCGTTGCTGTGTGATATTCCCCCAACTCCGCCTTGAGCGCTCAAGAGAAGTTTTTCCGGAACTTCTCTTTTTTTTTCGTTTTAGAATATGATTTGTCTATGCGAAGTGTTTCGGTATTCATTTTTCTTTCGTTCCTTTTGGTTGGAAGCGTTTTTGCCGAAACCCCGAATGAGCATTTTACGCGGATCAGAGACCTCCAAAAGGAGCGCAACCTCCTTGCTGCCGTCAACGAACTAAAACTTTTCAGAACAACTTATCCCGAAGAGTCGGCGGCGAATGACCTGGACTATCTTTTGGCTCGCCTACTGGAAGACACACGCGACCAGGCAGAGGCAATGTCGCTCTATGCCGAGATTCATTCGCGGCGGTCGCTGCTTGGCGATCATGCCCTGTGGCGAATGTCGCAGATAGCGCGGCACACGGGAAATTTCTTTCTGGAGCGATTATATCTTTCCGAACTTGAGGCATTTTATCCTGATTCGATCCTTATAGCGGCGGCGGACAGTCGTTCGATAACCAGTTATTTCGACAGCGGAGATCACGCTGCGGTGATAGCGGCGAATGAACGCCCGTCGGCAGTGTCGACTCTCGCCAGATCATCCTTTACGTATAAAGGCCAACGCCGCGACAGGCTTTTGCTTGGCTATGCAGAACTGTATAACGGAAACGGAGCCGACGCCCGAATCATTTTTGAGGAGACGATAGCTCAAACGCAAGATCAGCGGCAGCCTGACGGCCTTGCTCTTGAGGCCGTCAGGGGCCTTGATGCAACGGACAGGACGGTCTCGCTTTCCGATCTGGAACATAAAAGGCGGGCGTGGATATATCAGTTCAACCGGGATTTCAATTCGGCACGGTTCCATTACCGCTCGATAGTAAATGAACACCCCTCGTCAGATGCCGCGCCCGAAGCGGTGTTCCAGCTTGGCAGAGGCTATTTTCAGGAAAACGCTTACAGTGAGGCAGTGCTTTGGTTCGAGCGGCTGATAGAGCAATATCCCGAACATGAGATTGTAAAAACGGGCCTGCTCCAGCTTGCCGGAGCGTATTCCCGAAGCGGCCGCTTTCGTGAAAGCATCGCCCGTTATCATACTTTCATAGACCGCTACCCGAACGACGAACAGCTTGACCGCGCTTATCTGAATCCGATAGACACGCTTCGCGATTACAATTCGGACAGCGAAGCCCTTCGGCGTTCCGCATTGGCCCAGGAAGTGTTTCGCGGAAAAACGGGTGAGGCTCAGGCGCTTTTCAGCGAGGCCCGTACATACCTTTCGCTGGAAAAATGGGATAAGGCACTGGAGGCTTTGACAAGGCTGAATACCCTTTCCGATCTTGGCGAGGCCCGCGTTCCGGGCGGAACCACGCGAAACGAGGTGACGTTTCTGACAGGCTTGTGCCTGGAGATGATGCAGCGGTTTACGGAAGCCGTTGACGCTTATCTTTCGATACCGGACGGCCGCGGATCTTACTACGGCGGACGGGCGACCGAGCGGCTGCTGGCTCTGGCAGGAAGCGAAAGAGGCCAAAGCGTTATCCAAGAAAAACGAGCGCTGATACGCCTTTCCATGACAAATGCCGATGCGGAAACAAAGCGGAAGGCGGTGCAATCGCTGTTAAGGCTGACCGATACACGGGCCGAACGGGCCGAACTGTATGAAACGCTTCGCACGATATATGCAGGCTTGCCAAACTATTCAAAATTTCCCGATCTTCCGGCATATAAAAGCGGCCCTGTCGAGCTAACAACAGGCCGCAAGGAACAAAACCCGCGCCAACGCGACGGCCATGCGGTAAAGGCGGAAACGCTGCTCAGGCTCGGGCTGACGGACGAAGCGGCGGTCGAACTCGAAGCAAGCCGCGGCACGGAAAACAAGGCACGGCTTGTCGCCATATACACGGACGGCGACCGGGCATATCGCGGCATAGACATTGCGGAACCGCTCTGGCGCGGTGTCCCGGCGGACCTTGAGATAGAGCTGATGCCGGCTGATGCGGTAGTGCTGCTTTACCCGACGCCTTTTCGCGACAAGCTGATCGCCCACGGAGCCGCCGCCAACGTCGATCCGCGATTTCTGCTGGCGATAATGCGGCAGGAATCGCGTTTCCGTCCTGACGCTGTTTCAGGAGCGGCCGCGAACGGGCTGATGCAGTTCATAGCGCCGACGGCCGTTAGGATGGCGCGTGAGGCGGGCATGAACGACTTTCGCGATCACGACCTTTTCGATCCCGGAACGGCCATTCTGTTCGGAGCGACATACACCGGACAGATGTTCCGGCTTTTCATCAACCAGCCCGACGCCGTCGCCGCCGGTTACAACGGAGGCGAAGAAAATATGCAGCGTTGGCTGAAGCGCTCGCGCTCCGACCAGCCCGACAGGTTCGTCGCCGAGATACAATATGCCCAGACAAAAGATTACGTCCAAAAAGTAATGTCCGCATACCGCGTTTACACCACGTTCTATAACGACCGCCTGCTCCTAAAGCCCGAATTTGCGGAAAGATCGCAGGAGCAGAACACGATGCCTCTTTCGCGTTGATAAAGGCCGGTGTTTGCGTGAGAATGTAATTATTATGCGTTATTTGTTCTTTATATTGTCTTGTGTTCTGTTTATCTCGTCGTGCGGGCAGCCGGCGGAGGATCATCACCCTCAGTCAGACGGTACCGGGCTGAAGCGGTATGACCTTCGCGGCAAGGTGATCTCGGTTGACCGTGCTGCAAAAAAAGCTGAGGTGGATCATGAGGATATTCCCGGCTTTATGCCGAGGATGACGATGACCTTTCCCGTAAAAGAGGATTGGGTATGGGACGATCTGAAACCGGGTGTTGAGATACACGCCACGCTGGTTGTCGATAAC
Source organism: uncultured Chloracidobacterium sp. (assembly GCA_964583955.1). Lineage (GTDB taxonomy): Bacteria > Acidobacteriota > Blastocatellia > Pyrinomonadales > Pyrinomonadaceae > OLB17. Next base: position 21,823 of record CAZOXY010000043.1, on the reverse strand, counting down.
ACTGCCAAAGATCCTTATTGGCTTGAGAAAGTGGCGATAGTCGCCGCCCCCAACCCTGACGATCCGGCACCGCCGCCTGCCGTTCCCGACGTGACTGAAAAGGACGTTCCGCCGATCAGCTTCACCAATCAGGACGGCAAAAAAATAAAACTGACAGATTTCAAGGGCAAGGCGTTGGCGATAACGTTCATCTACCGCGAATGCCCATTGCCGGACGCCTGCATAAAGATGTCGCGGCAATTCAGCGATGTTGCGTTAAAGCTCGCCGAGGACGAAGAACTTAAGAATAAGGTCAGGCTTTTGAGCATTTCGTTCGACCCGGAACGCGATTCGCCCGCAAAGCTCCGCGAATACGGCATCGGCTATCTGGGCAACCCCGACAAACCGGATTTCACCATTTGGCAGCTTGCCGTCGGCAGCGAAAAGGAAACCCGCGAGGTGGCCGATTTCTTTAACCTGAAATATTCCGTCAATGAACAGAACAAGGCAGAGATAAATCACAACCTTGTCACCGCCGTTATCGGCCCGACCGGAAAGGTCTATAAAATGATGCCCGGCAACAGATGGGCAGCCGATGACCTGCTGCAGACCCTGAAACTGTCGCTGCCTGAGGTGAATTAGAGCGGGCCTAAAAATCCTTGACTCGGTGATAAACAGGGCAGATAATCTAAGTATGGACTATCGGGATTACATCACGGTCGAACCGAACAAGCGAGGAGGAAAGCCTTGCGTTCGCGGGCTTCGCATAACTGTCTATGAGGTGCTGGAATATCTGGCATCCGAGATGACCGAGGATGAGATCCTGAGCGATTTCCCTGACCTGACCCACGAAGACCTTAAGGCGTGCATTGCCTTCGCCGCCGACCGTGAGCGCCGCCTGATGCTCGCACCCGTTGCCGCGTGAATCTATTATTTGATGAAAATCTGTCGCCCAGGCTGCCGCATCTCTTAGCGGACATTTTTCCGAATTCTCACCACGTCCGTGATGTGGAAATGAAGTCGGCCGCTGACCCGCTGGTTTGGGATCACGCCAAAGATAATAATATGATAATCGTCTCAAAAGATGCGGACATGCACGATCTGAGTCTGGTTTTCGGCAATCCGCCAAAGGTTATTTGGGTGCGATTGGGAAACTGTTCAACGCGTGAGGTGGAAAGTTTGCTTCGCCGAGATTTTGATGTAATAAGCCTGTTTGCAAATGACGATAACGTCTCACTGCTGATACTTCCTTAATTGTCCCAACATAACTTCATTTAGTGTTGTTCATCCTATAAAAATTTTCTTTCCGGCAACCATCGTCATCAATATATCACGCGCGCTGGAAGAAAAAACAAGAGCGGCTTCGACATCGGTGACGGGCTGCTGTGCGGGGTCGTCAAGTGAGATGACGGTCAGGTCGGCGAGTTTTCCGGCTTCGAGCGTGCCGATCTTGTCTTCTAGGCCGAGGGCTTCGGCACCGCCGAGCGTCGCCGAGCGAAGCACGTCGCGCGCGGTGATAAATCGCTGGCTGTCGGGCCGGTTTCGCGCGGCAAAAGCGGCCAATGCCGCTTCGCCCAAAATATCGCAGACGTTATTGCTGGCGACCGAGTCGCTGCCGAGGCCGACCGCGATGCCCGCATCGAGAAACTTTTCAAAAGGCGCCCAGCCGTGTCCGAATTTGGCATTTGACCGCGGGCAATGCGCGATCTTTGCCCCGTTGGCGGCGATGCGTTTTATATCGCTCTCAGAAACCCTGACGCAATGTGCCAGCAGCGGCCCGGCGGACAAAACCCCTAGACGGTCAAGATATTCTATCGGCGAACACAAAGGGCTTTGCCATTCCACTTCGAACCGCTCGTAAACCTCGGTGAAAAATCCGGTGCCTTTTTCGAGAAGCTCTATCTCGTTCGCCGATTCCGCCGCGTGAATGGTCAGCGGCAAACGGTTGATGATGGCAAACTGCGCGATCAGCTCAAACAGCCGCGAACCGACCGTATAGGGCGAATGCGGCGACAGCCCGACACGAACGAGATCGGTCGCCTCCGTCGAAAGCTCTTCAAACTTTGCCGCGAGAAGTAAAAAGTCATCATCGGCTGTCCGATTGTCCGGCGAAAATTCCGTCTCCTGAAACAGGATGCCGCGAAGCCCTGCTTCTTTCAACGCCCGCAGTCCCGCCTTGCCGTATCGCCCGATGTCGCCGAAACACGTGACACCCGATGCCGCCCCTTCGCGGGCGCCTGCCAACGCCGCTGCTTCGATCTGTTCGTCACTCATCTCCGCCCGCAGAGCGTTGAGCTTTAACAGCCACGAACGGAAATCGTGTTCGACCGCATCAAGCGCTCCGCGCATCGCCGTTATTTCCAGATGAGCGTGGCAATTGACAAAGCCCGGCAGGATAGCGGCGTTTCCCATGTCGTGCGTTTCGGCACCCGGGAATTTGGCCGCAAGATCGTCGAAAGCACCGACGGTTTTTATCTTGTCGCCTTCGATAAGAACCGCGCCGTTCTGTATCGGCTCGGAAGAAACAGGCAGGACAAATTTGGCGGCGAACAGTTTCATCATACGGAAGATCGACCGGACGGTTTGAATTGCTTCAATTAAGATCAGCGATGCTGAGTTAAAGATGTAAGAAACAGCTTACAGCAATCAGCCTTCAGCTTTCAGCTTATATTTAGCTTAATTTAAGCCAAAGGGAGCGTTATTTGCCAGTGCCATTTGCACGGTAACGTGTGAGGATGGAAGAAACGTATGCTCTGGTCGAGGCGATGCCGATGCGCTCGATAAATTCGGCTTCTGTTATTGCGGTTGCATCGGCATCCTTTGTCCATTCCTCAACGCGGCTTGGGCCGGCGTTATACGCGGCAAGCGTCATCGCCGTTTCCGCCGGGCGTCCGCGATAGCGTTCGCGGAGCTTTTCGTAATACCAGCAGCCGATCTGTATGTTTCGCGTCGGGTCGCTGAGCAGACCGACGACATCTTCGTTAGACTGGCGTTCAAATTCGCTGAGGCCGGTTTCCTTTGCCCACTCGCGGGCAACAAGCGGCGTCACCTGCATCAGGCCGACCTCTTCGGCGTCGCCTCTGGCACCGGCGCGAAACCACGTTTCTTCATAGATCAGGCTCCAGACGAGTTTTTCGTCAATGCTGTAAATGCGCGCCTGCTGTGAGATGACATCGTCAAAACGATGCTCCCAATAATCACGGAAAAAGTAGCTGCCGGAGGCACCGACAACTGCCGCTATCAGCAGACAAGAAATGATATACCTGTACATTGTTGACGGGTGGCCGAAACGCAGCCGCGCTCACGGCCTGCTTTGGTGTGCTTTATTAGAACAATTCCCGAAAAATTTGGCAACCGAATATCCGCGCAAAACTCTTCTCCTTACAAAGGAGGAGTACGGCTTTAGCCGTGAGGTAGTTCTTTTGTCAGAACCGCCTGCGCGTGAACGGGCGGCGACCGGATTCTTTCTGAAGCCCGCATCAAATGACAGGCAGGAACATGTCACCTATCCTTCTTTGTTCGCCGGCCTTCCCTGCTCTCATCCGGTTTGATGTCATAGCCCTTGCCGGGATCGGTCCAGCGGCCGGAACGCACCATCTCGGCAAAAAGATCAACGTCATAATCGGCCTCGCGCGCCATCTCCTGCCGGATGGCAATAAGAACCTCAAGAAATTTTGAACGACGATACATCTTGGATAGAGATCAGGCCTGATCACCTTTTTTATACTGGCTCAGAAACAACTTTCCTTCCTGCTCGATCAGACCGAGCTTTACGCGGTCAAGCCAGCCGGTGCGGCCAAGGACATTACGGTCAAAATATTCCGATTCAGCAAAATAGACTGTTGATACGATCTCTATGCCAAGAAAATGCAATGTGACTTCGTGGCCAAATGCCCGAAAGGCTCCGGTAGCCGTGCCGATCATTATTGGAATGCCAGTTTCGATCTCAAAGCCGAGTGATTCGCCTAAATGCCGCTCGAAAACACAGTAGGTTGAACCTGTATCCAGCTTTGCATCGGCAGATGCTTGCAAATCGCCACCAAAAAGAACGGTCCTTACAGTGATGCCTTCTTCAAAAATGCTGTAATTATGGACAATGTCGAACTCAAGAGTTTCCGCCATTTACCAGCCTCCAAACGGCAGAACTTCAGCCTTAACCCGTTTTACAAATGGAGCGCGAATACCACGTTTTCTTGCCTCGTCATAGAGACGTTTGGGGTCAGTGCCGCAAGCAAGCAAATTGTCCCCTTCAAGCAACACGAACTGCCCGTCGTATTCCTTTCGATTCTCGTCAACCCATTTAAGGGCCTTTTGGAATTTTTCGTCGGATTCGTCCTGCGAATTGGCTGCTTCACCGTTCCTGGCCGGTGATCCCAATAAACGGAAAAACTCCTCACGCTCAGCCAGCGGTAATGACCTGACAGAATCTGCAAGTTGTTCGGCGGTATGGATCATGTGATCACCTCAGTCACTATTTTACCATCTTTTTGTCAGGCCAAGACGCTTTTCAGCTTTTCCATCGCACCTTCAAGGATCGCGTCCTCGCGGGCGATGCAGATGCGGACGTGTGCGTCCCAGGTGTCGCTGTCGGCAAAGGCGGAGCCGGGTGTCATGCCGACGCCTGCCTCACGCATCAGCATTTCGTTAAAGGCAATGGCGTCGTCAAATCGTTCGGGGATCCGCGCCCAGATGTAGAACGCCGAGCCGGAATTATAGATATCGAACCCGAGTTGCTTCAGGCCTTCGCTAAAGGCAAGGCGTTTGGCGTCAAATTTGTCACGGAGGCGTGTGTAATAACCGTCGTCAGCCATCAGCACCTTTGCCAAAGCCGCCTGCAGAGGCGTCACCGGACAAACATAGATGACGTTCGCGGCGTTGTTTATCGGGGCGATGAGTTCGCCTTTGCCGTATGCGTAACCGAGCCTCCAGCCGGAGATGTTCCACGATTTTGAGAACGAATTAACCGTTATCGTCCGTTCGCGCATATCGGGCAGCGAGGCAATCGGCGTGTGCGGATTTTCGCCGGTGACGTAATGCTCGTAAACCTCGTCCGAGATGACGAGCAGGTCGAGTTCCTTCGCGACATCAGCTATCGCTTCGAGTTCCGTTTGCGAAAGCACCTTTCCGCTCGGGTTTGCGGGCGAACAGACGATGATCGCCCGAAGCGGAAAATCCGCTCTGTCCTTTAACTCTTTGCATCGTGTGAGCAGAGCGTCCTTTTCAAACGAGAGATCTTCGTCAAGCTCAAAAGCCTCGGTCTTGCCGCCAAATTCTTCGAGGATGCGGCGATGATAAGGATAATACGGCTCAAAGACCAGCGCCGACTTTCCGCGAAGATAAGCCTGGGCAATGCCGATCAAAGCTCCCGTTCCGCCGTTCGTTATCATCAATTCAAAGGGCCGCGCGTCAACGTCCAGAGCGATGCCGTTGTATTTGGCGATCTTTTCGGCGACCGCTTTTCTCAGGTTCGCGTCGCCCTCGCTGCCGCCGTAATGATTTTGGCTCGCCGCGATCACCGCCGCCGCCTCAGCCGCCAGTCGAGTATCTATCGGCAGTTCAGACTGTCCCTGTACCAAATTCCCCGACGCCGGCACCAGCCGCGTTATCGCCCTAATATCCGGTTTAACCTTACCTGTCGTTGCTTGTGTCATAACTCTTTAACTGAATATCTATTGCTGTGTCGTTGGCTTTAATAAAATATTTCATTTCAGAAAGTCCAAAAACATTCACTGTGTCATGTCCTGAAACATAGCTATTATTTTCAATATAGTTTTCTTCGTTGAACAATATCATTTCGATTTCTTTTGCGTTCAAAATTTTTGCGTTTCCAAAGTTTCTTCTATATGAAAATCCAATTTCATTTAGGAATATATTGTTTTGAATAGCCGTATATGGATGTAAAACTATCAAATAGTCTTTTGCTCTGCTGATTGCAACATTGTAAATGTATTCCTTTGATAACAACGCCTTTTCATGGCCGGAATAAAAATAGTTGTTTGGGTTGCAAACAAAAAACACAATATCACATTCATCACCTTGAAAACCGTGAACTGTGTCGGAAAACACTTTTACGTTTTCAGAAATACCATAAGATGTTATCAATTTATTGAGCAAAATTGCTTGTGCTTTGTATGGTGCAATTAGTCCAATTGTCCATTGCTCGGCCTTGTTCACAGAATCAAAATACTTAATGATTTCACTGACCAAAATCGCACAATAAGTGTGATATGAACTGTAAAACAGTTTGTTTACTTTGTAGATAGAGTTGTCTTTATCTAATGGAATATCAATAAAAGTTATGTTTGACGAAATCAACCTTTTGAATTTCTCCGGTAAGGCTTTTACCTCTTTCCTATTGGTTGCTCTGTAGTGTTTTAACAGACTTGAATAAGAAAGTTCGCTAAAAAGTTGTCCGATTTGTGGAATACTGCGGTATTGAGTATCCAAATTTTGAATGACATCAATCTCTCTAATTATTTGTTCATCGGGATTGAAACTCTCAAGATTCATCATCTTGTAAATGTTCTCGTCTTGAAAGTCAAAATTTTCTAGCTCCTTTTCGCCTATATCATTAACCGGAGGAATCTGTTTAGGATCACCTGCCACTATGAAGCGTGTTTCAGGATTTGATTTGAACAATGACAAAATAGCAAAAACCATATAATGCAGCCCGGTCATTGACGCCTCATCAAAAATCACATAATCCCATTGATATTGGAATAATAAGCCTGCATTTTGAATATCAAAATAGGGCAACCTGTGGATCGTCGATGCAACAACATTTATAACCCCCATATCCCCACGATCTAGTGTGTTTCGATAAAACTTCTCTCCTAAGTTCTCCAATTCATAATCAGTAGGATGGCTTAATCTAACAGAATAAACATCTTCATTAATTTCCCAGAGCTTTTTACAGACAACATCGGCAGCCTTGTTGGTCGGCGTAAGTACCAAAAACTTTGCATTTGGATCGGCCGCCAAAATGTCATTTATTTTATTGCAAAGAGTCGTTGTCTTACCGGTCCCTGGTGGTCCATAAATGAAATTCAAAGAAGGTATTGCTTCTTGAATGTTTTCCCACTCGTCAATATAATTATCGTTCGTGAACGCTTTGTATAATCTGTCAAGTAAATCAATTACAGGTGTAAAGTTGATTTCAACTTTAAAGATGTTTGAAAGTCGGGAAAGTGTATTGCTTGACAATGGTTCACGGCAATAAATCAACAAATCTTGCCCTTTTTTAGAAACCCCTTCAACAGTTATGTTTTCTCTTTTGCCACTTCCAAAAACAAGCGAAACTTTAAAATCGTCTGCATTTTCAATTTCAGGTGATATGTAACTACTTGCACCGCAAAGTAAAAAGTATTTATTATCTGCTTTGTAGGGTTTGATTTCCTGAAACGAAATTGATTTTTGTTTCTGTGTGTCTTGTTTTTCTCCGTATGTAGTAAGCAACTGTAAATATGCCTTAAACCAATCGTAAGAATATTTTACGCTGTTATTGATATTTTCAGCTAAATCAACTCTGCTTTTTTTGATTTCAAGTTGCTTTTTTAAATCTTCAATTCCTTTTGCAAGTTCTTCATCTTCGTCAAAGTCAGGTAACGTATTTGTTTTTTCTTTTTCAGTTTTCGGTTTTGATACAGATTCTGAAAGATTTTCTAAACTTTCAATCGCACCTTCTAAATCTTCTGTATCAACCTCTGTATTTGTTCCCGATGTTTTTCGTTCTGCCTTGCGTTTTTCCTTTTCTCTTTTTTCTTCTAATGCTTTTCTTGCTTCTTCAGCTTCTTCTTCGCTTTCAAATTTTTGGGCAATTCGTTCTGCTTCTGTGAGTTTATTTTCCTCATTTACTTTCATTCCAAGCTGAACCGCCAAATCTTCATCCAAAATGAAACCTTCTGGCAGATCGTTCAAACTCAATTCTGATGGCTTGCAAACTTCTTCTTTGTTTGGCAACCAAGCAGTATCAATTAATAATCTGCCAAAATTGTTGGAAAAAATCTCTTCACGTGTTGATCCGGAATAATCTTGTCTAGTGGCCTTTTGGATAATACCCTTAATACATTCTGTATTGGGTAACACAATTTTATTCCAAATAAATTTACTTTTTTCTGAATCATATACGGTTAGTGCTTCTTCTAATCCATCAACAGTTATATTTTTGTCAAAGCCATTTAATCCTCTTTCGTGCCACCCACGGTTTGAGAAATTGATAACATGACCATTCCATAGATCCTTTTCTTTTCTTTTAACTCTTACGTCTTCAGCTACTCCCAATTTCAATAAAAAATCCTTTAAAATTCTTCGCTCTTTTTCGTCGGTGATAAAACCGTAATAATCTTCTAAATCAACAAATTTTGCATCGGGCTTGCTTCCAAAGTATCTTGTCAATTCTTCGCTTGGAAAATAAATTTCGTTTGCTTTGCCACGATAAGTTGTTTCGTCTTCACTGGTTTTGTACGAAATGAACTCTTTGTTTTTTATAAGCCTTATAAAATCTTCTGGACGCCCTGACTCTTTCCAATAAGTGAAAAACATCTTGAAGTGAGGTTCTGTATCAAAGGATTCATCTATCTCGTACAATGGCAAAATATTATTGTAGATCTCATCTTTCAGGCTCGGTTGTTTGATACCAAAACTTTTGATAAATTCTTCTGATTTTTCATTTTCTAAGAGCGTAGGGAGAATTGTCTTGGTAGATGTGTTTAAGTTGTCTGATGGCAAGAACAATATCTCGTGAAACTCGCTCCCGGTTTTTTCAAACGCTGGAACTGCTTTGCGTTCTTTATTGAGGAAAATCGGCTTTGTTTTTACATCACTCCAATAGGAATTGTTTTTTGATAGGTATTCATAAAGTCCATGCAACCATTCATCAGTTTGATTTTCAATAAATTTTGAATCAAGAGATCTAAGCAGATCACTCATTTCATACCACGCATTCGTGCATCCCTCGATATATCTCCTTAGCTCATTGTCTTCTCTTGTTTGGTTTCTTACTAGACTTCTGAACACCCACTTTGCATTTTTATCATCAATTAAAGATGCCAATTGTTCATCAGTAAATAGATTCAATAACGGCTTATCCTCAGCCCAACATGCATTTTCGCTCAGTACATTTTCATCAATCGTAGGTAACAATGCTTCACTCTTAAACTTTTCCTTAACTGGTTCGTAAAAAGGAGCGAAAAACTTCGGATCACTTTTGATAATATATCCGTAAGAATTTGTTGAATAAAAATCCTTTTCCTTATAAGGAATTATGTTGATTATGTTATCGTCAATTAATTCTAAATCTCTAAGAATTAATAAGCTGTCTGCAGCGAGTTGAGCAAGCAGCTCAACCATTTCAGAATTGTGTTTTTCTGAGCGCTTAATTCCTTCTCGACTATCAGTCAGCAAAAAAGGAGCGTGCAGAATAAAGTTTAAGTTTGTAGCTTCTTTGGTCGGAAAAAAACAGAACGCAGCGAATTGTTTAGGTATTAGCTTGCCATTATCATCAAGAAAATAACCAATAGCGTAGGTATGGTTTTGTTGTGTTAAGCAAGTAAATAAATACAGGTTCTCTTGAGTTTGTTGTAGGCCGATCTGTTGATATAGCTCGATTTTCTCGTAAGTGATGCCGTCCGATTGTTTCCGCTCTTTACCTTTTTTTGTATATTCTCCTGTTTCGTTTTCTGTTCTCCATATTACTTCCTGCAAGTTGGATAAAAACAATGTGGGAAAAACTAACTTTTTTAATTTTTCCAAAATATCAGCAAATGCCTTTTCTTTGGGCATGTCATCTTTATTGAATGGAAAATAAAAAACAGTCTCTTCTCTCAGTCTATCAGGGAGATCTTCATCCAATTTTACAGGAATAATAAATCTATCGATTTTAAATTGAAAGTTCGGGTCGTAAATGTGTGGTGTTTCGGTGTATTGAAAAACAGCTTTAAAACCAACGCCAAATTTTCCGATTGAGGATTCTGTTTTGTTGCTGTTGGCAATCGCCGTGATTGAGTTTATGTGCCCTAGTTTGTTCTTTTCTTTGTCTTGGTCTTCCGTGTCAGGATTGGAAATGCTAAAAAGGGTTTTACCGTTGTGTCTGAAATATAAACCTTCAGCAGTTAGTTGGAATGAGGATTTTGTCGCTTTTGCATCATTCGCATTTTGCAAAAGTTCGTAGATAAAATGTGCTTGGTCGCTGTATTTTTCTACAACGCTATTTTTAATCCCACGCATTGAAGGCTTTTCGAGCGTTCTTGCACTATCTTCTCGGTCTCTTGTAAGTTTCTCAAACCATTCTTCTTGTTTCTTTTTGTCGATCGCCATACTTAAAATGTCATTCAATTTGTTGCTAATCAGCTAAAAGATAATTTGACTACTAAATTATCCTTTCTTTACTAACTGTTTTCTTTCTGAATTTCGGGTGAACGGTTTAGAAAAGCGTAGGAAAACCGTTTCGGCGGCAGTATAGCATGAATCTTTTAAAATAAAACAAGATCCGCTTGTCTGCTGTATGAGACAAGCGGATCTTGAGCATCTGTAAAAGGCAATAAGGTTTTCTGGACTAGTTGTCATATTCCACACCGGGCTTGAAATCCTCGGGGTAATGGATGACCTCGATGACCTGGCCGGAGAGGCCTTTTGTGTAGAAGGATGAGGTGCCGTCGCGGTGCGGTTTTATCGGACGGGACTCGCGCTCGGCGGCGGCTTCGAGTTGTTCGCGGGTATCGACGCGGATGCCAAGATGCGGCGGATGTTTAGAATCGGGCGGCAAAAGGGCGATGCCGAAACCGCGCGGGTCGCGGACCATTGCCCAATCGTGGTATCGGGTCTCAAGCTGAAAACCCATGTTCATATACGTGTCGATCGCCGCTTGCAGATCGTCACATTTCACGCCGAGATGATCGACCGTTCCGCTAAACCTGATGTCTGACATGATCTTTTAACCTCTGTGCTGTTTATTTTATCCCAAATGAAGCGATAGGAACATGGTGCTAACCCTTTCTTTTTCTTTGCGGCCCTTGCGCCTTTGCGTGAGTAAAACAATTTCACGCCAAGGCGCAAAGCACGCCAAGAAAAACGTAGAAAGATCAGCCGCCGCTTGATCCCGGTTTCTCAAATAGACCGATATTTACATGAACAGAATGCGATCGAACAGGGCGTATTAAGCAAAAAAAAGGGCCGGTCGCTGCCTGCGTTTATTGCCATTGATGTGTTAGATTGCAGAAATGAGGATCGTGTCGCTTTTGCCTTCGGCAACGGAAATAGTTTGCGCTCTTGGCCTGGCGGATTCGCTTGTCGGCGTGACGCATGAGTGTGATTTTCCGGCGGGAATGAACACAAAACCTGTGATCACGGCCAGCCGCATCTCGCACGAGACGATGTCGAGCAAAGAGATAGATCACGCCGTCCGCTCACAGCTTGACGGCCACGGCTCGATCTATGATCTGGACACAGACCTGCTTGCCGAACTGAAACCTGACCTGATAATCACGCAGGAGCTTTGCGACGTATGCGCCGTCAATTACAGAATGGTAAATCAGGCGGTGCGGACATACACCGCCGATTCTCAGGTCGTGTCGCTGGAACCTAACACGATGGAGGACATCTTTGACACGATACTGACCATCGGCGGCCTGACCGGCACAGCGGAAAAAGCTGACGAGGTGGTATCGAACCTGGCGAACAGATTAGGCGATGTTTGGCATCATATGGAGTTTGAGACGCGGCGGCCGCTCGTGATGATGCTGGAATGGCTGGAACCGCCGTTCGCTCCGGGACATTGGGTGCCGGAACAGGTCGAGACCGCCGGCGGAACGTGTCTGCTTGGGCTTGCGGGCGAACGTTCGGTCACAACGACATACGACGCCATTGCCGACGCCGATCCCGAAGTGCTTGTGCTGATACCGTGCGGATATTACGCGGCGGACACGCTGCGACAGCTTGAACAGACCGTTTTTCCGGCACACTGGCGTGAGATGACCGCCGTGCGAAATGATAATATTTGGGCAATGGATGCCACGAGCTATTTTTCACGTCCCGGCCCGCGCATCGTGGACGGCATCGAAAAACTGGCAAAGGTCATCCATCCCGACCGGTGCGGCACTCCGACAGACACGGACGCCGTCAGAGTTCACCGCAGCCTTTTAAGATTTGAAAGCTGAAACGCTTGTTTATAAATGAAACTTTTTTCCTTACTTTTTATTGTCGTCCTTTCGGCTGTTGCCGGAAACGCTCAAACACCGGAACGCCTGGCAACGGCAAAGGGCCTGAGCTTTACGACCGCCGAGCTTTCGCCGCAGGGACAGGCAGCATTTGCCGCGATCCCGAAACAGATAGCCGAGATACGCTCCGCTCTGCTTTCCGAATATCTCGCCGACCTTTTGTTTGAGGCCGAGTCAAAAGCGAGGAATATTTCCATCGAAGAGCTTCGCTCCGAAACGCTGAAAAAGGTCGCCGACCCTTCGGAAACTGAGATACAGCGGATCTATGACGCAAATCGCGACGCGCTCGGCAACCGTCCGCTCGATGAAGTAAGGCAAACGATAGTTGATTTTCTTCGCCGCGAGCCGGAGCAGCAGGCGATGCAGGAACTTGTCACCGCTTTGCAGAAAAAGCATCAGCTTACCAAAACGGGCGACGTCAATGCTGCAAATATATCAGCGGCAAGCGTGATAGCACGGCTCGGGGCCAGGACGATAACGAACGCGGATTTTGAAAAAGCAGTGCGGCTTAGAATGGATGACGCCTCGGCGCATGTTTATGACGACTTTCAGTTTTTGCTTGAGAGCGAACTGCTGTCATCGCTGATAAACGTTGAGGCGAAAGAGCGAAATACGGACGTCAGCGGCCTCATCGCCGCTGAGATCACGAACAGAATGCGTGAGTTTTCCGATGAAGAAAGCATCGACCTCGAGGACAAACTTCGCCGGACGCTTTTCAAAAAATACGATGTCAGGTTTGTTTACAAACGTCCCGCTCCGATAAAATTTGATATTTCCGCCGCCGGGCGTCCCGTTTTCGGTAACGAGAAAGCAAAGATCACGGTCGTTATGTTCAGCGATCTTCAGTGTCCGGCCTGTGCCAGAACGCATCCTGTCTTGAAACGCGTCCTCGGCGAATACGGCGACAAGGTAAAGCTGGTCGTGCGTGATTTTCCGCTTGAGCATATTCATGAAAATGCGCTTTCGGCCGCACGGGCGGCGAACGCGGCGGCAAAACAGGGCAAGTATTGGGAATACATCGAATTGCTTTATCGCGAACAGTATGCGCTCGATGAAGCGTCGTTAAAACGTTATGCCGAACAGCTTGGGCTGGACATTAAACGCTTTGAAACGGACGCTCTTCCCGAGGCTCGCGACGCGGAAATAAGAAAGGATCAGGCGGACGGCAGGTCGTACGGCGTCGGCGGAACGCCGACCATTTTCGTCAACGGCGTAAAGGTGCATCGGCTTTCGGCCCCGGCATTTCGCGACGCGATAGAGGCCGCTTTGCTACAATAGTTTTGTAATTATGCGTAATTTATTGCTTATCTTGTCGGTCTTTTTCGCTGTCGGTTGCGGCAACGATCCCACGCCGGTAAACAACGCGGCGGCAAAACCCGCACCAACTGCGGAAACGGCCCCTCCATTCTCAAAGCTTCCGGTACATACCTATGAGGTCGTGAACACATATCCGCACGACCCGGCGGCTTTCACGCAGGGCCTTATCTTTTATGGCGGCATGTTGTATGAAAGCACGGGTAATTATGGACGTTCCACGCTTCGTAAAACTGACCTAAAGACCGGCAAGGTCATTCTTAAACGCGACCTCGGCGAAGATTTTTTTGGCGAAGGCATCACTATTTTTAAAGGAAAGATCTACCAACTGACATGGCGTGAGGATGTTGTGTTCGTTTACGACCTGAGTACGATGGAACCGTCCGGGGAATTTCGATACAGAGGAGAAGCCTGGGGGCTGACCAATAATGACACTCACCTGATATTGAGCGACGGAACGCAACTGCTGAAGTTCATCGACCCCGAAACGTTCAAGGTCGTCAGAACCGTTCCGGTTTCTTATGATGACGACAAGCCGCTCTATCTGCTGAACGAGCTTGAATGGGTAAACGGCGAGATATGGGCAAATATCTGGCATTCCGAACAGAAACAGACCGGCCCGACGCCGCAGGGAATGGTCCCGAACATCGGCAGGCCGAACCACATCGCCCGCATCAACCCCGAAACCGGCAAGGTCGTCGGCTGGATAGACCTGAGCGGCATCTCGCCCGACGATCAGCCGAAAAAGGACGATCCGTATGACCCAAAGGCCGAAAACACGCTCAACGGCATAGCCTATGATGCCGAGAACGACCGCGTTTTCGTGACCGGCAAACAGTGGCGAAAGCTGTTTGAGATAAAGATAAAACCTAAGGAATAAATGAGCGAATCCCACGAGCATTTCATGCGCCGTGCCATTGAGCTTGCGCGCGAAGGTATGCACGAAGGCAGCGGCGGGCCGTTCGGCTCCGTGGTCGTGCTGGACGGCAAGATCATCGGCGAAGGCAATAACCGCGTTACATCAACGAACGATCCGACCGCCCATGCTGAGGTTGTCGCCATTCGCAATGCGTGCAAGGCGACAGGCAGCTTTGACCTGACGGGAGCCGTTGTTTATGCGTCATGCGAGCCGTGTCCGATGTGTCTGGCGGCGATCTACTGGTCGCGTGCCGAAAGGATATATATTGCCGGCGACCGCCATGACGCCGCAAGAGCAGGCTTTGACGACGCATACATCTATGAGGAGCTTTCCGTCGAGCCGGAAATGCGCCGCGTTCCTTCTGAACAGTTTTTGAGGGATGAAAGCGTCGCGGTCTTTGACGAATGGATCGCAAAAGCAGATAAGGTGAAATACTAAAGGCGTGTCGAACTTTTATTTTCTGATCATCGTCGCCGTGATACTCGGCATCATCCTGCCGGTACAGGTCGCGGTCAACGCAAAGCTTGGCGACGCGGTCGCAAACCCGATGCTGGCGGCGTTCGCCTCGTTCTTTGTCGGCACGGTATCGCTGCTCGCCTACATTCTTATCACCGGCATTCCGCTGTCAAAGCTGGCCGGAGCAAAGGACGCCTCGCCGATAGCGTGGACCGGCGGCGTCATCGGGGCAATATATGTTGCCGGATCGATAATTCTGCTTCCAAAACTTGGCGTGGCCCTGACCATAAGCCTCATCGTTGCCGGACAGATGCTGATGAGCGTCGTCATTGACCATTTTGGCCTGTTCGGCCTGCCCGTAAAAGAAACAAGCCTGCCGCGCGTCGCCGGAATGCTTTTGATAGTTGTCGGGGTTGTTTTGATCCGACGATACTGAACTTCAAAAAAATCATGACGTGATGGCATGACGTCGTGCTATAGTAGGCAGACCATTTCTGGTACCCGCTGATCAACACTTTTCACAAGTTCTCAGACGGGATTCTCTGTTTCTTGTCCTAAAATACCGTTCATCGGAGGCCAATATATGCAAAGATTACTTTTTGTCGTATTGTTCGTTATATGTCCGCTCTGCGTCTCAACTGCGGCTCAGACCCGCGTGAATGAACTCAGCGGTTTTAGGTTAAAGCAGTATCGTGAGACCACTCACAATGAATATGGCGAACCGGACATAAGCGACAAGGCCGAAAGCGGTATAGAACATGAAGTCTTTTTCCGAAGTGAGGAGCCGCTATTATACGTTGTATTTCAATATCAGCCTCATCTGAGAAGCCTTATATGGAGCATTCAGATCTCCGGCAACGATACTAAGGTCGATCCCGGCTTTTTGGGGCTTCGTTTCGGTATGACCGAAACGGACATAGAAAAACGTCTCGGGAAAGCGACGCGGAAAGTTGACGCCGGCGAACACGGCACACGCCTTCATTTCGGAAATGCCAATTATTCGATCGAAATAAATTCCGAAGGTAAGCTTTCCAGCATCAGGATATTTGACGATGACGAAAATGCCACATCGCCCGACCTAAAGAAAATTCCGCAAGCCGCCGATGTGATAAAAACTCTAACGAGCGGACCGAACAGTAAGATCGCAGAGATAACCGCTCCGGATATGGAAACCTACGTGGATGGAAAAATAGGCTATTTCGGTCTGTCGTTCAAAAATGAGATCGTCAACGACAATTCAAAAATATTCTCAACGCTAAAAGAGCTTTCAAAAGAGCTAATAAAGGTCGATCTGAAAAAGGCTGAAGAATATGAAGAAAATATGCGGCTGCGATTGGGATCGGACCCGATGCACGTTGTTAAATTCAAAAAGACCGCACGTGTACGGGAACTTGTATTCAAATGGGACGGATTCAAATGGCTGTTATGGGAATTTGACGCCGGAAGGCCAAAGGATGAGCAGGAATCGGTTGCGGGATATCCAAAACGCACATTCAGTGAGCTAGTTACGACAAAGGCGGAGGAACTGGAAAAGGATCCTGACCATGTGTTTTACGGACCAGGCAAGAAACCGGTGTTCACGATGTCATACAATCCGACAAATTCTGAAATAGCCGCAACATTCACAGGAGAGATCAGAAAAACCACAAAATCGCATAAAGAGCTTATTACCCATTTTCTCCAGACCACCGGATCTTCAAAAGAGCTGGCCGACCTCTATGATAATGAAGTAAAGTTTGTCGAAAACGGAAAAGAATATTGGGTAACGGCGGATATGGATGTTCTACAAAAGCTGACAGAAACGGCAAAGAAAGGTGATAAAGTGAACATATTTATCAGCTGGCTTGGGTTTGCCCATGTTTCCGGTGAGCGTGAGAATGTTTTTATACTACAAAGATCGGTCTTGAATTTGGATTGACAAAAATAGGCCAAACCTGTTCATATTGCCAGGAACCCGCTAACAACTTCCATCATCTTCTTGTGAGTGTCCTCGATGGAGCCGTTGGCGTCAATGACCTTGAACCGTTCAGGTTCTCTTTCGGCAATGCCCAGATATGCCTTTCTTACCTCGGCGTAAAATTCGGCGGTTTCGGTGTCCATGCGGTTTTTGGGGCCGCCCTGGCCGTCGCGGGTGTTCATTCTCGCTATCGCCCTTTCAACGGTAACATCAAAAAAAAGCGTCAGGTCGGGTTTCATGCCGCCTGTGGCAAGTTCGATGACCGAACTGACCGTTTCCGGTTCAAATCCTCGGCCGGCGCCCTGATAGGCAAAGGTCGCGTCGGCGTAGCGGTCGGAAATGACCGTTCGCCCTTCGGCAAGCGCGGGTTTTATCAAAAGTTCGACATGCTGGGCGCGGTCGGCGGCAAAGAGGAGCAGTTCGGCTATCGGGGCGACCGTTTCCTCGGTCTCTAGAAATGCCTCGCGAAGGCGGCGGCCAAGCGGCGTTCCGCCGGGTTCTCGTGTGGTTATGATGTCTATGCCGCGGGCGCGCAGATCGCCGGTCAGCATCCGCAACTGGGTCGATTTGCCGCTGCCGTCTATACCTTCAAAGGTTATGAATTGTCCTTGTGAGCCTATACGACGGTTTCCTGCCTGCGCTCCTGCGAAATTGACGAAATGGAATGTTTGAAAACCAGATAGTCCTTACCGCCGACGTCCAGGAGCAGTGAAAACTTGTCAAAACTCTTTATCCGCCCGGTGAGCGTGGCCCCGTGAAGTAAATTTATCTCAACGGTTATCCGCTCACGGCGAGCCGAGTTTAAAAAAGCATCCTGAATGTTCTGAGCGGCCGGTTTTTCCATATCGTCCTTCTTTCTTTGCAGTTAAAAGTAGGGAAATATCAACGAGTATATCAGGTTTTTATCAAGTCTCAATTATTATTACCAAAAAATGACCTGAAATGATACATTTTACACAATTTTCTTCGATCACGGAAAAAGTATCGTGTTTTAGGGATCGGCGGTGAACCGTTGTGATAACAAACGCCTATTCGCCCCATTTTTCAAAAAAGCCGTCACTTGCCGTCTGACATCAGGGACAAAAGCCGCTCCCAAACCTCTTCACTGTCGCCGAACCCGTCCAGCCATACAGCGTCATTTTCCTTGCGAAACCACGTAAACTGACGCTTTGCGTAATTTCTTACGTCTTGTTTTGAACGCTCAACAGCGTCTTCCAGGCTCCGTTCGCCGCGCAAAAATTCGCATACACGGCGATATGCGTGAGCGCCGAGAGCATTGCTATATTCTTTTACGCCGGTCGCCAGAAGATGTTCAACTTCTTTTACAAGGCCGGAGACAAAGTGGCCTTCGGTTCGGAGGTTTATCCTTTCGTAAAGTCGGTCACGCGGCGGATTCAGCACAAAAAGGCGGAGGCGCTCGGCAAACTCGGGCGGTTCTTCCCTGTCCTCCAGCACTTCGGAAATGCGGCGGCCCGTTTGAAACAGATGCTCAAGCGCCCGCATCACGCGGACGTGATCGTTTTGCTCAAACTTTTCGGCGGCTGCCGGATCGAGCCGCGTCAGCATTTTATGCAGATGCCCGCTTCCCTTTTCTTGCCGTATCGAACGAAAGCGTTCGCGCAGTGCGGTGTCGGTCTTTGGGCTTTTGAAAAGCGGCTGCCGCAGCGTTCTGAGATAAAATCCGGTTCCGCCGACGAGTATCGGCACATTGCCGCGCGCCTCTATCTCGCCGATCTTTTCTGCCGCATCACGCGCCCAATCGGCGGCGGTGTAGTCGATGTTCGGATCGACGTAATCTATCAGGTGATGCGGAACGCCTTGCTTTTCCTCCTCGGTCGGTTTTGCGGTGGCGATCTGAATGCCCCGATATATCTGAACTGAATCACAATTTATGACCTCGCCGCCGACGTGTTTTGCCAGACGAACGCCGAGCGCGGTCTTGCCCGAGGCCGTCGGCCCCATGATGGCATAGATCGGCCTTTTTCTTTCTTCGGCCCGCATTTTATCCCGGCTGTCTATTGGCACTTTTGTTAAATCACGCTTAGCGAATATTATCTATCTTAACCAACGCCGTTGAGATTTGACGACAGAGAACAGGAGATCAAATGAATAAGATACTCGTTTTGCCGGTGATCCTGGTATTTACTATGACGCTTTTTGCCCAACAGGAGAAGAATTACATTCGTTATGTGAATCCGTTGATAGGGACACAAAAAATGGGGCATACATATCCGGGAGCGACCGTGCCTTTTGGCGCGGTCCAGCTTTCGCCGGACACCGACCAGCAGCCGCACAACGTCAACGGCGTCTATAACAAGGAAACGTATAAATACTGCGCCGGTTATAACTATGACGACACATCCATCGTCGGTTTTTCGCACACGCATTTCAGCGGAACGGGCCACAGCGACCTTGGCGATTTTTTGATAATGCCGACGGTCGGCGAATTGCAGCTTGAACCGGGAACGAAAGAAGATCCATCGACCGGATTTCGATCCCGATTTTCGCACGACAACGAAACAGCCGAGGCGGGATATTACAAGGTCTTGCTGGAAGATCACAACATTTTGGCGGAAATGACCGCGACAAGCCGCGTCGGGGTTCATCGTTATACGTTTCTGAACCCGGTCGCCACTGCTCCCGGTTCTGACAATATAGAGGCGCATATCATCCTTGACCTGATGCACGGTATTTACAATTACGAGGGCAAGAACGTCTGGACGTTCGTCCGCGTTGAGAGCGACCGCCGCGTTGTCGGCTATCGACAGACCAACGGCTGGGCGCGAACGAGAACGGTATATTTCGCGATGGAATTTTCCAAGCCGTTCAAAAATTTCGGCATCAAGAATTTCGGCAAGGTCGATTACCGAGGCTTTTGGCGAAAGTTCAACGAGGAGGATAATTTTCCCGAAGGTGCGGGCAAACAATTAAGGGCATATTTTGATTTCGACACAAAAGCAGGAGAGCAGATAGAGGTGAAGTTTGCCCTGTCGCCGGTTTCGACGAACGGAGCTTTGCAGAATCTGGCGGCGGAGACCGGCGGCAAAAATTTCGACACGGTAAAAAAAGAAGCTCAGGCCGTTTGGAACAAGGAGCTTGGCCGCATCGACGCAGAAATGCTGAACGATGATGACAAGGTAAATTTTTACACCGCGCTTTATCACACGTTCCTTTCGCCGACGGAATATATGGACGTTGACGGCCAATACAAAGGCATCGACCAGAATGTTCATAACGCTTTGAGTCCCGGCTTCAGCCGGTCTCCAGGTTCAGACAAGCCGGCTAAAGCCGGTACTCAGAACTTCACCAACTACACTACCTTCTCGTTGTGGGACACGTATCGCGCACTGCATCCTTTCTTTAACATCGTCCAGCCGAAACGCAACAACGACATGATCCGCTCGATGCTGGCTCATTACGATCAGAGCGTGCATAAGATGCTGCCCGTTTGGTCGCATTACGCCAACGAGAATTGGTGCATGATCGGCTATCACAGCGTTTCGGTCATTGCTGACGCGATAGTAACGGGCAATCTGACCGGAGCGGAAGCGGTGCGCGCACTGGAATCGTCGACCCAAACCGCGCGGACGAAATACTACGACGGACTCGAATATTACATGCAGCTTGGTTATGTGCCTGAGGATAAAAATTCGTCGTCCGTATCGAAAACGCTGGAATATGCATACGACGATTGGGCAATAGCACAGGCGGCAAAAAAGCTCGGCAACACCGCCATTTATGATGAATTCATCAAGCGTTCGGAAAACTGGCGAAACGTTTATGATCGCGGAACCGGCTTTATGCGGCCAAAGATGAACGACGGGACATTTCGCAAGGAGTTCGATCCGCTCTCAACGCACGGACAGGGATTTATCGAGGGAAACGCGTGGAATTACAGCCTTTACGTTCCGCACAACCCCGAAGCGATGATAGAGATGATGGGCGGAAAGGATAAATTCTCGGCGCATCTGGACGAGCTTTTCACAATGCACCTGCCGGATGAATTTTTCGCCGAGACCGAGGACATCACTCGCGAGGGCATCATCGGAAATTACGTCCACGGCAACGAGCCTTCACACCATGTCGCCTATCTTTATAACTGGACGAACGACCCGTGGAAAACGCAGGAACGCGTTCGGATGATAAAAAATCAATACAAACCGACACCGGACGGGCTTGGCGGCAATGACGATTGCGGGCAGATGTCCGCGTGGTATCTGTTCTCGGCGATGGGATTTTATCCGGTCGCACCGGGCAGCGATCAATACGCCCTCGGCAGCCCGCTGGTAAAAAAGGCTGTCGTGAACCTTGAGAACGGTAAGAAATTCACCGTCGAGGCCGTCAACCAAAGCGACGAGAATGTATATGTAAGCTCCGTCACACTGAACGGCAAACCATTGAACCGGCATTATTTAACGCATTCGGAAGTAACCAACGGCGGCAAACTCGTTTTCCAAATGAGCGCGACAGCAAAGAAATAAATCGCTGTAACACGCGAACTTAAACATATTCACGTGCTGAACCGGCCTTTCCATCTGGTCTTAAAAGTCCGGTTATATGGATAAAATGTGGATACTATATGGATCCGCGAAAAATAAAAAATTCAAGCAAAGCAGAATGCAGAAAATAAAACCGACGTAACTAGACCAATCTTCCGAAAGCGAAATATCTTTAATAACAATTAAAATGAAAATACCCAAAACGAATCTTGATCTTATTCTTATGGCAGCCGTAGTATCTGCATTCGTGATTACAAGCTGTTCCAATGTTCCGAATGCAGAACTTTTACGACAGACAGGTAATATAAATTCTTCTGTAACTCCTGAACCCTCAAAGAAGCCAGTTATAAAGGCAGACCCAGAAGACCTTGCCGTAATAAAAGAAGGGTCTATGGTAGTTAAGCCAAAAAAGGGATAGGCTAAACTACTGAGATGAAAAGACTAAACCGCTATTATCGGCGTTCCCGAATCGCGGAGAAGAAATTTC
>CAZOXY010000042.1:0-28140 GCA_964583955.1 uncultured Chloracidobacterium sp. | reverse complement strand
CCTTCATTTCCAACCACTTATTTTTTCAACCCCTAAATGTGTCGAAAACAAGAGGCGGACCAATGATCCGCCTTTCTTATTTATGTTAGTGTCAGTCTTTTTTTACGGAAGGCTGATAAAATCAACGCTCGTCAGGTCGTCATCGCCTCTGATCAGCCGTGTCGGTTCGGCAAATCGGTGTGATCTTGCCGAAACGCTTATGACATGATCCCGCCCGGCCGGAACATCCTCAAAACGATAGTATCCAAAAGCGTTCGTCATCACCGTCCGCTGCACCTCGCCATTAGTGTCGATAATGGTGATGCGAACATTCGGAATGCCGTATCCCGGCGATGACAGAACACGCCCTGATACGGTGACGCCTGCGGACGTCGGCCCGACATTTGTCAGCACAGCGACCTCTTCGGAATCGGCTCCGGCCCAATCGGGGCCGTTCGCTACGATCGAGAAATAGTATCGCCAATGTGTCAGGCCGCTGATGGCAGCTTCGGTTCCGGTAACGTTGACCGATCCGGTATATACGCCCGGCGATGTGCCGTATTTGATAGTGTAGCCTGTTGCTCCCGGCACAGGGATCCATTCCAATTCCGCCGTTCCGTCACCGCCGGACGACGCAATGATCATAGGAGCACCGGGCTGTTCGCCTTCGGCGATCTGCATTATCTTGGCAATGGACGGAACTCCCGCGCTGTCAATGATAAACAGCATATAAAAGCCCGGAGGAGCGATGTTGGCATTTGCGGGAGCGTTTACGTTGAGGCCGGTTGCGGTCTTTGTAAATGTCAACGGCACGCGGCGCTGTTCAAAATCCACCGAATGCGTGACCGATGACATACGCATCAGCACGGCCTGAGAGATGCTGTTCGGTGCAGGCGTCTGCACAACAAACTGCTCAGCATAGGCTGCGGCGTCAGGCGCATAGGTGATAGCCGGACGCTCTGCCAACGCTCCCGATCCATCCGACGCATAAAGATAAGGCGGAGTGAATATCTCAAAATTCTTTTCCAGGTATCCGACGCTGTGACATGTGCCGCATATCCCGCCGCCACCGGTGAACACTTTGCCATCCGGCAAAAGCAATGCGGTCGAGTGATATTGCCGCCTTTTTTCTGCCCGCTCCAGCACCGTCCACTGCCCTGTCACAGGGTCCCACAACTCAGCGTCATAGACATTGCTTCCCATACTGATAAGATTGGCACCGTTATGATTTCCCCCGGTCGCAAGCACGGTTCCGTCCGGCAGGGCCGTCAGATTATGCTGGCGGCGGCCAAAATTCATATCCGATGCGGCTGTGACCACCGGATTCCCGTTTGGATTGGAAAAATCTATTTTTACCGCGCTCTTTAATGAACCGGCGCCGCCGCTGGCAATCACTTTCCCAATGTCATACATCGCATAGGAACCGTATGTGCGTGCATGTCCGTCTCGTTGTCCTACGGATTGACTCGAACCGGCCCCCGATGTATTTATGTAGTGCATTGTGGAGTTTGTCCCCATTACCAATGCTTTTCCGTTTGGTGCGGCCTGGATCCATGGATAGAACGGCAGGGTAAGGGTAAATCCGCTAAGCCACCTGATCGTCCCCTGTGTTGTATAAACTTCGTGCCTCGATGAACCTCCGTTGGTGGAGTTACCCGCAGTTATCAGCATTTCCCCATTCGCCAGCGGTGTTACAGACGGATACCATCGGGTAAAGTTCATCATCGGGCCAAGCGACCATATATGCGTCAGAGGGTCAAATATGTGTATCGTATTGGTTCCATTAAGGTTGCTGTTCAGATTTCCGCCCGCCAAAAAGGGTCGTCCGTCAGGCAGATGAGCATGCCCTGAACAGAACATATTGTATCCGGTCGAAGTGTTGTCGATATTTGTCGCCACCGGTATTGTAGGACTCAGGTCAAGGATGGCCGCCCGTGTCCAATTATGCTGTGGAGTTGGATAGCTTTCAGCCGGATTATCCCCGATGGAATCCCACATCAGCACTTTACCGTTGGTCAGCAGCATCACATGGATCGGGACCAGCGGCAATGAGAATGGCGGCGACCACGAACCTGTAAGGTGGCCGTCTGTCGCCATTAACTTTTGATGGGCCAGACCGGCAAGGGCAAGATTTTCGCGGTTGTCAAATTTTACGTAGTGGCGCTGAAGTTCAACGTTCAACTCATCAAATCCCGGAAATCCGAAATCAGTCTGCCAATGCTCATTGACGTCAGAATCTCTTGATCGTCCGTCGCGGGTTCTTGGAACGTCGTGGGCTGAAACAGGTATCGCTGTATTTATCAGAACAGCGAAGAGCAGAAAAAAGACGATAAGAGTGGGCACGTATTTACAAAACACTTACTATTTCTCCTTGGGCTTGGGGGTGCCAAGTGATCTTGAACCATCACTACAAGACATCACTACAAGATCGGACGGTATCCTTACTTAGTGCATTGGATATGCTACACCAAATTTGGCGAAATTAAACACTCAATACGACAAAAGTTCCAAAAAAAGACGAGATATTCGGCAGATATTTGCCGTGATACTATCGCAAGACGATCGGTCTCAGTTCGCAAAATCGTTTCTGGTTTA
The DNA here is from genome assembly GCA_964583955.1 of uncultured Chloracidobacterium sp. GTDB lineage: Bacteria > Acidobacteriota > Blastocatellia > Pyrinomonadales > Pyrinomonadaceae > OLB17. The sequence goes on along the minus strand of CAZOXY010000042.1, from coordinate 25,566 downwards.
TAAAAGATGTTTCGGCGAAGCCCGATCTCATAATGGCCTTATGAGCCGTTTCAGGAGATCATCTGACCGGAAGAGTAAGGTATAAAAGGAAAAGCAGCAGCAGAAAGTATGGAACCAGCACGGCCGCTCCGGGATAGTCCTTCGCAACTCTCTGTCCAAAGAAAAGCGCCGTCAGCGAAAGACAGCCAAGCACAGCCGCGTAAAAGATAATTATCGTCGTACCCAAAAAAAGAAAATATATTATTCCTGCCGCCGCCAGAATGCCGGCCGCAAGCTCCATAATAGTGAGAATGGGCAGCAAAAGCGGCACTGTTCCGGCTAAGGACGACGATGAAAAATGCTCCGTCAGCCATTCCATATTCCCTTTCCAGTCAAAGACCTTGTCCAGCCCCGACTGAATAAAAAGTATCGCGGCAAACAGGGCAGCGAACAGGGCCGGAAGGTTTCGTATAAGGTCTTCGTTTATCATGGTCAGGGTATGTAAGCCGCCGAAGAATATCATCTCCGGCAGCTTTGTATTCGCTTAACGGCGTCCTTTTTGCATCAGGGCCTCGATCTCTTCAGGGTCTTTCGGTACTTTTGAGGTCAGATTGATATTGCCGTCCTCGGTAACGATGACGTCGTCTTCTATCCTGATGCCTATGCCGCGGTATTTTGCCGGAACCGACTTGTCACTAGCCGGAATGTACAGGCCCGGTTCGACCGTCAGGGCCATTCCCGGAGCGAACGGCCGCGAGTTTTTGGCGGCCTGATCGGTAAAATAACGGCCTGCGTCGTGAACATCCAGGCCGATAAAGTGGCCGACGCCATGCATATAATATTTCAGATATGCCTTTTTCTTTATCAGGTCTTCCGTTTTGCCTTTTAACAGGCCAAGCTTCAACATACCCTCGGTCAAAAGCTCAATGGACAGGTCCTGACGGCTCTTTACGGTGTTGCCCGGCCGCGTGTGTTCGGTGCATTTCAGCAGAACGTCCAGAACAATATCGTAAACCTCTCGCTGTGCCTGTGTGAATTTGCCGTTAACGGGAAAAGTCCGCGTAATGTCGCCCGCATATCCCTGATATTCGGCTCCGGCGTCGATCAGAACAAGGTCGCCGTCCTTTAGCTCGGCGTTATTCTCAACATAATGAAGAATTGTGGCATTGTCGCCGCCGCCGATGATCGAATTGTAAGAAACACCGATTGCCCCTTTGTCCTTCATATAGGCTTCCATCAGCGATTCGACCTGCGCTTCGTTCATTCCCGGCTTGACCTTTTTCATCGCCAGAATATGGGCCTCTGCGGAGATCTTTCCGGCGATCTTCATCAGTTCGACATCGTCGGCGGTCTTGTGCAGACGCATATCGCCTGTGATGATCGTCGGGTCGATGATCGTATGCGGCGGATACGGCGTTTTCAGACGGCGAACACGCTGACCCGAAAGGTATTTCAATATCTGCTGATCAAGCGCCTGATCGACGGCAAAGCGGTAATAGAGCCTGTCGCGGCCATTGAGCAGTTTTGGCAGGTCTTTGGCAAATTTTTCAATGGACTGGGCCTTGTTCGCCTTGTATTTTTTCAATGCTCCTTCTACACCGGCTCGACGTCCGAACCATGTCTCCATCAGCGGATCGCGCGGACGGACATAAAGCGTGTAAGGCGCTTTTTTATTCTGCGGATCGATGACCGCAATGGCGTCCGGCTCAGGAAACCCGGTCAGATACCAAAAATCAGAATCCTGTCGGAATTTGAACTCCGTGTCATAGCTCCGAGTTACCTCGTGAGCCGCCGGGAAGATGGCAATGGAATTTTCTTCCATCTGTTCAATGAATCTTTTTAATTGCGGTCGCATATGATGCGATTCTAACGCAAAGTCGCAAAAAGTCAGAACCGGGAGCGATAGCGACCGCGTTCTTTTACACTATTTACATAACAGAATTCACAACGTTCAGATTTTCATTCGGTCAAATTCGTGCTATTCGTGTAATTCGTGACAAAAGAATGGAATTGCGTATCACAGAGATATTCTTATCGATCCAGGGCGAATCGTCGTTCGCCGGGCGTCCGTGTGCTTTTGTGCGGCTGACGGGATGCCCTATGAGGTGCGTTTGGTGCGACAGCGAATATACATTCACAGGCGGTGAAAAGATGCCGTTCGAGGACATCTTTGCAAAGCTCGAGGAGTTTGGCTGTGGTCTGGTCGAAGTCACAGGCGGTGAACCGCTGGCGCAAAAGAATGTCTTTCCTTTTATCACCGAGCTTTGCGACAGAGGTTACGAAGTACTGATCGAAACGGGAGGATATATGTCAACCGAATTGGTCGATGAACGCGCGAAGATCATCCTTGATGTAAAATGCCCGGCGTCAGGTGAGGCCGAGCGAAATCACTGGCCTAATCTCGAACGTTTGAGGCCGGAAAAAGATGAGGTCAAGTTCGTTATTGCCGATATGGCCGATTGGGATTTTGCCAAAACCGTAATCTCTAATTATCATCTGGAAAACCGCGCAAAAGAGGTGCTGATCTCTCCTGTTTTTGGGATGGCCGATATGATACTGCTGGCAGAGGCGGTCGCGTCTTCCGGTTTGCGTGTTCGCTTCAATCTACAGCTGCATAAATATATTTGGGGGCCGAATGTTCACGGAGTTTAAGATATGAAAACGAAGATATTCTCTTTTCTGACCATCATCCTTTTTGCTGTTTCCGCGTTTGGACAAAAAGCGCCGGAGGCAAACACTCTGGATCAAAAGATCAAAGCCGCGATGGAAGGCTTTGACGGCAAGGTCTGGGTATATGCCAAAAATCTGGACAGCGGCGAGGAATATTCCTATCGCGGCGACGAGCAGGTCCGCACCGCCAGCACGATCAAAACTCCGATAATGGCGGAAACATTTCGTCAGGTCGCCGAGGGCAAACTGACATGGGAAGACCAGCTTGAGATCACGGCGCAAAACAAGGCGGGTGGTTCGGGCATACTTCGCGAATTCTCGCCCGGTTCAAAGATCGACCTGAAAACGGCCGTGATACTGATGATCGTCCTTTCCGACAACACGGCGACGAACCTTGTTTTGGACAAGGTAACGTCAGACGCCGTCAACGATTATATGAGCAAGCTCGGGCTTAAGGACACGCTCTCGATGCGAAAGGTCGGCGGCGGCGGAGATTCAAAAGCCTGGCTGAACGATAACCGCAATCGCCTGTTCGGGCTTGGCCGTTCTTCGCCAAAAGATATGGTGCGGCTGATGGAAATGCTGGAAAAAGGCGAGGTCGTTTCAAAGGAAGCGTCAGACGAAATGCTCGCCATTCTCAAGCGTCAGCAATACAAGGACGGTATCGGACGCTCCGTTTCGGACACGATGCAGGTCGCGTCAAAATCAGGCTCGCTTGACCGGCTTCGCAGCGACGTCGGCATCGTCTATACACGCCGCGGCCGCATAGCCATGGCCATCACCACCGACGACATGCCCGTAACCGGCTATAATCAGGAAAACCCCGGCCTCCATATGATCTGGAAACTCTCGCAGGTTCTTCAAGAAGGGTTGGCAAAATGATGGCAATAGTACTGGTTTCGGGCGGTATGGACTCATGCGTTACAGCGGCTATTGCGTCGGCTGAAAACCATGATATGGCATTGCTCCATATCTCTTACGGACAACTTACAGAAGAACGTGAACGAAAAGCGTTCAACGATATTGCGGACCGTTACGGCGTTGAAAAACGTCTTGATGTTTCCATTGAATATCTGGCAAAGATCGGCGGTTCATCGCTAACGGATAAGGCGATGGATGTGACCGAGGCCGACCTCGAATCAAAAGAAATACCGACGAGTTATGTCCCGTTTCGCAATGCAAATATGCTGGCGATAGCGACAAGTTGGGCTGAGGTGATCGGAGCCACAAGCATTTACATCGGCGCTGTGTCGGAAGATTCGAGCGGTTATCCCGATTGCCGTCCCGAATTTTACGCCGCGTTTCAGCAAACCATAAATACAGGCACAAAGCCCAACACGAATATCGAGATCCGCACGCCGATCATTCACCTTTCAAAAGCCGAGATCGTTAAAAAAGGCGTCGAACTCAATGCCCCGCTGCACCTGACGTGGTCGTGTTACCGCAGCGAAAACCTCGCCTGCGGCACGTGCGATTCGTGCGCTCTTCGTCTTCGCGGATTTGAACAAGCCGGAGTTGAGGATCCCATTCCGTACAAAGCATCATGATGCTTTTCCATAGACATCAAAGCATCATCTGCGTTAAAATACTCCTATGAGAACGACTATAACACTGGATGATGATGTGGTCAGGACCATCCGCGAAGAAATGAAGGAAGGCGACGGGAAGACCTTTAAGGACACGGTAAATGAGCTTATCCGCCTTGGCCGAAACTTTAAGGATAGGGGCCGGTCAGAACGTAAAAAAAAGCCTTTTAAAGTTCAAAGTTTCAAGATGGGGGTTTACGATCATCTTAACTACGACAACATCGGCGAACTGCTTGAAGAAGTAGAAGGGCCTTTCCACAGATGATCCTTCCCGACATAAACTTACTCATTTATGCTCATAACGAGAATAGTGAGCATTTCGAACGTGCCAACAAATGGTTCGAAGAACTATTGTCCGGTAAGGAGAGCGTATGTTTTTGCTGGGAAACGATCAATGGCTTCATAAGGGTCTCCACAAATCATCGAGCAATGCCTAATCCGATACAGCTTTATGCTGCGTTCTCCGTTATCGAGAATTGGTTAGGTCAGCCAAATGTTTTGTTCCTTACACCGACCAAAGACCACCTCAGCCGACTACGGCAAATAGCCGAAACGGCTAACGCGAAAGGCCCTTTGTTTACCGACGCCATCTTGGCGACTTTTGCAGTTACCCACAACGCAACCATTGCATCAACTGACAGAGACTTCAGGCTGTTTGACGGGTTAAAGCTCATCAACCCATTGGAGCAGTAGGATCAATCTAAAACCTTATCAACATTCTCAAGAATAAAAGCCTTGTGTTCGACCCGGAGGTCCTTAAAATTTTTGTTCATGGTAACTGCCCTTCCGGTAGGAGTTTCATTAGAAGAGTCATTTGACCCTTTTGCTATTTCAGCTTTTACTTTTTCGGAATACTGAAAAACTATTATCCAGCCTTTCTTGCTGCCTGACCTGCCGTGATATAAAACACCATAAGCCTTAGGGTTCAGCGTGTCGTGCCTACGCTCTAACATTTCGTCGATGTTTCGCGAGAATTCAACCGTTTCAAAAGAAAGGTTGCCCCGGTCGGCCCCGGCTTTTGTATAGCCGTTGCGAGCAATGTGTTCTTCCGCCCGACGGACGGCTTTCTGCTCAGGGGTTTCGAATCGGTAAGGGATCCTTTGATCTGATGTCTGACTGGAACCTGCCCATTGAGCGGTGACGGTTTTGTCACTCGCGTCAACCAAAGAACATGCCGCAAGAACCAACAAGAACAAACTTAGAACGAGAAGTTTTATATTCGACATAACGACATCCGTATTTTTAAAAGGCTATAGGCATAAAGATACTGCCGGCTAGTTTGAGGACACAGCTAAACAAATACCATTTATATTAGGTATTGTCATTATTTTCCATTCTCATTTTTTCTTGTCTGAGCCGGTCCATTCTTGCTTCAAGCTCATCTATCTCGGCGTTTATCTGTTCAAGCGTGCGGTCGGTGCGGCTCAGTTTATGAAGAACGGGCGTTGCGACGGTTACGGACGCGATCAGGATGCCGAGAACCGCTATTATTCGGGCAACCATATCGCTGTCGCTGTACGGTTCAAACCACATCAGGTAAAGGATGATGGCCGTTAGCGTCCAGATAAATATATGTGCGGCAATACGTGTCCAGGCAAATCGGCGGTCGAGCCGTGCAAGAGAAAGCAGCGACAGATGTGAACATGAGACCGCCAGCAGAATCGCCGATGATGCTGCCTTGACGAAAACGGCCGAATCGTCACTAACGTCCCAGATGATCAACAGGGTCATTACGGCGGCGATGACCGTTATCACGATGCCCGCCAGCGGCAACGGGCGGCCGCGGCCGGTTTCAAGAAACGCTCCGCACGTCAGTCCGAGAATGCTGGCCGCCGATATCGTCAGCGTTGTCATCAGGACACGCACCTCAAAACTGCCGAAATCGCCAAAAAGAACAACGCCGATGCCAATGACGGCACTCACCGTTACTGAGACTATCAATGAGATCAGGAAAATACGTTTTGTGTCAATTTTCATGATAAGGCTGCAAATCTATATCAATTCTTAAATTGTGTCCATTGGTATTTTCTGCATTTTGCAAAGCGGAAAGCACCCTTTTGCATAATACAGACGAAACAGCCTTTTACAATAGGGCCGGATGTGATATGTTTCGCAGGAAAATTCCTGTGAGTCGAGTGCCGACCGCTTTGCAGTGCAGGCGCGTGATCATATTATCGTGAATTTGGTGAAACATGATGCGAAACCTGGAAACAACACGATCAATTTTACAAATGTAATGTAAGGAATAAATGGCTGACATCCTTTGGGATCGGGATCGAATCCGAGCGGCAGAACGGCTGCCGGTCAGGAGCGGGCAGTTTGCATAATTCACATGGTTCCACAACATATTCGGGGCCGGAACGTCCGGTCTCAAACTGATGTTGTTTTGCTTTCAGCTTTATCGAACGCAGCATTCCCCCAACATCGCATCAAAATTATTATCATCAGGAGATAAAAGCGATGAAAAAGCAGACACATTTATTTTTAATGATCCTTATTTCCTTTTTTGCCTTTGTTTCGGCCAATGCGCAGTCGAACCTGATCACGGCAAATTCGGCCGGGAAGGTAAAGATGGGGATGACCGTTGCCGAAGCACGCAAGGCCGTAGCGCCGCTAAAGCTGGAACGAACAAGCGACGGCGAGGGAGTTGCTTTGATCGCAGTAGTGCGAGGAGACGGGAATGTTATGACGCTGTATGCAGGTGAGGAAGACGCGACCGCACAGTTGAATGAGAAGGCCCGGATCGAGCAGATATGGGTTTGGGACAGATCGTTCAAAACTGCAGAAGGCGTTCACCCTGAGATGTCACTTGCCGAAGCCGGAAAGAAATACGGCGGTGTGCGTGAGGTCACTCTGACCGAGATAGAATCGAGAGAGTTTGCCAAATTTAAGAATCATCCTGAAGGAATTGAATTCAGATTAGTTGGAAAGGACGATTATGCAGGCGTCTATCCTCCAAACGCGGATAGAACAACATCATTCAATCCGGGAGCCTACATTTTTAGCATAAATGTCACAGGCAATGACAGTACACAAAGCGAGCCGGTTGAGGCCGGAGTCACTTTCTCAAGCGAATACACCGATCTGAAAACCGACTGCCGGAGCGAAGGCGGTGAAGAGGGCGGGCATGTTTCGACATTTTGCAAAGGGCCGGCGGGCTATCAGATACACTATTTTGACACGGCGGCCACGCTGGAGTTCAATGCCGAAAATGAAGAAGCCGAATTCGTTGTCAAGCTGGCGTCCGAAGGGCTTGCTTATGTTGAGCGAAATAGCAAGATCGAATGGCGACTGGCTGACGGCAAACCGTTCGCGGCAATCATGCGTGTTTTCACTTACAGGGAAGACGGCGAATTCCCGAAGCAGGGAGAGCCAACGGGCGCATTTCTGATCGTCAAAGGCTTGAAAGGGCATGAGCATATTGATGGGCGGATAGATGCCAAAACCGTTGATGCCAATGAAAGGGCGCGAGAATTGGCCGACAATTCTTTTGCTGACCAAAAGGCGGACACGAACGGGATCGGATCTGATGGCGGAGCTATGCGGATCTACTTTGCCGGCGAATCGACAAAAGCGACCACCAGAGGCATGATCGTTGCGCCGGATGACCCGCTGAAATACATCGTAAAAGCAAATGCCGGAGACCGCCTGACTGTAAATGCAAGCGCCGATAAATGGGCAGGCGAAGAAGGGCCGGTATTAGTGGTGTTCGTTACTTCGCCCAATGGCGAAGGTGAAGGACAACCCGGCGGATTTGACGAAGTACTGACACAGGACGGCGATCACGAGATTCTTATTCACCAGAACAAGGCCAAGTCGCAGGCCGAGAATATCGAACTGACGGCCACTATTACGGTTACTCCGAAGGGTGAGTGAACCGCGTTGGCCGACCGCACCTGAGGTGTGGTCAACTGATCGTGAATGCGGCTCGGGCAACACGATCGGTTTTGCAAATTAATGTAAAGAGCGAGTTACAGGCATCCCTTAGACATTCGGTTGAATCCGAGCGGCTGGAACCGACCGGTCTTATAGACGGACGTTTTCAGAAAGTTCTCTCCTTCACACAAAGCGGGCGGCCCTGAAGACCCGGATAGTAATCTGATGTTGTTTTGCATTCGGCAGTTTTGGACGCAACATCCCCCAACATCTCATCGACATCAATATACTTTGGAGGTCGAAGCAGTGAATACATTTTCAAAATCGACACTATTTCGAGATAACCCACACTTAAACAGTTTGGCGTTCCGTTTTGCAGGGTTGACAATAGCGATTATCGCTTTTCTTGCGACGGTATCAAATGTGTCAGGCCAGGAGCCGACGATCGCTTTTTATAACGATACGACAAAAGACCTGAAGATCTGTCAATATCACGGGACTGATTCGTTAATGCTTAAGGCTGTGAAATGCCATTTGATCAAACCGGCGAAGACGGTCACGGTCGTTCATCAAGAAGACGCAATAGGTCTCCGCACATATCGTCCCGGACTCATTGACGTTCATCTCAATAAGTTCGTGAAGTTGCCGAACATCTATGAAAGGATCGTTTTTGGCTCCACTGGGACCACATTTAGAAAGCGGCCATCGGGTTTGCCGTCAACTATCCAGTATGTACTTAAAGTATGCAACCGGACTTCGGCGGACCCGGTCTATTTTTTGCTTGGCTTCGACGACGGCAAAAATCTATACACACAGGGGTGGTGGATCGTCAAGAAGAATGAATGCAAAGACTTTCCGGTGAGCCAAATGTTGTACAACTGGTGGCGAGTTCCTTTCGGCACGCTGCCACGCACGCACTATTATGCCCGCACATACCCGGCTTCGAGCAGCGCTTCACACGTCGAGTGGCGTGGCGGCAGCAGCGATCAGCAAAGCTGTATTACAATGAAGGAATTTTCGGGCTCTGCTCCGCTCCAAAGATATTCCGACGAATCATTTTGTTCAAATAATCAATATACACTCAGGGTCAGAATGCGGCGGCTTCCCGACCCGAAGGTGACCGAAAAGTACTACCATTTAGTATTCTGAGGAGGATATATGAAACACTCAATGCTTAGTTTACTCTCTTTATTTTGATGACGGGCGTCGCCGCTGCTCAAACGGGCGGCGATCTGATAACGGCAACCTCCGCGGGCAAGGTGAAACTCGGAATGACCGTCGCCGAAGTCCGCTAAGCGGTCGGAACGTGGAAACCAGAGCTTTTCATCGAAAGTCTGCTTATGAACGAGTATTAGACAGTTAGTCGCTTGCGGGTCACCTCAAGTCCTTTTAGATCGCCAAGAGCGACGAACGCGATGTTCCCGGTAGTAAAGAAATCCACGGCAAGACGTTTTATCTCATCCTGCGTTACGGCTTCGATATTCGCCAGGGTTTCTATTACCGGAATATGACGGCTGTGGATCAGTTCCGAGTTTGCCAGCGAGGCTGCCCGCGATGCCGTGTCCTCCAGGCCGAGCAGAATTGCCGCGACGGATTGTTCCTTGGCAAGCTGAAGTTCTTCTGGTGTGACGCCTTTGCTGACAACGGAGCGCATTTCGTTGAGCACGATGTCAACGACCTCTTCCGTCGATTCCGGCGAGGCGGCGGCAAAGACCGAAAACACACCCGCATCCTGAAACATTATCGACGAGGCGCCGACGCTGTATGCCAGCCCGCGTTCCTCGCGAACCTTTTGCCACAGACGGCTGGACGTTCCGCCGCCTATGATGTTCGCCAACAGGTCGGCGGCATAACGCCTGTTGTCGGGAGCGGCAATGAAAGGCGTTGCCAGCATCAGATGAGCCTGTTCAAGCTCGCGTTTTTGCTCGATGAAGATCGGGGCGGAATAAGAAGGGGCAGACGGAGCCGCGAGCTTTGCTTCAGAACTATGAGCGGGAAGAATTTTGCAGAGTTCGACCAGCCGGTCGTGATCCACATTTCCGGCGGAGGTTACGACCAGCCGCGAAACATTAAATGCCTGTGCGTGATAACGGCGTGTCGTTTCGCTGTCAAAACCTCTGACCGTTTCCGGCGTTCCGGCTATCGAAAGCCCAAACGGATGTCCATTGAAAAATTCGCGGTGAAAGATCTCTCCCAACAACTCTTCGGGCGAATCTTCAGTCATCTTTATTTCCTCGATGATGACACGCTGTTCGCTTTCGAGGTCGGCTTTGTCAAAACGCGGATGGAACAGCATGTCCGAAAGCAGATCGAACGCGGCTTCGAACCGTTCGTCTATCACCTTGATGACAAAACCCGTTTCCTCATGGGTCGTAAATGCGTCCAGGTTGCCGCCGAGCCGGTCCTGTTCCGTAGCAATGTCCATTGCCGAACGCTGTTCCGTTCCCTTGAAAACACAGTGTTCTATGAAATGCGTGATGCCGTTCAATTCATCCGGCTCATGCCTTGAACCCGAACGAAAAAAGAACCCCAGCGTTGCCGAACGCACCTCTGACATCCTGTCCGTCAACACCACAAGCCCGTTCTCAAACCGCGTTTCTCTGATACTCCCTTTCATCTTCAGCAAAAGGATAGAGACTAGCACGCCCGCCGAAAAAAGAGAACCTGAAATAAAGCTCGGCTTGCCGTATCATAGTTGGGAGGAGCGGCATTTCTCAGTTTGCCCTTCAAACCGTATTTTGCAGAATGGTGGAGTTAAATTGTCAGTTATTCAATGACGATTTGCCAAAGAGCAAGATTTGTATGTTCTGGCGACTGCATGAAAATTCGCTTGCCGTCTTTGGTGAAGCCTCCGCTGCCGCCATGTTCTATTAAATTACCAGTTAATATATCCCAAATATAAACGCCCTTGTTGTTACCCCAACTTTCGTCAACAACTATCATTAGCCCAAGCTCCGGATCACTGAAATCCATGCCGATAACCCATTTATTGTGTTTGAATGATCGCAGCAGCTTTCCTGTTTCTACATCCCACAGTTTGACCGTTTTATCATTGCTGCCTGTGGCAAAAAGCTTTCCGTCCCTGCTGAACTCGACCCTGTCTGTCCGTTTGTTTTTATGTTCAAAAGTATTTCTCCACTTTCCGGTTTCTACATCCCACAGCCTTGCTTTTCCATTTGTGCTAGATGTCCCTAGCAACTTTCCGTCAGGACTGAACTTTAGGTCATAAATATTGCCAAAATTATATGCTATCTTTAACTGTCTTAATAAGTTCCCAGTTTCCATATCCCATAAAACGGTTCGATCATAAAAGCTTGCAGCCAGAATCTTTCCATCGGGACTAAAATTGAGCATAGTAAAATCCTCGGTATGAGGATTATGCAGAACATATTTGGCTTTACCGTTAGCGACATCCCAAACGGTTACACTCTTTTCCTGATGCCGCCCGGTTGCGATAAAATTCCCATCAGGGGACATCGCCATCCTATCGTGTCTTACCGGAATAGCATGGAGCATTTTTCCGGTTCTCACATCCCATATCCTAAGAATTCTGCCGTTGTCATTTATGGCTACAACTTTATTGTCGTTACTTATTGCTGTCACGCTATTAAAGTTCGATTTCGAATCGGCTTGCAGCAACTGAACAAATTTCCCGGTTGCATCATTCCAAAGAGTAATTGTTTTTTGCCTGTAATTCGGACTGACTTGCAACCCGCCAATTACAACCGGAGCATTCGATCTCGTCGGTGCAGGTTCCTCAAAGTGTGTAATAAGTACAAACGATATGCTCCTCTGCGTCGGAGTTGTTAAAGATTGTGCTGTGGAGATCTGGTAATAGAGGAAAATAATTAAAAACCCACATACCCATTGCCGTATACAGCCAAAGCGATTTTTGTATATTTTCAACCAGTTCATAGTTCACCATATCTTACTTATGAGCTCCTCCAGGAACTTATACATGAAAAATTATTGCTCACTCTCGAAAGATCAAGGTCTAATTCCCGACCTTCCAGATGCCTATGACATTTCGTTTTGATGAGACAGCATAAACATATTTGCCACCTGCAAACCACCCTGCTTTGCCCAGCCCGCTCTTTTTCAAGCTGCCGCTTTTCGTATATTTGGCATTTTTCTTTTCTATTAGCCTGCTTACCTCTTTACCGGTTACGATGTCATACAAAGCGGTCAGATCGTCACCGTGTTTTAATATCTTGTCAAAGTTTGGCGACACCTCAGTATTTTCCAGATTATAAGCTTCGCCGTATGAGGTGGTTCCGTCCTGCTCTGTATATGAAGGAATGCTGGTCTTAAGAGATATGAAAAACCTTTTACCCTCGGAAAAGTTCCAAATATTGGTACCGCCGGTCCACTCGCTTATGAGAAGGCTGCGATCCGGTGAAACCTTGATAGGAGAGGCTACGGTCATTCCCAGCGTGTGGGTAAGTTTTCCCGTAAGATCATAGATCTCTGTTCTGAAATCTTTCTTTTCCTTTCGATTATTACGCCCAATGGCCAGAGCCTGCATTTCTTCAATTATTGACACAGGATAAAACCGTTCGTGCAGGCTGTCCGTTTCCAGCCTGAAAAAAGGCTTGCCGTCGCCTTTTGTGTTCAGCATTGATACTGACGTGTCATCACCCACTACCATGATCTCACCGTCATTAAAAGCTCCCTTAAATTCGACACTGTCATTCAGGTTCGACGATGAAAGAACATAAAGCGGTTTTTCATTTTGGCGAACATCATAAACAACGAGGTTCTTTCCGTTTTTGAATACCGGATAATGGCCGCTCACAAGTTGTAAAAGCTGAAACTTTTGAGTGGCATCCGGAGCCGTCAATTCATATTTCAGTTCTCCGCTGCCGCCAATATCCCAGACAAAATATCTGTCATCACGCCTCGATATCAGAAAACTTTCGTCCTTACTTACCACGGTCTCTGTAAATGTCGTGCGAGGTTTCAGATCAGGAGCAGAAAATGTTTTCTCGACCTGACTCGTTTTTAGATCGAATAATGCCAATGATTCGCCATGCTTGAAGGCAGTAGCGGCGAAGCGGGTGTCGCCGGAGCCGATAAGCATCTTTTCTACGCCGCTTACGTACTGATGCCATTTCAGATCGGTAACAGTAACAGAAGATATTTGCTTAAAATCACCTACACTCCATCTTGTAATAGCAGTCTTTTTGTCCGTAGTTCCTATCGTAGTTATCTCATTTTTGGTTTCATCATAAGAGATAAAGTCAACGGCTACGTCGGCGATGTCCATCGTCGCAATGACAGATGCATCAGCAATATTTCGGGCTACAGCCGAGCGGGTCTTACGGTTTCCTACACGTTCCGCCGTAACCATCCATTTTCCGTTCGAGTCAACCACATACGGCAGCCATTTTGTCAGATTAAAGTCAAAGAAACTCCCTTTGGTAAATCGTGGAATATCATGCGAAACAGAATATATCTGTTTGCCGGTCTTTATGTCATAAAGCCGTAATAAGCGGTTTCCTATAATCAGTATCTGAGAATCGCTATTGATAAATTCATGAGAAACGACCTTGTCCTCATCCTGCACAAACCCGATCCAGAGGTCTGCCTCGCACACGGGGACATCATCCGTCTGGCCTGATACGGCAACTGCAAAAAGGAAACACAAAAGAACCGGCAAAATGCTTCTGTTCATTATCACCTCACTGGGGAATGTAACGATTTTGCTATAATCTAGCATCACTCAGCAGCGCTAGAACGTAAACATTTGTAAACAAAAGTAGAATTTGCTACACAAGCCCTGCATCCTCCAGTTCTAGTTCTGGATTCGTCTGTATTTATGCGTTACCGGTCGGCGGCGGCCGATGCCAATGGCGTTCTTTGAGATGATGAGCGTTGGCGGAAGCTGGCGGCGTTTGAACTCGTTCGCGGGGTGTTCGACCTTGTTTAGTATGGAATAAACAAGCTCGGCGTCGTTGCCGGCGGCAACGATCTCGGCGGGCGATGCCTTTTGCTCAAAATACATCTTCAAAACCGGATCCATCAGTTCGTAAGGCGGCAGGCTGTCCTGGTCAAATTGGTTCGGGGCGAGTTCGGCAGAAGGTTTTTTGTCAATTATCACGTTCGGAATGACCTCGCGTCCGGCGGCAGTATTTATATGCCGCGAAAGCTCCCAGACCTCGGTTTTCAGCACATCGCCAAGCACGGCAAGGCCGCCGTTGGTGTCACCGTAGAGCGTGCAGTAACCGACCGCAAGTTCGCTTTTATTGCCGGTGGAAAGCAGCAGGCGACCTTCGGCATTTGAGATCGCCATCAGGATAACGCCGCGGATGCGCGATTGGATATTCTCAGCCGCAAGGCTTTCGCCGCCGCGTGTCGGCTTGTCCAATTTAAGCTGTTTTACCAGCACCTCGAACGCATCTGAGATCGGTTCGATCCGGCCTTCGCAACCAAGATTTTGGATAAGTTCTTCGGAATCCTTCACGCTGCCCTCTGACGAAAACGGCGACGGCATCATCACGCAGAGTAGGTTTTCCGGCCCAAGGGCTTCTGCCGCCAACGCCGCGACAAGGCCTGAATCAATACCGCCTGACAATCCCAAAACCGCTTTTTGAAAACCGTTCTTCGCTGCATAATCACGAATGCCGAGTATAAGGGCCTGCCGTATCGCTTCAAATTCTCCGCCGGTTATGCCGCGTGCGTCCGGCTTGCGGCAATCTATCTCGACCGTTTCGACAAATTCCTCAAAAGCGGCCGCCTGTAGAATGATGTCGCCTTCGCTGTCGGCGATCAGGCTTGCTCCGTCAAAGATAATGCCGTCATTGCCGCCGACAAGATTTACAAACACTATCGGGACACGGTTTGCCTTTGCACGATGCGCGACCATGTCGCACCGCAGCCTGATCTTGCCTTTGTTGTAGGGCGAGGCATTGAGCGCGACTATCAGTTCGGCTCCGCGTTCGATAACGACATCGGTCGGGTCTTTGTCATACAGCCGCCCGCGCCAAAACGTCTTGTCGTTCCAAAAATCCTCACAGACGACAACACCGATATGATGTAATTGTCCATCACGAGTAGTGATCTCGACGATACCGTCCGGATCCGTTTCCGGTTCAAAATATCGCGGATCGTCAAAAACGTCGTATTCGGGCAAGAGCGTTTTATCGACAAAGCCGACAAGCTTGCCGTCTGAGATGATCGCCGCCGAATTAAAAAGCCGTTTCCCGTCCCGTTCGGTGTTCGGGCGTATCGTCCCGATAACAGCGGTGATGCCTTCGGTTTCCGGTATGATCTTTTCAAGCGGCTCAAGCGAACTGTTGATGATGTCCGCGTCCTGAAACCAGTCCTGCGACGTGTAGCCGTGTATCGCCACCTCAGGAAACACGACCAGATCGGAACCGTCCGCCTTTGCCTTTCTGATGGCGTCAATGATCTTTCTGACATTGCCGCCAATGTCTCCGTTGGTCGTGTTTATCTGAGCAATGGTGACTTTCACTTTTCTACTTTTAATTCCCCGGATTCATATTTCTTTTGTAGTTGAAGCTCCTCAATAGCCCAATTCATTGTATTTGTAACGGCGGGATGGATGCTTTCTTTATGGCTTAATATCTCGGCTTCAAATTTGTAAAGATTCAAATATCGAGTAATTGTGATTCCATACGCGATGAGACTCGGCTCATCTGCTCTTAGCAATTTTAAAGCAATCCAGGCGATAGGTCTTAAATCGATATCTGTTTCCTGTGACGGTTTTAGGAGTATATACTGAGGGTAATTCATGTCCCTTCGTTTTAGCGTAATCGACGATACAATATTCTTTACTGCTAACCCTGCCTCAACTTTGATATCTTTATCATCAGAGTCTAATAGCAAAATTATCCAAGGTAAAGCAATTACTTCCTGACTTTCGCCCAGCATTCTTAAAGCAACTTCCTGTTGATCCGTTTGATTGGATAATATTTTCTTGGCTATTTCGGGATATTTTCGAGCTAAACTGAGCGAATCAATCTTAGCTATGAAATTATCAAGATTACTTTTCAGTTCCTTTTCATTAAATCTTTCTATCGAGACACTTAATTGTTGAGCAAAAATTGGGGAGCTATAAATCAAAAATAAGCATACAAACACTATTACCCCAAATACTTTTGATGAAGCCGAGTTAACCAGCACCTCAGTAGCTTTTACGCTTAATTTCGTCATTTTTTAATCTACATCAATTTTTGTTAGGATTAGCTGTTCGTCCTTGACTTCGAACGCGATCTCGTCACCCGCCCTTATCTCAAGTTCTTCGAGTATTTCGGGGGGAATGGCAAAGCCGCCATCCGATTCGATCGTTACAATATAATTCTTCATAATGCTTGCCTCTATTTTTCTTCAACAGCTTTCTTCACCATCGTCAGGCGGTTGCCGCGTTCGTTGTAGGCGACCTCGTCCATGATGTTGTAGATGAACAGGACACCGCGGCCTGAGGTTTTGAACAGGTTTTCCGGGTCAAGCGGGTCAGGGATGGAATTTACGTCAAAGCCTTCACCCTCGTCTTCAATGGTAAACCGGGCTTCGTTCCTAGATATTTCGGCGACGACGCGGACAAGCTTTTGCGCGTCAAATTTGTTGCCGTGCTTTACGGCGTTCACAAAAGCCTCGTCAAGAGCGATAAAAAGATTGGATTGCTCGGGTTTTATCACCCCGAGCTTTTCCACGCGCTTTATCAGATATTCGAGAACGATATGCATCAGAGAAATGGCGCTCGGCAGCTCAAATTCTATGCTTTCACGCATGTCCCGGACCGTTTCGTAGGTATCTACATACCTGATCTTGTAATCAAGCACGGTCGCCACAACGTTTCTCAGCTCTTCTTCGTCAAAATCGTCCCTGCGAAAATTTGCCGCGCATATCTTAAAGGCTTTCAACTGGTCGGATCCCGAAAAAGACGCGGTTCGCGGCAAACATACCGGGCCTTCCTCATCGTCGCCGCAATCAGGCCGGTTCTCGATATTCAGATCGGTTATGACCACATCGTAGGTGTCTATTCCGTCCAGGGCAATAGCATCCTGCCGGGTTTCGACGACCATGACCTCATGCCCTTCGTGCGTAAAGACCTCGGCCAAAGAAGAAGCCAGGTCGTCGTGGTCGTCAATGATCAGTATCCGTCTCTGCATCATGCCCTTTTTCCGCTAAATAGTTGAACGAAATAATCGTAACCGTTGTTGCAAATGATACCTTAACTTGTTACTTATTTTCTATCCGTGTCCGACCAAATTAACAAAGCCTTTTCTTTTGCCCCGCTGGACAAATACACATTCGGCCAGCGAATTACCATCCGGCTTGCCGCGTGGGCATTCTATTGGAGCATCAGAATAATAGGCTCGACCGTCAGGTTCGATTCTGAGGGCCTTGAACATTTTGACAATATCAGAGCTTCCGGCAAGCTGCCCGTTTACGCCTTTTGGCACGACCGCATCATAGGCAGCGCATATTACTTTCGCCACCGCAAGATCGTCGTTCTTACCTCGCAAAGTTATGACAGCGAATACACCTCACGCTGCATTCAGCGGCTCGGGTTCGGCGCTATTCGCGGCTCTTCGACACGCGGCGGCGTTCAGGCTCTGGTCGCAATGATAAGGATGATGCGCGAGGGTTATGAAATGGCGTTCACCGTTGATGGCCCCAAAGGGCCGCGATACGAAGCCAAACCCGGACCGGTGCTTCTTGCAAAAAAATCCGGAAACCCGATGGCCCCGTTCATCGTCGAATTTGAAAAATGCTGGAAACTGAAAAGCTGGGACAGGCTGCAAATACCCAAACCGTTTACAAAGGGCCTGGTGATGGCGTCCGAACCGATCCCGGTGCCGTCCGATCTGGATGACGATCAGCTTGAGGAAAAGCGGCTCGAACTTCAAAGCGCATTGGACGACCTGGTGGCACGAGGCGAGAAATGGAGAGCGAAGCGGAGCTAGACCTCTGAGATCACGCCATTCTCATCAGCGGAAAAGACCGCTGCGAACATCACAACGAAAGCTATCCAGACAAGGTCGGCAAGCAGCAGATGCCCAAGCTGCATCACTATCGGAGCCAGCATCAAAAGAGTTGCGGCACCGAAAACTACCTGAGCGATGACAAGCAGCGAAAGAGCGTTTGACCAACGCGCGGCCGCCGCGTTGCCTTCGGCAAATTTTCTTGCCCATCCCGCCAAAAATACCAGAACGACCGCCGAAAACACCGACAATATCGGATGAAGTATCCTCAGCCGCAAGAGTATGTGCGAATCGGGGTCAAAATCTTTTGCGATGCCTTCGGCAATGGTTTCCGAAGGAAAAAGCATATTGGTAAGCGCCGCCATTGAACCGCTTATGCCCGTGATGAAGATCGCCGCCACGCCGAGAACGATCAGCAATGTCAATTTCATGTCATTGACCCGAACAAACCGCCTCCCGCCCGCATACCATGCCGTCAGAGCAAGAAAAGCCACCAATATGAATGTGTTTATAAGATGTCCGGCGGTCCAGTATGGCCGAGTCGGCGTCCAGTTTCCGGCCGTGTTTCCTGTCAGCACCAGGCCGCCGCCGACCGCTCCTTCAAGAATGATAAAGACCAGCGAAAGCACCGCCAGTTTTCTGACAATGCTTCCTTTTTGAAATGCCCTGAATGCCCAGATGACCAGACCGATGACAACAATGCCCGCTATCGCGGTCGTGACGCGGTGCGAAAATTCGATAACGGTCTTTAGCTCAGGAGCGGAAGGTATCGCCTCGCCCTGGCAGGTCAGCCAATGCTGGCCGCAGCCATCGCCGGAATGTGACGCCCGCAGAAAAACGCCCCATAAAATGACGATGACATTATAGACAACGGCAAAGACGGCGTAGCGGTAAAATGCCTTGCCGCTACGCCTTTGTGTTTCAAGCTTTTCGCTCATCTGTTGCGGTTCGCCCCGGTGAAATTGCTAGGTTCTGTTGACATTTTCAATTTTGACATTTTATTGAACGCGGATTAAGCGGATCGGGCAGATTCGAGCGAATTTAGAATTTCATATCCGCTCCTATCCGCTAGATCCGCCTAATCTGCGTTCAAAAAAACCTTTGCCGGTACGGCTTCCTACAAAATGTCAACACAAGCTAGTATATAAAAAGAATAGCACCTGTGAGGAAACGTTAAAAACCCGAGGCGTATTAGCGCCGCTTTTACACAGAGCGAAAATTTTTACTTTTGCCGCCCGACAATGAAGAACGAACGCATCGACATCCTAATGGTCAACAAAGGTTTGGCGGAGTCCCGCACAAAAGCGCAGGCAATGATAATGGCCGGCGTTGTCCTGGCGGATGAAAAGCGTGTGGAAAAACCGTCGCAGACCTTTTCGGCGGAAACCATGATCCGAATAAAAGGCGATACGGCGGCGTCTCGCTACGTCGGACGCGGCGGGCTAAAGCTTGAACACGCCCTGAAACATTTCGGCATCGATCCGTCGGGAATGGCATGTATCGACATCGGTTCCTCGACCGGCGGCTTTACCGATTGCCTTTTACAGCACGGCGCTGTTTCGGTGATGGCAATAGATTCGGGAACGAACCAGCTTGATTGGAAGCTGCGCAGCGACCCGCGCGTCGATGTCCGCGAAAATACCAACGCGAGAGAACTGGCACCGGAACAAATGCCGCATCTTTTTGATCTGGCGGTGATGGACGTTTCGTTCATATCGGTGACAAAAATAATTCCGGTGCTTCCCGCTCTATTAAAAGAACACGGCACGGTCATCATCCTTATAAAACCGCAATTTGAGGTGGGCAAAGGCGAGGTCGGCAAAGGCGGCATCGTACGCGAACCGGAAAAACACGCTCGCGTCATTGATGAGGTCAACAACTCAGCAGACGCCCACGGGCTAAAATGTCTCGGCGTGGTCGATTCGCCAATATTGGGACAAAAGGGCAACAAGGAGTTTTTGGCGGCGTATGAAAAAGAAAACTCCTGAAAACGATCCGCCAAAGGAATTTACCGAAGGCGTTCATTATTATTTTGAGAACGGCCTGATGGTCCTGACCGAAAGGTTTCTGCTCGAACGCGGTTACTGCTGCGGAAATGGCTGCCGCCACTGCCCCTATCCAAAAGAGATCGACGAAAGTCAAAGAAGGAAATCCTCAAGTTCTTCGCGAACAGGCCCCACCGCCGGAAGATCATCAGAAAACGACTCAAACTGATCATCCGCAAAGTCCTCGGCATCATCTTCGGCCTCCGCTGTCTCCGCATCATTCTGAAATATCGTCTCACCTTGTTCCACGGGATATTCCGATGAATACGGATCGTCGGCATAGCTTGTGTCTGATGCCAGCCATTCAAGAGCGGAGTCAATGGCCGCCGCAGCCGCTTCTTCCGCAGGCCACGCGATCGAATAATAAATGGAGCGTCCGTCGCGACGGGTTTTGACGAGGCCGGCTTGCCTCAGATACGCCAAATGACGCGAAACCTTCGGTTGACTTTCGCCGATCGTGTCGGCAAGCGACAGAACACCAGCCTCACCCTGACGCATCAGATACAGCAGGCGGAGCCGCGTACGGTCGGCAAGCGCCGCATAGAACATTTCCATCCTGATAATGCTCTGATCGGACCTCATCGACGTAACCATACCATAAAATTTAGGACATGTCTTGCATTATATGTGGATTTACATATATTTTTGAAATTTTACATATGCCTATACGCATATATTAAGAAATACGGCCAGACCGACAAGCCTTGCACGCGTCTATCATGTCATCTATACATCTGCTTATACATATATGTATGCAAAATAAAAAGGAAGCAGAACTTTCGCCCTGCTTCCTTTTAACAAACGTCTCAATGCCCGGGAAGGGTTTTAGACGTCGTTATTCTCACCTTTTGATTTGCTCATCTCGGTTGCGGCCTCAGCTTGGGGCAGCGGAGCGCCGACGGCATCTGATTTAGTCAGGTCTGATGACGGCTCTTCATAAGATCCGGCATCAGCAACTATCATCTTGCCGGATTGCTTTGAAAAGATAAGCGTGTTGCGTTCCTCATCCAGATCGACGGTGACAAGATCGCCGGTCTCGACCTGCTGTGTTGCGACCAGATTGGACAGCGGATATACCAGGAACCTTTCTATCGAACGCTTCAGGTGACGGGCGCCGTATTTCAGGTCAATACCCTCCATCAGCAAAAATTCCTTGGCTCCGTCCGTGCATTCAAAGATGAACTTTGTCCCTGCCGAATCCGTTATCCGCTGCTGAACATCACGAAGTTCTATGTCAAGTATTTTGCGCAGATGGTGTTCCTTGAGGCTGCGGAAAACGACCACTTTGTCGATGCGATTCATGAACTCCGGAGAGAATTTCCGTTTTGCCGCCTCAAGAGCGGTGCGATAGATCTTTGTATCGATCTCGGTGTCATCACGCGGTTTGTCCTGTTTGGTCGGGGCAAACCCGATGCCGCCGGAGATCATATCAGACATCTCGCGGGCGCCGAGGTTTGAGGTCATTATCACTATCGTCCTCGAAAAATCCACGCGGCGATTGTCGCCCAGCGTCAGCGTTGCCTTGTCCAAAATACCGAGCAGAAGCTGCCACAGCGAATCGGACGCTTTTTCGATCTCGTCAAAAAGAACGAACGTCAGCTTTGTGTCGTCGGTATGAGCCTTGTCCAGATTTTCCTGTGTCAGCATCGGCGACGTTTCGCGATGGCCGAGATAACCCGGAGGCGATCCGATAAGTTTTGCTATTTCGTGCGAATGCTGAAATTCGGCGCAGTCTATCTTCACCACGGCGTGCGGTTCGCCAAAAAGAACCTCTGACGCGGCCTCGACCACGCGTGTTTTTCCCGAACCCGTCGGGCCGAGAAACAGCATTGTCCCAATGGGACGCGCGGGGTTGTTCATTCCGGCCAGATATATCTGAAACAGCCCGCTCATACGGCGCACGGCCCTTTCCTGCCCGACTATGCGCTGCGACAGTTTGTCCTCAAACTCGGCCGCTCGCGGACTTTTACGGTCCGGATCAAGCATAATGACCTTGTCTGTCGGTGCCTTCTTTTTCACTGCTTCGTTTTTCATTGTCGGTTAACTCCTTGCCCCCGCCGCCGAGTGCTTTTTACCCGCTGTTAGTCACAGATATTAGGTACTCCGGTGAACATCTCCGAAGATCGGTTCGGGCCGCGCCGGACGGGCGTGTCGCGAACCATTCCTGAATAAAAGATGAAATCAAAATAACAATCGTTGGCTGGTACTGAATATTCAATGGCCGTTATCGGCAGGAACGGCCTTTTGTCCAAGATAATTATTTGCATATAATCATCATTTTTTCAAGACAAAATCCGGAAAACGCTCCGTATTGAGACTTAGCGCAACCGTCAGCTTCGCCCTCGGCCTCTGTTTTCCAAATGCCCGTCCCCGCAACGATCACGTTGCAGCGGACGGGCTTCCCTGAAACCATGACGGCTGACCGACAACGTATTTTGCGTATATCTAGTCGTAATATTCCAGTCCCAGATGCGTGATAAGTTCCTCGCCCCGCATGTGCCGCAAGGTGTTCTTCAGCTTCATCAACTGTATGAAGATGTCATGTTCAGGATAAAGTCCCGGAGCCGTTTGCGGTGCCTTGAAATAGAAAGAAAGCCATTCCTGAATGCCTTTCATCCCGGCTCGCTGCGCCAGATCCATAAATAACGCCAGGTCAAGCACCAGCGGAGCGGCAAGGATGGAATCGCGGCAGAGAAAATCTATCTTTATCTGCATCTTGTACCCGAGCCAGCCAAAGATGTCGATATTGTCCCAGCCTTCCTTGTTGTCGCCGCGCGGCGGATAATAGTTTATACGGACGACGTGCGAAAAATCCTTATAAAGATCAGGATAGACGTCCGGCTGAAGGATGTGTTCCAGAACCGAGAGCTTTGATTCCTCTTTCGTCTTGAAATTCTCAGGGTCGTCCAAAACCTCGCCGTCGCGGTTTCCGAGAATATTGGTCGAATACCAGCCCTCAAGGCCGAGCATTCTGGTTTTCAGCCCCGGAGCCAGAATAGTTTTCATCAGTGTCTGGCCGGTCTTGAAATCCTTGCCGCATATCGGCACCTTTTTATCCTCGGCAAGTTTCGTCAGAGCGGGGATATCGACCGTCAGGTTCGGCGCTCCGTTGGCGAACGGGACGCCGGACATAATGGCGGCATAGCCGTATATCATAGAGGGCGATATCGCCGGATCGCTGTCATAAAGGCCTTTTTCAAACGCCTCGAGCGAACGGTGAACGTCCGATTCCTCAAGGTATATTTCCGTTGACGCCGCCCATACGATGACAAGCCGGTCACAGCCGTTCTCAGCCTTGAACCGGGCGATGTCCTCCATCACCTGTTCGGCAAGCTCCATTTTGTTCTTGCCGGTCTTTACGTTCTCGCCGTGCAGGCGCTTTACATAATTTTGCTCAAAGACAGCCGGCATCGGCTTTAGAGAGGCCATCTGTTCGGAGATCTGATTGAGCAGTTCCTTTTCCAGAACCCCGGCGTTCATCGCCGCGTCATAGGCATTATCGTTAAATATGTCCCAGGCTCCGAAAACGATATCGTCGAGCGACGCGAGCGGAACAAAATCCTTGATCTGAGGGCTGCGGCCGTCTGTCCGCTTTCCGAGCCTGACGGTTCCCATCTGGGTCAAGCTGCCTATTGGCTTGGATATACCGCGTTTTATCGCCTCAATACCCGCGACGAATGTCGTGCTGACCGCGCCCAAACCGACAAGCAGAATACCGAGCTTACCGTCGGCGGGAGCCACCGACACACCTTTTTCTATCATTAATAACCTCCGAGAAATGCAGTTAAATCATAACTTTACACCCTTGTAATGGCAAACATCCATACATTGATGTGTGTCACATCAATATCACGGCGGAAAATGCAAAAAAAGTACCGCATCGCGGCGTTGTCCTATTTATGATGACTTTTCCGCATTTTTGTTCATATGCCATATATCCGTTTGGATAAATACGTTAAACATACCCGGATCATACCCGGTTTCAGGACAGGAGGACCAATGAAGACCTTGTTACCCCAAGCATCACTCAAACGTCTCGGCACGAGGCGTTATATGAAATATCTAATGGCAGCATCTCTGGCTGTCGCGATGGCGATCTTGCTGCCGATCTGGCTGGCAAATATAACCGTCAATGCTTCGAGCCAATTTGCGCCCGGCGACCTCGACACAACTTTCAATGGAACGGGGCTTGTCACGACATCCATCGGCGTGGGAAATGACACGGCATACCGTATTTTGGTACAGCCGGACGGCAAAATACTGGTCGCCGGAGCAGGATACGAGACAACCACAACCGACTACGTCGTGCTGAGATACAATTCAGACGGTACGCTTGACCAGTCCTTTGGAAATGGCGGCATTGCCCAGTTTGATATTTCGACCAGAAATTCACGGGCGGTCACAATAACACCGCTGGCGGACGGCGCATTTCTTATTGGCGGCATCTATGGCTGGAACGCCTCAACCAATGTCCTCGGCGTCATCAAGGTAAATGCTGACGGAACAAGGGATATGTCCTTTGGCACAACTGGGCTGGCAACCGTTTTTCGCATCAACGACCTGGCCGGACTGTTCGTTTTACCTGACGGAAAGATCATCGCCGGCGGAAGCGGTCCCGACGGAACCTTGCACAGCCGGATGACGGTATATCGGCTGAACGCCGACGGGTCGGCGGACAACACATGGGGTTTTGGCGGTGAGGTGCAGATCTTCTTTCCGTCACAGACCGAGGATTTCGGCCGGGCAATGGCCTTGCAGCCGGACGGAAAGATCCTTATTGCCGGCAGCAGCCAGACCGGAAACACTCCGCGATTTTCGATCGCCAGATTGAACGCGGATGGAACGCTTGATACAAGTTTTGATGAGGACGGCATGGTCAGGACGGCCGATGGCGGCCTTCAGGTCATAACCGGCCTCCAACTGCAACCAGACGGGAAGATCGTTGCCGGCGGAAACGTTGGCACCGGAAGCGGTGATTTTGCGGTCGCCCGCTATAACACCGACGGATCGCTGGACACAACCTTCAATACGACCGGATACTTCACAACCGGTATCGTAGGAGGCGATTTTGTCCAATCGCTGCTAATTCAGGGAGATGGAAAGATCGTCGCGGCGGGATATTCAACCTCAGCGGTGGCAACCTCTGCATTTAGCGCGATCAGGCTAAACGGGAACGGCTCTCTGGACAGTTCGTTCGGGACTGACGGCAAGCTGCTTATAAGCTTCGGTGACGTAAATGACCGCTCCTATGCAATAACCGAGGACGGCCAGGGCCGCATTCTCCTGGCGGGAATTACCGGTACGGATATTGGCGTCGCCCGTATTCTGCAAGGCGATATGCCGACACCGACTCCAACACCGAGTCCGACGCCGACTCCTACGCCGAGTCCGACACCTACACCAACGCCGAGTCCGACACCTACACCAACGCCGAGTCCGACTCCGACACCAACACCGAGT
>CAZOXY010000041.1:0-28567 GCA_964583955.1 uncultured Chloracidobacterium sp. | reverse complement strand
CGAGGTCGTTGAACTTGGCACGCGTTACGGCATCGTGACGCCATACACATCATATCTGGCGACCGACGGCAGGTTTGTTTCCAACAGAAGAGACGCGAGCGGGATGATCAGGCCTGCTCCTGCCGCAAAGAGGGCCATGGAAGAAAGAAGCGGTGACGATGCCGTTCGCATGAGCGTCCAGCAGAATACGATGAAGGAGAACGCTTCAGTGGCTGTCATGGATGGCATGGAATCGGAAAGGCAGGTCGTGGTCGGCAGGTCGGAGCAGAACCAGTTTGTCGGAAACCGCAATTTCTTCTATGAAAATGGTGCGTGGGTCGATGGTCTTTATCGTGCCGGGACAAAGATGACCGAGGTAAATGTGCGATATGGCAGCGACGAATATTACGCCCTGTTAAAGCGTGAGCCGGAGCTTGCCCGGTACTTTGCGCTGGGCGAAAAAGTGGTCGTTGTCTGGAAGGACAAGGTCTATCGCGTGACCAATTAGGCCGGGCCAACGGCAAAATGCCGTATTGTTTTTCGTCAAAAAAGGTGATTTTCGGGTTCTGAAACGTTATCCTATGACCCGGAGGTCACCTTTTTGCGTTTTCTTCGCGGGATTAGCGACCTGGTGGCCGATATTGCCGCTAAGACGCGAAGACACTAAGTTACGCAAAGGTTTTTCTTAGCGGTTCTTTGTGCCTTTGCGACTTTGTGGCTGTCTGTTAAATTTTGCCACCAGGACGCCAAGCCGCAACGGACGCTAAGAGGTGAGCGAAAGGACGATGGACAAAAGTTTGACCGGGAATAAGTATCCGGGATCGACCGCATTGGCCTGATGAAAGGAGAAAAGAGTGAAGAGATCGGTTTTTCGGGGATTTTTTGTGTTTGCATTAGCTTGTTTGCTTTCTGCCGGGGCGGCCGCACAGACCGCGTGGGAGCAGGTGACGAGCGGAACGGACGGCGACCTGGTGACGGCGTATTTTACGTCAGCGGAAAAGGGATGGATCGCCGGGGACAATGGATTTCTCGCATCGACAAGGGACGAGGGAAGAACGTGGACGCGGCATTCTCTTACGACCACTGAGAATATCAACGAGATATATTTTCGCAATGAAAAGAACGGATACCTGGTCGCGGGCCGCAAGATGTTCCTCACATCCGACGGCGGCGACACATGGGGTGAGACGGTCATTGTCCGCGCGGGCGACATCCGCGAAGGCACGCCGGAATTTCTGAGCATCAGATTCGCAAACAAAAAACGCGGCATCATTGTCGGCTCTGTCTTGAACAGCAATGAGGATGTCGTGGATTCGCTGGTGCTCAAGACCGAGGACGAAGGCCAGACCTGGCAAAGGATAAAGGTATCGTCGCGGACGGAACTGTTCCATCTGAATTTTGTCGGCGATTCGCGCGTTTGGGTGGTCGGCGACCGCGGCGTCATCCTGGCGTCAGAGGACGGCGGAACGACCTGGCGGCTGCAATCCTCCGGAACCGAACGTGCTCTTTATAATGTCCATTTCCGCGACCGCAAAGCCGGATACGCCGTCGGCGGCAGGGGAACTATTTTGAGAACTGAGAACGGCGGCATGACATGGCAACAGGTCCCGACCAGTTTCCCCACAACCTTTATGCGGGTCGATTTTGCCGATGACAGGAACGGCTGGATCGTCGGCCACGGCGGCACCATTCTGCGTTCCGGCGACCGCGGCAAAACATGGCTTTTGCAGGAGAGCGGAACAAAGGAAAGCCTGTTTGGACTCTATATGGCAAAACGCTATGGATGGGCGCTTGGGGCCAACGGAACGCTGCTCAGGCTCAATAAGTAGTAAAATTACGAAAAATTTAAAAAAATATCGTTAAAACCCCGTTTTTTATTAACACTTCGGTAAAGACTTGTGATATGTTACATCATCAATTCTGCACGGAACTCTTGTTTTCATAAGAGTTGGTTATACAGGCAAAATATAAATTTGGAGGAGTAAGATGGGCAAAGGACTTTTTGCGAGAGTGGTTTACACGTTCTCTCTGGTTGCTTGTCTGGGCTTGTCGGTAATGGCGCAGGGAACCACCTCACGCGTTACCGGTACGGTTACGGACAACAGCGGGGGAGTAGTGCCGGGTGCGAAAGTAACGCTCGTTGGCAGCGGTACTGAACGCGGTTTGACGGCATTTACCAATAATTCCGGAGTTTTTCTTTTTGATCTTATTCAAGCGGGATCATACACGCTTACGGTCGAAAAGGATGGTTTTAATAAGTTTGTTTCCGCGAACAACACAGTTCTGATCAACCAGCCGGCAACGATCAACGTTGTATTGCAGGTTGGTGATGTGTCCGAGGTCGTGTCCGTGGACGCGGCCGCAACGCAGGTACAAACAAATATTTCGGGCAACCTGGGCGGAACGGTCGAACAGCGGACCATCGAATCCCTGCCGATCGTCGGAACCCGCGGGCGAAATCCGCTGGATATTCTTAATTACCAGCCGGGTGTCGTGACCGGTGCCAACACCGGCGGCAATGTTCACGTGAACGGTTCCCGTGACCGCGCCTTCAACTTTACATTGGACGGCATTGATATCAATGAATCCACGGCCGGCGGTTCCAATTTCACCCCGCTGCGGCCCAATCCTGACTCGATACAGGAATTCCAGATAGTGACCGGCGGCTTTACCGCAGAGCTTGGACGAAGCAGCGGCGCTCAGGTGACATTCGTCACCCGCTCAGGCACCAATCAGTTTCGCGGCAGCTTGTTCGAATACTATTTGAGCAAGGGCCTGATGGCGCGCAGCTATGGGGCAAACGTCAACGGAACCGATAAGGAAAACTTCATTCAGCACATCTTCGGCGGAAGCTTTGGCGGGCCTTTGTTCAACCCCGGCTTTGGCGAAGGATCGAAATTCTCGCTGTTGAAGGACAAGGCATTCTTCTTCGTTAACCTCCAGATGCTTCGTGCGTCAGATGCCCTTCTGCAAACACGGACCGTGTTCACCCCGACTGCCCGACAAGGGATATTCCGTTGGGTCCAGGGCGGCGTGAACGGAGTCGGACAGGTTGATTCAAGCGGAAATCCTGTGCTGCCGACCTGTAACGTGGCACATCCGGGAACACCGACGAACACACCGTGTATCAATTCGTACAATATTGCTACCGGAACGGGCATTTCACTTGATCCGCTGCTGATGGGATATATCAATCAGATGCCGGTGCCGAACAGCTACACCACGACGGGTGACGGCCTGAACACTGCGGGCTTCCTGTTCAACTCTCCGCAGACTGAGAAGCAGTACGACTTTGTTTCCAAGTTCGACTTTAAGATCAACGACCAGAACAATTTCTATATTCGTTGGGCGCAGGGCGAACAGAATACGTATGGTGACGCCGCCAACGGTGGACGTCCGCGTTTTCCGGATGCACCGAACTATGTTGACACTGAAAGAACTCCAAAGAACCTTGCGGCTAACTGGCGCTGGGCACCGTCGGGCAGGTTTGTCAACGAATTCATTGTCGGTTACAGCAATTTCGGATTTAAGTTCCTGACACCAGAACCTGATCCGGACTTTGCGTTCGTATTTAATCTGCCCACGGACATAAACACGAACTTTTCGTACAATGCACGCAGTTTTACGACGTGGCAGTTCGTCGATAACATGACCTTCGACCTCTCGCCGCACGTCATCAAGGCCGGTGCAAATCTTCGCCTGGGCAAAAGCACGGATGACCGGGCCAGTGTCGGCGGCGGAGGGATCGAGCTTGCGTACAATTTCAGCAGGGCAGTCAACAGTACTTTTCCTGCTATATGGGGCTTGCCAGAGGGAGCCGCCGTTATCAACTCGGCTGACAGGACACGTCTTGAAAATACGATAAACGACATGCTCGGCCGTGTCGGAACCGTCTCACAGGCGTTTGTGAATGATCCGTCAAACCCGTCATCGTTTGCCCCTGCGGGAACCCGATGGCTATTTGACGCAAATCATCCGGAACTCGACTTTTATGTTCAGGATTCGTGGAAGCTTCGTCCAAACTTTACTGTTGATATCGGTGTAAGATGGGAGATCAGACTTGCCCCGACATCGGCGGGCGGACGTCCGATCCTCGTTCCTGACAAGCCGTTCGTGCTTGGTTCGGCGCCGGCAAATGACCTGACCTTCGTTGAAGGCAAGCTTTTTGACGATGACTATGGAATGTTCCTGCCGACCATCGGGTTCGCGTGGGATCCGTTCGGCGACGGCAAGACATCGATCCGTGCCAACTATCGCAAGGCATCTGACCGATTCTCTACGTTTCTGTTCAGTTCATTCATTTTCCAGAGCACACCGGGAAATACGGCGCTTGGAAGCAATACGGCATTTGGCCAGAGCGGCGGATTGCGGCGTGACGGATTGCCATCAGTAGCCCCGACACTGTCCCCGACACAACTTCGGACGCCTCCGGCGTACAGCACAGCGTCAATGACGGCCATCGATCCGGATGTCAAATTCCCAAGCATCCACAGCTGGAGCGCGAGCTTTCAGCGTGAGGTGTTCGGCGGCAACATGATCGAGGTAAACTATATCGGCAAGAAGGCAACCAACCTTTTTGGTGCTTATAACGTCAATCAGGTCGATCTTAACGGAACCCTTTCGGGAGCCGGAGAAACCTTCCTGCAGGCGTTCAATTCGATCAGGAATGATGCGGCGTATAACAGCCCGCTGATCAATCTGCTGTTTACCGGCAATGCGGCCAACAACGGAGGCACCGCCCGTTTCCGTGCTCTGAATGGAACCGGGATCACGCAGGGCAGTGTCGCTTCATTGGCCCTCGCGGCTTCGCAGAAACTCTGCGTCGCGGCGGATGTTACAGCCGGTCTATGTACTGCCGGACAGACGGGACAGCGTATTCTGGATATTCACGGATACAGTTCCTTCTTCCAGCCGTATTCTCAATATACGGGCGGCTTTAACGTGGTGGACAGCAATGACTTTTCGTTCTACAACGGCCTTGAAGTTTCGTTCAAACGCCGTATGAAGGAGGGTGTCAGCTTCCAGGTCGGATACACATGGTCACTGTCCAAGGACACTCGGTCATTTGATCCGGTTTTCACCACGGTCAGCGGCGGTACGGCACAGTCGGCCGCAAACACGGCCCTTGACAATTACAACCGCAAGGCCAACTACGCCTGGTCCGATTTTGACAGGCGTCACACCCTGCTCGGAACATACGTTGTCGAACTTCCGTTCGGAAGCGGCAAGAAGTTTAGAACGGATAATTCAGTTGTAAACTATGTGATCGGCGGCTGGCAGGTTGCCGGAACCGTCCGGTTGATGTCCGGGCGTCCGTTCACGGTGTTCTCAGGCCTGAACACGGTCAGCCAAACCAGCGGTTCGTATGGCGACTGCAGCGGTTGTCCGCGTGACCTCGGCAAACTGGTTCAGGGAAACTTTGAAAATACCGCCAATCCGTTGCTCCGCAACTGGTGGTTTGACGAAGCCGCCCGTAACCTGTTCAGCCAGCCCGGACCGGGTGAGTTCGGTAATACAGGAAGGAACTACTTCCTGATGCCGGGTTACACTGAGGCCGATATCTCGCTCCTCAGAAAGTTCCGCTTTACTGAGACTTTGAGCTTTGATATTCGTATGGATGCAAAGAACTTTACAAACACTCCGAACTTTAACCTGCCAACGGCAACCCTGCCGGCCGGTTACAGCCAGTCGGGATTTGGTACGAGCATCTTTGGCCGCATAAACGCTGATGTAACGAACAGCGCGAGAAGGATACAGATATCAGGAAAGCTTAATTTCTAGGTTTTCGGAAAAGCTGTAAATATAAGAACTCCGCGATGGCATAATAATGTCGCGGAGTTTTTCTTTTTTTGGCGTGCAACTGTATTTGATTTCGGGTCATCTATAAGTGCGGAAAGGAAATGGCAGGTTCGTGTCCTCCAAGGCGTTTCTGCCGTGTTTTCTGACCCTCCTGTTTTGCAGCGGCCCGTCGGAGCTATCGTTTCGGCGGGCTTTTGCGTGCCATTTGCAGCGGGTCGGCGACGGCCCTTGCCCGTTTTGCCAGTTTCGCTGAGGCCGGTATCGAGCTTATCGCGGCAGTGACGGTTTTATCGTGTGCCAGCATCGCCCTGGCGGCGGCGTCCTGCCCAAAAAGGGCGAGGGCGAGATAATGTTCCAGATCGGCCTTGACGATGTCGATGTTCTTTTCGTTCGGTAAATTTTCGCCGCTGTCCGCAAGGTATTTCATGAACGCCTCGACCATCTGATCGGTGACGATCGGTTTTTCAAAGATAGCTCTCTGCCGCAAAGCGGCGCGTGACGGTTGGCCCGCAATGCGTCCATTTGCCAGATCAACGGTGAAAAGAAATATCCTGTCAATAAGTCTCGCCCGTTCTTCAGAATAATTCTCCTGTTCGACCGCAACGTCCGGCGCGATGCCGTTGCCGCCGTGAACTGTCCTATTCGTCAGGGTTTTTGCTGCTTCAAACGACTCCTCGATCAGCGCGGCACGCTCGGTGCGTTTGTAATAATCGTAAAGGCCGGTTCCCGTGTAATTTCGCTGGATCGAACGTCCTGACGGCGTATAATATCTGGCGGCGGTCAGCGTCAGCCC
The DNA here is from genome assembly GCA_964583955.1 of uncultured Chloracidobacterium sp. Lineage (GTDB taxonomy): Bacteria > Acidobacteriota > Blastocatellia > Pyrinomonadales > Pyrinomonadaceae > OLB17. Next base: position 21,996 of record CAZOXY010000041.1, on the reverse strand, counting down.
GGCGCCGTCCGGCAGGTCAAGCACATTTTGCACAAGGCCTTTACCAAACGTCCTCTGGCCGACGATCAACGCCCGGTCGTTGTCCTGAAAAGCTCCGGCGACTATTTCTGCCGCCGAAGCGGTCGTGTCATCGGTCAGCAGCACAACGGGCATTGTCTCGGGCTTTTTGTTCTGTGATATCCAGACGCGGTCATCACCCGAAAAACGTCCGCGTTGCGACAATATTTTCGCACCGGCGGGAAGAAATCTTTCCGCCACGGCGACTGCCTGATCCACAATGCCGCCCGGATTGCCGCGAAGGTCGATGACCAGAGCGACGGCCCCGCGTTTTTTCAGATCGGCCATTGCCGTATCCAGTTCCGTCACGGTCGAATAGCTAAAGCCTGACGACATTTCGATATAGCCGACCTTGTCTTCAAGCATAAAAGCTCTCGGAATTGACGGTTGTGACAGACGCTCACGGCGAAGCGATAATTTTTCCGCTCCGAGCGTGTCGGCCCTCTCAACCGTGATCTCGACAAGGCTGCCGCGTTCGCCCCGTATCATCTCCCGCACGGCATACGAATCCATTCCGCCAACGCTCTTTCCGTCCAGCGAAATTATCCTGTCGCCAAAACGCAGCCCCGCTCGCGATGCCGCCGAATTCGGCGCCGACGCGACAATATACGTTCCGCGCGATCCGCCGTGACCAAAATTGGTTATGAAAACGCCCGTGCCGGAATACTCGCTTCGGTGGCCGCCCAAAAGTTCTGCAAATTCGCGTTTGTCGTAATAATTTGAATGCGGATCGAGGCTCTTCAGCATCGACGTGATGGCAGATCCGGTCACAGCATCCTGATCCAGGGCCTTGCCCGCCGCGTGATTTCTTTTGATGATCTCCAACGCCTCGTTGATCTCGTTCGCGGCGTTCAGCAGCGGTTCCGACATCGCCGGCCTTGTTGTTCTTTCGATCGTGTCAGAAGGAACATGGCCGCGCGGCGAGGTATCGAACATCGAACCGGGAGCGATGCGAAACGAATCGCTGCGGGCCGGTTCGGAAGAACCCTGGCCGCTTTTTTGCGAAGCGGCGTCAGGGACAAGTGCCGCGCAGATGATGAAACTCAGAACAAAAGAGCGTTTTATCGGTTTTCGGGCCATTGATCGGTTGTAAAGACGGTCCTATGGCTGTGCCGCCGAGCGCCGCGGCACTTTATGGTGATCCCCGCCGTCATTACTTTTGAACCACTATATGGCGAATCAGCCCCGGTTTCCGATAAAAATTCTGAATTTGATAATTAAGCCGATTTAGTTGAAAATTAACCTATGGCCGCCAACCAGGATCCCGAACTCGCCAACAAACTCCAGCAGCTGGTGGAGACCGTGGACATAACAAATTTTCTCGTTGAACCGCTTACCCGGTCCATCGCCCGGCTGATGGAGGTCGCGGCTGCCGACCTCGGCTCCAGCGAGGCGTCGGTGCTTATTCGTGACGGCGATCAGGGCGACCTTCGCTTTCTGACGGCTATCGGCGAGGTTGCCGATCAGCTTTTGGGAATGAAGGTGCCGGCCGGAAAGGGAATTGCCGGTTTCGTAATGTCTTCGGGCCAGCCGATGGTCGTTTCGGACGTTGGCGAAGAGGAATCGTTTTACGCCGAGGTGGACAAGGCGACCGGTTATTCGACACAGATGATACTGGCGACGCCGCTCCGCTTTAATGACGAGATCATTGGCGTTCTGGAATTCATCAACAGATCAGGCCCGCCGCCGTGGGACCAGTTCACGCCGGATGAGATGGACAAGGCCGCACACTGCGCCGAGGCCATCGCGTCTTTGGTGAACGCGTATGAATCGGCAAAGCTTTTCCGCGAACTCGGCGACAAGACCTTGTCCGAACCCGGAGCCGTCGATCTGGCTTCCGTCCGCGAATGGCTGGCCGGCGTCCGGTCTTCCGCCGAGCATCGCGAGATGATGGACCTTGCGCTTCTTTTGCGCGAGATAGCTCGTCGCGGAGACGCCGAACGGGCCATGTGCCGCGACATCCTCGAAGCCATTCTCAGATTCAGCGAAACAAAGAACGAGACCAGCTTTTTGGGTTAAACGCGGCTGCAAAGTTTTATGACGATCGTCACCGGCTACGAGACAACAGAATTGGAAACGCGATCGACCTATTTCGAACTCGCTGACGAATGGCGTTCAGCGACCGGAAAAGGCGTTTCCGTTGCGGTTATCGACAGCGGCATCGACATAACGCACCCTGACCTGAAAGGAAAAGTGGCATCATCGGTCGAGGCTCGTGTTGAGAATAAAAAGGTCGTTTTCGATCCGGTCGAACCCGGAGAAGGCCTTGATCTGGTCGGACACGGAACGGCCTGTGCGGGCATTATCAGCGGCATTGCGCCGGATGCGGAGTTTCACAGCATCCGCGTTCTGGGAACGGGCGGCCTCGGTGACGGCCACGCTTTTCTCGCGGGGCTGGAATACGCGGTCAAGAACCGTTACCGCATCATCAACCTCAGCCTCGGCACGACCAAGCCGCAATTTTTTTCGCCGCTTCACGATCTGCTTGACCGTGCTTATCTGGCCGGATGCGTCGTCGTCGCGGCGGCAAACAACCTGCCGCATCCCAGCTTTCCGTCCGTGTTCTCGTCATCGCTGATCTCGGTCGTCAAGAGCGAAGAAAAGGATCCGTTCAAGTTCGGTTTTCATTTCGGACAGGTGATCGAACTGACCGCTCCCGGTGTCAATGTCAGAACGCCGTGGCCCGGCGGCGGTTATCGAAACCTGACCGGCAACAGTTTTGCATGTCCACACATTGCGGGCATCATCGCCCTGCTGCTCGAAGCATACCCCGACCTGACCCCGTTTCAGGTCAAATCAGCGCTGTACGCCATTGCGCGCGAGAACATTGATAAAAAGAAAGAAGAAAGCCCCAAAGATGAATGACCGCTGCGGCCGCAAGAACATTTCCTGACATATTTCGGAATGATGTTTTCGGTACGCACCGTGGAGCGTGTGAGTTTTTGCATTTTCGGCGCCAAAGTGGTTTGATTTAATTATGTCGCTAACTTTCACACTTCCGCCTCTGGATGTTGAGGAATACACGCTTGAGAATGGCCTGCGGGTCGTACTGAATCGTGATCCGGCCGTGCCTGTTGTCGCGGTCGCCGTCTATTATGATGTCGGTTCGCGCAATGAGCGCGAGGGACGAACCGGTTTTGCTCATTTGTTCGAGCACATGATGTTTCAGGGTTCTGAAAACGTCCCGAAGGCAGGTCATTTTCAGTACATAATGAAAGCCGGAGGGACGATGAACGGAACGACCTCCAGCGAACGGACGAATTATTATGAGACGATGCCGGCCAATCAGCTTCCGCTTGCGCTGTGGCTGGAGGCCGACCGGATGCGTTCGCTGGCCGTAACGCAGGAAAATCTGGACAATCAGCGCGAGGCCGTTAAGGAAGAAAAACGGCTGCGGTATGACAACCAGCCCTACGGACAGATCTTTGACATCATCTCGTCAATGATCTACAAAAATTTTTCCAATTCGCATTCGACCATCGGTTCGATGGAAGACCTGGACGACGCGACCGTTGAGGACGTTCAGGAATTTTTCAGGATGTACTACGCCCCGAACAACGCCGTTTTGACATTGTCCGGATCGTTCGATCCTGATGTGGCGAAAGAGCTTATCGAGACGCATTTCGGCGATATTCCTCGACAGCCCGCTCCGCCCGCGATAGACGTTACGGAACCGCCCGAGGTCGCGGACGATTATCGCGAATGGCACGATCCGCACGCTCCGCTTCCGGCGTTTCTGCTCGGCTGGAAGATACCGGCAAGACGGACGCCGGAGTTCAACGCTCTCTATCTGGTCGGCAAGCTGCTCTATGACGGCGACAGTTCGCGGCTGTATCAAAAGCTTGTGAAGGGCGAGGAATCGGTCGTCCAGCTTTTCGGTTTTACCGATGAACGCCGCGGCCCTTCGAGCATCTATATCGGCGCGATACCAAAACCCGAACGCGACCTGAGCAAGATACGCGCGACGATAATGACCGAGATAGAGAACATTGCGGCACACGGCCCGACAGCCGAGGAAATGCAGAAGCTGCATAACCAGTTGATAAACGACACGGTCCGTATGAGGCAGTCGTCGATGGCCCGGGCACAGAACATAGCCGAGTACGCATTGTATGACGGCGACGCCGCGTTGATAAATAAGGAACTTGAGGAACTGATGGCGATAAGGCCGGATCAGATAAGAAAGGCCGCGTCCGATTTTCTCGACACCCCGAACCGCAGCCTGCTGGATGTTGTCCCTGCAGGGAAGGGGTGAAGAAGACAAGGAGAAGAGGAGACAGGGAGAAAAGGAGACGCGGTTCTGTCAGAACTGCCTGTGTTAGCGGGTGGCCGGTATGAGAGAGACAAGGAGTAGAGGGGTTGAGGAGACGTTGGCCTGTCGGTTCGCTCTTGGATTTGTTACTTTGCAGCAGAACTATTGTTCGCCGCGTCGCATAGTCACTGGATCACCGCGTCGCAAGATCTGTTTTCTCTGCTTCTCTGTTTCTCTGCGGTGAAAACATCTCACTTTGAAGTATTTTTATGAAACCAATTCGCAAGACAGCGCCCGAACCGCTTGAGCCGGTCGCTTTTCAGATACCGCCTGCTCATCGCGTTACGCTCGACAACGGGCTTCGCGTGGTGATAGTGGCGGACGAGCGGCTGCCGCTTGTTTCCTATCGGCTGGCATTCCTTTCCGGCGACGCGGCCGAACCGTCTGACAGGATCGGCGTCACGTCAGCCATGGCGTCACAGATCACCGAAGGAACGGAGAACTATTCCAGCCTTGAGCTTGCCGAAAAGATCGAGCGCATCGGCGGAACGCTCCGCGCCAGTTCCTCCGACGATTTTTCGATGATGGTCGCGTCGGCCCTGTCCATTTACGGAACGGAAGTTTTGGACCTGATGGCGGAGATCGTTTTCGTGCCGACGTTTCCCGAAAAAGAACTCGACCTTTACCGCCGCAACATGGTCGAAAACCTCAAGTTTCAGAGGTCGCAGCCGAACTTTTTGGCAAACGAACAGATCGCCCGGCTTTTGTTTGAAGGACATCCTTACGCGACCATCTCGCCTTCGACCGCCGATGTGGAAAAGCTGACTCGCGAAGACCTTGAGGCGGCCCGCAAAAGGACATTTCTTCCGAACAATGCCGTTCTTACGATAGTCGGCGATGTGCGAGAGGAAGAGATACTGGACAAGATCAGGGAACGGTTTGGAAACTGGGGACAAGGCGATGTTCCTTCCAGCATCCTGCCTGACATTTCCGAAAAAGACAGCCGCGAGCTGGTGATAGTTGACCGGCCCGGTTCGGCCCAGGCGAACATCGTTCTTGCAAATATCGGTGTCAGGCGAAATAACCCGGATTATTTTCCGCTGATCGTGATGAATCAGGTGCTGGGCGCCGGAGCTTCGTCACGCGTGTTCATGAATCTCCGCGAGGAAAAGGGCTACACTTACGGAGCCTATACGCGGTTAGACACAAGGCTGCTTTCCGGGCTTTTTGAGGCGACGGCAGAGGTCAGAACAGCGGTCACGGGCGATTCGCTCAAGGAATTTTTCTACGAACTCAACCGCATCCGCGATGAGGACATACTTCAGGAAGAACTGGACGACGCAAAGAATTTTCTCACCGGAGTTTTCCCGATAAGGGCCGAAACGCAGGAAGGCCTGACGAATCTGATCGTCAATCAGGAACTCTACGGACTGCCCGAAAATTATCTGCAAACCTATCGTGACAACGTTGACGCCGTGACGGTCGAAGATGTCAGACGGGTCGCAAATGAACACATCAAACCGGACAGAATGACGCTTGTGATAGTAGGCGACGCGGCGGAGATACTGCGTCAGGCCGAAGGATACGCGGACAGCATAAGGGTGTTCGATACCGCCGGAAATGAGAACGATCCGGGCATCTACGCGTCCGATCCGACGGAAGAACCGGCCGATGTTGCCGGAACGTGGACGCTGTCGCTGGAATTCATGGGACAGAACGTGCCTGTGACGCTGGTCCTGGAACAGGAGGGAAGTTCGGTTTCGGGAACGCTGACGACAATGCTCGGCGAAAGCGGATTCAGCGGCGGAAAGGTCAACGGAGCAAGCATATCGGCCGCCTCCGTCACAGATCTTCAGGGCCAGCAGGTGGAATTTCTCATAGCCGCCACCGCCGACGGTAACAAGATGGAAGGGAGCATCTCTTCATCAATGCTCCCTCAAACGCTTGCTTTTTCAGGCGAAAGACAACTTTGAACTATTATCTACTATTTCTTAGCTCTCCTTAATTCTCTGCTAAGACCAACAAATCTTGTGGAAACAGAATGAATCTAGCTCTAATTATTAATAAGTCAAAAGAAGTCTGTCATGTACTATTTCGGATTCTAAGGTTTGCCCGTCCATCTGAAAGCGTTTTAGCATTGAGCGTCCGCAGTTTACCAATATTTCACGTTCAAATAAGCTATCAGGAATTCGGAAATCACAAATAAAATCACCAGATTTCTTCGAGCCGTCAATACTTAATGCCACATAAACTCCTTTATTTTTAGCTTCTTGAATTGTTTCTAGTAATTGAGCCAGATCAAAGGATTGAGCTCCGTAAAGAATTGATTGGGAATATGAATATGGCGGGTCACAGTAGATCATATCTCCAGGACAGGCCTCATCGATTGTGACGCTGAAGTCTTGTTTCATGAACCTGGTTCCAGCCGTGCGAAAATGCCAAATATCTACACGCTCAGCAAATGATTTAGGAGAAATCGGGTCATGAGGACCGCAAGGCGTTGACATTGCCCCATCAAATTGTCGGAATCTGACTACTCCGCCATAACAGGAACGGCTTAAAAACAATAAGTCCGCCGGATTGGGATTTGAATTATAGCTTTCCCGAATTTCCGAATATACTGAAGTTTTATCTCCTGATTTCATTCGATGCCATCGCTCCGCATACCATTGCTTCACGATTTCGGGACTTATTTGTATTGTTTGCCATATTTCGATAAGTGGGCCAAAGGCATCTGAACCGACTGCCGATTTTGGCGCAAGTGTCCCTAAAACAGCCCCGCTTCCAAGAAAAGGTTCGCGGTACGTATTAAAATCAGTCGGAAAATAGGAGATAATTTCATGAGCGAACCGCTGCTTATTTCCTATCCATTTGAGTAACTGCGAACGGAATGGTTTCATGTGTCCGATTGCAGTGTCGAATAGAAATGCTTGTTGCGGCTGCATAATAATGATAATAGCTAATGAACATAGAATATCCCCTTTTGGGATATTAGTCAAACCGAATTTACTTTCATTAAAGTGTCCAAATTTACAGGAACCAAAGAGCAGAGAATTTTCCAAGAATTGCTTCGCCAACTTCGGACCGATTCTGGTTTTACTCAAATTACACTAGCTCAAACTCTGGGGCGCCCTCAGTCTTATGTGAGTAAATATGAAAGCGGCGAACGGCGTCTTGATTTTATGGAGTTGAGACATCTTTGCAGTATCCTCGGAATTTCTATGGCAGATTTTTCTGAAAGATTTGACAAGATAATAAATGAAAGCTAACCCAATATTTCTAAATCAACAAAAATCCTTCTGGGCAAATGTTCGGAGTCTGAGCGAACAATTAGGTTATACCAAAAGAGGAACAGGGCAAATTCTTGTTCCGACCGTGCCCGAATTGAAGCTGGGGCTTGAGCAAATTGGTCTTGGAAGTTCTCATGTAGTAAATAAAAAGGGAGAACCAACTGACTTGGGGCAATTGCTTGTTGATTATTTTCAATTCCGAGCTGATGAATTAGATAATCGAATTCGTCACTATTTAATGGATGTTAAAAAGGCAGCAAAGACTTTCGAGAAACTTAGAAAGAAGCTAAAACCTACATGTCCAATTCCGATGAATAAACAGAAAGGGATAATGAAGGCACCAGCCTATTTCACCGGAATTATAAATATGTTGATCGAAGCAAATGCGAACGGTCTTTCGGTTGACTATGATCCAAGAAAGCTGACTTCTGTAACTTTGACAGGAGCACCGCTAAGAACATTGGCAAGGCGTGTCGATGGTGCCTTTCCAAGCACCGTAAACCCAATTGCTGTCTGGGAAATCAAAGAATATTACTACACAACAACGTTTGGTAGCCGAGTTGCTGACGGTGTCTATGAAACACTGCTAGATGGCATGGAACTTGAGGAGCTTCGTGAGCATGAAAATATTGATGTTAAGCACTACTTAATGGTGGATGATTTTAATACATGGTGGAATATGGGGCGTTCATATCTTTGCCGCATTATAGATATGCTTCATATGGGTTATATTGATGAGGCTTTATTTGGGCATGAAGTTATCGAAAGGCTGCCGGATATTGTCACAGAATGGCGAACAATTGCCGAACAGCGAGAAGCGATGCTGGGTTGATATCTATGAACGCGTCAAATCAAACATGCCGTGAGAGTGGTTGCCTATTCTATCTGTGACAGTGAATTGCAAGCACAGTGATAGTAAATGGATGTGGGATCATGCAGCTAAGTGTCAAATATGTTGACAGATGGACACAATTATCATATTATTCGATCAATGCATTTGCACAAATATATGCTGAGGGAGATTTATGCCAAATTGGGAGCCATTTAAGGAAACAGGTGGACGCGGAGTTTATGATAAACGAGTTTCGCTAAGCTCTAGAGGCACTTTAACTCTTAATCAACCTGCTTTTGATGCTTTAGGGGAGCCAGACAAAGTAGAGCTATTTTATGATCGTACAGAAAGACTTATAGGATTAAAAGCATCATCCACCGATGTTAAATATGCCATAACAGTACGAAAGCAGGGAATGAATAAGTCTTACCTTGTTAATGCAAGGCCTTTTTGTTACTACTATAAGATAGATATATCGCAAACAATGCGATTTAAAGATATAAAGATGTCAGCAGAGGGCATAATGATCCTTGACTTGAAATCAGTCACGCCAGTAGAGATGAAACGTGCGAGGACTGTGGCAAGGGCATCACATGAAAATCTCCATTCGAGTATTGACGCATGAAGATTTTTATGTAAAATAAAAAACGAGATGCTGGAACATCTCGTTTCTCTCACTTCAAGTTGACATGCGGACATGCAACAGAAGCTTGACTGCTTTTCCAAGATACTTCTTTTGTATGTCCCCTGTCAATAGCCGTTACTAGGTCTAGACAGACAGGAGAAATATATCATGGCTGTAAAAATCAGCTGTATTAATAAATCCGACCGAGATAGTGCGCACGAGCGTATTCGTTTTATCGGTGGCGTCAATCCAGACGGAACTCGTTGGAAAAGATCCCAAGAACAAGCGGTTGCTGACATAGAAAATAATACTTATCAGTATTACGTTACTGTGAACGGCTCCGTAGTGGATGTTATAGTTGCGGTAAGCCGCTTCGGTAATAAATACATAAAGACTACGGCAGATGGTGAACAACCCAACAACCTGTTGAGCTTACCGGAATGTCCTTAGTTTGGTTGAATTGTAATTCTAATGACCTCATTCAGAAGAGTGAGGTCATTTTGACTACTGGCAAATATGTGTATTAACCCGGCATTTGGATCTGAAGTATCGCAAAGTAGGTTCCGCACGGGTCCTGCACCATGGCTATTCGCCCGACGCCCTCGATGTCAAACGGTTCGCCGCAGATCGTTCCGCCGTTTTCCTGTACCTTTTTTGACGTGTCATCAATGTCATCTACGCTGAGGTATGTGACCCAATGCGGAGGCGGCAGTTCGGCACCCCATTTTTCGTTCATCGTTATCATGCCGCCGCTTGGCACACCGCCGACGTATATCTCGGTGTATTCAACATTCGGTATCTTGCTCGGTTTGAGTTCCCAGCCGAACATTTCCTTATAAAACGTTTCCGCGCCCGGCCTGTCCGTTGTTGCCAGTTCGCGCCAGCATACGGCGCCGTTCCCTGGTATTGAATTTTCGCTCATCTTTTTTCTCCGGTTCTATATGCGTGTAAATTCGGTCTCGACCGCCCACTCTTCCTCGCCTTCGGGAGTGACGTTGTACATTATGTATTTGAACGAATCAGCTCCGGGGATTATTTCGGTCCGCCAGCCCCATTCGGGATGGCCGGGAACGGTATAAAAGCCCTTGACGTTGATGCCGCCGTCCGGCGTTGTCGCTCCGTCACATTGCATAAGGTCATTCGCCAAATGAAATGAGTCTGTAAAAAAAGCACGTACCGTGTCGGACGCGGCTGAGCCATTGATCAGCAGCAGGCCTTCATGCGGTTTTCCTTCATACTCCCACGTATAGGCGACCTCAAGGGCCTGTTCGCCGACACGTTGATGAACCGTTGCCGTTGACGCCGATTCCAGCACGGGCATGCCTGAATGTGACCCGAAATTCAAACGGTTCGTGCCTTTCCAATTTCCCGCCAGAGCTTTTAATTTTTCATTTACAGCCATGAGTTATTCGCCGCCTCCCAAAGTTATCATCGAGATGGCCGCTCCTGCCGGATCGCCGATGATCGCAAATCGTCCGACATTCGGGATGTTCTCAGGCCCGAAAATCACCGAACCGCCCAGGCTTTTTGCCTTTTCGGCGGCGGCATCAATGTCCTCAACGGCAACATACACAGCAATATGCGGCGGCGGCATCTGCCCGCCGAACATTTCCGCCTTCATCTCATAGATCGCCGCGTCCGTAGTGTCCGTTCCGGCGGATGAGAATTCCAAATACTGCATCTCGCCCTCGACCGCCTTGCTTTGGGCAAATTCCCAGCCAAAGACGTTCGAGTAAAAGCTTTTGCATTTTTCAAGATCTGTCACCGCGACCTCGGTCCAGCAAAATTCGCCATGCTTCGGCATCGTCTCGTAATCCGCCGCTTCCTCTACCATAAAATTCCCTCCTATAATGAAAAGATGTTAGTTCAACCGGATACCGGTTCTGCTTTGTTTCAGAATTTGTACCGCTCGTACTTCGGTTCGCCGTCAAGCTTGTGCTGCTTGAAGAAATCCCATACATTTTGGTTTATCTCCGCCGAACGTCCGTAGTAATCATGCGTATGCCCCTTTATTTCGTTGAGTTCGGCATTAAAGCCATGCTTGTTCAAGAGGTCGCGTGTCGCGCGAACGTCCGCAACCGGAAAAAGCCTGTCATTTGTCCCAACGTGGATCGCTATTGGTATCTTGCGCTTTGCACGTTCAATGAATGGCTCGGCATCTGTATTAATGGTTCCGGCATGAACAACGACGGCGGCAAAATACTCGGACTCCATTACCGCAAGATAAAGCCCGACAATAGCCCCGCCTGAATGCCCGAAAAGATAAACGCGGCGCGGATCCACTGGATGGTTTTCTTTCAATGCCTCGACTAGATCGAAAATAAACTCCGGCCCGTCTTCAGGTATTCTCCATGCCTGCGTGTTCGATGCATCAGGTCCGGCGAGGATAATGCCTTCTTTTTTTGCAAGGTCTCTCCACCTTTCCACCAGCGAACTGCCGTTCCGCCCCGATCCATGCAGCATAACGATTAGCGGGGCAGGGGATTCGTCACTAACGCCCTCCGGCACAAACAGATGATACGTCCGCTCCTTCTCCTGCGACCTCACCTTTTCCCGAACAACTTTCTGGGCATAAGTGGGAGCAAAACTTACTAAGATTAAGAGAATTGATAGAAAGAGAGCATAAGTTTTCATAGCGGTAAAAAGTTGTTAGGGAAGCAGCCGGAACTGCTTCCTTAACAATGGTGCATGCAGAGTTTTCTTACTCTGAAACCAGATAAACGTCCCACGCCCAGCGTCCATTGTGTGAGCCTTGGGCATTGTATATCTTTGCACGGTATCGGAACCAGTTGCCATGACGGTCTCTGCGGCGAGTCTCGCTATAATCCAGGTCAATAGCAGCTACAATACGCTGCGGTAATGTGAACAATTCGTTTGGTTCAGATATGCCGTTATGGTTCAAATCCTGCCAAAGCCTCAATCTGCTGAATATCCGATCTCCGGAACTGATCTTTCCATCACCATTGCCTCCATTTTCAGGTTTATCGAACACGGCAAGAGCCAGAAATCCGTTCCTTTCCTCGCCCGGTTGCGGTACCGGTTGACGCGTATAGTTTCCAAACATTTCAGTTCCATTGTCGATCATTCCATTTCCGTTACGGTCGAGTACAAGCCAGGCCTCATCCGAACCCTCAGATGTCCAAGCCAGTCTTTCCAAAATACCATCAGCATTGAGATCGAAATTCACTCCGCCGGCTGCATCTGTAAGGGCAAATCCATTACCAAGAACATCAATAATAATTGGCGTCTCATCACAGGGGCCATTCTCTATTGCAGTGCAGCACTTTTTACATAGATTTGCATAGGGAAAAGGAGCCTGGCAGACCGGAAGGTCGCCATCGACACAAGTTCCGTCCGGGCAACTGCAAGACAGGCCATCATAGCCGCTCGGAGGGGCACAGTTGTCTTGATACGCTTGACTTCTTTTACAAACTCCGTCAATATCGACAAACCCTTCAGCGCAACCCCACCATGCATGTTGACCACATGTGCCAGGCTGACCGCAGTTCGGATACGAGTTGAAACGGGGGCGGATAAAGCCGGGACAGGAATTACACGTCGGTGGCCCTCCTGGATAATTCCAAGCTCCTCGACAAGTATCTACGTAATCTAGATCTAGGTATCCAAAGGCTCCAGGAGCCGAAGAGAATATGACATCAGGAGATAGACGCTCACACCCGACCTGATCGTCTGGATACGTACAACCATTGCATTCATTCTCCCAATCGTCGTTGTCACGGAAATAGCCGCATTCAGGTGGAGACTGAGGAGGTAACATGAACTCCGTTGGGGTGGAGCAATTCCACTTTTTCCTGATCGAAAAAGGAAATCTCACAGATGATAGGCCAAACATAGTAAAGAAAGAACCGGGAACGAGCATTGCTATCCAATGTGGTGAAACGGTCATCGATCTCGACCCGTATAGTGACCTCCACGTTTTCGGATAGTTTGGGTCTTGCTGCAATGGGATTCCCAACTGCCAGCCAGTTCCATCGTCGAAATGTATTGTGCGGATGTCCAGGGTTACGTGGTCAAAGTCATTCACCTCATATTTCTCAAGCTCCCTATACCAAAATGCAATCTCGTTAGGGTTTATGGAAACCGTCACAATTTCGTCGGGACGCAGGATCGGATCATCCGGGCCAGCGACCGCTGGCGCCATCCTGTTTCCGAAAAATATTGCTGCACCAAAAGTGCCTGGCATCTCGCCCTGCTTAGGGATCGGAAGATCGATATGGAAGTAAACGATATTCTTATCCGAAACATTCTTTACATCTAGTGTCAGGTGTTTTAACCAGTCCCGATCACCCAGAGCCTGGTTTCTATCGTCAAATTTCCTATCACCCAATTCCCGATTTACAACGGCAATCGGAGAATCATCGCGCAAAGGGGGTTCCTTGATCGTCCGCATTTTTTCTTGTGGAAACACAGCCAAAGCTGCGATGCAAACCAAAGCGACTAACAAAATGGTCTTTTGAAACAATTTTTCCATGTGTCCCTCCTCGTGAAATTTTCAACTTTTATACTTCTTGTATTCTCTCCTGGGTAAGCCGAAAAGTATAAAAAAGAAACAGGAAGGTTGTCTGGTCTCTGGGCGGGCTAAACAACCTGGAATATCTGCTGATGTAGTAGATTCCGGAATGGTTAAATTCAAAATACGCCCGGTTTATCAAAAAGTCAATATATTTTTTCCGTCAGCCAAAGTATTCCTGTTTCCGCTGAAGCAGGCCGGTGTTGTTTTCTGAGCAGCAACAGATCGAGCCATCACGCCCGCAAAAGGGCGGCTGCATCAGGTGAACCGTATATCATTCATGGTATTTTATGTAAGTTTTGTTCGGTATGTATGGCAAGGAGGGAGTTTTGGGTTGTGATCGAGGTGGATACGGCCTTTTTATTGGAGGAAAGGCCATTCACAACCCAAAACTTCGTTTGGCGGGAGATAAGGAGACTTTAGCTCGCCTTTTTCAGTTCTAGCTTGCCTTTTTTAACGGAGCCGGTTCGGCTATCGTCTGCAAATGGTCGATGAATGCCGATGCCGCTTTTCGCGAAAGCTCGTTTATGCGGCAGTTCATCATGGACATGCACTCAGCGTCGGCATCGACCATGCGTTCGCGTGCAAGCGCACGGATCATCCCGATCTGCTTTGTCGTTATCAGATCGCCTATCGACCGCGAGACCGGATCGCTGCGGACATCGTCGCTGATCTTTTCCGCCGCCTGTGCGGGAGCCTGCGGCGCGAATTCGCGTTTGTAGAGGCCGCGTGCGATGCCGAATTTCACAGCGGCACGTTTCAGGGCGTCGTGTTCGGCCTTTTTGATGCCCGTCTCGCTCTTTGCCGAGCCGGTGCCGATGCCTTCGCGGGTCACGCCGTCAATGGTGATGGCGACCGTGACGATGGCGACATCGCCGATGGCGCGAATGTCTTTAATGGTATGCGCCCAATTAGGAGCAACCTCATCAAGGATGTCGGCAACCGAATGCCATTCCACATATTCTATTGTGCGGACGTTCCCGCTGCGGTCGCGCCAGCCTTCGCGGTGGCGGAGCAGTTCCGGGTCCAGATTTTTTCTTAATTCCTTTAGCGTCGATGAAAAGCTGTAAACGTTGTCGCGTTCAATGCCCGTTTCAAATATTTCCGGTTGGTTGGCTGTCTGTTCCTTTATTTCCTTTGTCTGCAACATGATCTTTTCTCCTCTTTTGTATTCCAAACCGGGAAGCGGTGTGAATATTGTTTCGCGGCCTGTTGTCGAAACTCTCCAACCGTTTCCCGATCCCTGTACGCCGCATCTCAGGCCCGGATGCGACTCAGCGTTGGTTACTTCGCTTTTCAACCAGTGGACAACACAAGAACCAGCAACGGAATGTGTCATCTGTGAAACAGCGTATCACAATAATTTTTTAGTTGCAAGGGTGAAACGGGGTGTTGCATTTAAAATTTTTGTATGTTATGTTTTATCCGTGAAATAGAGATCGCATCTGTGATACTCACAACAACTGGAGGTGGATGGTATTTATGGCATTTGCAAATGACAACTTTATAGACACTGCCGAACTGGGCCGCGCTATCAAACGGCGTCGCGAGGAACTTGGCTTGAGTTTGCGGGACGTGGCCGATGTTACGGGGGTTTCGGCTTCGACAATTTCGCGGATAGAGAACGGTACCGGAAAACCGGACGCGGACAATATAGCAAGGCTCACCGGATGGCTGGATGTGCCGATTGACCGCGTGATGAGCAAAAAAAGCTCTGATGACGTGGAAGCCGTCATCTATTACCCGCACGAACCGACACCGGAGATAGTGGAAGCTCACCTGAGAGCGGACAAAAATCTGACGCCGCAAACGGCTCAGGCACTGGCGGAGCTTTTTCGTGTTGCGTATAAACAGTTCAGCGGCCCGGACGAAAAGAAAAAGAAATAACAGGCCAATAGCACTTTAAGGACAAAGCGAAACCGGATACTAAGGAAAGAAACACGAGCGGAGGATCGAAATGCAGAACGTTCTGACAATAGAGAATACAAACGAGGAAAGGGAATCGGCCCCATTTTTTGCCATCGACACCACTTTCGTGCTTTTCTTCTTGGCGGTTGAGATGGGAACATCGGCCATGGGCTTTGACTTAGGGTCGGCGCTCGGGTTTATGACATTGGCGATGTTCGTTACAGTGCCGTATCTGCTGCCTTTTTCGGGTGAGCGGCCCGCATTTCTGCCGTGGGTCGCGGGACGCGCGGCCATCGCTGTTCTGGGACTTTTTGGCGGACTGGCCCTCGGCTCCGCCGCCGGTACGCTGTTGCCGGAATCGGTCAGGTTTCTGCCGATGTGGCTGCTGATAGCCTCTGCATTTTTTAGCGGCTGTTTTCAGCTCTATGGTATAATGAGACCACGTTTGGCGAAATAGGCAAAAGGCGTCAAACGATCAAAAATATCCGCGCTAAGGTTTCGGGAACCCGCGCGGATATTTTTTTGTTTGATATGCGTTATAACAAATGTTATACTCGCTGGCGGAGAGGAAATATATTTATGACCACCACTCTTAAAATAACATCGATCGGAAATTCATTTGGCATAATTTTGCCTAAAGAGATCATTGGAAAGCTCCGCGTGTCTAAAGGCGATTCGGTTTTGGCGACAGAGACCCCGAACGGCATCGAGATCTCGCCCTACAACCCCGAAGTGGCCCGACAGATTGAAATAGCCGAGCGCGTCATGCGTGAAGACCGTGACGTTCTGCGCAAGCTGGCCGAGTAAATATGGAAGTGATCTGGATAGAATTTGCCGCGGTGAGAGCGATCCACAAACGCCAGATAGCGGAGCATGGCGGGAGCGACGGCATCAGAGACGAGGGCCTGCTCTCATCGGCACTGGCCCGTCCTCAAAACACACATGCATATAATGAGAGCGCGGACATTGCCGATCTGGCGGCAGCGTACGCGTTTGGGATCGCCAAAAACCACCCGTTTATTGATGGCAACAAACGAACCGCTTATGTCGTCATGCGGACATTTCTTTGTGTGAATGGGTCTGATATAGACGCCGCTCCGGAAGACAAATACCTTACAATTTTACACCTGGCCGAAGGAAGCATTGACGAGCAGGAACTTGCCGAGTGGATCAGGAAACATCTCATAAAAATGTCAGTTTAAATTCTGATTGATCCCAGATTCCGCATTAGAGAACCCCAAAGTTCAATACGTAGGAGATCAAGCTGATTATTTTAGTTTCTAACAGTTCATAGTTGGTCAGTTTTTAGTTAACAGTTGAGAAAAACTAATAACTGTAAACTGCATAACTATTACCTGTTAGGTAGGTTCCAGCTTTCGTCCGCGTATTTCTAAGGCGTAATGCGGCTTATGCAATTCTATATGACCTTGTCGGCAAAATAGCGGATAAGTGTCGTTTATGAAGCGGCGGTTGCAGCAAGATTCATTGCTTCGTGGATGCGTTTTGTCTGCTCGAAAAGCTCTGTGTATTGTGACGGAGTAAGGGCCTGTGCGCCGTCGCAGAGGGCTTTTTCGGGCTGCGGATGGACCTCTATGATAAGGCCGTCCGAGCCGGCCGCGATCCCGGCCAGAGCAAGCGGGCCGACCATATAATTATGTCCGGTTCCGTGCGAAGGATCGACGATGACCGGAAGATGCGACAGCCTGCGAATTGCCGGAATGATAGACAGGTCGAGCGTGTTCCTTGCGTGGTTGGCAAAGGTGCGGATACCGCGTTCACACAAGATGACGTCGTAGTTTCCCTCTGCCATAACGTATTCCGCCGCGAGCAGAAGCTCCTCGAGCGTTGCTGAAAGTCCGCGTTTTAACAGAACGGGTTTTCGCGTTTTGCCGACGTATTTCAAAAGCGAAAAATTCTGCATGTTTCGGGCGCCTATCTGTATGCAGTCGCCGTATTTTTCGACCATGTCCACGCCGTGTTCGTCCATCGCCTCGGTGACGATGTTCAGCCCAAATTGATCGCGGACCTCTGCCAATATTTTCAGGCCGTCCTCGCCCTTGCCCTGAAATGCGTACGGCGAGGTTCGCGGTTTATATGCACCGCCGCGAAAAAATCTGGCACCGCTGGCAGCGACCTCTTTTGCCACGTCAAAGACCTGTTTTTCATTCTCTACCGCACAAGGCCCGGCGATCATCGCCATCGAACCGTCACCGATGGACGCATTGCCTACCTTAATGACAGATTTTTCGGGCCGCAGGTCGCTGGAAACCAGTTTGTATGGTTTTGTGACGCGAATCGCCTCTGCAACACCCGGAAGATTTTCAAAATGAGCCGGATCGACCGAACCTTTGTTTCCGGTTATACCGATGGCGGTCCTACCCTGGCCGGGCAGATCGTGTCCGCGCAGTCCGAGGCTTTCTATAACTTTAAGGACGCGTTCGATGTCGGCATCGCGCGCGTCGGGTCGCATAACAATAAGCATGATCTATATTTAACCGTTCTGACGTTAAACTATAACTTTAGGTCTCGGACGGTGGTTTTGCAAACCGGCAACTCCGCGTCACATCTTTTCAGGAACCTCGATGCCGAGCGTATTCAGAGACTTTGTCAGCGAATCCCGCACTTTCTCAGCCACTGATATAAGAACGGCGCGTTTCACCGCGTCCGGCTCCGGCAATATCTTGTGGTTGTGGTAAAAAAGGTTGAAAGCCTTGGCCAGATTGAACGTATATTTTGCCAGTATCGCCGGTTCGTTCACGGCGGCGGCGGTGTGGACGGTCTCATCCAGCCGGGCCGCTAATATCAGCATTGACCAGATATCAGAACCGGCTTCGGAACCGAATATTTCAGCGACCTTTTCTCTGTCTGTCAGAGCGGCTTTGATCTTTGCAATCGATTCGCCACGCTCTGCCAGCTTTTGGAATATCTTGTTCAAGCGGACGGCCGAATACTGACAGAAACATCCCGTTTCGCCCTCGAAAGACAGAGCTTCCTTAAAATCGAACACGATTACCGTGTTTCGTGTGAATTTGAGCAGAAAATACCGCAAAGCTCCGACCGCGATCTGATGCGCGATGTGTTTCTTCTCCGCTTCGTCAGAATCGGGATGTCTCGATTCAACCTCGGCAAGAGCTTTTATCTCCATCCGGTCGAGCAGGTCATCGGCCTTTACGCCGAGGCCTTTTCTGCCGCTCATTTCAATGAAAGTGCGGCCCTTGTCCTCATCGGAAAGCGTAAACCCAAGTTCCTCCGCAGCCGCCGGCGACAGAGCGACCATTTCGTAAGAAAGGTGAACGCTCGCCTTTTCGCCCTTTTCGGGGTCGATTGCCGCGACGCCTTTTTTCACTATCTCCTGCGGATAAGACTGCCGCGTGTCAATGACGTTATAGATCGTTTCACCGCCGCCAAAAGCAGGGAAGCCCGATTCGGCTTCGTCCGCGTTTCCGGTCGTTACCCAGATCTCTTTTCCGTCTGCGTATCTATGAAAGCGTTTGTAAAAGAAATCCATTCCCAGAATGCCGAGTTTCCACATCTGGTACGCAATGTCCTTTCCGGTATATGTTACCGTCCCGTTTGAGCGGACAAGTATTTTGTCCGATTCGTGGTCGTCCGTGCCGGAGTGTTCCGCAAAAGGCATCACCCAACAGCCCGCGTTCTTGCCCTCTTCCTCATAATGGATGACACCGAGTTCCTTCATCTGTCCGAATGCCTTATCCCAGAATTTCAGGTGAAGTATTTCCGATTCGCGCGGCAGCAGGTCGTATCTGATGCCAAAACGCTCCATCGTTTCAACGATACATTCGACGTTTCGCGTGGCGACAAAATCAGCAAGCTCGGCGGTCGGATTGTCGCCTTCTTCTATCAGATGCAGCACCTCCGCACGTTTTTCTTTAAGTTCTTCGTTTTCCCGATAGGTTTTGCCGACGTGTGCGTAAAGATCCCAACAATAAAAATCGAACTTTTCACCTGATGCAGTAAGTTCTTTATCCAGAACTTTTATATCATCCAGCTTCATGTTATGGATGAACATAAATCCGACAACGACATCAGCGACCTGAACGCCGGTGTTGTCGATATAATATTGTGTTTCGACCTCCTTGCCGTCCGCTTTCAGAATGCGGATGAATGTGTCGCCAAGAACGGCGTTCCTTACGTGGCCGATATGCGCGGCCTTGTTCGGATTGACCGACGTGTGTTCGACACAGACCTTTGTTCCGGTTTGAGCAGAACCGGTCTCAGCGCTGTTTTCGCCCAACAGAAATCCCGCGCGGTCATAAAAGACGTTCAGATATCCCGGTCCGGCGATCTCCACACGGTCAACGAAGTCGAATTCGGAAATGCCGTTCTTCAGTTCTTCGGCTATCGCGCGCGGATTCTGCTTTTCGCCGGTCTGCTGTTTTATCAGCTTGGCAAGCTCGAACGCAATGGGAAAGGCGAGGTCGCCGAGTTCGGTCTTTGGCGGTATCTCTGACGCGATGTGATCCGGTTCGACACTGAATTTTTCTTTCGCGATTATGCGAACCTTTTCGCGCAGGGCATTTTGGATGTCTGTGATCGTCATTGTTTCCTGTCGTGCCATAAAAAAAGGGCAAACAGGGATTATACGGTGTCTGACGCGCTTACGCCAAAGCCGAGGCGTTACCGGATGGCGACTGTCAGCTCATATCGCGTCGCCCGCCCGAGGTTATCGATACAAACGGACTGGTCTCCGGTTATCTCGACCGTTTCGGAATACACGGTCTCGCCGCTTTCAAAGATGTTGACGCGGCCGCTCAGCGAACTGACCGAAGCCGTCAATTTTTGGCCGCTTTTTGCCCGGAGAAAATAACAGACGCGTCCGCCCGTGTTTATTTTTCCGGCCTTGCGCGCGGAGCTTTTGCCTTTAGGAAAAGTTATGCGAGTCTGTGAACGAGCGGAGATCATCCCGGCCAGGATCACGGCCAGCACTAACAGAATGGAGAATATCTTTGTCGGTCTCATTGGTTTTCCGGCTTGAATATCGGCCGTCATAATTGAACGCGTATGCCGATCCGAGATCGTGTCAGCCTCTCTGAGTTTCTCTATCCGCTGAAAAGGCTGTAAAATTTCAACTTATCCCAAAAGGCGGGTAGCAGTAATTTAGAGCCCGGCACTCGTTATCTGTATGGCAAGGAAAAAGAAAAAAGGTATTGACCTGAAGAAAATAGCCGATGGTGTTCGCCTTATGCTCGAAGGCATGGGCGAGGACGTGGAGCGTGACGGGCTGATAAAAACGCCCGAACGCGTAGCGGATTTTTACGCCGAACTGACCGAAGGGATGTGGCAGGACCCAAAGGAACACATCGTCCCGCTGCCGGGCGATTCGCACGACGAAATGGTGATAGTCAAGGATATTTCCTTTGCGTCTGTCTGCGAGCATCATCTGGCGCCTTTCGTCGGCAAATGCCACATCGCGTATATACCAAAGGGCGGACGCATTGTAGGGCTTTCAAAACTCGCCCGCCTGGCGGAGATCTATTCCCGCCGTTTGCAGGTTCAGGAACGCCTGACACAGCAGATCGCAAAAACGCTGTTTGAAGAGCTTGATCCGCTTGGCGTGATGGTCGTGGTCGAAGCCGAACATACGTGCATGACGCTTCGCGGCGTCAAAAAGCCCGGTGCGATGACGATAACCTCGGCTGTCCTTGGCGGCTTTAGAAAAGACCCGCGAACGCGGGCTGAGGCAATGGCGTTGATAAAGGGCTAATGTTAAACATTCACATTAAGAGTTGCATCCTGACACCTCAGAAGGAACTTTAACTTATGAAAAAGCTGATAATTGCCGCGTTTATTGTTATTTTAGGAGGCCTCAGTGCCTTTGCGCAGACGTTCGAATCGCGTTTTGACGGCGAAAAGATAAAACAGCGCGTCAAGCGGCTCTCCGCCGATGATTTTGAGGGGCGCGGGCCGGGCAATGCCGGCAGCAAACTTGCCGCCGACTATATCGCGGCTCAGATGCGTTCTGCCGGTGTCAAACCGGGCAACGGGAAAAGTTATTTTCAGAATGTAAAGCTCGTCGGCGTAAAGGTCGATCCGGCAACCAAGATGACTTTCACGGGCAGAACGGATGATATTCTCTCGCTTAACTTCGGCGATGATTTTGTCGCCACGACGGGCGCTCAAACGGCTGATGTGACCGTGGATGCCGAGGTTATTTTCATGGGCTACGGCATCGAATCGCCCCTTTATAAATGGAACGATTACAGCGGCCCGGCTGAGGATTATCGCGGCAAGGTGCTGATGATAATGGTCAACGACCCGCCCGCGACCGAAGATGAGCCTGACCTTTTTGGCGGCAAGGCGCTGACCTATAACGGACGATGGACGTATAAATACGAAGAGGCGGCCAGACGCGGAGCCGCCGGTGTCATCCTTATTCACACAACGCCTTCGGCGGGCTATGGATGGAACGTTGTCCGCACTTCATTTGGCGGAGCAAGATCGGAAATATTCCGCGAACCGGGCGACAATACGCCATTTCTG
>CAZOXY010000040.1:24458-28862 GCA_964583955.1 uncultured Chloracidobacterium sp. | reverse complement strand
CGCCGGATTGACGGATAGTTTTTTCACCGCACCATCGATCAGACTCAATTCCATCAGGTTTTTCTGACCGCTTTCGGCGCTGAAGTAATACAGCATGTCGCCGGATATTGCCATCGGTTCGGTATTCGCACCGCCTTCGTCCTTTATGTTGAATGGGATCGGCTCGGTGTCGCCGGTACTGAAAAGAACTCTGGCTATCTGGTCGCCCGTGCTGACAACCAGGTTGCCGCTCGCGGCGTCTATCGCAACCTGATCAATGCGGATCGCACCGGGCCATGGCGGCTGGTTCACGACGATACTCGGGTTTGCTCCGCTAACGTCGATGACCGTGAACATGTTCCGGTTCTTTGCCTCGTCCATTGTCACCGCCGCGACATAGTTGCCGCTCGACCGCAGCGGGCTGTTGCCGCGATTCTTTAATCCGGGAATATCCGTCATCTTGCCGGTCTTTGTATCAAAAACGTGATAGCTGAACTCGCTTGTATTGACCAGCACGATCTTGTCGCCGGAAACCGCAAAATTCGTCGCCGAGAATTTTTCGCCGCCGGGAATTCCGCGTCCCGCCTTGTCACCCGCCTTTATGTAATCGACACCCGTATTGATCCCGGTTCCATATACGATGATCGAATCACCGACCGCGATCCCGCCGCGATAATGAACAGGGATGCCGGTTTTTGTAACGCTGAGAGTCTGAGCCGCTGCGGCATGGTTTAGCATCGCCGACATCAGACATAAAAGGACAAAATTTAAAGCTAGATGTTTCATGTGCCTCGCAGACCAAAGAAATCGATCCTGATCGATCCTGTAAATGCCGTTTCATCTCCTCGTCAATTCCGCGTTTCCCGGCGACACATTGAAAAGCGGATGCTTATCGCCAAACCTTTTCACAAATGCCTTGTGAAGCTCCGGCGTCATTATCCAGACATCGCAGCGACGCGGCAACGGACTGGTCTCGGGCGTCAATTGGGCCATTCGCCCGGCATCCATATATTCGTTTGCCCAATTTTTCCAGGTATTGGGGTTAGGGCGAAATGAATTTCGCAGGCTCGAATCGCCGCACGCGATGATTTCTGTTTTCTTAAGCGTTTGTGAACCGGCAAAGTCCATCTTGCCGACCGCGATATGCTGGCCCGCTTCGGGTTTGAACAGCAGATCGAGGTCATCGCCGACTATTCTGTAAACCACAAAACCTTCGTTATCACGTTTGAGGTTCTTTTCCGCTTCGGCGTCCTTAATGACCAGCACAACAACATCACACGTTCCCGCGTCGATCACACGGCCCTTTTGCCCGCCGACCGTCGGCACGACTTTTTTAAAAGCGTTCTTATTTGGAGGGTTTGCATTGTCGCCGAATATACACGCTGTCAGGTCCTTTGCCTTCAGAACATCGCTCGTCGCCTTTGCAACAGTTGTGAAAAAGAAGTGCTTGGGGTAATCTTCGGACTGTCCTGCTGAAGCCGCGTCGGAGTTCGATTGGACAGCGGGTTTTTGCGGTCGTGATGCAGGTGTCGGTGTGGCCTTCGGCCTGACGGATGGCAGGCGTGGTATCTGACCATCAACCTCAAAGGCCGTGATCGTTAATATCAATGCAAAAACCGGTAAATATAGAAAAAACTTCATTGTCTTATCTCCTGGCTATTTGTTTACATTCGCACAGACTATCGGCGTGCGTGTTCCGGCTCCGCCGTCCTGACGCGTCGCTCCATAGCGATCTCCGGCGTGGTCCTGCTTGAAGTAAGACCGGACTTGAAGTAAGACCGGACAAAGTAACAGGTTCCATCTGCTTTTTAATGTGTCCCGCACGAACAAGCAGTATTTTCAGGCAAAACCAGGACACCGTCACCACATACATAGGTAGGTAAGTAGCTAGGCAGTTACTTTCATCCTGATAAATTCCCTTGCCGATATCGGGCTTTTGTTGGGTTTCTTGATCCGAACCTGCAACCGATATATAGATCAGGCATATCTGTAATGGCCTTTCGATCATGACGATCTCAACCATTTTTTTGATCCGACTCAAAAAACCTCTTTTAAGTCGTTGAGTCATCCATTGGCAAAGACCGTTCTTCATCTCGTATCGGGACTTTTAAAATAAGCGAGAGACGGGTCATGAACGCACCACCGGTGCAATAATTCCCCGGTCACGCGTCAAAGCGATCCGTAACAGATCCGCTGAAATTGAAGTAATGGTTAGCGGTGGGAGTTTTGAACAAAAAGAAAAAGTGCAACCGACTTTTTCCGTCTAACTGGAGTTCTCAAATGACTTGGCGAGACGTTTTTCTTACTCGTCGTTGTGATACCTGAACAATCGCTCTCATTCAATTGCCCGCCGCCTTGAGCCAGGCGTACCATTTATCCAGCCCTTTGCCGGTTGTGGCGGAGACTTGAAAAACTTCGATTCCCGGGTTCACTTCTTTTGCATAGGCGATACATTTTTCGACATCGAATTTCAGGTACGGCAGCAGGTCGGTTTTGTTCAGCAGCATTATCTCGCTCGCCCTGAACATGTGAGGATATTTAAGCGGCTTGTCTTCGCCTTCGGTGACGGAGAGTATGGCAACTTTTGCCTTTTCACCAAGATCGAAAAGCGCCGGGCAAACGAGATTGCCGACATTTTCTATAAACAGCAGCGAATTGTCCGCCGGATCGAGCGAAGCAAGCCCGCGTTCGAGCATCTCGGCCTCGAGATGACAGCCGGTTCCGGTATTTATCTGCACGGCCTTGCATCCGGTCGCTCTTATCCGCTCGGCATCGTTCAGGGTTTCCTGATCGCCCTCGATCACGGCTATGCTGTATTCATTTTTAAGGTCGTTAATCGTTCGTTCCAGCAGCGTCGTTTTGCCCGATCCCGGCGAGCTGACAAGATTTAACGCAAGAATATTTTTTGCCGCAAGCCACCCGCGATTACGTTCGGCGATAAGCTGATTTTTGCCGAGTATCTCTTTTTCCAACTCGATAGTGCGGTCATGTGTCCTGGCCGTTGCCACGGCAGCCGCACCGACCCCGTACTCGTGATGATGAGAGTGGTCATGGGAATGAACGTCTTCATGGTCGTGCGAGTGTTCATGTGAATGACCATGATCGTGGTCGTGTGAATGTTCGTGGCCGTGAGAATGATGATGCTCGTCTCCGTGTGCGTGCGAATGGCCGTGCGTATGAGCTTCTTCATGCGGCATCATCCGCTGATCGCCTGTCTCCTTATCTATTACAGCCACCTGGTCCTGTTCCGAACATCCGCAAGTTACACACATAATTTCAAACCTCCATTTCCTTTACTTTCAATTCTTCTCCGGCAATGATCTCCAGCCTTCTGCTGCCGCAGCCGCATCGCCCGACAAGATCGCTCATCTCAAATTCCGCACCGCAATCGGCGCACAAAGCTTTTCCGGGAATTTCCAGTATCTCCAAACGCGCGCCTTCTACGACCGTGCCTTTTGCGCATATATCAAAGCAAAATTTGACCGCTTCAGGCAAAATGGCGGTCAACTTCCCTATCTCAAGCGTCACGCGCTTTACTGCTGCCCCGCCCGCATTTTCAGCACAGATGGCAACAACGCTTCGTGTTATCCCTAGTTCGTGCATAAAACCGTTTACTCAGTCGGCCTCGGCCGTCTTCGGCAATGTCTGAAAATAATTGTGAGCAAGCGTTAACCCGATGCCCAGCCCCACAGCCGCCACGCCCAGCAAAACATTAATGAACGCCGGAGCGGTCAACGCCAATCTGATAAGCACGGTCGAAACCGCAAAACCGGAATTTCTAAATACGATCCCGTAAATTTTGCTGTACCGCAGCGAGACAAGAACGATCAGAATGTCGCTGAATATCAGGATCAAAAAGAAAATGCTAAAGAACGAATATCCTTGTCCGGCCGACACCCATGTCCATATATCGTGGATGCCTATACCCACGAACAGCACGAGAAGAACAAGAGCGATCGTCTTTTTTACCGCGACAAAACTGACAAGGTCTTCCTGCACATCCGTAATTTTTCTGTGCCGCTGAAGCCGGTAATACAAAAGCACAAGCCAAAAGATAACAAGCGCTCCGCCCGCATCGGACAGAACATACAGCACCGAACCTGATATCGAGTCCCAGTTAAGCGGCTCGGTAAAATTGGTAAATTCCTTGAAGGACTGACGCAAAAGGATGAGCGAAAGTATCTCAAACTGCTTCCCCATCGCATCCGCGACCGAATCCGCCAACCCAAAGACAAGCCCGCATATCTCTATTATCAACAGCAGATCGAACGACAGCTTGACCGCATAAAAATGATTTTTCGGAACGATTTCAGCAAGTCCCGCCGGCAACAGCTCCTGCCTGTTCAACTCGATCACAAACAGCGAAGCAAGAAACGCGAATACCAGAAAATTAACGGTCCAGCGATGCGTTTTCGGGTTCTCCCA
>CAZOXY010000040.1:0-24448 GCA_964583955.1 uncultured Chloracidobacterium sp. | reverse complement strand
GTGTCATTAATGTCACATTAAATATGTGGGTGCAAGTGTCAAAGATCGACGTCGAAACCTTGAACGGGAGCAAAATATAAGAACGCGCGGATGTTGTAATTTCCGTCCGGTCTTCCATCATCAACTCCCGCTAACAAATTCTGGGCAACTGCTCACCGACCAGCAGATCGACGATCCGACCGCCGCCAAATCCCGTGTTTAGCGTTACGAGCGGATAGCTTGATTCAACGACCTCGCCGATGATCGCCGATTCCCGTCCCGCTTCGTGGCCGCGCATCGCTTCCAAAACCTCGTCCGCATTTTCAGGCGAAACTATCACGACCATCTTGCCTTCGTTCGCCAAGTAAAGCGGATCGAGGCCGAGGATCTCACACGCTCCTCTTACTTTTTCACGCATCGGTATCGCCGTTTCATTTATATTGATGCCGACACCTGACGCTTCGGCAAACTCGTTCAAAACCGTGCCAAGCCCGCCGCGCGTCGCGTCCCGCAAACAATGAATGTCGGGGCAAACATCGAGCATCGCCCGAACCAGGCCATTCAGCGGCTGGCAGTCGGTCTCAATGTCGGTTTCAAGCGCAAGTTCATTGCGTGCGAGCAATATCGCACAGCCGTGATCGCCCAGATAGCCGTTGAGAATTATCTTGTCGCCGGGTTGCGCACGGCTCGCTGCGATGTTCACGCCAACCGGAACGATGCCAACGCCTGACGTATTGATGAAGAGCTTGTCTGCCGCTCCGCGTTCGACGACCTTTGTGTCGCCGGTGACGATGGCAACGCCGGCGGCATCTGCCATTTCGCGCATCGTGGCGGCGATCTGCCGCAGTTCATCGACAGCCAAACCTTCTTCCAACACCATTCCGCACGAAAGATAGAGCGGCTTCGCTCCGCACATTGCAAGATCGTTGACGGTGCCGTTCACAGCCAACGCACCGATGTTGCCGCCCGGAAAAAAAAGCGGGCTGACGACATAGCTGTCGGTGGTAAATGCGAGCCGGTCGCCGTTTTTCGCCAGTTCGGCGAGGTTCATAACGGCCTGGTCTTCCAGCGGTGCAAGCAGCGGATTGTTGAACGCACCGAGAAAAACATCCTCGATCAGATCGCGCATCTTCTTGCCGCCGCTGCCATGAGCCATATTTATGGCCGTCTCGCGGAGCTTTCTCATGGGTTTTGTTACTACTTCTGCCGTCATAAGACTTCTTTGGGCTTTGCCCACCTATTTGCGGAAAAGCTTCGCTTTTCCAGCCCCGTTTCTTCGATCCGCGGCGGCTCCGCCGCCGGGGACCGGGCGTAGCGGCTGAGCCGCATTCTCCCTTATATCGCCTCTCGGTGAAGCAAAGCTTCACCCCAAATAGAACGGCATAGCCGCTAAACGACTGCGGCCGCTGCCGGTTCACGCTTTATCTGGACGCGGCCGAAATTGTAATACGCTGCACACGCGCCTTCGCTCGATACCATCAAAGCTCCGAGCGGCATATCCGGCGTGCATTGCGTTCCGAACACTTTGCATTGTATTGGTTTGATAACGCCCTTTAAGACCTCGCCGCACTGGCACGACTTCGGATCGGCGATCTTCAAATTAGGTACCGGGAATTTATGCTCGGCGTCATAGGCAGCATATTTATCACGGATGCGGACGCCCGAATGATCTATTGACCCGAGGCCGCGCCATTCAAAAAATTCACGCAGTTCGAAAACTTCCTGCACCGCCTGTAATGCCGGATCGTTGCCTGCGTCCGGCACTATGCGGGCATATTGATTTTCGACCTCACTGCGGCCCTCGGCCAGTTGCTTTAACACCATCCACATCGAATGCAGCACGTCTAACGGCTCGAACCCCGCAATAACGATCGGCTTTTTGTAATGGCCGGCGATAAAATCATACGGCGATGTGCCGATGACCATCGAGACGTGTCCGGGGCCGAGAAAACCGTCAATCTCAAGCTGAGGCGAATCGAGAATTGCCTTGATCGTCGGGATGATCGTGATGTGGTTGCAAAAAAGCGAGAAATTTTTTATTCCTTCTTTTTCCGCCTGCAATATGGTGAACGCGGTGCTGGGCATTGTCGTTTCAAAACCGAGGCCGAAAAAGATAACCTCCCTTTCGGGATTTTCCTTCGCGAGCTTTAGCGAATCCAACGGCGAATAGACCATACGCACATCCGCGCCTTCGGCCTTAGCCTGCAATAGGCTCTTTTTCGATCCCGGGACACGCATCGCGTCGCCAAACGTGGTGAAAATAGCGTGCGGCATTTCTGCCAACGCAACACAATCATCAACCCTGCCCATCGGCAGAACGCATACCGGACAACCGGGGCCGTGGACGAATTCGACCTCTTTCGGCAGCATATTCTGAAGGCCGTAACGAAATATCGAATGCGTATGCCCGCCGCAGACCTCCATTATCTGAAGCGGCCTTCTTTTGGACACTTCGATCTGCGGCACAAGCTGTCTTATCTCATTCAGCAGCGTTTGCGCCATCACCGGATCGCGAAATTCATCAACATATTTCATAAAATCTTTTTCACAGCAGAGTCGCGGAGACCGAATTTACGGAATTTTCTATTCGCCTTTCTGATCTTCTCCGCGTCTTTGTGTCTCTGCGGTCAATCCTCCTCTTCGGTCGGCAAGCAGCGTATGCACAAGATCCCAAAGGATGTGATACACGGCAACGTGTGATTCCTGAACGCGATGTATGCTGTCGGTCTCAACGACCAGGCAATGATCGACGGCATTGCTTGCCAGCATCTGTCCGCCGTCACCGCCCGCCAGGCCGATAGTCACCAGACCCATTTCTTTCGCTTTTGCGAACGCATTCAAAAGGTTTTCAGAATTGCCGCTGGTCGAAATTCCGATCAGCCCATCGCCAGGTTTGCCGTGAGCGATTATCTGCCGCGTGAAAACATTTGCAAACCCGACGTCATTGCCGACCGCTGTCATCATCGCCGTGTCCGCGACCAAATTCATCGCCGTCAATGCGGGCCGCCCGGCAGTGACCGGATGCTCGAACTCGACCGTGATATGCGCCGCGTCACAGCTTGAACCACCGTTGCCCATCGAAAGCAGCTTTCCGTCCGCTTCGTAAACCCCCGCGATGGCCTTTGCGACCCCGACTATTTTCACGGCATTGTTTTCAAAAAACTGCTGCTTTACGTCGATGCTGTGCCGCGCCTTTTGCCTAACGGATTCGAGCAAGCCCTCATCCAGCCGCTCGGCGTTCTGCGCTTCGCCGTGCAGAAATGGATAAAGAAAATTTGATGATGTCGCTGTCATAACTGTTTAACCGCAGAGTCGCAAAGACGCAGAGAGGAATTAAAATAAGATAAACAGGATATTTTGCTGCTCCGACCACAAAGAAAGACGATCCTGTTCATCCTGTGAATCCTGTTTGAATTTTCTCCGCGTCTCTGCGTCTCCGCGGTGAAAAAATCCTAAGTTCCCGACGATCTCATCGCCGCTATCTCGGCCTGCACTTCGCCCATCTCTTCCAGCAAAGCGAGCGTTTTTGCCGCCTCTTCCTCATTTATCCGGCTCATCGCAAAGCCGACATGCACCAGCACCCAATCGCCTACGCACGATTCCGGCGGATGCTCTTCGTCAACAATGCAGGAGATATTTATCGCACGACGCACACCGCCGACATCCACCGTCGCCAGCTTTGGCGTATGCTCGTCGATAGACACTATTTTTCCGGGAATTCCTAAACACATAATTCTTCTAAGATCCTCACCCATAGGAGCATAGTTCACATAGACAAATTCTATCTATGTGATCTCTGTTCCTATGTGGTTAAACTTTTGGCGGCCGCTATTGCAGCCTGTCCCAGCGACAACCCGCCGTCGTTCGACGGAAACTCGCGATGCGTCAGCACCTCAAAATCCTTCTGTTTCAGTCTCCGAACCACTTCCTCAAAAAGCACTTTGTTCTGCCAAACTCCGCCCGATAATGCTGCGGTGCGAACCGGCTCGTCTCCCGTTTCATACGCACTCAGCTTTTCGATCATCTGAACGACAGCTTTTGCCAAACCCTTATGAAAACGCGCCGCTATCACCGGCACAGGAGTTTTCAGGATCAGATCGCCAAGCAATGCCTGCCACATCGCGAGCGGCTCGATATACGGCAAATTTGAATCCTTCAAACGCGGTATCGAAAACGGATATGCAAGAAGATCGTCTTCATTACGGAGCGTTTCCTCATCGACCATCGCCTCAAATTCGACGGCTCCCTGGCCTTCATAAACCGCGTGTTCGCGGGCAATTCCACAGGCAGCAGCAGCCGCATCAAAAAGCCGCCCGCACGAGCTTGCCACCGGTGAATTGACCTCACGTTTCAGCATTCCGTCAAGCACATCGCGCGGCTTTGAATCGAGAAACCCGAACAGCTCAAGCTCTGCGTAATTCATCGCAAATTTCGGCCAGCCCATTTCCGCCATGAGGTGAGCATAGGTGTTTCGCCACGGCTCCTTGATCGCCTGTTCACCGCCGATCATCGCGACCGGTTTGAATGTCGCCAGCCGCTTGTATTCGCGATAATCCGCCAGCAGAAATTCGCCTCCCCAGAAACTTCCGTCATCGCCATAACCAAGCCCGTCAAGCGCGACACCGATCACAGGTTTTGTATCAACGGGAAAGCGATTCTCGGCAAGGCACGCTGCTATGTGTGCATGATGATGCTGAACTTCGATAAGATGCGGACTGCCATTGAACCCGGTCGCTGCCGCTCCCGGTTCTGACCGCTCGCGGGCAAGTTTAGCGGAAATATATTCAGGATGAAGATCGCACACTATCACTTCCGGCTTGTGCTGATAGATAGTTTCGTAGAGCTTCAGATTGTGCCGGTAATCGGCTTGTGTCGCCGCGTCCTCAAGGTCGCCGATGTGCTGTGAAACTATCGCCTTCCCGTCCTTCAACAGACAAAACGTGTTCTTCAACTCGCCGCCGTATGCAAGTATTTCCGGTGCGTTTTCAAAACCTTTTGGCAGAATAAAAGGCGACGGCGAATAGCCTCTCGCTCTGCGAAACACACGCACCTCGCCGTCCATGATCTTGACTACCGAATCGTCAACGCGCTGCGCGATCGGCCGGTCATTGAAAACAAAATAATCGGCTATCGGTGCAAGCCGCTGTTTCGCGTCGTCATTATCTGTCGCCTGCGGCTCGTCCGAGACATTTCCCGAAGTCAGCACAACAGGCCGATCCATCCGCCGCAGTATCAAATGATGCAGCGGCGTGTTCGGCAGCATTATGCCGAGGGTTTCTATTCCCGGAGCGACGCTTTTGGCGACCTTTGATCTTTGATCTTTGGTCTTTGGTCTTTGATCTGAAATTTCAGATCCGGTATCTTCCGTCACTTTGAAATTTGAAATTTGAAATTTGAAATTTCGGTTCAAAATAACTATCGGGGCGGCGGGCGATGTCAGGAGCTTTTCTTCTTCGTCGCTGACCTCACAATACATCCGCACAGCTTCCAGATCGCGGCACATCAACGCAAACGGCTTTCGTTCACGATGTTTTTGCGAACGCAAACGTGAAACAGCCTCCTCATTCGTTGCATCACAGGCAAACTGAAAACCGCCAAGTCCTTTTATTGCAACGATAAACCCGCGTTGGATGAGCGTACAAACAGCGTCCGTTTCATCCAGCATCGTAAACGCATCGGCGGTAAATGCGTTACCGTCCGCTCGCTCCAGCCAGACACGTGGCCCGCATTTGTAGCAGGCTATCGGCTGTGCGTGAAAACGTCGATCTGCCGGGCATTCGTATTCGGCGCGGCATTCTTCGCACATATCAAACCCGTGCATTGTCGTGCCTGATCTGTCATAAGGAATGCTTTCCACAATGGAAAATCGCGGGCCGCAGTGAGTGCAGTTCGTGAACGGATAGCGAAACCGCCGTGCAAAAGGATCAAATGTCTCGGCCCGGCATTCCTCGCAGACGCTGGCGTCGGGAACCACACCCGTGTGTATCCCGGAGGCAGTGCTGTCCGCAATGTGAAACGTGTCGGTACACGGAAATTCTGTCATCGCAACCCTTTCGATCTCAAAAATTCGGGCAAGCGGCGGCGGTTCGGAATGCAGGCACGTTACGAGTTCATCAATGGCATTTCGCGGCCCGGCGGCACAAATTTCAACACCTTCTCCGTTGTTCGACACTGTGCCGCGAATGTTCAACCGATTGGCGATCCGCCAGACTGTCGGTCTAAACCCGACGCCCTGCACCAGGCCGCGAACTATCAGGCGTTCGGCAACCTCGCTTTCCGTTTTTTTTGCAGCGGTATCCAACACTATATTAGTTTCTGACAGTTGTCAGTCTGTAGTTTTTGGTTAACAGTCAGGAAACCATTAACTGATAATTGTCAGGACAATGAATCTCTTACTTCATCCGACACTCGCCAAAGCGAGACACGGTTATTTCCCGAATCGGCGACCAGGACCCTTTCACCGTTGGCATAGACGTTATACGGCCAACAAAAACTGTCGCGCACCGGCGACTGCCATCGGTTGTCGCCTTTGTCCTGAAAGGTATGCTGGCCGGCAAGCAGCCGCGCGGGCAAACCAGTTTCGTTATCATTTTTGTGCCATCCGACGATGCGTGAGCTGGCCGTGTCGGCCGCTATCAGCCAGTCACCGACCGTCGCGATGCCATACGGCATATTCAGCCCGCTTTCGATCGGGAAATAATTTCCCTGATTATGATCGACCGACTCAAAACCCTTTTGGCCGAGAATAAGATCACATGGCTGATCGCTGCGTTCGGGTATTTTGTTCCAGATCATTATGCGATTATTCCCTGCATCGGTAACGCAAAGCCGCCCGTTCCAGATAGCGACCGCGTGCGGCCAACGCATGCTTGACGCATCCGGCTCGCCGCCGCCATTCTCATCGCGAACAGTAAAATCAGCTTGTCCCAAAACAAGATCGGCTGGCTGTCCGTTGGTCTCCGGCAAACCGTTCCACATCAAAACACGCCGGTTGCCGGTGTCTGCGACCCACAGCCGCTCACCGTCCCAATGAACTCCGTAACACCAGAACAAACTCGTATCCGTCGGCGAATCGCTGCCGCGATTTGCTTCGGCGGATGTGAAATTGTCTTGTCCGAGAACGATATCCGCAAGCTGGTTATTACTTTGCGGCAGTTCGTGCCAGATCAGCACGCGATGATTCCACGCATCCGCAACCGCAATTCCTTCCCCACATGATGCAACCCCTGTCGGTACGTTTAGAGAATGCCCGGAAACCTCGGCCTTGCCATTGCGGCCCTCGCTGTAAAGATCCGGCTGGCCGATAACGATCTCCGCCGGCTCACCGTCGCTTAAATTCGTTTTATTCCAACCAAGCAGCCGGTGATGGCCCGTATCGGCTACCCACAAAGAACCGTCATCCAGGATCGCTCCGCCGCGTGGCCCGAAAAGCGAGGTCGGCGATGCCTGCACCGGAACCGCAAGTTCATCTCCGTTGTCGGTTGAGCCAAGCACGACATCAGGCATCGGCTGAAACAACGGACGCGCGGCCTCAACCGCCAGGCCCGATTCCTGCCTGACCGTCGAATTGAGTTTTACGCGCATTGTTTGCGGCATTACACCTCCAGCCTGACCTCAACCTGATCGCCGACCACGCGGACGGCGTGAACTTTTAGCTGCACTTCCGGCGCCGTCAGGCATTCGCCGGTTTCGAGCCGGTATTGAAATCCGTGATACGGGCAGGTCAGCACTCCGTCCTGAACCTCGCCCATCTCAAGCGGCATTCCCAGATGTGCGCAGGAATTATCAAGACAGCTCACAACCTGGCCGTGTTTGTGCAGCAGCACGGAACGGTCGTTTATTGTTCGCTCTACAATGCCGAGTTCCGGTATGTCGTCCAAAGAACACGCCGGTTTCCAGTTCGATTTCATCCCCGAGGCGAACGGGCTGATAAAATAAAGTTTCTTTTCCCCGTTCGATTCGGCTTCCGGTTTGCCGCGGCTTACCTGATTGATGGTGGTGATCTCAGGACAATATTCCCTGATCGATCTTTCGATTCCTTCGGTCAGTGTCTGGCTCGACGCCGGGCAGCCGTGACACGAACCGAGCAGCCGCACCTCGACCGTATCAGGAGGCTTGACCGCAACAAGCTCGACATTTCCGCCGTGGCTTTCAAGCATCGGCCGCACGGCCGCCAACGCCTTTTCAACCCGTGGTTCAAGCGGTTCCCTGACCAGCCCGTGATAAAGCAGCACGCCGTAAATGACCGGATCGCCGAGGGCCTCACGCAATTTGGCACCCGCTGCCGGATCATCTTTCAGCGCTTTGATCAGCCGCTTCAATGCCTCTTTGTGCAGGTCCTCTATCGACGATTTCAGGGCTTTGACCGTCAGTGAATGATGATCGTCCCAGCCATTGACTATCGCCTCGACCTTTTCGATATCGCCCGCAAGGCGCTCCAGAATATCAGCGCCGTTTTGGCCGTTCGGATCGATCTGTGCTGCAGCGTTGGTCATTTTATCTCTTAGGCGTACTTCAGGTCTTTGAAGAGGTACGGCATCAAAAGCCCCGTAACCACTCCCGCAGCCATTGCCGACGCCCACAATGGAATGGCCGGAACGAATTTCCCGAGCAAGACAAGCAGTATCACACCTGCCGCCACACCCATTGCCGAACGCAGAAAGACCTGTTTAGGGTCGCGAAACATCTTGCCTTTCAAAAACAACGACACTGTCTGTAAAAACATTGGCCACATAATGTCTCTTTCACTGCCTCCCTAGATAAAATAAAGAATGATCAACCCCAGTATCATTGCCGGAATTGCATGCGAAAGACCGAAAAAACCGCCGATCAAAGCAGCAAAACCTTCGCCGAGGTCTTTTCCGGCAATTTTCCAACTGCTCAACGCTCCTCCGGCAGCGCCAAGCACCGCTCCGGCCAAAAAAGAAATAATGATTGTTGCTGTCATAGTTTGTTCCAACCCAAATGTTTATTGGTCTAACCGATCGTTCCGGCCGCAATAACGGCCCCGAGATCCTTGTCTATCTCACCCATCACTTCGGATAGCTGCTGAACTCCGTCAGAATGTCCGAATCTCTCAAATATATCGCGGGCTTCCACATACAGTTTGCGGGCCGATTTCAGATTTTCCCGGTTTCCGTTAGCGGGAGCATTCGGGTCATCGGGAATATTTCTCAAAACATTTGCCTTGTTGGCAATAGTGTTCGCATATTCGATCGGCGTGTCACGGCTGTTCCTTACGCGGAGAGCCTCGTCATACGCCTCAAGCGCCCGAAGATTATTTTCGAAAACGTGGCTGCTTGACGCATATTGCAGGGCATTGCCGAGATTGTTCTGGATCATCGCGTATTCGCTTGGATGATCGACAATATTTATCACCTTCAGAACTTCCTCAAATGATTGAACGGCAAGGGCTTCGCTCATCTTGCCGCGCTCGTCGCTCATAGGGATCGACAAGTATGCGATAGCCAGATTGTTATGGAGAATGGCGAAATCCTGCGGGTAATCATCTTTGTTAAAAACCCTCAGCGCGTTGTGATAGTGTGAAATTGCGTCCTGCAGACGGCCAAATCCGGCCTGCGCCAATGCCTGCGAAACAAGGCCGAGATTCAATTCCGTTTCAGCGGCTTCTTCCTTTAGCTCAAATTCGTTAAACGTCCGCAGTGCCGCATTGAATTTGTCCTGGGCCGTAAAAAGGTCATCCTTTGTCCCGGTCGGGAGTCCCTGATATGCCGTCGCCTGTCTTGCATTTATTCTCGCCCGCAAAAGTACGGCCGAATCGGGGCAAATACCCAACGCCTTGTCGTAAAGCCTGATCGCATCTTCGATCTGAAGCGTCGTCTTTGGCTTCTGCTGAAGCCCCATTGCGATCTCCATCAGCATCTCGGCCTTTTCTTCCGGTGTCGCGTCGTCCGCCTCGACTGCCTTTAATGCCGCCTCGAATTGTGTGTCGGTCAGAGTTTCCATTCGGATATGCCGCTCCAAAAAAAATGACTTAGACTTGTTTATTTGGGACTGACCTTGAGGTTATTCTGAATCAATATATTTGTCAACTAAAATTCCACTATGTAAACTTAGTTTGCAATAACAGGATCGCTTTTCTGAACCTGCTCGATCAGCAATCCGCCGCGTTCGGACAGCCATCGGACGGAATGTTCGGTCTCGCTGGCATCTTCGGAAAAGCCACCGGTGCGAAAAAATTCCTGTGCGTTGACAACGCGGTCACCGCGAAGATTCTTGAGTTTGACAAGCAGGCCGCCTGCCGAATTGTGAAGCGGAAGCATAAGAATTCCCTGTTCGTGAGGAAGCAGAGCAACCGCCTCGATACCTTTGAAATATGTATCAAAGGTTTCGTTCGGCAGATATATGTTTCCGTTTGCAACGGAAACCATTGGATCTGGGTGCTGCTCAGTCATATTCGACAGCTATTGCCTTTATCCTCTCAACAACATTCTCGGCGGCCTCGGCCACCAATGGGGTCAATTGCAGGCCGAGGCCAAGGCTCTCGGCTTCAATGAGATACACCGTAACGTCTGTCGGGAAATCGTCCCTGAAGATCCTGCGGCCTGCATACAAGGCATGATCCCAGCGAAAATCATGAAGGCTGTAAGACGGTTCCCGCTCGGATACAAGTTCTTCGCCGGGGACCTCGTATATCGTTCCCGGCGGGCTGCCAGTATTGCCCGCATCCACGATGATCAGGCGCGACGAACCCCGGGCTTGAAACATCACGTCAAGTCCGCCCGTGCCGGCGTCAAAAACGCGCACATTGGCCTTTGGGTTCGTCTGGAGGAATTTTTGCAAAGACTGGGCTACAGCGACTCCCACGCCGTCGTCAGTCCTGTTTGAATTGCCGCAGCCGATTATCGTTAACACAACTATATTGAACAGCTAAATACCCGAAAGATCACAAAGTTTTGTTGACGTTTTCGACTTTGGCTTTTTTTGAACGCGGATTATGCGAATCGGGCAGATTCGCGCGATTTTAGAATTTCATATCTGCCCTCATCCGCTAGATCTGCTTGATCCGCGTTCAAAAAAACTTTCGCCGACACATCCTTCCTACAAAATGTCAACAGAACACTAAAATTGTTTCTTGCCTTCTTGGCATCTTTGCCGTCTTTCGCAGTTGAATTATTTCACGATCAAATTCGCCATAGAATACAGGACCATTCAGGCTCGACCGGAAGTTCCAGTTCCGGAAGCTCGCAATATTTGCGGTGCTTCAGATAATACATACAGGTTGAACAGTCCTGCGAAAGCCCGTCATCGTCGTCTTCACCGACATACGGATGATCGGTAAAGCCGCCGATCACCAGTTTTTGCTCGTGATCGTCGGCAGCAAGCCTCTGCAGCCGGGCTACGACCGCATTGACCTGTTCGCTCGTATATGCGCGTTCCTGCCATTCGGTCTCAAGGCCGCCGGCAAGCATCGCCCCTAATTCAGCCCTTAATGTATCGTCATCTTTCATGACGAACGCCCTCAACGCCTATCAGATACGCCAAAGCCGGCAATACCAGTCCGGTTCGACCGGAACCGCAAGCTCAGGCAGGTCACACCACTTTCTATGGACAAGGTAGTACATACATTCAAGACACCGCATTTGATCTTCACCATAAGGCTCGTCAGCAAAACCGGAGAGGACCAGTTTAGCTTCGAGATCGTCTTTCGGCAGTGCGCGAAGCTGTGCAAGCAGTTCCGCAAACTCTTTATGAGTTTCCGGGAACGGTTCAAGTTGGGTTATAAGCCCGTCTGCCAGCATTTCGCCGATCTTTGCCCGCAGGACGGCTTCCTCGTCTGTATGCATTAAACTATTCTCTCGTTATGTTGCGGCCAGCCAAATGAAAATAGAAAAAAAAGGCAGAGCCGCAACCCTTTCAGTTTGCTGCTCTGCCGGAAAAAACACAAAGGTCAGCCGATACGAAAACGGGAAAGTTCCTTGCCTGTCTTCGCATCATGAGCATGGACCGTGCAGACCAGGCACGAATCGAAAGACCGTGCAACATGGCCGACCTCGACCGGATCGGACGGATCGGCGATCGGGCTGCCGACCAGTGCCGATTCGATCGGACCCAGATTGTTGTCGCTGTCGCGCGGCCCAACGTTCCATGTCGTCGGAGCGATGATCTGATAATTCTTGATCTTGCCGCCTTCGACCTCTATCCAGTGACACAGCGCTCCGCGGATGGCCTCGGTGGCTCCCCAGCCCTTGCCATCTTTTTCTGTCGGTTTCACGTACCACGGTTCATTCAGCTTAAATTCGCGTAAACAACGTTCCGCCTGCCGATAGATCTTGATCGTTTCATGCATTCGGCCGATCTGCCGCAGATGGAGGCTCGGGCCGCCCATCTTTTTATACATATCCAGAATGAACGGATCATAATGCTGCCAATCCTCACCGTGGCGGCCGCCGGCTATCAACTGCCGGGCGAACGGCCCGGCCTCAAGGCGTCCGTATTCCATATCCTTTACGGCAGTGGCCCATGAGTATTTGTCGTCAAAGCTCGTCTGATTATTATGAACCGCCTTTGTTGTGCGGTCGAATGGATGCTGGTCGGTTGCGGTCTCGTCATACCAGGCATGTGTCACGTTCTCGCGCGCGCGCTCCTGGCTCATTGTAATGTGCGTATCGGTGGAGCTGTCATAAATGCCGCTCTTCATAATAAGCGCCGCATTACGGCTCTCGATGGTCGGCGTCTGATACTTGTCCTCATGCGGCAGATAGCCCCACGACACATATTTGCCGACGCCGCCGCCGTATTTATCGAGTCCTACATCCAGCCCCATTCGCCAGTAAAAGCCGAGATCGGAGTTCGCATGTGCCGGACTTTCATCGAGCCATGCCATAAAATCGTCATAGCTCTGGATCTCTTCGTAACGTTCCAGCGAACAGCCGAGCCACATGGACTCAAGCCAGTTCCGTCGGAAATATTCGAGGATACCCCACGCCCTTGTAACATCGGTCAGCGTCGGTGCGCACATCACGCCGCCCGGGACCATGTAGCTCGAATGCGGCCACTGTCCGCCAAGCATTGCGTATATCTCCACGGGTTTGCCTGATATGGTAACGCCATGTTCGTATGACGTTCCGGTAAATGGAGCGAAACGCTTGCACGCTTCTTCATAATACTGGCTTCCGCGATACTTTTTGTTGGTCATGTCGATCGCGTACAAGCCATAAAAATAACGCGGCTGGCTCTGAAGGCTCTCAGTGATCTGTCCCAGATTGCGCGCAAGAATTGCGTTGCGGGGTACCTCAGTTGCCCAGGCCGTATCAAGAGCCCATGCCGCACACGTCAAATGAGATGCTCCACAGATACCGCACGCGCGCGGCGTAACGACAAGGCCGGCCTGCGGGTCCTTATCACGCAGGATTATCTCAAAACCGCGAAACAGTTCGGCCTGTGTCCACGCGTTTGTAACCACGCCGTTCTCTATATCGACACGGACGTCAAGATCGCCCTCGACCCTGCCGACCGGAGATATGTCCAATGTTTGCACTGCCATTTTTTTGTAGCCTCCTTGTCGTTAAACGACAAAAATGTCCTGTTCGGCCCACGCCGGTGCCGCATTCTTTGCAGCCGCCGTCATTGCCATATAACCTTTCTTATCGACGCCTTCGGGCATCTCCTTCGGAAAGCCCATGACCGTCTGTGTTTTGAATACCGTTCCCGGAGCAAGGTCAAAGAACGGAAATTCAGGCTCCGTACAGCCTAAACACGGCATTCCGGCACGAGTCTTTGAAGATTGCCGGTTCCACAATATCCGGTTGCACGGGCTGTGGGTCATCGGCCCGCGGCAGCCGAGGTCATAAAAGAGGCATCCTTTGCGCTGTCCGAATTCGGTCGTCGAAACCTTGTACGCAAAATGCATGTTTCGCGTGCATCCGGTTTGAGTAAAGCTCTGGAAAAATGTTTTCGGGCGATGAAATTCATCAACGGCGATGTCGCCGCCGCGTCCGGTCGCTATAGCAACGACAATCTGCGTTATCCAGTCAGGGTGGGCCGGGCATCCCGGAATATTCACAACAGGCAGGCCCGATTTTGACCTGAAATCGCTGCCGAGAAATCCGCCCGCTTCACGTTTGAGAAACTGCAGGCCGACAGATTCGCTCGGATTCGGCGCCGTCGCCGGAATGCCGCCCCAGGTCGCGCAGTCTCCGATCGCAACAACATACGAGGCCACGTCAGATAATTCCTGCACCCACTGTTTCATCGGCCTTCCTGCAAACCGGTTCCATTCGCCGGTTCCTCCCGGCGCGTTTACGACCGTTCCCTCAAAAACAAAAATATCGAGTGGAATAGCACCCGATACACAATCACGCAAGATCTTTTGAAGATTGTCTCCCAGTTCAACACCCAGGCTTGGGTGCCAAAGAACATTGATACCAAAATCCGTTACGAGATCACACGCACTGGGTTCTTCCGCATTGAGAAACGACATAGTGTTTCCCGAACACGCACCACCCTGCAGCCAGAGTAAGTTCGCCATTATCCAACTCCTTAAATTTTATCTAAAAGAAAAAACGTAAAACCGTACCTTTGTCAGGTTCGGAATATAAACTGTTAGCAACCACACAGAGCAATATTTATGCCATGTGGTAAAGCATATCGTAACTATATGTATAAAAAGGACTTGATAGGGTAATAGAAGCTTGACGGAGGCAGGAAATATGCAAACTAAGTTTACAGCGGTGTCTTTTTAGCAAACTTAGTTCGCATAGATCATCCGTGCCGATTTCCGCATACCGGACACTCAGATTCAAGCGTATAGCCGAACCAGATGCCCTGACATCGGCTGCACCAGTGGCCGTTCGTTTGTTCGGGGGCGAGGCCAAGCAGATCAGCCAGCGGCGTAGTTCCAAGATCGCGATATGCGCCTTCTGAAACCTCTCCGTCCTCGGTAAATACCGGCGACTGCAGGTTGAAAGGGTCTTCCTTTCCTTTATCTTTCACATCTTCGGCCATAGGACTATTCCGCTCCGGCCGACTTTGACACGGCCAGGCTCGTATCTATCTTGTAGCGCTTTATTTTATTAGCTAATCCAACTCGGGACAACCCAAGTTCTTTTGAAACTTTCGTGTAATTCCATTTGTTCCGCAGCAGCGACTGCGAAACGATCTGCCGTTCAATATTTTCCACGGTTTGCTTAAGCGATCTTCCATCCGCGGTGGCAAGTGGGCCTTCTTTGCTGAATTCATCCTGGAACCTTGAGACCTCGATCGCGGCAATTTCTTCGGAAAGATGTTTAAGTGCCAGAAATTCACCGTTATCCGCCAATGCAACCATCCGCTGGACCTCGTTTCGCAATTCCCTGACGTTGCCAGACCATTTATACAGTTTCAGACGGCGGATCACATCCAGCGTGATGCCCGGTATTCTGCGCCCGATGGAATCGGCATATTCATTCGCCAGATACTCGGCTAAAACCGGAATGTCCTCAACCCGATCACGCAGCGGCGGCAGGTTTAGCTCAAAACCGCGCAGGCGATAGTAAAGATCGCGGCGAAATTTCCCGGCTTCCACCAATTCCTTGAGAGGGCGGTTTGAAGCGGCGATAATGCGAACATCGGTCTTTGTCATTTTGTCCGAACCGAGCGGTTTCACCTCGCCTTCCTGCAAAAATCTGAGCAAACTGACCTGAAACGTCGGGGAAACATCAGATATCTCATCAAGAAAAACGGTTCCTTTGTCCGCCGCAGGAAAAAGTCCCAAACGGTCGCTGATGGCACCGGTAAACGCCCCGCGCTTATGGCCAAAAAGCTCTGATTGCAGCAGCTCATCCGGCAAAGCTCCGCAATTCTGCACCATAAACGGATAGGAGCTTCGCGAGCTGACGCTGTGAACCGCTCTCGCAAGAAGCTCTTTGCCGGTCCCGGTCTCGCCCTGTATCAAAATCGGCAGATCGGTCACAGCACCGCGTTGCGCAAGGCTGCAAACCTGCAGCATAGACTCGCTCACAAAGATCAGCCGG
Source organism: uncultured Chloracidobacterium sp. (assembly GCA_964583955.1). Lineage (GTDB taxonomy): Bacteria > Acidobacteriota > Blastocatellia > Pyrinomonadales > Pyrinomonadaceae > OLB17. Next base: position 8,495 of record CAZOXY010000040.1, on the reverse strand, counting down.
TCAAATTCCCGATTGCTCGGCAAACTTGGGTGAGAATGAAAATCAGCTTCCTTCCAGATAGAATCCGAAAATTTTAAGGCTCGGCTTAAATAGCGATGTCGCCGCGCTAGCTCTCGGCTTTCCAAAGCCCGTTTTACCAATAAATGCAATGATGTCGGGTGCAAAGGTTTCCTGATCACCAGATAAACTGCCGCTTCAGTAAGATTGGAATCTATGCCTTCAAGGTCGTTGTGTTCCGTTACGAGAATGCGAATGGCCTCAGGTTTGGAGATACGTGAATGCATAAAAAGGTCCAGTCCCGACATATCATCCAGGCTCAGGCTGCTTAATATCAGATCTACGTCGTTCGACTGTAACTGTTTTAAGGCATCAGCCCCGGTTCGGGCGGTGACCACCTGATAATCGGCTGTAAAATACCGCTTCAAAGCCGCAAGATCATCTTTGCCGCTATCGACCAATAAAATAGTCCATTCTTTCATCTCTTTAAGTGAGTATGCGCATTGCAAACTTTCTTTGCATACTATCACACAACACAAAATATGAACCAGTTATGCTCTTGAAAAAGTGAACGTCTGTGCGTAATCTAACTGCTATGGCTGATCTCGTCCGGTTTGGCGTTAGCGTCGAAGGATCTCTTCTTTCCAGTTTCGATAAGCTGATCTCTGAGCAGGGTTATGAAACTCGATCTGAGGCGCTTCGCGACCTGATGCGCGACGCCCTGATCAAAAAAAAGCTTGAGGATTCTCCGACACAAGGTGAAGTGATAGGCAGCCTCACGCTGGTTTACGACCACCACGCAAGCGGCCTGCTTGAAGAAATGACAAGGGTACAGCACAGCTTTCACGATATGGTGCTGTCGGTCATGCACCTTCACGTCAGCCATGATGATTGCCTTGAAATACTCGCTCTGCGCGGCACCGCGTCAAATATCATCGAACTTTCCAACAACCTTCTCAGCCTGAAAGGCATAAAGAACGGCAAGCTTTTCCTGACCCTTCCTTCGTCGGCAATAGCAAAGAATAAATAGAAGGGTAAACCCGCATTGAGCATTAGAGCGTTTTCAGCGCAACGTTTCCATATTACGCAGAAGGAATGGTTAATTTTGAACGCAGATCAAGCGGATCAGGCAGAAAAAAAGCCGGATAAAATCTGCTAAAATCCGCTTGATCCGCCCGATTCGCGTTCAAAACGCCTGTGTCCCACTCGATATTTTCCATCGCGTAATGTTGGATAAACGATTCCTTTAGAGCTAATAGTTCACAGCCGTCAGCTTGTACTTATTTCTCAGCCATTCTCTTTTCCTTACACTCAGCCATGTCCTAGCTCAAATGATGACGTGATGGAAAAAACTTTCTTCACAAAACGCTAAGTTAGTTTGCATATCGTCATTTTACTGTGCTACAAAATAGGCATTCGTGCTACTACTGAATTGTCTTAATTCCAAACGTGCATTACGGCTTTTGTTTCGTGCAAACATGCTCTGACTATAAATACGAGGTGAAAAGATGAAGATCTTAAGTTTCGGCAATGCTTTATCAGGTTCATTGATCTTTTCGTTATTGCTGGTTTATTTTGTGGTATCGGCAAACGGCCAATCGAAAAGGCTTTTGACAGGCACGGTAGCAACACCTCAATTTGAGTTCATTCCGGGTGCTGCTATTGAGATCGAAACGGCTGCTGGCGTGATCACCGTAGTCAGCAACAGCGAAGGCTCGTTTTCGGCCGAAGTGCCAGACGGCGATCTGAAAATAACCGTAAAGGGAAAAAATCTGCGTTCCAAACCGCTGACTCTCTCAGCCGGAAGCAGCACAAACAATATTCGACTCGAAGCTGTGTATGTTGTCGCCCCGATAAACGAAAGCGTGACAATAACCGACGAATCCCCCGCACCTGACATCGAGCGACGAAACGACACCATTTACAAAAATTCCCTGTTTGGCCGTGACGACCAGATCATCTTTACGCTGAATGCAGGCATCAACGCCGGTCAGCACGAAGGCGGCGGAAAATCGCTGGAGATCAGGCGGTTTGGCTTTAACACGGATCACGGCGGCGTAAATGGCGGCGTCAAGATAATGGTGGACAACATCCCGCAAAATCAGGGGACGCAGGGCCACGGCCAGGGTTATCTCGGCGACCTGAAATCACTCACGCCGGAGTTGGTAAAAGATGTTTCAATAATAAACGGGCCGTTTTCCGCAGCCTATGGAGATTTTTCCGGCCTCGGCGTTGTCCAGATTCAGCTAAAGGAATCACTCCCGGATCAATTCACCGCACGGATTCAGGGCGGAGCGCACAATACGATCCGCGGATTTTTTGCATACAGCCCAAGCTGGAAAAACTATGACGCATTTATAGCATACGAACCAAGCTATACGGACGGCCCTTTCATAGAACCGCTGAAATACAGACGCGATAATGTGACCGGCAACATCGCGCACAAGATCGGCGAAGATAAAACGCTTGGCTTCAAATTCAATTTTGGCCGCAACAACTTTTACTCCTCAGGCCAGATCCCGCTGGACGAAGTGTATGCCGGACGCCTCGACCGTTTTGGCTTTATCGATCCTGAAAACGGCGGCCGCGTAAGGCTCGGCACTGCGACCGGTTATTTTCAAAAGTCCTGGGATGACGGCACTATATTCAAGGCAGATGCGTTTATAAGCCGCTCTCTTTTCGATCTCTTTTCAAATTTTACGTTCTTTCTTGTCGATGAAGAATACGGCGATGAGATACAACAGCACGATTCGCGATTGCAGCAAGGAGCTAATGTTCAGATATTAAAACCTTATGGCGACGGGAAAACAACCGGCCTTATAACCGCGGGCGGCGGATTTCATCTGAACCAGGTAAATGTCGGCCTTTATCCGACAATTTCGCGCAACCCTTACCGAAAATTCCTACCGGAAAACATTGACAACGCTGACGTTCTGCTGACAAAGGCGAACGCGAACATAAAAAATTTTTCAGGATATATTCAGAACACGACCAATTTTTTTAACGGACATCTGAGATTAAATACGGGGCTTCGCTTCGATCATTTTGGCTATAAGCTGAACGGTTACGAGCTTGGCGGGATCGGCTCGGAAGAATGCGGCAATGATCTAACGCAAAACTCTGGAGGCACGAAGACATCGAGTGAAAAACTCTGTGTCTCTGCGTCTCAGCGGTTAGTGCTTGGGATGCCTTGCAACAGTGATTTTCAGAACCCTGTGGACCCGGCAAACCCTTGCGCTCTTCTGCTCAACGGCAGCGAAGGAGCAGGAAAACTTCAACCGAAGCTGGGGCTGGCGTGGTCGCCCGATGACAGAGTGCCGGTTTCCATCTATGCAAACTACGGACGAGGCATTTCCAGCCAGGATGCCCGCGGCGTGATCCGCTCACCCAATGCGCCGAAGATCTCAACAACAGATTTTTATCAGGTCGGAACATCTTTCAATGACCGCCGATTCTCGCTTGTCTTCAGCGCGTTCCTGATAGACCGATCGAACGAACAGGTCTATATCCCGGACGACGGCAGCATTGAATTTGCAGGACGCTCACGCTCGTATGGCATCGAGCTTCGCAATTCGGTCAGGCTTGCACGCTGGTTGAGCTTTAACGGCGGGCTGACGCAGGTGATAAAGGCTTTTTATCCCGGCGAATTTACGGATGAAGGGCAAAGGGTGATCGTTGACAGCGCTCCGCACACAGTGGCAAACGCTTCGCTTGTCTTTACCGAACTGCGCGGATTTAATTTCTCATTTAACTGGCGCCACATATCCAGCTATCGGCTTGACGGCGAAGACCCGTCGATAAAGGCTGCCGGACATGATGTGGTGGACTTTTCCCTTTCCAAACGCCTGACAAAATGGATGGACGTGAATTTCGCAATTGACAATCTTTTCAACAAAAAATACTACGAAACGCAGAACTATTTTGAATCGCGCATCACTCCCGGGACCGATGTTATCTCGCGGATACACGCAACTCCGGGCTATCCGTTCTCAGTGTATGCGGGCGTAACATTCAGGATCGGCGCAAAGAATTAAGGTTCGGAAGCATTGTAAATATGGACACACCTTCGACATTGATGTTATTGGTTTTCGGCTTTGGCCTGGGGCTAAAGCACGCCATCGAGGCCGACCACCTGGCAGCCGTCTCGACCATCGTCACGCAGCGAAAGACCGCATTGAGCGCTGCTCTCGTCGGCGGTTTGTGGGGCGTTGGCCATACGATCTCGCTGTTCGTCGCCGGGATAGCTGTCATATTCTTTCATCTTGAGATCAGCGAGCGTGCCGGGCAAACACTTGAATTTTGTGTCGCCCTGATGCTCATCGCTCTTGGCATAGATGCGCTGAGAAGGGTGATGACCGGCCAGGCCCATACTCACGAACACAGGCACGGCGATCACGTTCACGCTCATCCGCACACTCACGAGCCGGATGCGGCGCACCCGCAAACAGATGCCCCGACACATACTCACGAACAGCCTCGAGTCGGGTTTCGGCCTTTGGTTATCGGGATGATCCATGGCCTTGCCGGCAGCGGCGCGTTGATGCTGCTTGTGCTGGCGACCATCTCATCACCGGTCGTCGGCCTGACCTACATCGCTATCTTCGGTATCGGCTCCATCGGCGGAATGATGCTGATGAGCCTGCTGCTCGGCCTACCCATGCAATTTGCAGCAAACCGTTTTCAACAGATCGAATTCGCCCTCCGCGCCCTCGCCGGCCTCTTCAGCCTCGGCTTCGGTATCTTTATGGTATATGAGATCGGCTTCGTTGACGGCCTGTTCAACTTCTGATATTGCAAAAAGATCTAATATGATGAGATTCGGTATTCATGACCGAACATCGCCGAAACACCAATAGATCCTTCACTTTACAGCGTTACGGAAAATACCGGTCATAGTTTCTTCATCGATGCCATGACAGCCCTGATCTCGCCATAGGTATAGTCGTCGCCAAGCATTTCCTTTACCGGTGAGAGCCATCCTTCTTCGTTGTCGCACTCCTCGACGGCCTTTTGTATCGCGGCAATTTTTTCTATCGGAACAAGCTCATCAAGGGCCATCTCACCGCTTGCGATATATCGAGAGAGATGGCCTTCGATGGTAGAAACTCCCAGATCGCGCGCTCTGGCGATGTCGGGGATCGACATCCCACTGCGAAACATATCAAATGAGGTCTGGTATGTGCTGCGTCGCGAAGCACCGAGTTTTTGCGAAGCCTTTTTCTTCGGCTGCCGCTTGAGAGCGATACGTGAATCGAGGTTGTTCGCACCGCAATACTCACGAACCACGCGCAGAAACTCGCTTCCGTATTTATCGAATTTCAGGTCGCCCACACCTGAAATACGTCTTAACTCGCTTTCGTCCTGCGGCAGATATGACGCCATCTCGATCAGCGTCGCGTCGGCAAATATGACGTACGGCGGAACGTTTTCTCGCCTCGCAAATTCCGTTCGCAACTTCCGTAGAGCGTCGAAAAGCTCCTGAATATAAGGCGGAGCCGACTCCTCAACAAGTCCGCCTTTCTTTTCGGCCACCTTCTCTTTCACAAGCTCGACCGACGTTTTCCCATGCAGAACATCCATGCTCGATTCGGTCAACAGCAGCACTGGGTATTCCCCCTCGGATTTTTTGAGAAAACCTTGGTCGATCAGTTCCTTTATATGATCGAACCACGCCTCACGCGAAATATCGGAGCCGACGCCGTAAGTCTTTAACTGTTTGTGTTCTTCACGGATCGTCTTCGCCTGCGAACCGCGGAGAAAGTCGATGATGTAATTCATCCCAAATCTTTGGCCGGTCCGATAGACCGCGCTCAACGCTTTCTGTGCGATGGCAGTGCCGTCAAAGAATTCGAACTTTGTCGTACAGTTGTCACAATGCCCGCAGCGGCCTGTATGATCCTCGCTGAAATATTCAAGCAGAAATTTTCGGCGGCAGGTTCTGATCTCGCCGTACTTAGCCATTGTGTCCAGCTTGCGCAGCATGATCCCGGTCTGTTGTGAATTGCCGTCAACCGCCGCAAACTTTTGCAGTTTCTGCACATCGCCCCACGAAAAAAAGAGCAGCGCATTGCTTTGCAAGTCATCGCGTCCGGCACGTCCGGTTTCCTGATAATAGCTCTCGATGTTCTTAGGCAGATCCATGTGTATAACGAACCGCACATTAGATTTATCGATGCCCATTCCAAAAGCTATCGTCGCGACGATGATCTTTGCTTCGTCATTCAGAAATGCGGTTTGATGTTTGTCCCGTGTTGCCTTGTCGTGGCCTGCGTGATAGGCAAGGGCGCTGTAGCCCTCGTCGTGCAGATCGGACGCGAGCGAATCGACCGATGCACGGCTGAGGCAATAGATGATGCCGCTTTCGTCCTTATGTCCTTCGAGAAAATCGAGCAGTCTATCAAATGAATTTTTCTTCGGCTGGACCGAGTAGAAGATATTCGGACGATTGAAACTGGAAATGAAAAGCTCTGCGTCTGCGATATTCAGACGCTCGAAGATATCCTGGCGGACAAGTTTATCGGCTGTTGCGGTCAGAGCGATGACCGGCACCTGTTGGAACTCGGTTTTCAGTTTTCCTAACTGAATATAATCGGGGCGAAAATCATGTCCCCAACTGGATATGCAATGCGCCTCATCAATGGCGAAAAGCGAAACCTTTATCTCGCGCAAAAAATCGATGAACCTGTCTCCGCTTTGCAGCAATCTTTCCGGCGCAACGTAAAGCAATTTCAATTCGCCGCTGCGGATGCTCTTAAAGACCTGAATCTGCTCGGCTGCTGTCTGAGTGGAATTCAAAAAGGCCGCCGCGACACCGTTTGCCCGCAAGGCATCGACCTGATCTTTCATCAGAGCTATCAGAGGTGATATCACAACCGTCAGCCCTTCGAGCATCAGCGCCGGAATTTGATAACACAACGACTTCCCGCCGCCTGTCGGCATGAGTACAACGCAATCACGTCCCGACAACACAGTCGAGATCGCCGCTTCCTGATTCATCCGAAACGAATCGTACCCGAAGCGGTGCTTCAATATCTCTCGAGCTCTTTCCACCGGCACGCTTCCCATATTTTGATCTGATCCAAATGCACGTCCACGCATTTGCTTCAAAATGCCTTCAGATAATTCCGTTTGTGAGTCGCCAAGTACTGAACCGATTCCGCAGCCGGAACAAAGTGGCGTCATTCCGTCATCAACCAATTCGTCTTATAATCATCGTTCACACCTCGCAAGCAAGCAGTTTTGGCAAAACTTCCGCAGCTCTGCCTCGGATAGAGACATCGGCGGAAGCTGTAAGCTCGGTTTCTTCCGGATTGATCTCGACGACGAACGAGCCTTCGCGTTTTGCGATACGCGGTATCATATTCGCCGGATATACCACCGCCGAAGTGCCGGCGACAATGCAGACGTCACAGGCCGCAGCCTTTTCGTAAGCGGTAAGCAAGTTGTCATCGTCAAGCCCTTCGCCAAAAAGGACAACATGCGGCCGCATAGAATCGCCGCATTCCGGACACACCGGCGGACGCTCTTCTTCAGGGATCGCGGCAAGCGACACCAGCAAACCGCACGACAAACATCGGGCATCATTGATATGTCCGTGCAGCTCAATAAGCTCCCGCGAACCGGCCGCCCGATGCAGGCCGTCGATATTCTGCGTCACAAGCTTGACTTCATCCCACCGTCCGCTTCCTTGAGCCTCCGCGATTGCAAGATGCGCCGCGTTCGGCTTGCAATCTTTTATTACTCCGCGTCGATAATCGAACCATTCCCAAACCAACGGCAAATTCTCATTCACCATCCGTCCCGAAGAAAGTTCGTGAAAAGGCATCCCACGCCAAACCGCCGCTTCACCGCCTCCCCGAAACGTCGGCACGCCCGATTCCGCCGAAACTCCCGCTCCGGTCAATATCAAAATTCTCTTCGCTGATCCTATGTATTGAATGGTCTTTTCTACATTCATCTGTAGTCCGCTCTCCGATCTGCAATAAACGGATAATAGCAAATAGGCCGTAAACAAGTAATCCCCCTGCGGCCTCTAAGAAATGAAGAGATCGCACGATGAGTTATTGAGAGTTTTTAGCGGGAAAAGAGATGACAAAATATAAACCGCACCAAAGTCACAAAAAAAGGCTTTCGAATATTTCATCAAAAGCCCCATTCTTATTGGTCGGGACGGCGAGATTTGAACTCACGACCTCTCGCACCCCAAGCGATCCGGAGTACTGATCATACGTTCTCAAATTCACACAAAACGTCTTAGAATCAATACTTTACACTCTCGGTCGGATCCTCTTCGAGACACCTCGATTCGGAAAGCTGTAACCAACCCTGTAACCAACTGTTCACCCAACCGGATTGTCAATCAATGAGTAAGACGCCTTTCTTACAGAACCGCATAATATCCGAATCAGTGCTTACAATCAACAGCTCGGAACAAGTTTTACAATAGTATCTGAATCAAATCTTTGACACCAGTTCATCTTTTACGAGATCAAACGCGG
>CAZOXY010000039.1:0-29217 GCA_964583955.1 uncultured Chloracidobacterium sp. | reverse complement strand
GCCGTCACGAACGGTGAACTGCTCTATCTCGACCGTCAGATACGGCTGCTGGCCAAAGGCCGGCGGGGCAGCGAGTACGACCGCGAACACGACTATCACTAAATACAAAATATTTTTAATCATGGTTTTAGGGTGTCGGACAGCGTTAATGGACGGCGTGTCCGATATTTTCAGAATTGTGACGAATATATCAAAAAAAGTTGATATTGAGAACAATGAAAACCAGCTTTTCTTAGTTTTCAGACATCTCTTTTATCGAACGGCTGATATGCTTTGCCAGGTTATCTGCCAGCGATCCCCACGATGTGGTCTCGCCTGCGGCAAGCACCGCGCCCGAACGCCGGTCATAGATGCGATAGACATAACGATGTGTCAGCCACGACCCCGAAACGAACCCGATCTCGACAAAAAGATCGGCCTCTTCCTTTATGCGCAAAATGGTGAGGCCGCTTCGTTTAAAATCAGAATTTTTCAACAATGCTTTTTCCAGATTTTGCCGTGAAGGTTGTGCGGACGATTTTTTGAACGCGATGGTTTTGGCGTTCTTTATAGCTTCCTGCGGACTGACCGGAACGCGCTCGACAGACGGCTGATCGGCGGCGGGCGCGTCACTGTCGGAAAATTGCGAGATGTCTGATACGCTCGGCGGGACGGTTTTGGCTCGCTCAACGATCAGCGTTATTATCTCGTCCGCAACACCAGCTTTTTTCAGTTCTATCAGGGCAGCGACGGACGTATCGAACCGCGGCTCGCTTTCCAGTATTTTTGCCTTTATCACTTCCGTTGACAACCCAACTACTGTCATTTCGATGACCATCCGGTTTGTCAGAGCCTCAGACTGAGCCGCAATGGACGCGGACAAAAACAAAACTATTGTAATAGTGGATATTTTGGACATTATGAAAATATATGGCCACGCTTTCAACCAAACGTCTTGCGGATCGTGACAGTTTTGTTATCACGATCGGACGGTTTTTATGATTCCCTGGGTTCTTTTATATCCCTTTACTATTTATTCCGTATTGGCTATTAGTCCCAAGTAAGAGCAAATAAGGCCCCCATTCCAACAACAAAACCGATCACAACAACAATTGCGGTACCTTTTGACAGATCATGATTCTTTTTGACGCTCTTTACATCTGAATATTTTATCTCGGTCGCGCTTCCTGTTTTGAAGTCAAGGACGGTAAATCCATCGCTTTTGGTTTCGGCTATGTAGCCATTTATTTTTCTTCCGTCCTTGAGTTTTATCGTGACTCTGACCTCTGAGCCGGTTCCGAGTTTTGCTAATTTGGCTTTTACCTTTTGGGTCCGATCCGCTGCTTTCCGCCTGTGCCGGCAAAGACCATCAGGTTTGACGCCAACCCGATCAGCACCATAGCGGTGAGTTTCTTTATCATTTTATTTCCAACGACTTTTTAAGGATCGAATAAGAACTGCACATTGGACTATAAGATCATTTTGTCGTTAAAGGGGGCTGATTGTGAGACTTTTTGCAACTGTAACAGTCGTGTTGGGGATCTTTTGTGAAGTATTGGCAGATCACTGACCGGTTATTTCATCAAACACGGCGCGGATGTCGGTCATCAGAACGGCGAGCGTCCCGATCATTTCATCTATCGAGTCTATGCCCATTCGGCCTGAGATGGTTTCCATTGCCTGCTTGTTGGCAACGGGCAGGCGTGTCGCACGGCCAACCGTCAGCCTTAGCTGATGGTCCAGAGCGGAAAGGAAGTCATAGCCTTCGGCAAGCGTTTCATATTGGCTGTCGGTGAGCGATCCGGCATCTTTCAGTAATTTTAATGAGGCCGATGTGCTGCGGTCATTGTCGCTGTCCGGTAAATTGTCCTTTAGCTGTAAAAAACGTGCCGCGAAATAGATGTCCAGCATTCCGCCCGCACCGTATTTGATGTCGATGTCCCTGCTTCGGCGAATGTCGGCACGCTGTTCCTGAAGGCCCAGCCGTATGCGGCGCGTCTCCGTGGCGAGTTCCTCCGCGTCTATCTGTGCGGCCCTTTCATGAATTATCGCCCGTATCTGGTTTTCGATAGAGCCTGCCAGTTCGGAGTTTCCGCCAACACTGCGAAGCTTTACGAATGCCAGTAACTCCCATATCGCCGACGAGCTTTTCATATAATCGGCAAAAGCCTCGCGAGAGACGGCCAGCGGCCCGTCCTTGCCGTGAGGCCGGAGCCGAAGATCGACGCGATACAGGCTGCCTTCGCGCGTCACCGCCGAAAGAACGTTGACGAATATCTCAACCGCGCGCTGTGCAAGCTCGGCGGGTTTCGGCACGTTTGCGGCAGGTTTAGCATTTGTGCTTTCATACACGATCACAAGGTCGAGGTCAGAATCATAATCGACGCCGCCTCCGCCAAGTTTTCCCAGTCCCATTATCGCCAGGTCGAACGTTTCGGAAACAGGGCCGTAACGCCGGTCGAGTTCGTTTTTGCTGATATTGACGGCCGCTTCCATCGCAGCCTCGGCAAGCTGTGTCTGAAGCATCTTTGACCGGCGAAGCGAAATCTTCCGTTCCGCGTCGTGGATCATTATTTCAAACAAACACCGTCTGCCCGCCTTCCGCAATGCCAAAAGTTCCGAACGCAGATCATCTGCTTCGGCTATCGCTTTATTCAGTATTTCTCGGTAGTCTGTCTCGGGAAATTCCGACCGGTCTAATGACAGGCCGTTGGCAATATCCGCGTTGCCTGCCAGTATTGCCGCGACGCGCGGTGTGGTTTTGGCAATTTCGGCAAACTCATTCTCCGTATTTTCCGATGCGTCGTTGTCGCCTGTGCTTTCGGGAAAATGAGTGTTCAAATTTTGCGGCGAAACAGATGTCGAGATCTCGGACGTTTCTTTTCCGCTTTTGTCAGCGTCGTCAAAAACGCGGCGGAAAATCCGGTTGACTTTGCCTGTATGAAATTGCAGAGCTTGTTCCAATTCGTCCCTGCCGGACAAATGCATTCTTCTTGCCAGCAGTTCTCGCTTTTCAGGATCGTTCGGCACCGAATGCGTTTGCAGGCCGTTCTCCATCTGCAAAATGTGTTCGGCCTGTCGCAAAAAAGCATACGCGTCGGCAAGCTCGGTCAGTTCGCTTTCGATCAAATGGCCGCGGTCGCCCAGACGCGAAAGGGTTATCAGCGTATGCGGCGAACGCAGCCACCGATCTTTGCCGCCGTGTGCCAATTGAAGGGCCTGAGCGATGAATTCGATCTCGCGAATTCCGCCGACGCCGAGCTTTACATTTAGCCGTTTTGAGGTAATGTTCTCAATGTCTATCTTCTGTTTTGATTCGCTAACGCCGCGAAGCGCGTCGCCGACCGAAATATCCGCTGAGAAAACTGACGGCTCGACCGCCTTAAAAAATTGCTGGAACAGATGTTCGCTGCCCGCGCTCGAACGCGAACGTATCAGCACCTGTCTTTCCCACGCGGCGGCTTCGGTCCGGTAATACCGTATCGTGTCGGCAACGGACGCGGCGAGCGGGCCGACGCGGCCATGCGGACGCAAACGCATATCAACACGATACGCTGCACCTTCGCCCGAAGGCTGGCCGATAAGTTTGATAACGGTTTCCGCCAGCTTGATAAAGTATTCGCGGTTGGTTATCGCTCCGCGCTGACCCGTTTCGGCAGTGCTGCCCTCGGCGGAATAGAGAAAAAGCAGGTCGATGTCTGATGCGTAGTTCAATTCACGCGAACCAAGTTTGCCAAGCGAAACAATGCACGCCTCTGAGCGTTTGGAACGTCCTTTCTCGTCGGTTTCCATCGGCTGGCCGTAACGGTTGTCCAATTCCTGCGCCGCCAGCCGCAGGGCCTGTTCGAGTATCGCGTCGGCGAGGTTGGAAATTTCCTCAGTGATCTCCGCTATCGTACCCAAACGCCTGATGTCCCGCAGATATATGCGAAGAAGTTCGCGGCGGCGAAAACGCGACAGCAGAACTCCCGGTTCAAGCTGCGAATTTGTCAGCGAATAACGCGCAAGCGATTCCAGAAGTTCTTCCTTATTCCGAACGACCGTTTCCGCTCGCTTTCGGCTCAGCCACGGAATGTATTCCGGATTTTGCAAAAGCGTTGACGCCAGCAGCGGACTGTGCGAGGCGACCGTCACGACATCAGAAAAAAGCGAACGGTCCTTTTCCAGCCGCCGTGCCTGGGCCGGATGCTTTTCGGCCAACTGGCCGATGAACCGTTCCGCGGCTTCCGGGTCGGGCAGGTCGCGAAGTATTGTTTCCGTGGCGGTCATTTCTTAAAACGATGCGGGTCGATGTTGTATTTTTTTATTTTGTAACCGATGATCCGTTCGGTCGAACCCAGCAGCCGCGCGGCTTTTGCAATATTTCCTTTGTTCGATTTCAGAGCGTCCTGGATCATGTCCTTTTCAAACGCGGCCACCGCCGCTTCCAGCGAAAGGTCGGTCACTGTTCCTGTCACCTCGGCGGTTTGCAGCGTCGGCGGCAGATGATGGCCGTGTATCACGTTGGAATCGCAGACCAGCACGGCGCGTTCTATGGCGTTCTCAAGTTCGCGGACATTGCCGGGAAAGTGATAGCTCATCAGCATGTCAATGGCCGGCGTGGATATGCGCCTGATCCGCTTGCCATGTTCCGCCTCAAATTTTTCCAGAAAATGTTCGGCCAGCAGCAGGATGTCCGTTTTGCGTTCGCGCAGCGGCGGCATGAATATCGAAAAAACATTTAGCCGGTAATAAAGGTCTTCGCGGAAGCTGCCCTCGGCGATGGCCTCTTCCAGGTCGCGGCTGGTAGCGGTTATCAAGCGGATGTTTGTCTTTATCGTTGCTGTACCGCCGAGGCGTTCAAACTCGCGTTCCTGAAGCACCCGAAGCAGCTTGACCTGTGTTTGAAGCGGAATGTCGCCGATCTCGTCAAGGAAAAGTGTGCCGCCGTCGGCCAGCTCGAACCTGCCTTTTTTTGCCCTTCCCGCTCCGGTAAACGCTCCCTGTTCATGGCCGAAAAGTTCCGCTTCGATAAGCGTGTCGGGCAATGCGGCGCAGTTTACCCTGATGAACGGCCTTTTGGCACGGAGGCTGTTGTAATGGATCGCGTTGGCGATCATTTCCTTGCCCGTTCCGCTCTCGCCGCGCAGCAGCACGGTCGCGTTAGACCGCGCGACCTGTGTCACCTGCTCATAGACCTGCTTCATCGGATTGGACGTGCCGACGATGTGTTTGAACGTGTATTTTTCCTTTAGCTCCTGCTTTAGATGGGTGTTCTCTTCCAGCAGCTTTCGGCGTTCGCCCATGACCGAACGGTCAACGCGGAGGTCCTGGCCTATCATTGACGCCACAACGCTGACAAGAGGTTCGATCTCGCTGGTCGGCGGCTCGCCCGGAGCGGTAAGCATTGCCAGAACACCCGCCGGGCGTCCGGCCAGTTTTATCGGAAATGCATAAAGCTTTTTGGCATTGCCGTCCACGAGGAACGAAAGCGGATCGTCCTTTCGCAGATCGTCTATCACCAGCGGGGCAAGCGTTTCGACGGCATCACCGAGGCGGCTTGTGGCCGAAACAGCCTCAAGCTTTCGGAAATGAGCCGGTTCGACACCCGCCGAGGCGACCGGGGCAAGTTCTCCGCTTTCCGAAAGAAGCAGCAAAAACGCCTTTTCGGCAGAAAACTCATCCCGCAGAATGTCCATCACCGGATTGTAATTTGCCGGATGTCCCAAACCTCCGGCCATCAGGGCGGAAAGTCTGGAAAGCGAAGAAAGATGTTTCATCAGGATTTGCTACAAAAATGTTACCAATTTATAGGAATATCAGGCAATTTACGCCGCCGCATTTTCAATATTACCACGCCGTGCAGTATGTTTAGTGTAAAATATGAACTTGGCGTTATCATCGCTACAATAATGTAGGAATTGGCACATATAAATTTACGATCAGGTTTGTGTTCACATGGTGTCCGGCCTTTTTGCCAAAGAACGCGGTTGTCCGTTCTAGTTCGGACAGTGTAAGTGCTGTAAAATGAACGTCGTGGAGCAGCGTTTAGAGATCGTGGTCGGGCCTGAATCTCATAAGAAAAGGCTGGACGAATATTTGTTCGGGCGTTTTGGCGGCCTGAGCAAGATGTATCTGCGCGGCGTGGTCAAGGGTGAAAAATGCGAGGTCAACGGCAGGTTTGAAAATGTCGGTTATCGCATAAAACAGAATGACTTTATCGAGATCGAGCTTGACCTCTCGCGAGAGACCGCTATGCGGCCGCAGGAAATGCCGCTGGACATCATATACGAAGATGACGATCTGATCGTCATCAACAAACCCGCCGGAATGCTCGTTCATCCGACGAACCGCGACAAAAGCGGGACTTTGCTGAACGCTCTGACTTTTCATCTGAACAAAGCTCATTTACCGCAGAGACAACTAGCCGCAGAGACAGTTGACAGCGGAGAATCCGCCTTCCGTGTTCCGCATTCCCCGATCATCCGTCCCGGGCTGATACATCGTCTGGACAAGCAGACGTCGGGGCTGATCGTTATTTCAAAGAACACAAAGGCGCATCGGAAAATGATGGAATCTTTTCGCCGAAAGTTCGTTGAAAAGAGGTACATCGCCCTGGTCGAAGGCAATGTTGAAAATGACGCCGGAACTATCGAAGAGCCGATAGGACGCTTTGGCGAACTGAAATATTGGGGCGTCAAAGATGACGGAAAACCGTCCGAGACACGATACAGCGTCCTGAAAAGGAACGAAGGAACGACGCTGCTCGAACTTGAGCCGGTTACGGGCCGGACAAATCAGCTTCGCATCCATTGTGCTTACATCGGGCATCCCATCGTCGGCGATATCGCTCGCGGCGGCAGGGAAGCGAAACGCCTCTGCCTTCATTCATATCGCCTTGCGTTTCGGCATCCGCGAACCATGGAAATGATGACGTTTGAGACCGAACCCGGACAGAGCTTCCTTCATACTGCAATCTAGGAGAATAATTTGTTGTCGGGCTTTTGTGTGGTGGCACTTTTCGTTTTCAAGACGAGAACACGACCAGTAGGAAGTGTGTTAGCATATCCGTCCGAAATTCATAACAGCAACGGGCATGACCTCACCAGCCACGCCCTTTCATTTTATCAACCAATCAAACCGGTTATTTTCTTGCGAGATCATTCAAAGCACAAGCTCGTGGCTTAAAACTAAAAGCCTCCAGTTTAGGCAGGAGTAAATTCTGGCCGCCGGGAAGTTCGGGAACAAGAAATACATCCCACGCCCAACGCCCAAGCTGTGCGCCCCTGGTGTCGAGCACTCGCGCCCGGTATTTAAACTGGTTTCCGTGCTCATCCACCCTTTGAGATGGGAGAAAATCAAGATCAATGGCTGCCAGTCCTAGAGACCTGAGTCCATGTAGCTCATTCCCCTCTGAAATTCCATTGTGGTTGGTGTCCTGCCATAGCCGCAAATTCGCAAAAACCGAGTCAAGACGATTTATAACGCCATCACCATTCCCGCCATTTTCCGGCTTATCAAACTCCGCGAGGGCAAGAAAACCGTTTCGCTGAGGCGAAGACGGCTGCATTGTCACAGCCCCGAATAACTCACGCCCGCTGTCTATCGTTCCATTTCCATTACGATCTAACGCCAGCCACGCATCATCACCCTGCGTCCATGAAATGCGTACCGCTCTTCCGACATGACCAATATCAAAATCTACTCCGTCCTCAGCACTCGTCAGATCAAAACCATTCCCCTGAATGTCTATAACTATCGGCGACAAACAAAGCAAGCATTTAAAATCCTCCAAATCCATACCATATTCGCAATCATTGTCAATATAATCGAAACAAAGATCACACATTAATTCCCCATAACCGCTCGGATCCCAAACCTGCTCTGATTCCTGATAGAAACAAGGTTCGGGCGTCGGCTCCCGGGGTAGGAGTAGGAGTCGGCGATGGAGTAGGAGTGGGGGTCGGCGACGGAGTAGGAGTGGGCGTCGCCACGGTAAACATTATGCCATTCACAAAACCAGGTGATTGAATAGTTACGTTATTCGTAGCGCTGTCTATCCTGGCTTGGCTGGTCACTAATCCCGGTCCCGAGTCTATGTTTGCGGCCAGAGTAAACGTAGCTGTTTCTGCTTGTTGCGGGGCTGAGATCATTACTGTTCTCGTTCGAATCTGTGCCCCGTTTACAGTATAGGTTACGTTGCTTACGTTTGATGCTTCGTTGAACTCCACGACAACTTGAGTTCCTGCCGGAACCGTTGATGTCGACAGAATTGATACAATGTATTGCTGCTCCTGCCCCGCAAAAACCGACGCGTTCATGGGGGTAACATTGCCGATGGATACTGTTGGCGTCTCCTCAATCAGATGATTTGATTTATGAAGTTTGACGATTCTCCCGTTATCTGAAAATCCATGCCGTTTCTCGAACAAAACAGACGTTGTGAAGACGTGATCACGTCCAATCTGGAGCGATGCATCATTGGTCAAGGAGCTTTTACCCCAGCCGCTGTTAGTTGAGGACGAACGTCCTTCGGATGAGGTAACGGTCGTGGTTATACGGTTAAGAGAGTTGGTAGAGTTTTCGTCGAGAATTACGCCCGCTGTGCGGATCGTCATCCCGTCCTGCCACCCATGACTGAAGAGAAATATCTCACGTTCTTTGTTTTTCGCACCGCGCATTATACCTGCACCGTCTTTCTCAGGTACCGCAGAAAGCTGTGTGTCCGCTTCCCGGAAAACCATCCTTTTCGTGTTTGTTTTTACTATATCTTCGACAAATACTTGTAATTTTCGCTTTCCATCGGGCGAAACGGATGTCGGCAACATTCGATTGATTGCCATGCTGAGTCTCTCATTTTTATATTTGGTCAATCTCGACAGTTCTTTCTCAAGATCGCGTTCCGCATTCTTTTGATCTGAAAGTTCCTCCCTTGCATCACGTGCCTGCCTGTCGAAGGATGTGAGCGTATCACTGACACTAGCTGCATCCGCCTGAATCCACTCTATTTCAACGTCAGTAAAACCGGTTTTTCTCAAGAGGCTTTGCGAGCCCGCTTTCTGAACAATTCGGAAGAGTATCTCATAAGCGATCAGATCAGATATTTGCTCCTTTTGCGACTGAATGATCGAATATATCCTTGGCAAAGAGTCGAGTATAACGCTGCCTTCGGTTATATCAGTAGAGCCTGAAGCAATACCTGCAGATTCTGTGTTGGTCTGAGTCTCGAATTCTTTGGCTGAGGCTGTATTTAAGTCATGCTGGGCAATAAAAACCACTGCGAACAGCAGAGTCAGAACTAGCCCGGAAGTATAAATTGTTCGGGGATTGATTTGAAACCGCATTATATCCTCCTTTCTGCTCTTTTGGGGAGCAGGAGTTTTTACTACAGAAAGGCGTTTGGTTTTTATTGCGACCAAAGAACCAAGGATATGCGATTAGCTCAGTTAGCTAATCAGTCGCACCTTATCGGATCATACTACAAACGTCAAGCCGAAGTCGCGCTGTCTCGGTGTGGAGTGTAGGATGCTAATACTCCAGTCTGCAATGTCATTGTGAGCAATACCAAAAAATGTCTGCTGCGAACGTCTCAACGCCCACGGCTTGCTGCTGTCAAAGACGCGAATGCAGGGAATGGAAAGAACCTTTCTATTATCGAGACCCTTATTTTATGAGGTGCTGTTTCGGAGTGATCCTGTATCATCATGGGAACATTATAACCGGTTTTTTTGTCCGAAGATGACCTTTTACAAAGGC
Source organism: uncultured Chloracidobacterium sp. (assembly GCA_964583955.1). Classification (GTDB taxonomy): domain Bacteria; phylum Acidobacteriota; class Blastocatellia; order Pyrinomonadales; family Pyrinomonadaceae; genus OLB17. The sequence goes on along the minus strand of CAZOXY010000039.1, from coordinate 19,503 downwards.
AGTTTCATTATAACGCGGCGGCTTATGTCCAGCCCGTCTTCTGCTTCGTGGAGCCGCAAAGCCAGCATTTCCGGGGACAGGTCTTTTTCATCGATTGTCTGAAAGCCGATGCGTTCATAGAACGGAGCGTTCCACGGAATGTCGCTGTAGGTTGAGAGCGTGACGGCGGAAAAACCGTTCTGCTTTGCCCATTCACAGGCAGCGAGGACGAGGCATTTTCCCAATCCGCGTCTGCCGTGAGCAGGAGCGACGGACAGTTCGTAAAGGTGTGCGAGGCCGTCAATAACGGTGATCGCGGCGAAACTGACAGCGATGTCGTCGGTGTCCGCCGCGACCCATAACTGATCTGAACGCACTCTTTCGGTCAAGAATTCGAGCGGCAACGAAGATGCCGTGATCTCGGACTCATGAGCAGTTCCGCGAAAGAGCAGGCTGGCGTCCTGCTCTATTTCCCGGAGAAGATCGAGTTCGTCATACCGGGCATGGCGCGTTGAATATTCCATCCGGCCGTTTCCTTTGGCTGAGCGTTGGGCTGATAGCCGTTTCCGCGAAGTGAATGCCCGGTTTTGACGCCGGTCATTTTCGCTCCGTCATAGACAACGCCACCGTTGACGATGATATGCGAAAATCCTTGCGCGTACTGGTGCGGTTTTTCAAAGGTCGCATTATCCCCGACCGTTTTTTCGTCGAAGATAACGATGTCCGCCGCGAAGCCTTCGCGGATCTGGCCGCGGTCGCGAAGCCCGAACGTATTTGCCGGCAGTGAGGTCATTTTGCGGATGGCATCTTCCAGAGCGACGATCTTCAGGTCGCGGACGTATCTGCCAAGCACGCGGGCGTTGTTGCCGTAACCACGCGGATGCGGCACACCCGAACCGAACGTCCTGACCCCGCTGTCCGACGCGATCATCGTGAACGGTTCGGCCATGATGCGTTTCACATCTTCTTCGCTCATCACCTGATAGACCATGCTGGCGCCGCCTTTTTCGTACATTTCAAAGACCTGCTCTATCTGCGAATCCAGGTCGTCCTTGCCGCGAACCTCCATCGTTATCTGCTTGATGTTTTTGCCGTTAAATTCGGGATTTGGGCGATAGCTTGCCACAAAGGCGTCTGAAAAATCGGGAAAACCGGCGTCGGCACGAGACTTTTTCAGGTCGGTGATGATCTTTGCACGTGTTTCGGGGTCGGCCATGCGTTTTTTGCCCTCTTCACGTCCGCCGGCTATCGCCCAGCTCGGCAGCCGAGCGTCCAGCGATGTCGAAGAAGCGGGATAAGCATACTGATCGACCGTTACCGAAAGGCCGCGTTCACGGGCGTCCTTAACCAATTGCAGCGTTTTGTGCGATTGTCCCCATAACGACTTTGCAGAGATCTTGAAATGCGATATTTCCACCGGCATCTTTGCCTCTTCGCCGATGTTGATAGCTTCCTTGATCGCGTCGTAAACGCCGACGCCCTCGTTGCGGATATGGCTGGCATACGTTCCGCCGAATTTCGACGCCGCCTTTGCAAGTTCGACAACCTCTGAGGTCTCAGAAAATGTTCCCGGCAGATATATCAGCCCTGTCGAAAAACCGACCGCTCCGTCAAGCATCGCCTTTTCGACCAGTTCGTTCATTTTCTGCTGTTCTTCGGCGGACGGAGCGCGGTTATCAAGGCCCATGACCTGCGAACGGACCGAATTGTGGCCGATCAGCGTGGAAATATTTATCGCCAGCGGCGTTTCGTTTATGCGGTCAAGGAACCGGCCGACATCCACGTGCGAACCGCCGCAGTTACCGGTTATCAGTGTTGTGACGCCCATGCGGATAAAATTCTCAGCGTCAGGATGATCAAAGACATTTTCGGTGTGTGCATGAACGTCGATAAAGCCGGGAGCGACCATTTGCCCTTTTGCGTCGATTACCTGTTTGGCACCGGCCGCGTCAAACCACCCGACGCGGACGATCTTTCCGTCCTTGACGGCGACCGAGCCTGTGAACCACGGATTTCCCGTGCCGTCGATGATCTTGCCGTTTATTATGACCAGGTCATATCGCGGCGCGGACTGGGCGGCAACATAACCAAATGATGATAGAAACAGAACGACTATAAGTGTAAGGCTGGTTATTCGCATAAGAGCAAAATGACCCGAAACCGGGTAAAAGTCAAGAATGATAAGCCGTAAGGGACGTCCGAAAGTCCGGAACGGCCATCCGTCCGATGAACATCGTTTTGCCGTTATCGGCGGCCATATATTTCGTCAGCCGTCAGGCTACGACGCCTGAATCTCGGGTATCTCGCCGTTATGATATGCGTCCTTGAGATTGACGGGCTTTTTAGACCTGCCGCGAAGCCGCATATTCAGAAACTCAACAAAGACCGAGAACGCCATTGCGGCGTAGATATAGCCTTTTGGAATATGCATGTGCAGCCCTTCGACCACCAGCGTAAAACCGATCATCAGCAGAAATGCGAGGGCGAGCATCTTTATGGTCGGATGCCTGCTGACAAAGCTGCTGATCGATCCGGCAAAGATCATCATTGCGATTATGGAAACAATAACGGCGGCGATCATGATCGGAACCTGATCGACCATACCGATAGCGGTTATGACCGAATCAAGGGAAAAGACGATGTCCAGTACGGCTATCTGAGCAATAACTGAGCCGAACGTTGCGTAGGCTTTTTTGACGGCGTGGCCTTCTTCGCCCTCGAGCGAGCCGTGTATTTCGTGCGTCGATTTAGCTATCAGGAAAAGCCCGCCGATAAGAAGTATCAGGTCGCGGCCCGAAAGGTCGTAACCCCAGACGGACAAGATCGGCGTCGTCAGGCCCATCACCCACGACAGCGAAAAGAGCAGAATGACGCGCATCACCAACGCAAGCGACAGGCCGACAAAACGAGCCTTTTTCTGCTTTTCGGGCGGCAGTTTGCCCGCGAGGATTGATATGAAAATTACGTTGTCGATGCCAAGTACAAGCTCAAGTACCGTCAGCGTTCCAAAAGCTATCCAGATATTCGGGTCGGCCAGCCATTCCATACGGCAATGTTCTCCCTAAAATTTATTCAAACGGAATTTCGATCTTTAAGACAGGAAATTTTACGGCTATTTATGAAGCAAAATCAAACCTGCTTCCTTCCTTCACTTGTCGGACACCATGCATGGGCTGTTTACAGAAGCGTCGGCCAATTTTCGAGCCTGTGCGTTCTGATCTTTGCCCGGTTTGACGACATCAGTGACGCATGCAAGATCTTTGGCGATCCTGGAAACGATTAGATAGGACGTGTTTTTGCTCATGTCATCCACATCTTCGCGGACATTCAGGCGGACTATCAGCGCAAACGGCTTTTTGTCCTTCATTCGCCATTCGGCACGCGGGCCGATGTAGGAATACGCCATAAAATATTCCCAAAATCTTAGCTGATGCGCCGTTTTGTCAGGAAAGATCACGTCTATCGATTGCCGCAGATCGCCCTCAAGCAAGTGCAGCTTATAGCCCGCGACACCTGCACATTCGCCTTTGTACAAAACACCGTCTTCTTCGTCCGATTTGAGCGTCTTGCATTTGATGTCAGACAGATCGGTATAAACGCTTGTCTGGGAAAATGCTGTGGCCGCAGAGACAAAAATGATCGTAAAAATGGCAAATGTCTTCATAGCCAAATATTATTGCAGAATTGTTATTTAACTGAAAACGGTAAATGGTGTCAGAACCGCGAGCGGTAGCGACCGGGTTCTTAAATTTCAAACTTTGTTAAGAGCGTTTGGAACACAATTATTGAAAATTAGGCTATAGTATTGTTCTAAATACCAGTGAGGTGAAAGATGAGACAGAGTACATTGGCGGTGTTAAGCTGGTTGATCGTATTTCCGGTCATTTATCTGCTGCCATATGCGGCCGAGGCGGCGGGAGTAGAGAGTTTTCCTCGCTGGTCGATGGCGGCAACTGGCATTGCATCGTTTGTCGCGGCTGGGGTTCTATCGGCTGTTCTGATGCCGCTGAACAAACATCTACTTGCCTGGAGAAAGGAAAGAGGCCGCGACATCGAAGCTGAAGAACGCTATGAAACCGCTTCCGGAATGGTTCGTTTGACCCCGAATGAGGAAGAAAAAGAGCGGTATTGAATTCACGTGAGCTTTACTTTACGGAGGCATAGCCTGAAGAAAAAGAAAAGGAATATGATAAATAAGATTTACTTTTTTCACTCTTTCATATTTCACTTTTCCACCCCAAACATGGTAGAACACACTCCCTACCGGTCGTGTTTCTGCCTGATGGCTGTGCCATACTTCACTGCGGTCGGAGCTATGCCCGACCGATACTTGCCATGAAAAACTTCTTGAGGCTCTGCCTCTTTTCTTTAGGAGGCACAGCCTCTTTATGTTTTAGGGGAAATGTTAGGGTCTGGCACAGCCAGACCACAGTGCTTGAGGGCATAGCCCAAGAAGAAAAAACATTGGAGAGATGAAAATCGGAATCAGCCATACCGCAGTACTTAAGGGCATAGCCTAAGCGGGCGGTTCGTATTTATAGACAAGTTTTCCATTGACGAAAGTGGCGACGGCGCGGCCGGTGAATTCCCAGCCGTCGAACGGGGAATTTTTTGATCTTGAGACGGAATCGGCGTTGCGGTATGTCCATTTGCGGTCGGGGTCGATGATGGTTATGTCGGCGATTGAGCCGGGTATGAGAGTGCCTCTGCCTTCGAGGTTGAAAATGCGTGCCGGATTGGCCGAGCAAAGTTCGACGAGGCGTTCCAGGCTGATGACGCCTTTTTCGATCAGTTCCTTGAACGTGAGGCCGACGGCGGTTTCCAGGCCGGTGATGCCGAACGGCGCCCGGTCAAATTCCAGCGCTTTTTCGTCCGTGTGGTGCGGAGCGTGGTCGGTCGCGATGGCGTCTATCGTGCCGTCGCGGAGGCCTTCGATGATCGCCTCGACATGTTCCTCGCCGCGAAGCGGAGGAGCCATTTTATAGTTTGTGTCATAGCCTTCGACCGCTTTGTCCGTCAGTGTGAAGTGATGCGGCGTAACCTCGCACGTGACGTTGATGTGGTCGTTCTTCGCTCTGCGGACGGCTTCGATGGCTCCTTTGGTCGAGACGTGCGCGATGTGGACGTGAGCGCCTGTTTCCTTTGCCAAAATAATGTCACGAACGGCGTCGAGATCTTCGGCAAGAGCCGGCATTCCTTTTAACCCTAGCAGCAGCGAAACGCGGCCTTCGTGCATCACACCGCCTTTTGAGAGCGATTTGTCTTCGCAATGATCTATCACCGGCAGGCCGAAATCCTTTGCATACTGCATTGCCCGCCGCATGATCCCCGCGTTCGGCACAGGCCGCCCGTCGTCAGAAACGGCAACGGCTCCGGCGGCTTTCATCTCGCCCATTTCGGCAAGTTCGCTCCCATCAGAAGATTTCGTTATCGCCCCGATAGGGAAGACGTTGGCCATGCCCGCGCGTTCGGCCTGTTCGATCATGTAGCGGGTTATCGCCGCATTGTCATTGACCGGGTTCGTATTCGGCATCGGGCAAACGCTTGTCCAGCCGCCCGCCGCCGCCGCCGCGCATCCGCTGGCAATGGTCTCTTTGTGTTCCTGCCCCGGCTCGCGCAGATGCACGTGCATATCTATAAAGCCCGGAGCAACCAACAGCCCGCTCGCGTCAAAAACCTCCGCGCCCTCCGGCACGGAGTCGCTGTGGTCAAGCCACGCCGCAACCTTTCCGTCCTCAATAAGAACGCTCTTGCCGGTATTTTCAGGCGCCGCCGGGTCGATAAGATGGCCGTTTTGTATAAGTAGTTTCATTACCAGATAGCTTGGACGTTGGTCAGTTTATGAATAGCAGAGTCACTGGTTATAAGAGGTAAATTAAGATACAGTGCCGTGGCTGAAATGATTCGATCAGGCATGTCCGCAACCAATGTGCGGGGAATTAAGCCAAGAGTGTCCGATATTTCCTTTGTCAAAGGTTGCGTGGCAAAACTTGTGTTTGGATGTCTTAACTCAGCGTTCAACCTGATAAGCTTATCAGGAGTTAACCTGCCTTTCTCGATCAAATAGATAAGTTCTACAAACGTGATCGTAGGAATAAAAATAGTTCCGCCGGATCGAACAGCTGAATCAAGGGCGGAATTGGCCGCTGTCGAAAGACGAGGGGAATTCTCAAAATACCAAACAGCAATTTGTGTATCAATGACAAGATCGGTCATTATGGAAATTCGAGTTGGTCCTCAGTGTCTTTAGTATATCCTCGCCACATTTCATTACGTGCCTCGCGCAAGTCCTCTTCAGTAAAATTACTCGGATCGTCAGCCCAAATTCCTCGAAGCGAGCGGCGAGAAGTTTTCGGTATTTCCTTTTTTTCGAGAAACTCGGCAAAATCCAATAGCTCCTGCTGGCGATCGACCGGCAATGCCTTGAATTTTTCAAATACTTTTTCAGCTACCGTCATAACGATTATGTTATCAAATATTTTATTGTTTTAAGAAAAATCTTCTCAAATGATCTGCAGAACAATTCAAAATGATCTTCCGAATCCCGAGTTTCCCGGGGCGACCGGGTCGATAAGATGGCCGTTTGCTATAAGTAGTTTCATTCGTCATTTTCAAAAATATTTGATTCAAATACGTCAGTTACCGGGCCGAGGCCTGTAAGTTTCATCGCAGCGTTGAGGTGATTGGGAACATGAACAACAAATTTATAGATAAATGAAGTGATCTCATCGCTCGAAAGTTTGTCGATATTTGAATAAACTTTCTGGAGTTCCTCAATGTCTTCCAGCCAATCGGTCATGTGGAAACTGATGTCGTAGGCTTCCGATTCAGAATACCCGGAATCTTCAAAAGCTTTTTGGATTCGCCTTTGGATCGTCCTTTCGTTTTTGACCAATGACACTATTTTCACCCTCCCGCATTCATTCCGAGCTTTTATATTCTGCGATGATTTCGATTTTGCCAACAATATTTTTATTCAACAGTATTAATTCTTCTGCGGGGTTCCAGTATTCTTCATGCTGACTTCCGCCGACTACATGTGTTTCATAGTTGTCCAAAAAAGACCTTTCTACCTGAAATCTGGTGACAAAGCCCATCTTGTCTTCATTCAATCTGGCATTCCAATCCCGCGCTACTTGATAGCATACGCTTCGTTGGTGACGGGATAGAAGATAGGTTGGTCTGGCGATCTTGGAGGAAATTCCCTGAAGCTACTTGCTTCGATCAACTCCAACTCTTTTCTACCAATCGGACGATATAGCGTAACGGTTTCAACCATGTGATACAGAACCTCCCGTTGCCAGATATAGCACGGCCATGCGGACGGCGACGCCGTATTTTACCTGGTCGAGGATGAGCGAGCGTGAGCTGTCAGCGACTTCGGATGCTATTTCGATGCCGCGGTTCATCGGGCCGGGGTGGAGAACAATGGCGTCTTTTTTTGCAAGGTCGAGGCGTTCGTTGGTCAGGCCGTAATGGATGGCGTATTCGCTCAGGGTCGGGAAGTAGGCCGAATCCTGTCTTTCGCGTTGAATACGGAGGATCATCACGACATCGGCGTTTTCGATGGCGTCCTCCACGTGATCACAGACAGTGAGCAGTTTTTGATCTTTGGTTTTTGGTTCGAGGGACTTAGAGGACGAAAGCGACTCAAGGGAGTTGTCTCCTGTCTCGTCAATGAAGTACTCGAAGTCTTTCGGCACGAGCGTTCCCGGCCCGGCGACGCGAACCTTTGCTCCCATTTTTGTCAAAAGGTGTATGTTCGAGCGGGCGACGCGGCTGTGCAGAATGTCGCCGATGATGGCGACTTCCTGTCCGCGGATCTTTTTCTTGTGTTCGCGGATGGTCATTGCGTCGAGCAGGGCCTGTGTCGGATGCTCGTTCGCTCCGTCGCCTGCGTTGACGATAGCCGCACGGCTGACCTTTGCAAGCTGGTGCGGCACACCGGCGCTCGAATGCCGGACGACGATGCAATCCGGATCCATCGCGTCCAGGTTCAGGGCGGTATCGACCAGCGTCTCGCCCTTGCTGACGCTTGACGCCGAAACGCTGATGTTCACCGCATCAGCCGATAACCGCTTGGCGGCGATCTCAAACGACGTGCGTGTGCGGGTTGAATTCTCAAAAAAAAGATTTACGACCGTCTTTCCGCGAAGAGCCGGCACCTTTTTTATCTCGCGTGTGTTTATCTCGCGAAAATTTTCCGCTGTGTCGAGAATGCCTCTTATCTCCGCCGGTGTCAGGTCGCGGATGCCAAGCAGGTCACGTCTGCGAAAGGGTTTAGACATTTGCAGCTAACAAATTGCGAAGAATTTTGGAAATCTTCGGACTATTACTAAAAGAGCAAGGCATCTTGCCTTGCTCAAAAACCGATACCTAAGAAATGGGCCTCTCATAGATGCCCACGGCTTCAACATCATCATATTCCTTGAGCATTACCTTTATGATCTCGGAATTTTTTGTTGGGACCGTTTTTCCTATAAAGTCAGCCTGTATGGGCAGTTCGCGGTGTTCACGGCCGCGGTCTATCAGAACGGCAAGCTGCACCTTTTTCGGACGGCCAAAATCCATCAGCTGATCGAGGGCGGCCCGTATCGTCCTGCCGGTATAGAGAACGTCATCAACCAGAACGATCACTTTCCCTTCGATGTCAGTATCAAGTTCCGTGCGGTTGACTATCGGATTCGCCCCGACCGTCGAAAGGTCGTCCCTATATAATGTAATGTCGATTATTCCGAAAAGCGGCGGTTCGCCCTCAAGCTGGGCGATGCGGTCAACTATCCGCTCCGCCAGCGGCACGCCCCGGCGTCTGATACCGACAATATAGAGGTCTTTTGTACCCTGATTATCCTCGACTATCTCTGAGGCAAGCCGCGACAATGCACGCTTCATCCGCGAAGCGTCCATTATTCGCGATTTTTCTTTGAGTTTCGGCTCATTTTCCATTCGTTGCAAATCGTAACAAAGTGCGGGTAAAACTTCAAAGTTCCTTATTCGATGTTTAGCTTTTTGCCGATGTTCCATTAACATGTTCCTTTCAACAAAATGTCACGCTTCTTTCAAAAACTTTTGCGTCCGGTTCTGTTCCGGCTGTCGCCCGAAGCGGCGCATGAGCTTGCCATGAAGGCTCTGCGAACAGGGCTTGTTCCCGGTGTGACCGGCTCAGTATCGGAAAAAGCACGTGCGATCCTAGCCGTTGAACGGTTCGGGCTGAGGTTCCCAAATCCGCTGGGCCTTGCGGCGGGTTTTGATAAAAATGCCGTGGCGGTCAATCAGCTTGCGGCTCTCGGGTTCGGTTTTATCGAGGTCGGGACGGTCACGTTTCGCCCGCAGCCGGGCAATGAAAAACCCCGGCTTTTTCGTCTGCCCGAAGACAAGGCGCTGATAAACCGCCTTGGTTTTAACAATGAAGGAGCGGCGATCGTAACGGAACGGCTGGCCGCGCTTGAAAGGGAATGCATTGTCGGCGTCAACATCGGCAAGAACAAGGACGTTCCCAATGAAGAAGCGGTCGAAAATTATCTTGCCTCGTTTGACCTGGCCCATCCCGTCGCGGATTACATTTCCGTAAACGTATCTTCGCCAAATACACCAAATCTTCGTGAATTGCAGGAGGCAGAAAGCCTTCGCGAACTTCTCGCAGCATTGATGAAACGCAATACAGAGCTTGGGAGAAAGCCGCTTTTGGTCAAGATCGCGCCCGATCTGGAAAACACCGCCGTGATCGAAGCTGTGGACATCTGCCTCGAAACCGGCATCGACGGCATCATCGCAACGAACACGACCATTTCACGCGAAGGCCTGAGAACACCAAATGTTGATGCCATCGGCGCGGGCGGATTAAGCGGCAAGCCGCTGCAAGAACGGTCGAACGAGGTTATTTCCGTTATCTTTAAACATGCCGGCGCACGCTTGCCGATCATCGGCGTCGGCGGCATTTTTACCGCACAGGACGCCTATGACAAGATCGCCGCCGGAGCGTCGCTGCTGCAGGCATATACGGGTTTTATTTACGGCGGGCCATACTTTGCGCGGGACGTTGTTAACGGCCTTGCGGACATTCTGGACAAAAAGGGAATTTCCTCTTTGGATGAAGCTGTGGGAAACTCGGCGTAGTTTGGCTGCTGCCGGAACGGTGACATTTGCCCGGTGTTTTATTTGACACAGGCAGTGTAAGGCATATAATTAAAGTTTTGCATTCGTTCACGAAAGCAAAAAGGGTGAACTGCCTGCAGATGTCGGGAAATATAAAACTTGATGTGAACGCCTTGACGGAAAAGCGTCAAAGCATGGAGTTCACGATACCGGCTCAGGACATCGATCTCGGATCGGAAGGGATCATATTAAGGTCAGATGTCAGGATGACGGTCGAGGCCGAAACGGGCGGGAACGCCCTGGAATTTCATGGCCGCATAGAAACAGAAGCGGAAACCGCTTGTTTCAGATGCCTGAAACCGGTCATCAGGACGGAACCGATAGAGTTTGATGTTCGGTATGTAAAGCCGGAAGATTTCGGTTCGGATGAGGAAAGCGAGGTCGAAACGGACGACCTGCTGACGGATATTTTGACATCAGATGAGATCGACATGATGGAAGTAGCAAGAGAGCAGCTTCTTCTGGATATGCCGACACGTGTTTTTTGCCGCGAGGATTGCCAAGGCCTGTGCGAAAAATGCGGAGCCGACCTTAATTTGATAGATTGTAAATGCTCAGATGATGAGATCGACCCACGTTGGGCGGCTCTTAAGAACATCGGCTAATGGCCGAACAAGAATAACGCGGGAACAGCGAAGAATAAAGACACGAGGAATTTAAGAACGGCGTCAGAAAGTTTTGCCGACCAACACCGCGATAATATAGAGGTAATAATAATGCCAAATCCTAAACGACGACATTCCAAATCACGCACACGCCAGCGCAGAGCGCATGATGCCCTGTCCGTGCCGCAGTATCAGACGGACACGAACACGGGCGAGCCGCGTCTTCCGCATCGCATCGACGCCAAGACCGGAACCTACAAAGGCCGCCAGATCATTGACGTAAAGGAATCGGAATAGATTTTTGAGTTTTTCGAAATTTTAGGTTCTAATTTATATCAATGGCAGAACAAAACGCGGGCATCCTCGGAATGGGACACTCATATCCCGAAGGCATACTTACAAATGCCGATCTGGAAAAGATAGTTGAAACTTCCGATGAGTGGATCACCACCCGAACCGGTATCAAACAGCGCCACAAGGCGGCCGAGAACGAATACACTTCCCAATTCGGCTCGGCGGCGGCCCGTCAGGCCATTGAACGCGCCGGCCTGACGCCCGAGGACATTGACATCATCGTCTGTGCCACGACCACGCCTGACCAGATAATGCCTTCGACCGGGGCCTTGATACAGAAAGAGATCGGGGCGGTCAATGCCGCCGGAATGGACGTTTTTGCGGCCTGTTCCGGGTTTCTGTATGGCGTCACGATGGTCGAATCGATGATCCGCACGGGGCAGATAAAGCACGCCCTTGTCATCGGCGCCGAGGTTCTGACCAAATACGTTGATTACACCGACCGCAGCACCTGCGTCATTTTTGGCGACGGAGCCGGAGCGGCGGTTCTGGGGCCGGTCGAAGCCGGAAAAGGCGTCCTTGCAACAAAGATCAAGTCGGACGGACGCTACGACGAGCAGCTTTATGCTCCGGGCGGCGGAACGAAACACGGCACATCTCACGAAACCATCGACGACAGAATGCACTTCTTCAAGATGAAGGGCAACGAGCTTTTCAAGATAGCCGTCAGGTCAATGGCGGATATTTCTGTTGAAATGGTCGGAAAGGCAGGCCTTACCATTGACGACATCGACATCGTTATCCCGCATCAGGCAAATCAGAGGATAACCGATGCGGTCGCGCAGCGTCTGGGCATTTCAGAAGACAAGGTTTATTCAAACATTGCTGAACACGGCAATACTTCATCCGCGTCCATTCCGATCGCAATGGACGAATGCATCCAGTCCGGCAAGATAAAAGAGGGAACCACGGTGCTGCTTACGGCATTTGGCGGCGGCGTGACCTGGGGCGGAACGGTCATTCAATTTTAGAATTAGGATTGCGGAACGCGGAATGCTTTCATAGGTCGTATGTGACCTATAAGTCCTATAGGACATATACTTTTTGATGGCAAAGATCGCTTACATCTTTCCCGGCCAGGGCAGTCAGGCGGTCGGCATGGGCAAGGACCTGTTTGACAATTTTCCGGCTTCGCGTGAGATTTTTGAAGCGGCTGACGACGCGCTTGGTTTTTCATTGTCCGACATGTGTTTTTCGGGCGATGAGGCTGATCTCCAGCTTACGGCAAATACGCAGCCTGCGATACTGACGGTATCGGTCGCCGCATACAGGGCGATGGCCGCCGAGGGATTTCCCGTTCCTGATCATGTGGCTGGACACAGCCTGGGCGAATATTCCGCTCTTGTGGCGGCAGGTGTTTTGGAATTTGCCGATGCCGTGCGAACTGTTCGCAAACGCGGGACGTATATGCAGGAAGCCGTGCCGGTCGGTGTAGGCGGCATGGCGGCAATTCTGGGTTCGGATATCGAGACCATCAGGGCAGCTTGTGCCGATGCCGCTCAAGGACAGGTTTGCAGCCCGGCAAATATAAATTCGCCGTCACAGGTCGTGATAGCCGGAAATGTGGAAGCAGTTGACCGGGCCTGCGAGATGCTGAAGGAAAGAGGGGCAAAACGCGCCGTAAAGCTGAATGTGTCCGCGCCGTTCCATTGCTCGCTGATGATGCCCGCACAGGAGCTTTTGGCTGCCGATCTGGAGCAGCTTTCCTATGGCGAGCCGCTGTGTCCGGTGGTTCACAACGTTGACGCCGCCGTTAATCGGCAGGCTGAGGCCGTTCGCAGACGTCTGACCGAACAGGTGTCGTCGCCTGTTCTGTGGAGCGATTCTGTTGATACCCTGATCGCGAACGGGGTCGAAACATTTGTTGAGGTTGGGCCGGGAAAGGTACTTTCCGGCCTGGTCAGACAGATCAACCGCGACGTGCGGTGCTTTAACGTGGATAATTCGGTAAATTTGAGCAATACTAAGGAAATCTTTTAAACAAAGAGGAGAAGATATGTCAGAAGTCCAGGATAAGATCAAGCAGATAATAGTTGATGAGTTGGGTGTTGATGAGGCGGAAGTCACAGAAAACGCTCGGTTCATAGAAGACCTCGGTGCCGATTCGCTCGACCTCGTAGAACTCGTGATGCGTTTTGAGGAAGAGTTTGACATCGAGATACCGGATGAGGATTCCGAAAAGATCCAGAGTGTTCGCGACGCCTATGCGTACGTCGAACAGCACAAAGGATAAGACCTTGCGGCGGCCGGTGGCCGGTGAACGAAACAGTGCATTAATATCTTCGTCCGGGTGACATGTCCGGGCGAGATCCAGCATTTGTTGACCGGTCGCATGCCACTGACAACCGTGCCTTATGAAAAGACGAGTAGTAGTTACCGGACTCGGGTTGGTAACCCCGATAGGCAATAACGTCTCTGACACCTGGGACGGCCTGATGAAGGGCGCCAACGGAGCGGACTACATCACCAAGTTCGACACAGAGAAGTTTTCGGTCAAGTTTGCGTGTGAGGTAAAGGGTTTCGATCCGCTGAACTTTCTTGAAAAAAAGGAAGCACGGCGGATGGGCGGATTTACTCATTTCGCGATCGCGGCCGCGGACGAAGCGGTAAAAAGCAGCGGCCTGGTCATAGATGATTCGAACGCTGAGATGGTCGGAACCTACATCAGTTCGGGCATCGGCGATTTCTGGGCCATCGAGCGCGAGCATGAAAAACTGCTGACCTCCGGTCCTGACCGCGTTTCTCCGTTCTTTATCGTCTCCGCAATAGTCAATCTTGCGGCGGGCAATGTCTCGATCCGCCACGGCGCAAAAGGCCCAAATTCGGCAACGGCAACAGCCTGTTCCGCCGGAGCACACGCCATCGGCGACAGTTTCAGGCTGATCGAACGCGGTGACGCCGACGCCATGATATGCGGCGGCGCGGAAAGCGCCATTACACCGATGTCCGTGGCAGGTTTTGGCTCGATGCGGGCGCTTTCAACCCGCAACGACGACCCGAAACACGCCTCGCGGCCTTTTGATCTGGAGCGCGACGGTTTTGTCATTGGCGAAGGCTCCGGGATACTGATCCTTGAAGAGTTGGAATTTGCAAAACGTCGCGGAGCGAACATCCTTGCCGAGATCGTGGGTTACGGCATGAGCGGCGACGCTTTTCATGTGACGATGCCGGACGAAACCGGTTCCGGCGCGATACGCGTGATGCAGCGTGCGATAAACGATGCGGGCGTCTCGCCTGAACAGATCGGCTATGTAAATGCTCACGGAACATCAACGCCGTATAACGACAAATTTGAGACGCTGGCGATAAAAAATGTCTTTGGCGATCACGCAAAGAACGGCCTGGCGGTAAGCTCGACAAAATCCATGACCGGTCACGCCCTCGGAGCAGCAGGCGGCATCGAGGCGGTGTTTTCGGTGCTTGCCATCGCGAACAAAAAGCTGCCGCCAACGATAAATTACGAGATCCCCGATCCGGACTGCGATCTGGATTACATCCCGAACACGGCCCGCGATGCCGAGGTCGAAGCCGTCTTGTCGAACAGTTTCGGATTCGGCGGCACAAATGCGTGTTTGGTATTTAAGAGATTTTCGGAGTAAATTATCGTTATGACAGGTGTTATCGAATTAGAAACTGCAAACGAAACAGCCGAAACCGATACATGGATAATGCGTGTTCCCGACCACGTTTGTGACCGCGAAGGATTCGTCCGCGGTACGCTCGTCAGCATGACCATCAAAGACGGCGGGATTCATTCCAGATTTATCAAACCGCCGTCTGAAAAATTTCAGGAAACAAGTAAAAAGATCTTCGAAAAGAACAGGGAACTTTACGAAAGATTAAAACAGATAGGTGACTGATGTTTATTACATCAACATTGATGAAGCCGTCTGGTCGCATTTCCAGTTGATGTGGTCATGGGGCGAAACATATTTTGGAATTGACAGGATCGAACTAATAGAATCCGCTCTTGCCCGTCCCAGGTTTGCAGCTCAATATGAAGATGCTGATCTTATCGAGCAAGCGGCCACGCTTTGCTATGGACTCATTAAGAATCATCCATGGCGTGGTGGCAACAAGCGAACTGCAACTCATTTGATGGGGCATTTTCTTTTGTTGAACGGGATCGAGATCAATTATGAGATCGAGGAAATGTTGGTTCTTGCTCTTTCAGTCGAGGCTGATGATTGGAAGGTCAAAGAGATCGACCGGTGGCTACGGGAACACACAGCCTAATATTTTGGGATAAGGTCGATACGTCCTTTTAAACAGCTTGGGCGGAACAAATGCGTGCTTGGTATTTAAGTGATATTCTAAATAGCATTTAGAGCGTTTTGGCCTGGTTGAGGTTGGAACGCTCTTCTTGTATCCTGTAAATGAATGACCATTCATTTTTTTTTAAGATAACTTTATATGAAAATAATAGTTCTAATGAAACAGGTTGCGAACAAGGGCGCTGTCCTTCGCATCGGGCCTGACGAGAAATGGATAAACGAGACGGATATTGCCCAGCAGACCAATGAATCCGACGGTTATGCTCTGGAAGAGGCTCTTCGCCTGAAAGAGGCAAAGGGCGAAGGCGAGGTGGTCGTCTGCTCGCTTGGGCCGCAGAGTGCAAAGACCGTGATAAAGGACGCTCTGGCACGCGGAGCAGACCGGGCGATACATGTTGTTGCCGACGACGCGAACAAACTATCGCCGTATCAGATAGCAAAGGCGATAGCAGACGCCATCCGCGATGAGAACGCTGATCTGGTCTTTGCCGGGCTGCAATCGGACGATGCCAGTTATGGCCAGACCGGCGTGATCCTGGCGGAACTCCTCGGCATACCGCACGCGACCATCGTGATAGAGGTCGATCGCGGTTCGCTCGGCGACACGCTGCGTGTTAAACGCGAACTGGAAAGCGGCTGGTATCAATGGTTTACGTACAAACTGCCGACGCTGTTGACCATTCAATCCGGCATCTCGCAGATCCGCTATGCCTCGCTCAAAGGCATCATGGCGGCAAAGAAAAAAGAGATCAGGGACGTTACGCCCGCCATCGAGCCTTTTGCCGGAGCGCAGGCCATCCAAAAAGTATATATGCCGCTTAAGACCAAACAGACCCAGATGCTCGGCAACGGGGACGCCAAAGCCGGAGCGGTCGAATTGGTAGAAAAGCTGAAAACGGAGGTGCGGGTAATATGAGCATATTAGTTTTCATCGAACACAAAGATTGCGTACTTAACAAGACCTCGCTGGAGGCCATTACAGCGGCTCAATCCATCGGCAAAGACCTCGGTATGAAGGTAACGGCCGTAATCCCGTGCGACAAGGATTGCGCCCTAGCTCAGGAGATAGCCGGTTACGATCTTGAAAAGGTCATCGTCGCCAAAAATGAAAAGCTCGGCACATATACGCCGGACGCTTACGCCGATGCGTGGGAGCAGGTCATCAAGGCAACAAATCCGCAATACGTCGTGATGGCACACACCTATCAGGTTCGCGATTTCGCACCAAAGGTCGCCGCAAGGCTTGGCCGCGAGGTTGTCGGCGATTGCATCCGCTATACTGCCGAAAGCGGCAAACTTGTCCTGACCCGACGCATCTTCCTCGGCAAACTCGATGCCGATGTGACGCTTGGCGGCGACGCTCCGCATTTCGTAACGTTCCAATCGGGTGCGTTTCGCGGCGATAACGCCGAAAAGGGAACCGCCGCAGTTGAGGCCATGGACGTTAATGTGGGTGATGTGCGGATGACACCGGAGGCCCCGTTTCAGGAAGCCAAGGCGTCGGTCGATCTTACAAAAAGTGAGATCATCGTTGCCATCGGACGCGGCATCAAATCACAGGAGAACATCGCCATAGCCGAACAGCTTGCCGAAGCTCTCGGTGCCGACATCGCGGCTTCTCGCCCGATCTGCGACAGCGAATGGCTGCCCATTGACCGCCAGATCGGTTCCAGCGGCCAGACGGTTGCCCCAAAGCTTTACATCGCGCTTGGCATTTCGGGAGCGATCCAGCACATCGTCGGGATGAAGAACTCCGGCACCATCGTCGCCATCAACAAGGACGCCGAGGCACCGATCTTTGACATCGCCGATTACGGCATTGTCGGTGACCTGTTCGAGGCCGTTCCCGTCCTGACTGAGGAGATCAAAAAAGCCAAAGGTTAGATGCTCATCTGTATGAATATCCGGGGCGGCTTGAGCAATTACTCAGGCTGCCCTTTTTAATCGAATGGTCGGTTGTCTTATTGCTGCCGTGCTTCGCGGATCATCTTTAACGCCGGTTCGCTGACGAAGATCTTTGCGTGAAACTGCTCACCCCATTCGAGGGCGGTCACATTGTGGTACTCATGCCAGTTTTCTGTATCAAACCTCGGAGCATAACCCGGATGAAGTTTCTTTCTTAGCGAACCGCGAACGTTCAAATCTGCGCCATGTCTGAGCAGCAATTCCGTGAACGGTGCTTTCTGTTCGCGGCCTTGATAGTTCATCCAGAAATTTGGCTGTGAAACGACGGTACAGAATATTGCCGTATAACCGCCGAAACCATTATCATCAACAGCGGAGCGGGCATTTACATCAGCGCCTTTTTCGATGAGCCACTCGGCCATTTCATATTCATCATAATCCACACACATGTGCAGCAGAGTTGTGCCGCCAAGCGGCGTGCCTTGCGTGGCAAGAACTTCGTCATGGCAACCAAACTCGGGCGGATAAATCTCCTCGTGCGAAAATGTGCGGTTAAGTACCGACGGGTCGCGGGCGATGTGTTCTTCCAGCAGGTCGATCCGTCCGCGATGAAGCGCCATCACGGGCGTATCGGGCAATTCGAGGCCGTGAGCAACATACATTTCCAGTATCGCGTGTTTCTCATCAGGCTTTCTGCTGTCGGTCTCCAGCACGACATCGACCAGAGCAAGCCGTTTTCCGTCATCGTCTTTTACCTTTGCTCCTGAGCGAAGAGCGAACGCTGTCCCCGAAGCACTCAGTGTATATGCCGTGCCGGCAAGCGCTCCGTCGGTCGGCAGCGGCGCTCCGAGATAACCGTGAAGCAGTTCCGCAGTGTCGATCTTGCCCTGAAGCGCGGCGCGGTCAAGGGCGTGTTCAAGATCTTTCGCTCCCATTTCGGCAAGCATTTTTATGATCTCGTTTCGGCCAATATTTGCCGCATAGCTCATCGGCGGCCCCCAATTGCATTGCTCTGTGGCTCGGGCGTTTTCGTGTAAAAGGTGAGGATGTTTTGTGATGATCGACCTGACAAATTTTATATCATCACGCCAAATGGCGTCGATCAGGTCGCACGCCTGCTTTAGACGCGGCCAGCTCCGAATGCCATAACGGCGGGCAAGCACATGCTGGGCCTGAGCAAGCTTAACTTCTTGAGGATCAACAGGTTGCGGGTAAAATGAACTGAATGTTTCAACGGTCTCGGCATCGCCTTTGCGAATATCACGCAAAAGATCTTTTGCCTGGTGTTTTAGCTGTTCAAGATCGGGACGGACGGGAATATGAAGTTCAGACATTACGAGCCTCCTTTGTTCAAGTACCCGTGTCCGCTAAAAAGGGCAAAAGGAAGTTCGTTCAAATGCGAACCTTGAAAAAAAACAGGTGGACTCGGTCCTGTCCGCGGACGGGCGGCGTCCTGTACGCCAACTCGAATGTTAGTCCCGCTTCTAAATGAAGTCAAATCGGGAAGAAGACACACTTCCATTGCTGAGAATTTGTTTATTTACCGCCAGCCACTTTGAAATAACAATAAAGAAATTCCTGTGTCGTGCCAAACGGCGTATGGTGGGTTTCTTTGAGGTGGTGTGTGAGGGTAAGAGCGTTGCCGAGTTCCGTCTGCATTGATTCCAGGGTGTATCGGACGATGTCGAGGCCGCTGCATTTTGTCGGGCCGTCGGCGGCAAATGCGGCGATGATGACGCGCCCGCCTGGCCTGAGGCTCTTTTTTAACAGGGTGACGTATTTGGAGCGGTCGTCAGCGTCGGTCAGGAAATGAAAAACCGCGCGGTCGTGCCAGAGGTCATAACAGTTTTCGGGCAGGTTGGTTTTTGTGATGTCGGATACGACCCATTTCACACCATTGGCCTTTTCTCCAAGCCTTTCGCGAATGTCATTGAGAGCTTTTTCGGAAACATCAAGCGCGGTCAGATCGGTAAAGCCGTTGTCGAGCAGATCATCGACCAACGTGGAATTGCCGCAGCCGACATCAATGAGAGCAGCATCAGGGCCGACGCCGCTCTTTAATATCAGATCGAGTGAAGTGTCCAGATGTTCGCGAAACCAACTGACCGCGTTGCGAGCTTTTGTCTGGTAGATATTTTCCCAGTGTTGCCTTGTCATTACAGATAAAAGAGAAACCACCAGCTTTAGAGCCTGTGGCGAAACTCAAAACAATGACGGCTTTGCCGTTCTAT